>CAZCIM010000089.1:0-2749 GCA_964498895.1 uncultured Gemmatimonas sp. | reverse complement strand
TCTCCCTTTCGCGGTGGGCTTGAGCCGCCACACGCGTTCGGTAATCCGCCAGAACTGTTGGCGCCGATTCAAAATTGACCAGGTGTGCCGATTGAATTTTGACCAGGGGCCTGAACCGGGTTTTTGATGTCCGGTTGTGGATAACTATACGATCAACGCTGCTTCTTGAGTCTCCTTCTCGCTCGAATGTGGATTGCCGCCAGCAAGCCGCGAAGGGCGTAGCCCGCAGCGGCTTGCTGGCGGCCGGGCCTCTCAGAATGGCTCCGATGCTGGTGTTTGAACCACCGTCTTTCCCTTGTCTTTGGCCTGCTCGCGTGCTTTGCCCTTGGCCTTGACCTGGGCTGAACTGTGACGGAATCGGTAGGACTCGTTGCCCGTCTCCACGATGTGGCAGTGGTGCGTCAGCCGGTCCAGCAGTGCGGTGGTCATCTTCGCGTCACCAAACACGCTGGACCACTCGGCAAACGCCAGGTTGGTCGTGATCATCACGCTGGTGTGCTCGTACAGCCGGCTGAGCAGGTGAAACAGCAGCGCCCCACCGGCCTGGCTGAATGGCAAATAGCCCAGCTCATCGAGGATGAGCAAGTCCACGTGCAGCAGGCTGGACGCGATACGCCCTGCACGCCCTTGTGCTTTCTCCTGCTCCAGCGCGTTGACCAGATCGACCGTTGAGAAGAAGCGCACCCGTTTGCCGTGCTGCGTGATGGCGGCAATGCCCAGTGCGCTGGCCAGGTGCGTCTTGCCGGTCCCAGGCCCGCCGATCAGCACCACGTTGTGGGCGTCATCGGTGAACGCCATGCTAGCCAGTTGGCTGACCAGCGACCGCTCCACCGCCGAGGCCTCGAAGTCAAAGCCCGCCAGATCCCGGTGCATGGGGAATCGCGCCGCTTTCATCTGGTACGACACCGAGCGCATCGCCCGGTCCACCCCCTCGGCTTGCAACAGGTGCTCCAGCAGCCAGCGCGCGCTCTGCAGCGCTGCCGACTCCCCTTGCCCCAGCAGGTCACCCCAGGCACTGGCCATGCCGTACAGCCGCAGGCCCTTGAGTTCGAGCAGCACATCAGTGGACATAGCCGCCCTCCCGGGTCTGGGCGCCACGCAGCCGGTCGTAGCGGTGGGTGTCGGCGCGAGGTGCCTCGCGCAGCGCCAAGGCCGTGTCCGCCGGCGGCGGGCGCTGTGGATCGCTCAGGCGCGCCAGCACGTTGCGCACATGCTCCACGCTGATGTGACCGCTGGGTGTGGCGTGCTCAAGGACCAGTTCCACCGCCACCAGCAGCGCGTCCAGCCCCGCCGTGGGAACCAGCGCCAGCACTTCGGAGAGCACCCGGTCGCCGCCCGCGTGGCGCATGAGGGCGTGGCGCAGTTGGGCCAGCGGCCGGGGCAGGTCGGCAAACGGCGCGCCGTTTCTCAACGCCCCGGGCTTGCGCTGCACCAGCTCGATGTAGTGCTGCCAGTCGAACACCGTCTGCCCCCGGTTCAATACCCGCTCGTGGCTGGCCACCAGTGCGTCAGCCGCCACCACATCCACCCGGGTGGGGTACAGCCGCGTGCTCACCATGTGGCCGGCCCACTCGCAGGGCACCGAGTAGCGGTTGCGCGCCACCGTCACCAGGCAGGTGCTGCTCACCCGCGCGGGGCGCTCCACGTAGCCGTCAAACGGCGCTGGCATGCCCATGAGGTGCTCGCGCTCGGCCTGCAGCACATCGGCGATGCTCAGCTCGCGATGTTCCGGGTGGGGCGTGTCCGCCCACACCGCCTTGCAGCGCTCGGCCAACCAAGCATTGAGCTCAGCAAAGCTCGTGAATTTGCGCTCGCGTGCCTCCAGCCATACCCGCCGCCGGCTGTCCTGCACGTTCTTCTCCACCACCCCCTTCTCCCAGCCCGAGGCCACGTTGCAGAAGTCCGCATCGAACAGGTAGTGGCTGCACATCGCAGCAAACCGGGCATTGACCACCCGGCCCTTGCCCTTCTTGACTTTGTCCACCGCCGTCTTCATGTTGTCGTAGATGCCCCGGCGGGCCACGCCGCCCAGCGCCGCAAACGAGCGGGTGTGAGCATCGAACAGCATCTCGTGCCCCTGGCTGGGGTACGCCACCAGCCAGAACGCCCTGGAGGCGCACAGCTTCAGGTGCGCCACCTGCGCCTGGTGGTACACCCCGCCCACCACGATGCCTTCTTCGCTCCAGTCAAACTGGAACGCCTCGCCCAGCTCGAAGCTCAGCGGCACAAATGCCTTCGTGGTGTCCTTGCCCGAATCCAGCCGCCACGCCCGGATGAAATCCGTCACCGCGCTGTAGCCGCCCCGGTAGCCCTGGGCCTGGATCTGCACAAACAGCGCGCGTGCCGTGCGCCGCTGATCTCGCGCCCGGTGCGCATCCGTCTTGAGCGCCGCCACCAGCGTCGCCTCGAACGCCGAGAGCTTGCCCGCCTTGGCTGGGCGTTCATACCGCGGCTCTACCGTCGCCGGCGCCTTCAGCCACTTCTTGACGGTGTTCCTCGACAAACCCGTCTTCCTCGCGATCTCACTGATCGAGACCCCGTCGCGCATCTTCATGCGCCTGACCTTGCCAATCATGTCCATGGTGATCACCTTGTTTGCTCCTGCCAAAAAATTCAGCAGTCGCGTGATACACCCTGGTCAATTTTGAAGCGGCACCACCGCCTTCAGATGGTCAGTTTTCGGTCGGCGTCAACAGTCGCTCTTCGTGGTGTGTCGAGAGCGCCTTTATTCTGGTGTGCAGGCCTGTAA
>CAZCIM010000088.1:0-2800 GCA_964498895.1 uncultured Gemmatimonas sp. | reverse complement strand
ATGGTGAGCGGCCCCGCGGCGGGCCTCACGGCCATCGTGCTCGCCGCGATCACGCAGCTCGGCGGCTTCGACGCGTTTCTCGCCGCGGTGATCATTGCCGGTGCGTTGCAGATCGTGTTCGGCCTGCTGCGCGCGGGCGTGATCGGCTACTACTTCCCGTCGGCCGTGATCAAGGGCATGCTCTCGGCCATCGGCCTCATGCTCATCCTGAAGCAGGTGCCGCACGCGGTCGGCTACGACGCCGACGCGATGGGCGACGACGCATTCATGCAGTCGAACGCCGAGTCCACGGTCACCGGCTTGGCGGAAGCGTTCCGCCACGTGGAATGGGGTGCGGCCATCATCGCGGCTGTTTCGTTGCCGTTGCTCTTCGCCTGGGGCAAGGGTCCGCTGAAGCCCTTGAAGGGCGTGCCGGCCCCGTTGGCGATCGTGCTGCTGGGCGTGGGCATGAACGCGCTGTTCGCCGCGATGGCGCCGGAGCTGGTGATCGGCGCGTCGCACTTGGTGAGCGTGCCCGTGCCGGATTCGCTGGGGTCGTTCTTCGGGCAGTTCACCTTCCCCGCGTGGGATGCGTTGCTGCGTCCCGCGGTGTGGCAAGTCGGCGTGACGCTGGCCGTGGTGGCGTCGCTCGAGTCGCTGCTGTCCTTGCAGGCCACGGATGAGATGGACCCGTGGCATCGCGAGGCCGACACCGACCGCGAGTTGATCGCCCAAGGCGCGGGCAACCTCGTGTCGGGCTTGATCGGCGGCCTGCCGGTGACCGGCGTGATCGTGCGCTCGGCCACGAACATCGCGGCGGGTGCCAAGACGCGCTGGTCCGCGGTGCTGCACGGCGTGTGGTTGTTGGTCGCCGCGCTGGCGATTCCCGGGTTGCTGAACACGATCCCGCTGGCGGCGCTGGCGGCCGTGCTGATCCACGTCGGCTACAAGCTCGCGAACCCGGCGCTGTTCAAAGCCGCCCTCAAGCGCGGCCGCGCATACGCGTTCTCGTTCTTCTTCACCGTGGGCGTGATTCTCGTGACGGACCTGCTGCGCGGCATCCTCGTGGGCCTCGCGGTCGGCGTGATCGTGATCCTGCGGGATCACGTGCAGAGCCCCCCGTACACGGAGGTCAGCGCGCCGGGCGCCGTGCTCAAGCGCCTGCAGCTGCACGACAACGTGAACTTCCTCCACAAGGCGGCGCTGCTCACGATGCTCGAGGCCCTGCCGGAAGGCAGCCGCATCGAGTTGGACGCCCGCCGCACGCGCCGACTCGATGCCGACGTGCTCGAGGTGATCGGCAACTTCCAAGCCTTGGCCCCGCAGCGGAACATCGACCTGCGACTGGTTGGCTTCCCCCCCGTTGGCCCGTCGGCCACGTAACCCGAGGCAGCAATGGATTCCTTCAAGACCCTGCTGGCCAACAATCGTGCGTGGGCGACCGAGATGCTCGCGCAGGATCCCGAGTTCTTCAAGCGCACCGACCTCGGCCAGACGCCGCACTTCCTCATGATCGGCTGTTCGGACAGCCGCGTGCCGCTGGAGCGCATGACCGGCGCGCTGCCCGGCGACATGTTCGTGCACCGCAACATCGGCAACCAGGTGTGGAGCACCGACGTGAACGTGCTCTCCGTGCTGCACTATGCGATCAACGTGCTGGACGTGCCGCACGTGATCGTCTGCGGCCACGACAACTGCGGCGCGCTCAAGGCGGCGATGGGCCCGGCGTCGAACGGCGTCGTGGACCACTGGCTCTCCGACATCCGCAACACGCTGCGCTGGCACAAGGACGAGCTCGACGCGCTGACGGACCCGAAGCAGAAGCTCGCGAAGGTCGCGGAGCTCAACGTGCTGCAGCAGCTGGGCATCCTCTCGCGCACGCCCGTCATCCGCGACTGCTGGGAGCGTGGCAAGCGCCCGATGCTGCACGGTTGGGTGTACGACATCGCGTCGGGCCTGATCCGCGTGGTGGCGGACCAGATCGACTCGTCGGAGAAGGCGGCGGCGGTGTTGCCGAATAACTGAAGCCCCCGCTCCCGTCCGAAGCGGGAGACGGAAGATGGGGGCACGGGCGGAGATGGGGATACGGAAATGTGGGAGAAGGGGGGCAGACGTGAGACGGGGGGCGACGCATTGCGTCGCCCCCCGTCTCACGTCGTACCCACCTCTCCCGCATTCTCGTATCTCCCTCCCCGCCCCTGCCCCGTCTTCCCTCTTCCAGCCCGTCGAGCGGCCGGAAGCGGGAGACAGGTGCGACGGTCGGGAGCGACGGTTCCGGCTTAGTACATGCCACCCATGCCGCCGCCACCCGGCGCGGCCGGGGCCGGCTTGTCTTCCTTCTTCTCCACGATGAGCGCTTCCGTGGTGAGGAGGAGCGAGGCGATCGACGCGGCGTTCTGCAGCGCCGTGCGGGTCACCTTCGTCGGGTCGATGACGCCGGCGAGGACGAGGTCCTCGTAGGTGTCGCTGAAGGCGTTGTAGCCGAAGTTCTTGTCCTTCGAGGCGCGCACCTTCTCGACGACGATCGAGCCTTCGCCACCCGCGTTCTGCACGATCATGCGGATCGGCTCCTCGATGGCGCGACGGATGATGTCCACGCCGATCTGCTCGTCGCTCTCGAGCTTGACGCCCTTGAGCGCGGCCTGCGCGCGCACCAGCGCGACGCCGCCGCCCGGGACGATGCCTTCCTCGACGGCCGCGCGGGTCGCGTGCAGCGCGTCCTCGACGCGGGCCTTCTTCTCCTTCATCTCGCTCTCGGTCGCGGCACCGACGTTGATCACCGCCACGCCGCCGGCGAGCTTCGCCTTGCGCTCCTGGAGCT
>CAZCIM010000087.1:0-3183 GCA_964498895.1 uncultured Gemmatimonas sp. | reverse complement strand
GGCTCGCGCACATCCCCGGCATCAAGGTCGTCACGCCGGGCACGCCGTACGACGCGAAGGGCCTGCTCAAGGCTGCGATCCGCGACGACAACCCGGTCGTGGTGCTCGAGGGCGAAATGCTCTACAACACCAAGGGCGAAGTGCCTGAGCACGATTACATCGTGCCGATCGGCAAGGCCGACCTGAAGCGCGAGGGTTCGGACTGCTCGATCATCACCAACGGCAAGATGGTGCTCGTCGCGATGAACGCTGCCGACCAGCTCGCCAAGGAAGGCATCAAGGTGGATGTCGTCGACCTCCGCACCGTGCGTCCGATGGACGTCGAGGCGATCGTGACCTCCGTGCGCAAGACCAACCGCGCCGTCGTCCTCGAGGAAGGCTGGGAACTCGCCGGTATCGGTGCCCAGGTCGTGGATTACATCCAGCGCGAATGCTTCGATGACCTCGACGCGCCGGTCGTGCGCGTTCACCAGGAAGACGTGCCGATGCCTTACGCCAAGACGCTCGAGAAGAACGCGAAGCCGGACCTCGCCAAGACCATCGCTGCCGTGAAGAAGGTGATGTATGTCGACTAAGGTCTTCATGGAGGCCCTCTCGCCGACGATGGAAGAGGGACGGCTGGTGAAGTGGGTCAAGGCCGAGGGCGCCGCCGTCAAGCAAGGTGACGTGCTCGCCGAGGTCGAGACCGACAAGGCCGTCATGGAGCTCGTCGCCCGCGGCGACGGCATCCTGCGCAAGCATCTGATTCCCGAAGGCACCACGGCGCCGGTGAGCTCGCTCGTCGGCATCATCGCTGGCGCCGACGAAGACATCTCCGCGCTGCTCGGCGGCGCTGCCGCTCCTGCAGCTGCGGCGCCCGCGGCACCCGCTGCAGCAGCAGCGGCGGCTCCGGCCGCAGCAGCTCCGGCAGCGGCTCCGGTTGCAGCGCCCGTCGCCGCGGCCGCGACGGCCACGGGGCGCGTGACGGCGTCGCCGCTCGCGCGCCGCATTGCCGGTGACGCGGGTCTCGACATCCGCAACATCCAAGGCTCCGGCCCCGGCGGTCGCATCGTCAAGCGCGACATCGAAGCCGCGATGCAGGGCGCCGCGCCGCGCGCCGCTGCCTCCGCTCCGGCCCCCGCCGCTGCAGCGCCGACGTTCCGCGCGGCCGCCGCGTTCAACGGCGAAGCCTTCCGCGACGAACCGCTCACGCAGATCCGCAAGACCATCGCCAAGCGCCTCGGCGAGTCCATCGGCCCGATTCCGACGTTCTACCTCACGGCCGAGTTCGACCTCTCGCGCGCCGCGGAGCTTCGCAGCGCCGCCGCCGAGCTGGGCGATGCGTTCAAGGTCAGCTTCAACGACATCATCCTGAAGGCCGTCGCCACCGCGCTCACGCAGCATCCGGAAGTCAACGCGCACTGGCTCGGCGACAAGATCCGCTACTTCAACACCGTGCACCTTGGCATGGCCGTCGCGACGGATGATGGCTTGATCGTCCCGGTGATCTTCGACGCGCAGACCAAGGGCATGGCGCAGATCAGCGCCGAGGCCAAGGTCCTCGCGAAGAAGGCGCGCGAGCGCAAGCTCAAGCCCGAGGAGTTCACGGGTAGCACGTTCTCGGTGAGCAACCTGGGCATGATGCAGATCGACCAGTTCACCGCGATCATCAACCCGCCCGAGGCCGCGATCCTCGCAATCGGCGCCATCGAGGACAAGGTGCAGGTCGGCCCCGACGGCGGCTTCGAGGTCAAGAAGAAGCTCCGCGTCACGATGAGCTGCGACCACCGTATCATTGATGGAGCGGTGGGCGCCAAGTTCCTCCAGACGCTGCGCCGCCTGATCGAGAACCCGCTGTTGCTATTGTTCTGAGTCACCAAGTTGTCAGAGGTTGGGAGCTCGGCAGTTGCAGTGCCGTTCACTCCCAACTCTCAACTCCCAACTTCCAACTGCAGTTATAAGCCATGGCAACGTTCGACCTCCTCATCCTCGGCGGCGGCCCCGCCGGCTACGTCGCCGCCCTCCGCGGCGCCCAGCTCGGCCTCAACGTCGGCGTCGTCGAGCGCGAAGGCCTCGGCGGCACCTGCGTGCTCTGGGGCTGCATCCCCGCCAAGGCGCTGCTCGAAGCCGCGTCCATCGCGCAGAAGGTCGCGAAGGGCAAGGAGTTCGGCGTCACGGCCGAGAAGGTCACGCTGGACTACGGCGTCGCGATGAAGCGTTCGCGCCAGGTCTCGGCGCAGAACTCCAAGGGCGTCGAGTTCCTCTTCAAGAAGAACAAGATCACCTGGCTCAAGGGCACCGGCACGCTGGGCCCCAACAAGTCGGTGAAGGTCACCGGCGTGGACGGCAAGACCGAGACGCACACGGCCACCAAGGGCGTGGTCATCGCCACCGGCTCGCGCGTGAAGGGCCTGCCCCAGATCGGGCTCGATCTCGACAAGACGCTCGTGCTCTCGTCCGACGAGGCGCTGACGCTCGAGAAGGCCCCCGCCACGATGGCCGTCATCGGCGCTGGCGCCGTCGGCTGCGAGTTCGCTGACGTGTTCAACGCCTTCGGCTCCAAGGTCACGATCCTCGAGGTCATGCCGCGCATCCTGCCCGTCGAGGACGAGGATTGCTCGGCCGAGCTCGCGAAGTCGTTCAAGAGGCGCGGCATCGAGGTCATCACCGGCGCCAAGCTGGGCACCGTGAAGAAGGGCAAGAACAACGTCACGATTCCCGTCGAAGCCAACGGCGAGAAGAAGGACATGACCTTCGACCTCGTGCTCGTCGCGGCCGGTCGCGCCCCGAACATCGAGAACATCGGGCTTAAGGAAGCCGGCGTGCAGACCACCGAACGCGGCTTCATCAAGATCAACGACAAGTTCGAGACGAGCGCCAAGGGCGTGTACGCGATCGGCGACGTCGCTGGCCCGCCGATGCTCGCGCACAAGGGTTCGCGCGAGGGCCACGTCGTGGCCGACATCATCGCCGGCCACAAGCATCACCCCGTGAACTACGGCAACATCCCGAACGCCACCTACTGCCACCCGGAAGTCGCGAGCATCGGGCTCACTGAAGCGCAGTGCAAGGAGAAGGGCCTGAAGTACAAGGTCGGCAAGTTCCCCTTCTCGGCCAACGGCCGCGCCCGCACCAGCGGCGAGACCGAAGGCTTCGTGAAGGTCATCCGCGACGAGAAGCACGGCGAGATCCTCGGCGCGCACA
>CAZCIM010000086.1:0-3436 GCA_964498895.1 uncultured Gemmatimonas sp. | reverse complement strand
TTCGAAACGCGAACTGCGAGCGGTGCTCGGTCGGCATAACGTGTGCTTCTGCTGCAGCCGCTTCAATAAAAAGCAGTTGTGGGGCTGCCGCAGGCTGTCCCACGTACAATAGCGCGGCTGCCCCACAACTGCATCACCAGTCGCGGCTGTCGGCAGCAAGCGTCGTTATGCCGCAAGTCGCGACCGCTAGTCGCCCAAAATGCATCAACTCTCGGGGAGCGCTTGGAATCGAAAGAGAACCACAGTCTCTACATCATCGGCATCGCGGGCGACGCCAATCAAGTAGCCACGGCCGATCTCCAGTGGTCTCAGTGAACGCGGCGCTACTACCCGCGCTACTTGGCGGCCTGAGGACGAGATGACTAGCCATGTCGCGTATGGAGAGAGATAGTTGTCGAATGTCCGTACCCATATGCGATTCTCTGAGTCCGCGGCTATTTCAGCAATCATTGGCAAATCGCGCGCCGGCCCAAGTTCAGCCAAAACTGAGTCGAGAATCAACCTTGTGCGCTGCAACGGCTCGCGTGCTTTTCGCTCGCTCACACTTCTATTCCAGTGCGCGCGCGACGCTTCAACACGACGGAGACCCAGCACGAGTGTAGAGGTGGGGACTCCATCGAGATCGAGAACTCGAATCGAATCTGATCCACTCTCGACGACGAATATGCGTGAAGATCCCACGGCAGCTAGGGTCGTTGGCCGGAGAGGAACATCTGCGTACGCACCCGGCATTCGCCGAGAGAAATAGAAAATGCGGCCTTGGCCAGAGGCGAGCGTGTCTAGGTCGCGGCCATGGACTGCGCGCACCACCGCAGTTGGCTCGTTCGCGAAGCGGCCGGGAGGGAGTGCAGTGGCTGGTCCTTCAAGCACGAATAGCATCGTGTCCGGATGGATACATGCCAGTGGTTGCTGAAAACTGAGCCGCGACGAAAGTGACCGGACTATCGGCGGCTCAGCGCGTTGCGACAGCGATGTGACCGACGGGGACCCGCCATCGAATGCCAAGAGTGCCCTACCGTGAACGCAGCGCCCGAGCCACCGAAGGAAGCGAAACTCACCGGGCCCGTCGCCGTCTCGTCCAGCAATTCTCCGAAGGTCACCGTCGGCGCCGAAGAAGAGCACTCGCTGCAGTGATCCATCAGCGACAGCAACTCCGCCGTCTGGCAGGAGGGTTGCCCCAACGACCCCCGAAAGGAGTTGCGCTTCGGGGCCGTGGGGCGATCCGACAACGAGCCGAGGGGGGCCGAGAAGCGAAATCGTACGTCCCGGTCCCGGCATTCGCGAGCTGGGCCACTGTACGCTCGCGGGAATATCCTGCGCTGCGGCGAGCGTAGCCGGAACCGCTAAGCATACTGCGGCGCGTAGCGCCACGCGGCGCCAGCCAGCCGCCGCGTGCTTCGTGTGGTACGAGGCGACTGAAGTGCGCAAGTCCAGCGCGACCGTTAGGCGCGCGTCATTCCGCGCTGGGGCACACGCACTTCTTCCCGGTGACCCCTCTGCAGGACAAGAGGGGTTCAGCCGTGCACCGGCACGAAGCGGCACAGCTGCCATCAGCGCAGGCTACTTCGGCGGACACTTCGCGCGGGATGAATCGAAAACCTGAAACGCCAGCACCCAGCGATAGTGCCAAGACGAGGTACAGGAATCGAGTCTTTGAGGTGCGCATGAAATCGGCTCCAGGTTGCTGAGGGAAGCCTAAGTGCCCAGCGGATATGCTACGTCCATTCAGCAGGGACCGCAACCACAGCGGCACACCCGAGGGCTGGTGTGCCGGCATAACGTGTGCTTCTGCTGTGGACGCTCACATAAAAAGGGTTGGGCGGGGCGTCCGCAACCAACCTAGGGCATCACGGACGCCCCGCCCAACCCATCCGCACCCGCGACCATCAGCAGCAAGCGTCGTTATCCGACTCACCACGACCAGCGATGCCTGCGCACCGTCTCAATACCGTCGTCGTCGACGGAAACGGTGAACACATGCTGCGCGCCGACGCCGACGACACGGATGTTCTCGGGAAGGCGAACCTGACCCACCAAGCGTCCGCGTCGGTCTACGACATCGTAATCTGTACCCAGCGAGCCACTCCACCGAGACTTCGCGATGAGCAGCGTCCCATTCGGGAGCGCCTGAAGCGCATTCGTCGAGAACGGTGACACCGCGTCCACGAACGCGATGCCGGTCAGCGGCGCAGGAATGCTTCGCCCCAGTTGCTGCTCCATCGATTTGCGATAGAGTTCGATCTCAGCTGCGCTCACGCGCGGATTGGTCCATGGCAGCGCGGGGCCAACGATTGAGTCGCCGGATGGGGCGCGCCATTCAACGCGGTACGGAAGCTGACGCGCGATGGCGAGCCACCCATCGGAGAACAAGAGCACCTGTTCGGGAACAGAGAGTGCCAGCTCCAAGATGTTCCGGCTGACGCCGCCACTGGTCGTCTGCACCTGTACATTCGATTCGACGCCCTTCATGACAAGCAACGTATCGGTGGCGGCAGTTTGTCGACTTGTCCGGCGCACGGCGACGCGATCGCGCTGTCGATCGCCCTCCACAACTTCGCGGTCAATGAGCGAAGTGCTGACAACGTGGCCCAGCCGGTCAGCGCCGAAGACAGCCGTGCCTGTGCGCTCAACGACGGAGTCACTGGGTGAGAGCGTACTCACGATCCGCGATCCTACGAGCAGGAGCCAGCGCCGTGTGCCGGGATCGAGCAGCAATGTGGAGTCAGCGCTTAGCGCGATGAGCCGCGTCGGGCGCTCGTACTCTAGGGGCCCGCGTCCGGTGCGTCCGAGCGTTTCAATCGCGCCCGATGCTGGATTCGCAACGATGAGGCTGCGCTCGCGGGAGTCCACGATGAGAATGCGTCCATCGCTTAGCTCGCGGACTGACGAAACGCGCGTAAACTCGTGCGCGACGGAATCTCTCGGTGGCTCAAGCCGCAGCACCTGAGACTGCGCATCAGCCGCGGTAGACGCAGCAGCAAGAAGGACGCAAGTGACCAGAATCTTCCGCATGCTCAATTGATTGCTGTTCGGATAACGTATGCTTCTGCTGCAGGTGCTCCAATAGAATGCGCGGGCGCAGCCCGCGCTACCAAGATGCACCTGTCGGCAGCAAGCTGCGTTATGCGGAGGCCTAGGCCGCGCCGCGATTGTGCGCCGTGCGCCAGGCCGATCGAGTTCGGAGCGGGAGCACGCGGATCTCTTCGCTCGGACCACCCCGAAGAGCCGTTGGGGTCTCGCGCCTGCCGGATCCGTAGCGTCCCGGAGCATCGGAAGCTCCGTGGACTCGCGCCCTTCCGCATAACGTGTGCTTCTGCTGCAAGCGCTCCCATGAGATGCGGTTGTGGGGCCGCGGCAGTCCTTCAGAAATAGTGATGCCGTGGCCCCACAACCGCTACCGCCCCCGCGCTTGGGATGTTGCTCCACTTTCGTTGAC
>CAZCIM010000085.1:0-3714 GCA_964498895.1 uncultured Gemmatimonas sp. | reverse complement strand
AACTTCCCCCCGCTAAAGGGGGTAGGCCGACCGCTTAGGGTAACGCGGGTGTCACGTGTGGCGCAAGTCACCAAACCAACTGCGTCACGACCCTCTCCAAACGAAACCCGAACACCCGTCGCCGCCCGGAAGACGGGGACGCCCGCACTACCCGGCCTAGGCCAAGCGCGTCACAACCCCGGACGCCCGCGCACTGGGACCGCCCAGCAACCCTCGGGGGACCGCGCTCAGGGCAGGGACTTTGTATCCTTATAGTATGCGCCTCGCCCGTCCCCTCCTTCCGCTCGCGGCACTGCTGCTCGCCGCCTGCGGAGCCGCCGCGGCTGACGCCTCGGCCACGACCGCCTCCGCGGCACCCGCCGCCGACGCCGCCACACCCGCCCTCGATACCGCACGCGATGCGCTGATCGCCCGCGCTGACCTCGGCCGCATCGAAGGCCGCGATTCCGCCACGGTGTGGATCGTCGTCATCTCGGACTTCCAGTGCCCCTTCTGCAAGCGTTGGCACGAGCAGACCGCCCCGCGGTTGATCACCAACTACGTGCGTACCGGCAAGGCGCGCATCGCGTACCTCAACCTGCCCATCAACACGCACCGCAACGCGCCGCCCGCACATGAGGCGGCGATGTGCGCCGCCGAGCAGGGCGCGTTCTGGCCCGTAGCCGACGCGCTGTTCGCCACGCAAGACGCGTGGAAGTCGAAGTTCGATGTCGAGCCATACTTCGATTCCCTCGCCACACGCCACGTGCGGGATATCCCGCGGTTCCGCCGCTGCATCCGCGACGGTGCGACGCGCGCGCTCATCGACGCCGACGTCTCGCGCGTGAACCGCCTGGGCGTCGGCTCCACGCCGACGTTCCTCATCGGCCGGCAGGTGCTCGTTGGCGCACAACCGTACGAGGTGTTCGCGCGCGCCGTGGACGCGGCGCTCGCCGAGTCCGCGCAAGCGCGCTGACCAGGTCACGTGCTGCGCGCCGCACTGGCCTGGCCCTACGCCGCCCTGATGGCCGCCGGCGAGTGGGCGGCGCAGCTCCCGCTCCCCGGTCAGGGGAAGGTCGCCCGCTCGCTGCGCGCGCGTCGTGACGCACTCGGGCCCTTCCGCGAATTCGCGCGGGTACGTCGCGATCCCGCGCGACCGCTGGTGTGGTTCCATGCGCCGTCCGTGGGCGAGGGCCTGCAGGCGCGGCCAGTCATCCAGCTGCTGCGCGAGCGGCGGCCCGACGTGCAGATCGTCTACACGCACTTCTCCCCGAGCGCCGAACGCTTCGCCAAGAGTCTCGAGGCCGACCTCGCGACGTACCTGCCGTTCGATCGCTTCGCGAATGCCGTGGCGATGCTCGATGCCGCGCGCCCGACGGCCCTCGTGTACAGCAAGCTCGACGTCTGGCCGGTGCTCACCGCCACCGCCGCGGCGCGCGGCGTGAAGATCGGCATGATTTCCGCGACGCTCGCGGAAGGGTCAGGCCGGCGCGGGCCGCTGGCGCGTGCGCTGCTGCACGAGGCCTACGCGGCGATGCACGCCGTCGGCGCAATCGACCCCGACGATGCCGATCGGCTGGCCCTGCTCGGCGTCGCGCGCGCACGCATCCGCGTCACCGGCGACACGCGCTACGATCAGGTCGCCGCCCGCGCGCAAAGCAAGAACCTCGCGTCGCCGCTGCTCGCGCCGCTGCGCGCCAACCGGCCGACGCTCGTTGCGGGCTCCACCTGGCCCGCCGACGAACGTGTGCTCCTTGCCGCGTGGCGTGCGCTGCGTGTGACCGTGCCCGACGCGCGGCTGATCATCGCCCCGCACGAGCCGCATGAGTCGCATCTGGCGCCCATTCGCCACTGGGCCGAGCAGGCCGGACTCACGCTCGCCACGCTCGATGCGGCGACCGCCGCCGACGACGTGGTATTGGTAGACCGCGTCGGTGTGCTCGGCGATCTCTACGCGCTGGGCGACGCGGCGTTCGTGGGCGGCGCCTTCCATGCCGCCGGGCTGCACTCGGTGCTCGAACCCGCGAGCTTCGGGATCCCCGTGATCTTCGGCCCGCGGCATCACGCCAGCCGCGATGCGCGCCTGCTGTACGAGGCGCGCGGCGGCGAACCGGTGCATGACGTGCCGGAGCTCGCGCGCGCGCTGCGCATCCTGTTCACGGAGCCCGACACGCGCCAACGGGCCGGCGATGCTGCGCTGGCCGTCGTGCGGGAAGGCGTGGGGGCGGCGGAGCGGAGCCTCGCGCTCGTGCTTGAACTACTGACGGAAGACGGAAGACGGAAGGAGCAAGCGGAGACGTGACAAGGGTGCGGCAAGCCTCGCTCGCCGCACCCTTGTCGCTTCCGTCTTCCGTCTTGCAGCTTTACCGCAGCCCCCTCGGCAACCACACGAAGCTCACTCCCACCGCATCGCCGTTGCCGAGCGTCGCCGCCATGCGGATCTGCATGCGCTCGTTGAGCTCGAACATGCCGCCGATGTCGATGTCGATGTTGGTGTCCGTATCATTCGCCGGGCCGGCGGACACGCGGTCGATCGAGAACCGCGGGTGCACGTACGGCGTGATCGCGTACTTGCCCTCGAGCGGAAAGCGGTGGCCGATCGCGACGCCCACCGGGATGCGGAATACGTTGTAGTCGTCACCCGCCGTGAGCCCGAGGCCCGCGCCGAAGACCATGTCGAACGGCAGCTCGCTGTTGGCGCGCATCAGCTGGTAATGGAACGACCCGCCGAGGATGATCGCGCCGTCGCCATCGGCCGGGCCATCACCGTCGGAGAGGCCGACGTCCGCCGTGAACTGCGAGCGCGAATTCAGGCCCTCGCGCCACTGGAAGAGCAGGCCGGTGCCACCGTCCCAGTCGACGAGCCCGAAGTTGTACTCACGCTCGGCGACACGCGTGGGCTGGAAGGCCGGGTAGAAGCCCGCCTGCGCCGCGAGCGAAGGCGGCAGGATGAGCAGAGCGACGAAAGCCAGCGAAAGCTTACGCATAGTGTGTGCAGGTGTATGGGGGAAATCGTGCGCGGCTCGATGGCGCGCGCGGACAACACTTAGACGCATAACCCTGTGCGAGGGTTTCGTTCCCTCTGTGACTGCACGCATCGTGCGCCGCGTCACGGGAACCGCGGCCACAGAGGCACAGGGGCTCAGAGCCTTGCTTGCCGCGCGGAAAGATCCGTGGACTCGACCGGAATGCATCTGGGGGTCCGCACCGAGACGTCGGTGCGGACCCCCAGTCCGGTGCAGTTCTCCGTGCGTCCTCCGTGCCTCTGTGCCTCAGTGGCATCAGTTGCAGTTCAACGCAACCTAGAGCTTCGCGGCTTTCTCCGTCACGACACGCACGACGTTGTCGACGACCTGCATGAACCCGCCTTCCACGCTGAAGCGCTGCGCGCCGTCGCCGATGCGGAGTTCGCCCTTGCCCAGCACGGTCACCATCGGCGCGTGGTTCTCGAGGATGCCGACCTCGCCGTCGAAGGCGGGCGCGACCAGCTGGCGCGCCTCACCCTCGAACAGCGTCGCTTCGGGGCTGATGACCGAGATCTTGAGCATCCGGATCAGCCCTGCAGGGCCTTGGCGTTCTCGACGACGTCGTCGATGCCGCCGGCCATGAAGAAGGCCTGCTCCGGCAGGTGGTCGAACTCGCCGGCGACGAGGCGCTCGAACGAGCTGATCGTCTCCTCGAGCTTCACGAACTTGCCCGGGCGGCCCGTGAACTGCTCGGCCACGTGGAAGGGCT
>CAZCIM010000084.1:0-3972 GCA_964498895.1 uncultured Gemmatimonas sp. | reverse complement strand
ACTTCGAACGGCGTGCGGCCTAACTCATGGTGTCAACGAAAGTGGAGCAACATCCTGAACGCGGTGCGGAGTGGGTTTGGCGGGGCGTCCGTGATGGCCTAGGCTTGGTTGCGGACGCCCCGCCAAACCCTTCTTATTGGAGCGTTCACAGCAGAAGCATACGTTATGGCGGCAGCGACAGATCATCCCCGAGGTAGTACGTGACTGACAGCTTTCTTGCTCGAGATTGATACTGCCCGTAGGCCAGCGCGCGGTCCGTTGCGTCGCGGTGTGCCGGCCGCAGTGCGAAGCGAGATTCTCCACCCCCTACCTCATTTCACGTCCATCCGTCAATCGATGTTCCAGCGAAATCAGGCATTCGTTTCCGCGCTGCTGACTGGTTTGGTCGCGGTTGCATGCGGTTCCCCCGATCTCACCTCGCCGAGCATTTCTCGCGACGCGATTCAGCGTCCCGCCTCACCGACTGCGTCGCTGTTTGACGGCACCGCCGCACCATCTGGCTCGCAGTTCCATGCTCGATGGTACGCTGTCGATCCTTCTGAATGCTACAACGGAGTGCGTTTGCACCCAGACTCGCTTGACGCAGAGTTCAACCCGAAAGCATGCGGCACTGGGTTCGCGGTCCTGGATGAGAATGGCGAACCGACTGAGCTGTCACATAGCCCAGCCGCCCAACGCGTCGGCCCGATCTACATTGAATTCACGTCAGCAGTCCGCGACGTCGTTGTCTTGCGCCAAGGTCCCAACATCTGTGGAAACGACTTTTCTGGAGTCTCGGCGTTTGGCGCTAGCGGCGAGCCGCTCGCGGACATCGCTTTCGCAGTACTGGAGCCCTGTGAACAGTGGATTCCGGTACTGCGTTCCGAGCCGCGTCGTCCAAACTGGGCAGCAGCGCGCGCGTCGAGAAGTCTCGAATCCAGAAGCCTCGCATCCTCGAGCCTGTTCGAGGAATATCCCTTTGTCTCCAGTTGGTCAGAGGCGAACCTTGCTGGTACTGGCGCTGTCCGGCGTCTGATGATTCAGCCGCTAGGACCCCAGGAGTTCTCGAATGGCTACGAGATGACCGCGCGCCGCGCGACCTTCCACCTCTTGTATCGACCGGACGCAAGCGACCGAGCGGAGCCCTCAATCATGTGCCTCCCCGAGTCGCCGGTCCGTGGGTCGGATATCGATTGTCAGGTCTCGGCAGCCACGGCATTCGAGGTTGTGGAGCAACGCGCACGACCGCTCAATCGAGCGAGAGACGGTGACACAGACCAGATTATCGAGGACGTACGCGCGACTTACCAGCCGGGAGAAGTACATCACTGGGCTGGGGCCCTGATGACGGAGACGCGCGTGACCGTGGTCGTGCGAGTTTCCGGACGCAAGCGTGTGCTACGCACGGACATTTCGCCTGTACCGAGGGCATGGTCGTCCGTGAGCCTCGACCCTCCTTCCGTGACCCGTGGATTCCGTGGCGAGATGACGGACTACCCATCGAGCAAGGTGCTTGGGAACGCAGTGGAGACGTTCGACAACGTGAACTCGATGCCGATCATTCGTGCCACCAGCGGCCCGAACACCGGAATTGGCGTCGCCGCAACCTTGCCTTCTCTCGGCCATTCGATCTTCTTGCATCCGGGCCTTTACCCGGCACCTCCCACAGCCGGCGCGGCGACATGGAGGAGCGATCAGAACGGAACGGCTGCCGGTCAAGCAACAACGCGTCCGCCTCGCTGCAGCGCCGCCGTGTTTGCAACGCTTACTCCGGAAGTTGAACGACACGAAGGCACGACGATGAGTGCGGACTCGCACTGGGGAGTTGCGGCTGCGTACTTTGCCACCGCAACTTTCGCTGCGGAGATTGAGCGAATGGTCTCGTCTGATACGAGCGCTTTCGGCCTCAGGCAGCACGCCTACGACCGCTTCGTTTGGCACGGACGCGCAGGGGGCGCGCTACGACGGCAGCATGCGCGCTTCGACGTGTCCGACTATCGCCGTATCAACCGAGTGATCGGCTGCACGATCGACTACGAACCCCTCGACCCGTGATCCATCTCCTCTCTCGCCGTGTCCTCTGCGCACTCCTTGGGCTGATCGCCGGCGCCGCACCCGCTTGCGCCCAGCGCGTGAACCTTCGCCTTGGGTCCGAGCCGTCATCCCAACAGTGTGCTGCTTGGACGCAGGCGCTCCTCACACGCAGAACCGCTGAAGTTGGCTGGTTACCATACTGCCCTCAGGGCCCGGCCGTCTTGTCCGCGGCACTCGCGGACGCGCCACAGGTCGACGACGTCGCCTACTTGGCACTGCTGGCACAGCAGGCCGCCGATCTTCGCACGCCCGAGACATTCGAGGCCGCGCTTGCACTTGCAGCCAATCGCGCGGCGACAATCGGTGGTCGGACGCTCGGGATTCTCGTCCTTGCCGGTCATTTGGGAGTTGCGCAGACGCTCGGCGAGCGTTCCTTGCCCGAGATGTTCACGACGCCGATAGGCGGGGGACTGTGTATGCTGCGGCTCCGCTCGTCGGAAGGATACGCCGTAGAGAGTCCACTTTCAGCTGATGCCGAGACTCGCGCGGCGCGCATCCTTGAGAGCGTCCGTGATGACAGTGCTTCGGGGATTCAGTTGCAACGGCTCGCGGGTTGCATGCGGCGAGGTGCCAGCGACGTTCCGGAACCCCCAGATGTCAGCAAGATCGACGTCCGCTACCGGTGCGGGGATCGGCTGGAAGTGCGGAATCGCTCCACGCGTGATGTAATGCTCCGCTACGTCGTTCGCGATGCGACGGGCACTGTCATTGACGAGTCGAATGTGCGAGCGCGCGCAGGCGGGGCCTGGCGTGAGTTTCGGACCGAGCCGGAAGTTACCGTCGGTAGGCTACAGCTGCTGTACAACGGAACCCTCGTGAGCAGCGTCGAAATGACTGGCACCAGCTGTGCGAGGAGCTGAGTAGCCCCGGTAGAGCTTTTCGTTCTGATGCCGTAGGCCGATTACGCTCGCTGGTGGAGCAGCACAGCTTGGTTGGCGTGTGCGACCGCGATGCAATTGGCACACGGGCATCCGCGCTGCGTTTCACTCCCCGTGCCTTTCCGCCACCGCGCTTCGCAAGACTTCGATGACCGGCGCTCTTAGGCGGACAAACATGTTGGCGGCTTCGCACGCGTTCCGCTCCTCGCGCCGATTGAGGCGTCCGTGTGTTCTGTCGCGAGATATCTTCTCGCGTTTCCGTCGCACTCGCCGCGTGGGGTGGCACCGCGCGAGCAGGGTTCGCGATATGCGCCATAACGACGCTTGCTGCCGATGAACGCGGGTGCGGATTGCAGCTGTGGGGCGGCCGCCAAATGAAGCATGGGATGGCCTAGCGGCCGCCCCACAACTGCTTCTTATTGAAGCGTTCACAGCAGAAGCTGACGTTATGCAGAAGAGGCTGAGTCTTGAGCATTCTCAAAGTGGCGGAAAGACTGAGCGCTGGGCGCAGCCGGTCGATAGCCGTCTTGGCTTCCCTCGCATTCAGCGCGTGCGCAGAACGCACCGAGCCTGCGCCAGGTCCCTGGCAACTGGTCGTCGCCACGGATGGCGCGCGCTTCTTGCTGGACACTTCGCGCATCGACATCGAGCCGACATTTGTGCGCGTGTGGCTTCGCGTCGAGTACCCGCGGCCACTTCTGCTCTCAGATAGCAGCCAATACGATGTCACGACCATCCAGCAGGACCTCCAGTGCGATCGGCAGCTCTCGCGCTCGATTCGCATGAACGCGTTTCTCCGGGGTGAGGACTCGACCGCGTACTTCGAGTTCCCCGACACCACTTGGCGGCCCTTCCGCGAGCAGCAACTTGATGAGGTCTACTCCCGAGGAGCTTGCCTGCTCCTCAGCCGGCGAAACTGAGCGCGCCTCTGCATAACGACGCTTGCTGCCGACGAGCGCAGCTAGCGTAGCGGTTGTGGGGCCCCAGCCTCATCTTTGGACAAGGTCTGCTGGGGCCCCAC
>CAZCIM010000083.1:0-4269 GCA_964498895.1 uncultured Gemmatimonas sp. | reverse complement strand
CATCAAGACCGACATGACCGACGCGATGACGCCCGAGGCGGTGGCCAAGCTCTCGTCGCAGATCCCGCTCGATCGCTTTGGTTCGCCCGAGGACATCGCCGGTGCGGTGGCCTTCCTGGCGTCCGACCACGCCGCGTACATCACCGGGCAAGTTCTCACGGTGGATGGCGGCATGGTGATGTAGGCGGGGGAACCCCCCGCTATATTTCCCGATAGTTCACACAGCCCACCCCTTTGGAGCTAGACCCCCAATGGCCGACCATTCCGCGAAGGTCAAGGACATCATCGAGAAGGAGCTCGGCGTCGAGCGCGAGAAGCTCACCGACGGCGCGAGCTTCATCGAGGACCTCGGTGCCGACTCGCTCGACATCGTCGAGCTCGTCATGGAGTTCGAGAAGGAATTCAACATCGACATCCCGGACGAGGATGCCGAGAAGCTGCGCACCGTCGGTGACGCGATCGGCTACCTGAACGGGAAGCTCGGCTAAGGATGGGATCCCTGAAGCGCCGGGTCGTGATCACGGGGGCGGGCGTCGTCACCTCCGTGGGCAATGACCTCTCGACCACGTGGGCCGCGCTGCTCGCCGGGAAGTCCGGCGGCGCCCCCATCACGCGGTTCGACGCCACCGACTTCAAGGTGAAGTTCGCCTGCGAAGTGAAGGGCTTCGACCCGGCGCTGTACATGGACCGCAAGGAAGCCAAGCGGTCCGACCTCTACACGCAGTATGCGATGGCGGCCTCGGTGCAGGCGATGACCGACGCAGGCCTCGCCGGCGGCGGCTTCGATCCCTTCCGCACGGGCGTCGTGATCGGCTCGGGGATCGGCGGCATCAGCACCTTCGAGGAGCAGCACAGCACGCTGATCTCCCATGGGCCGAACCGCATCTCGCCGTTCTTCATTCCGATGTTCATCGGGGACATCGCGGCCGGCGTGGTGTCCATGCGCTTCGGCGCGAAGGGCCCCAACTACGCCGTGCAGTCGGCCTGCGCGACCAGTGCGCATGCCATCGGCGACGCGTTCCGCATGATCGCCTACGGCGATGCCGACGTGATGATCGCCGGTGGGTCCGAGGCGGCGGTGACGCCCATGTCCATCGGCGGCTTCGGCAACATGCAGGCGCATTCCACCCGCAACGAGTCGCCGGAGACGGCGTCTCGGCCGTTTGACGCGACGCGTGACGGCTTCGTGCTGGGCGAAGGCGCCGGCATCCTCGTCCTCGAGGAGCTGGGGCACGCCCAGAAGCGCGGGGCCCGCATCCTGGCCGAGGTCGTGGGCTACGGTGCCACCGGCGACGCGTACCACCTGACCGGCCAGCCCGAGGACCACGAGGGGCTGCAGCGCGCCATGAAGCGCGCCCTCGAGGACGCCGGCCTGCATCCGGAAGACGTGCAATACGTGAACGCGCACGGCACGTCCACGCCGCTCAACGACCCCAACGAGATCCGCGCCATCAAGAAGGTGTTCGGCGCGCACGCGACGGGCCTCAACGTGTCGTCCACCAAGTCGAGCACCGGACACATGCTCGGCGCCGCTGGCTCGGTGGAAGCCATCTTCACCACGATGGCGATCGTCCACGGCATCATCCCGCCGACGATCAACTACCAGACGCCGGATCCTGAGTGCGACCTCGACATCACGCCGAATCAGCCGGTGAAGCGCGAGGTCCATGCGGCGATCAGCAACTCGTCGGGCTTCGGCGGCCACAACGTCTCGATCGCGATCAAGCGATTCTCGGAGTAAGCGTCCGATGCCCGGTGCGCTGACGATCCCGTTCGAGCGCATCACCGATCCGGTGGTGCGCCGGATTGCGGAGAAGGTGGGGAAGGGCGAGCGACTGACGCAGGCCGACGGTGTCGCGATGTTCGAGTCCCGCGACCTCACCGGCATCGGGGCGCTCGCCGACGCGGTGAACCGCGCCAAGCACGGCGACGTGGTGACCTTCGCGTCCAACCAGCACATCAATCCGACGAACATCTGCACGCTGCGCACGACCTGCGTGTTCTGCGGCTACGCGCGGTTGCCCAAGGAGCAGGGCGCCTATCGTTACACGCTCGACCAAGTCATGGCCGAGGCGCGCCAGGCGAAGGACTCGATGACCCGCGAGTTCCACATCGTCGGCGGGCTCGATATGCAGGCCGGACTCGAGTATTACACGACGATGTTCCGCGCCATCAAGGCCGAGTTGCCGCACGTGCACATCAAGGCGCTCACGGCCGTGGAGATCGCGCACATCGCCCGCATCGAGAAGAAGACTTGGGCCGAGGTGCTGAACGCGCTCAAGGACGCCGGCCTCGACACGATGCCCGGCGGCGGCGCCGAGACCTTCTCGGCCGCCGTGCGCGAGGAGATCGCCCGCAAGAAGCTCGGGGCGGCTGATTACGTAGGTGTGCATCGCACCGCCCACCAGCTGGGCATCCGTTCCAACTGCACCATGCTCTACGGCCACGTGGAAACCTACGCCGACCGCATGGAGCACCTGCAGATGCTGCGCGACCTGCAGGACGAGACCGGCGGCTTCCTCGCGTACATCCCGCTGGCGTATCACCCTGACGACAACGAGCTCGGCAAGAAGCTCGGGCGCACGGGTATCGCCACCAGCGGCACCGACGACCTCAAGAACCTCGCCATCGGGCGGCTCTTCCTCGACAACTTCGAGCACGTGAAGAGCCACTGGATCATGGTCTCGCCGTTCCTGAGCCAGATTGCGCTGCACTACGGCGCGAACGATCTCGAGGGCACGGTCGTGCGCGAGAAGATCTACCACGCCGTGGGCGCGCAGACGCCGCAGGGCATGACGCTCGAGGCGCTGCTCAAGCTGATCCGTGGGGCGGGGAAGGTGCCGAAGGAGCGGGACAGCTTCTATCGCGTGATCCGAACCTTTGAGGACGTGGGACTTGAGACGGGAGACTTGAGAGAGACCGCTCACGTCCCCAGTCTCACGTCTCAAGTCGCGTAGCATGCGCGTCGGCCGCATCCCCTACATCAACTGCTACCCGGTCTACGGTGGCGTCGACCGCGGCCTCGTGCCGCTCGACGCCACGCTCGTTGACGGGGTGCCCACGGCCCTTAACCGCATGATGGCGGAGGGACAGCTCGACGTGAGCGTCGTGTCCGCCGTCGAGTATGCGCGCGACAGCGAGCGCTACCTGCTGCTCCCCGAGCTCGCGATCTCCTGCGACGGCCCCGTGCGCAGCGTGATGCTCTTCTCGAACATCCCGGCGGAGGATCTGGGCGGCAAGCGCGTGCTGGTGAGCCGCTCATCCATGACCTCCGTGCACCTGCTCGAGCTGCTGTTCGAGCACGTGTGGAAGGCACGGCCGGAGTTCGTCCCGGGCAACGCCGAGGCCGATGCCGTGGCGGCGCGCGCCGGAGACGAGGTGGACGCGCGGCTCGTGATCGGCGATGCGGCGCTCATGCTGCAGAGCGCCGACCATCCCGTTGCGCAGGGCCACGGTCGCCAGTACCCCTTCGTCTACGACCTCGGGAGTGAGTGGAAGCGCTGGACCGGCCTGCCGTTCGTATTCGCCGTGTGGGTGGCGCAGCGCACGACGCCCGTCGAGGCATCGCTGAAGGTCCACGCCTCGCTGATCCGCTCCCGCGACTGGGGCCTCGCGCACCTCGATGAGCTCTCGGCGCAGGCCAGCCGCGCCACTGGCGTGAGCCTGCGCGAATGCCGCGAGTACTTCGCCGGCCTCGATTGGCGCCTCACGCTGCCGGACCTCGAGGGACTCACCGAGTTCCTCCGGCGCCTCGAACTCGCTGGACGCGTTCCGAAGGGGAAGTTGGCGTTCCTGCCGGCGGCGAACTCGGGGCGGTAGGAACCCACGGCTCGCCATCGGGGATTCGCTTAGATTGAGACGGAAGACGGATGACGGAAGGAACAAGCGAACGGCGGTAACCTTCCGTCTTCAGTCTTCCGTCCCGAGCCCTCCCAGACATGTCTGAACTCACGGATCTGCTCGACTATTACGAAAAGACGCCGCTGCTCGAGCTCGGCGCCGCCGCCAACGCGATGCGGATGAAGCTCCACCCGGAGCCGATCGTCACGTACATCGTGGACCGCAACATCAACTATACGAACGTCTGCGTGGCCGACTGCGGCTTCTGCGCGTTCTACCGGCGGCCCAAGGACGGCGAGGGCTGGACGCTCAGCTATGAGCAGATCGGCGCCAAGATCGACGAGGTGAAGGCTCTCGGCGGCGTGCAGATCCTGATCCAGGGCGGGCACAACCCGTACATCCCGTTCGAGTGGTATCTCGAGCTGCTCA
>CAZCIM010000082.1:0-4596 GCA_964498895.1 uncultured Gemmatimonas sp. | reverse complement strand
CCGCCGCCGTCGAGGATGAGCCGCACGAAGCGCATCGCGTGATCGCGCTCCTCGGCGGCCTGGTTGAAGTAGTGCTTGGCGAGGATCGGCAGCCCCTCGGCGTCGAAGTACGCGGCGATCTGCACGTACTGGTTGCTCGCGTGGAGTTCGTTGCCCACTTGCTGGTTGAGCGAGGCGTTCATCGCCTTGGAAATCAGCATTTCTCTAGACTCCCGACCGCATTCACGGTTCATTTAGAGGACACCATCAATCTAACGTCCGCTGCCGCGGGCGAGGGGCCGGATGTCGGTCGTTGACCTGATCGAACGCAAGCGCAACGGAGGGCGACTCGAGGCGGGGGAACTCGCCGCGATGATGCGCGACTACGCCGCCGGCGCCATTCCCGACTACCAGATGTCGGCCTTTGCGATGGCCGTGTACTTCCGCGGCATGGACGCCGTGGAGATCGAGGCGCTGACCACCGCCATGCTCGAGAGCGGCCGCGCGCTCGACCTGGCACACCTCGGCGTGCCGCGCGTGGACAAGCACAGCACCGGCGGCGTCGGCGACAAAGTCTCGCTGATCCTCGCGCCGCTCGTCGCCTGCTGCGGGATCGCCGTGCCGATGATGTCGGGGCGTGGCCTTGGGCACACCGGCGGCACGCTCGACAAGCTCGAGAGCATTCCCGGGTTCCGCACGCGGCTCACGCTCGAGGACACCGCAGCGCAGCTGGCCACGCTCGGTGTGGCCATGATCGGCCAGACGGCGGAGATCGCGCCGGCCGACCGCAAGTTCTACGCGCTGCGCGATGCCACGGCGACGGTCGAGGCCATCCCGCTCATTGCGGCGAGCATCATGAGCAAGAAGCTCGCGGAAGGCCTCACGGGCCTCGTGCTCGACGTGAAGACTGGCGCGGGGGCGTTCATGACGAAGTTCGAGGATTCGCTCGCGCTCGCGCAGACGATGATCGCACTCGGCGAACGCCGCGGCTGTCCCACGGTCGCGCTGCTCACGGATATGGACGCGCCGCTCGGCGCGGCCTGCGGCAACGCACTGGAGGTGCAGGAGTCGGTGGACTGCCTGCGCGGCAAGGGACCCGCTGACCTGCGCGAGGTCACGCTCGCGTTGGCCGCGGAGATGTTGCTCGTGGGTGGCGCGAGCGCGGACCTCGCGGCGGCGCGCGCGCGGGCGACGGCGGCGCTGGATTCCGGCGCGGCGCTCGAGAAGTTCCGCGCGCTGGTCGCGGCGCAGGGCGGCGACGCGCGCGTCGTGGACGATCCGGAGCGGGTGTTGCCGCAGGCGCCCGTGCAGGCCCCGGTGACGGCCGCCAAGGCGGGCATCGTGCAGCGCGTCGAGCCGCGGGTGATCGGCCGCGCGATCATCGGACTCGGCGGCGGCCGTACGAAGGTGGACGACGTCGTCGACCCGGCCGTGGGCGTGATGCTGCATGTGAAGCCGGGCCAGCGCGTCGAGGCGGGGCAGCCGCTGGCGACGGTCTACGCGCGGGATGAGGCCGGCCGCAGAGCCGCAGAGTTCGCGCTGCGCGAGGCGATGCCGATCGGGAGCGCAGCCGTGCCGCCCCGGCCGCTGATCAGCCACCGCGTGACGGCGCGAGGCGTCGAGCCGCTCGCGCCGTAACGGCTGGGCCCGCTGCGTGATTTAGGGCGGGCAGTTCTCGATGTTCGAGCATGCCACGATGCGGATGCGGTAGGGCCCATCCACGGCGTTCGTCGCCTGCACCGTGTGTGTGCCGACTTCCCACCAGCGGCTCATGAAGCTGATCGCGAATCCGTCGTACAGCACGAACGGTTGGATGCTCGGGTTCGGCAGCGTGGTTTCGATCATGATGCGATAGTAGCCGGAGCTCGGAACGACGAACTGCCAGGGGGCCTGCATTTCTCCGCGGTCGCTGTGACACGAGCTGGCGTCGAGCGTATCCGTGTGCCAGGTGCCGATGGCCAGCGCCGACGCGGCCGGGCTCGCGGTGCGGCATCGCGCGACGCTGCGGACCTGCAGGCGAATGTCGCCGGTGGGCCGGTGCGCATCGCTGCCGAGCCAGACGGAGTAGCGCCCGGGCGGCACCAGCCGTGCCAGGTACACATCACCCCAGCCGTTGAGCCGTCCAGCGATCAGGTTGCGCTGTGAGTCGGCGAGTGCGACCAGCGGGTTCAGCGTCGCGGACGACGCGTCGAGCCGCAGCATCGTGCTGTCACTGAACTCGACGCCGACGACCTCAGCGCGGAGACTGGGGTGTGCGGGGCCGTCCGCGCCGAGCGGCCATTGGAGGTCTTCATCGAATCCGATGGCGCAGTCGTCGGCGTCGAGCGTCAGCACGGTGTCGCCGCCGAGTCCAATGCTGCGTGACGCGTCACGCTGTTGGCAGAGCGAGGGCACCACGTCAATGCGGCGCGTCAGGGTGCGGCCGTGTGCCGCGACGCTGATGACCACGCTGCCCGCAGCGCGTCCGACGATGCGCCCTTCGTTGTACAGCCCTTCTACCGTCGCGACCGTGGTGTCGCTGCTCGACCACACGGCGCTGCTGGCGTCGGTGGCGGCGAGCAGGAGCGTGTCGCCCACCTGCACGGCGCGCTCGCTACTGGAAATGGAGAAGAAGTATCCCGGCGGAAGGTTCGGCCAGCCGCCACCCCCGCCGCCACCACCTCCGCCGGGGCCCCAAATCGGACCGAGCGAGAGCCCGTAATCGCAGCCGGAGGCACAGAGTGCGACGACACCCAGTCGCAGGAGGCGGAGTGAGGTTTTCATGGGTCTAGCATCGCGTCCTGGGGCCTCAGAGAGTATCCGCCGAACGACGTAGCCCCCCGGCACCCCTGGCGGACCCACCCGAACGGGGGGTGGAGGAACCCGTGGGGACCGTGGCACATTTAGCCCCTATGGAAAACCTCCAGAAGCTCGGCGCCCTCGGGGCGAAGGCAGTGGCCGGCGGCGCCGTCGCCGCATGGCTTGGGTTCGCGTTCCTCACCCGTCCGGTGTCCTCAGGCGGCGTGGACAAGGTGACGCACATGGCGATCATGGCCTCGACCTTCATGGTCTTCGGCATGCTGGCGCTCTCGCACTTCTGGTTCGGTCAGCAGCTCACGAAGGGCCGGGACTCCATCCGCGGCTGACCGCCTTCCGCCCCCTCGCGCCGGAACGTCCGGGAATCAGCGGGGGGCGCGGGCTTTGTGCCACTCGAGCCCGGTCTGCACGCGCCAAGACGCCGCGCCGATGCCGCGGCTGTGCGTGGTCACCTGCCCGACGCGCTCGTCATTGAAGTCGCCGCTGCTCCACCAAGCCTGCACGGTGACTGCGAAGGCGGGGCTCACATACACGCGGGACCCTGCGCCCAGCGAGAGTACCTCGCCCTCGAGCACGTAGATGCGCGGTGTCCCCGCGTCGTAGATCCGCCCATCGAGTGAGCGGAAGCCGAACCCCGCCTGCACGAAGGGTACGACAGCGCGGCCGCCCAGCCAGCGCGTCGGCGCAAGAACCATGAGTGCGACGTCCCCATGGGCGAGCAGGACGTCGCTCACACGATGCACCACGTCCGTCCGGACGCCATCGGCGATTGCACGTAGGGCGCGTACGGGAGGCCCTGAGGCGGCCACACGCGTAGGGGGCAATGTCCGGATTCTGTCATGAATGCCAGCATCGGTCCCGCGCGCGATTAGGCTCCGTCCATCATCGTCTCTCGCCGTGGAGCGTCAGCACATGTCCGTCACCATCGTTCGCCCCCGTTTCGCCCCCATCGTGCGGCTGCTCGCCGCATGCCTTGTCGCGGCGCTTGCCGCGCGGCCCCTGCGCGCCCAAGCGAGTGCAGATCTCCAGGGCATCTGGGACTTCAACATGCGCGTGGGCGATCGCACGTCGCCCGGCTTCATCGCGCTCGGGCCCGTGGACGGGGGCTGGGCGGGCTCGATCACCATGTACGTGACGAACACGCTGGCGGTCCGCCGCTTCACGGCCGAGGGCGACTCGCTACGCATGGTCGTGGCTTCACGTGAGGGCGACGTGACGTTTCGCGCGCGGTTGAGCGCGAATGGCGACACGCTACAAGGCATCGTCGAATACCATGGCGGTGCGCGCTTGCCGATGCTCGCGCTCCGCCGGCCTCAGCCCGCTGCGCCGCGCTGACGGCGCTTGCCAGCGAAGCCAGAAGGGCTCCCCCACACGAGGGAGCCCTTCTGGTTTCATGCCTTCGGTGCGGCTGCCGTCAGATGTCGAGGTTCGACGCGAACTTGGCGTTCGTCTCGATGAACACACGCCGCGGCTCGACTTCGTCGCCCATCAGCGTCTGGAAGATCTCGTTCGCCTGGAACGCGTCGTCCATCGTGACCTTGAGGATCGTCCGCGTCTCGGGGTCCATGGTGGTCTTCCAGAGCTGGTCCGGGTTCATCTCGCCGAGACCCTTGTAGCGCTGGATGTTGATGCCCTTCGCCTCCTCGCCGCCCATGCGCGCGGCGATCGCGTCGCGCTCCTGCACGTCGTAGGCGTAGTACATCTCCTTGCCCTTGGAGACCGAGAACAGGGGCGGCTGCGCGATGTACACCATGCCGGCGTCGATCAGCTCCGGCATCTGGCGGAAGAAGAACGTGAGCAGCAGCGTGCGGATGTGCGCGC
>CAZCIM010000081.1:0-4728 GCA_964498895.1 uncultured Gemmatimonas sp. | reverse complement strand
AGCGCGGCAGCTTCCTGCGCCGGCTCGTGGAGCACCGCCTCAAGACGGCGGTGCCGGGATTCGTTCTGCACGCCGAGGATGTGATTCCGGCGCGCGGGGCCGTGAAGCTGGCCGCGGCGGCGCTCAAGGTCGCCGCAACCGCGTAACTGCTTTACCACGAAGGCACGAAGCCACGAAGGTTTACGATCGACGAGCTCGACAGTATTAAAGGGGGGGGGCGCCTGAATTCGGTGCCCCCCCCAACTTTGTGCTCACGCCGAGCAGCGTCCTTCGTGTCTTCGTGCCTTCGTGGTGAACGCGGTTAGGCCGTCGCCGGCGTGTCCTTCGGCACCATGCTCGCATCCCACACGCCTTCGCTCTTGGCCACGAAGGTCGTCGACGAGATGTCCGACGAGACGTTCACCACGGTGCGCGTCATGTCGAGGATGCGGTCCACGCCGAGCACGATAGCGATGCCCTCGCCCGGCACGCCCATCATCGTGAGGATGCCGACGAGGAGCGGAATCGAGCCGCCCGGCACGCCCGCCGCACCCACGGCCGTGATCACCGACATCACGATCACGATCGCCATGCCCCCCAGCGAGAGGTCCACGCCGAACACCTGGCAGAGGAAGATCACCGTGATGCCTTCGAAGATGCTCGTGCCGTTCATGCACATCGTCGAGCCCAGCGGCAGCACGAAGCCGGCGATCTTCGGCGGCACGCCCAACCCGTCCTCGGCCGCGCGCAGCGCCGTGGGCAGCGTCGCCGAGCTCGAGCTCGTCGAGAACGCCGTCACCATCGCGCCCTTGATGCGCGAGAAGTAGAGCAGCGGGTTGAGGCCGATCACGAAGCGCAGGATCAGCGACAGGTTCACGAACAGGTGGAAGAGCAGCGCGCCCATCACCACGAGCACATAGGCGCTCAACGGCTTGAGCAGCGCGAAGCCGAAGCGGCTCGTCACGCCGAAGATCAGGCCGGCCACGCCGTACGGCGCGATCTTCATCGCCATGCCGACAATCTTGATGACCACATCCTCCAGCGCCTGGAGGAACTTGATCATCGGCTCGGCCCGCTCGGGCTTGATCTGCGTCAACGCCGCACCGAACACCAGCGCGAAGAAGATGATCCCCAGCATGTCGGTGTCCACCGCCGACTTCACCGGGTTGCGCGTGACGATGTTCACGAAGGTGTTGATGCCGAAGCCGCCGGTCTGCTGCGCCTCGATCTTTCCGGCCGCATCCTCGGCGTACGTCGCCATGAGCTCCGTCTTCACCTCGGGCGCCAAGCCCTCGCCCGGACGGAACGTGTTCACCACGAACAGGCCGAAGCTCGCCGCGAGGAACGTGGTGCCGAGGAAGTACCCGATCGCCTTGCCGCCCACCTTGCCGACCTTCTTGAGGTCGCCGAGGCCGGCGACGCCGAGCGTGATGCTCGCGAACACCAGCGGCATCACGATCATGAACAGCATGCGCAGGAAGATCTGTCCGATCGGCCCCGCGAGATACTCGTTCACGAACTTCACCGTCGGGTCGTCCCCGCCCATCGTGAGGTTCGCGGCGATGCCCGCCGTGGCGCCGACCACGAGGGCGATCAGGATCTTCGTATGCAGCTTCATGCCGGGGCCGGAGCCACCGATCGATTCACTCATCGGGCGTCAATCCTCGAAGGAGCGCGGCGGCAGGCCGCGGCGCAGCGTGGAGTTCCTGTAGCCGTATACGGCGTAGATGGCCAAACCGATGAGCAGCCAGACGCCGAAGCCCTTCCATGCGGCGAGCGGGAGCCCCTTCATCACGAAGAGGCAAGCCAGCGCGCCGCCGCCGGCGACGGCCCACACGAACGGCACCTTGAACGGACGCGGCCGGTTCGGTTCGACCACGCGCAGTACCAGCACGCCCAGGCAGACGAGCACGAAGGCGAACAGCGTGCCGATATTCGTGAGGTCGTAGGTCGCGGCATCGTCGGCCACGAGGGCGGCCAGCGCCACGAGCACGCCGGTGATGATCGTCGTCACGTGCGGCGTGCGGTACTTCTTGTGGAGCTTGGCCGCGCCCTTGGGCAGCAAGCCATCGCGGGCCATCGCGAAGAAGATGCGCGGCTGGCCGTACTGGAACACCAGCAGCACCGCGCTCATGGACACCACGGCACCGGCCGCGATGATCCAGCTGAACTGCGTCAGGCCCGCCACCTCGAAGGCGTGCGCCAGCGGGTCCGAGCTCTTGAGCTGCTCGTACGGCACGAGGCCCGTCGCCACCGCACCCACGATCACGTAGATGAGCGTGCAGATCGCCAGGCCGATGAGGATGCCGCGCGGCATGGTTCGCTGCGGATCCTTGGTCTCCTCGGCCGCCGTCGAGATCGCGTCGAAACCGATGTACGCGAAGAAGACGATCGCCGCCCCTTGGTGGATGCCGCGGAAGCCGTTGGGCGCGAACGGCGTGTAGTTGGCCGGATCGATGTGCATCGAGCCGACGATCACGAACAGTGCCAGCACCGCAAGCTTGAGCAGCACCATCCAGTTGTTGACGCGCGTGCTCTCCTTCACGCCGATCACCAGCAGCCAGGTGATGGCCATGACGATGAGGAACGCCGGCAGGTTCACGAGGATGGGGATGCCCGCCAGCCGCGGCGCCGAGTCGAGCAGCGCGAGGATCTCCGGATTGCTGCTGGCCTTCACCTGGAAGTAGCCGTGCGTGAGCCAGCCGGGAATATCCACCCACGGCGAGACCAGCGACTCGAAGTACCCGCCCCAGGCGATCGCCACCGCCACGTTGCCGACGGCATACTCGAGGATGAGGTCCCAGCCGATGATCCAGGCGACGAGTTCGCCCAGCGAGGCATACGAATACGCGTACGCCGAACCGGCCTGGGGAATCATCGCGGCGAGTTCGGCGTAACAGAGCGCGGCCAAGGCGCAGACGGCGCCGAGCAGCACGAAGGAGAGGATCAGCGCGGGACCGGCGCCGTAGCGCACCACCTCGCCGGCGGCGGTGATCTCGCCGGCCGCTGCCGTCCCGAGCGTGGAGAAGATGCCGGCGCCGATGACCGCGCCAATCGAGAGACTGACCAAGTCGCGCGTACCGAGCGCGCGCTTCATCCCGTGGGCCTCGGACTCCGGCGCAAGCTCGGCGATCGGCTTGCGGGACCACAGGGAGCGGAGGCCGGACACGGCTCCGCCGGATGCTGCCGGCTGGGGGGAACTGGGCATCGGCGGAAGCTATCTGCGCCGAGGCGTGGTTACCAGACCGGCGCGGGCGCTCAGCTCAGGGCGCTTCGGCCGTGATCACCGCGGTGTCGCGTACTGGTGTGCCGTCCGCGCGTGTCGCGGGGCGGAAGCGCACCTCAGCGAGCATCTCGCGGATCTTCTGGTTGTAGCCGCGGTCGCGCGAGGGGTTGAACCCGATCAGCCGGGCATTGCCGCGCTCGTCCACGTCGAAGTGCGCGACCAAGCGGTACGGCCGGACGCGAGCCGGCACGGGGATGGGCAGGATCGCCAAGTTCGTGACCGTGGGCGGGAAGATCGCGTCGCCGCCGCCGCCTGTGCCCGGCCCGACCCCAGAGCCGCGGCCCGTCCCGATGCCGCTCCCGACGCCCCCGCCACTGCCGGGGCCGTTCCCGCCCGAGCCGTCGTTGCCGCTGCCCCCGCCCGTGCCCTGGCTGGGTGCGGTGGTCCCCAAGGCGGGCGTGGGTGGTGCCACCTGCGTCTGCGCCGCCTGAGGCTCCGGTTGGGGCTCAGGCGGCGGCGGGGGAACGGGCGTCGGGGTGGGCGTTGGCGTGGGCACTGGAGGCGGCGGCGTAGGAGTCGCCGTGGCACCCTGGACCTGCAGGTACCGGATGCGTTCCGGCGTAATCGCGCCGCCCGTTCCGCCCGTCCCACCGCCGCCGCCGCCCGCCGGCCCGGGGCCACCCGCGCCCCCCTGCGGCGTCTCCTCGAGGATGCGGCCGATCAGCGGCGGCAGAATCAGGGCCGTGATGATGATCGCGTGGAGCAAACCCGACACCCACCAACCGGCACGGCTGCGCTTGTCCGGCTCCGGGATCCCATGCAGGGGGCGGAGCGGACGCCGCGGCTTGTCGGCCGGGAAGTCTGGGAGGGGAGGGAGATTCGCCACGGTCACAGGAAATGATACGGCGGGCGAGCCTGAAAAGGTTCGCCCGCCGTACTAACACACACCCGACTTACTTCGTGTCCTTGGGCGGGATGCCGATGACCTTCACGCCGGCACCGCGCGCCACGTCCATCGCGGTGATCATGTCCTGGTACAGCACCTTCGGATCACCCTTGATGAAGATGATCTTGTCCGGGCGCGGATCGTAGATCTCGCGCAGCCGGTTGCCCAGGTTCTCCTTGGTGACCGGCTCGCGGTTGATCGCGAACGTGCCACCCTCGAGGACCTCAAGCACGATCTGGTCGCTGGCCGCGTTGGCCGTGGCCACCGCCGGCTGCGGATCGGGCAACTGCAGGTCCACGGCCTTCCGCATCATCGGCTGCATGATCATGAAGATGATCAGCAGCACCAGCATGATGTCGATCATCGGCACGACGTTCGGCTCGTTGTTGAGACCGCCGCTGCCTCCACCGACGCTCATTCCCATGGTTCGCTCCGGTGAAAGGTGGTTACGGCTTCTTCTCGTCGCCTTCGACGGTCGAGACCGTCCCGGGCACCTGATCCGTGATCGCGCCGACCATGCGGACGCCGTTCTTCGAGGCGATGTCCATCGCCTCGAGGATGCGGCCGTACTCGAGGT
>CAZCIM010000080.1:0-5090 GCA_964498895.1 uncultured Gemmatimonas sp. | reverse complement strand
GCTCAAGTGCCAGTGCACCTGCATCCTCGATGTGTACACCTGCCGCACGACGGACTTCAGCTGCGGCGTGTCGCCCGCGATGCACCGCGATGTGCTGCGCTTGGTCGAGGGCGGCTACACGGCGCAGGAAATCAAGGACGCGTTCGTGGCCACATACGGCGAGGTCGCGCTCACCGCGCCGGTGAAGCAGGGCTTCAACTGGGCTGGATACTTCGCCCCCGCGGTGGTGATGACCACCGGCGGCATCGTGCTGACCATGATGATCAAGCGCTGGACGGCGCGCGCGGCCGTGAACGCGGCGAGCGCTGCCAGCGGCGTCGGTCCTGCGGCGACTGCCGGCGCAGGGGCTGCTCGCGGCACTGCCGCTCCGGGCGCAGGCGTCGACGCCACGGCGGAAGAGCTCGCGCGTCTCGAAAAGGCGCTGCGCGAGGAAGACTTCGAGTGATCGCGTTGCTGCTGGGGTCGCTGCTCGCCGTCGCAGCGTTGGCGTTCGTGATGTGGCCGCTGCTCAAGGGTGGCCTGCAAGCGACGCCGCTGGTGCTCGCGCCGGAGCAGGCGCCGGAGTCGAGTGCGCTCGAAGCCCTGCGCGAGATCGAGTTCGACCAGGCCACCGGGAAGCTCTCGCCGGAGGATTACGCCGCGCTCAAGGCCGCGTACACGCCGCGCGCACTGGCGGAGCTGCGCGCCCGCGAGGCCGGCGATGCCGCGTCCGCCACGCCGGCTGTTGCGGCCGCGCGCACGGCGGCCGAGGACGCCGCCGAGGCGCTGATCGCGCGCGTGAAGCAGGGAGGACGCAGCTGCCCGAGTTGCGGGCCGCGGCCGGAGAGCGATGCGCTGTTCTGCTCGGACTGCGGACGGATGCTCGGTGCGGGCTGTGTGGCCTGCGGTGCGGCGATGGCACCTGACGCGAAGTTCTGCGTCGAGTGTGGCGCCGCGCAGACGGCACCGGTCGCGTAGCACCCGCCGCCGCGTCAGCGGCGCGCGCCGAGGTAGTCCACGGCCAAGGCCGTCAGCGCCCGCACCCCGACCGGCAACGCCGACTCATCCGCCTTGAAGTACGGGGAGTGGTTCCGCGGCCGCGTATCCCAGTCCTGCTCGGGCGGCGTGACGCCGAGGAAAATGAACAGCCCCGGGATCCGCGCCTGGAAGAACGAGAAGTCCTCGGCAGGCGTCATCAACGCTTCCACCTGCAATGGCCGCTCGCGCGCGACGCGGCGCAGCGTCGGCAACATCTGCTCGGTGAGCCGCTCGTCGTTGTGCGTCACGAGGTAGCCCGAGTCGATGTGCACCACCGCCCGCGCGCCCGAAGCCTCGGCGATGTTCTGCGCCGTCGCGTGGATGCGGCGGAAGATGTCAGCGCGCTGCGCCTCGCTGAACGTGCGGATCGTGCCCACCATCACCGCGCTGTCGGGAATGATGTTATTGCGCACGCCGCCGGCGAACTGCCCCACCGTCACGATGGCCGGGTTCGCGGTGATGTCCGTCTGCCGCGAGATGATCGTCTGCAGGCCGAGCACGATCTGCGAGCCGACCACGATGGGATCCACGCCGCCCCAGGGGTTCGCGCCATGCGTCTGGCGGCCATGCACCGTGATGCGATACGAATTGGCCGCGGCCATGGTTGGGCCGGGGCGGTACGAGAGCTGGCCTACCGGCGACGACCACACGTGCAGGCCGAAGATGGCGTCCACCTTGGGATTCTCGAGCACGCCCTCGGCAATCATCTTCTGCGCGCCGCCGCTGCCGTCGGGCAAGCCTTCCTCGGCGGGCTGGAAGATGAACACCACGGTGCCCGGCAGCTGCGCCTTCATCTGCGTGAGGACTTCCGCGGCGCCCATGAGGATGGCGACGTGGTTGTCGTGGCCGCAGGCGTGCATCACACCGACGGTCTGGCCGTTGTAGGTGGCTGTGGCGCGCGAGCGGAACGGCAGGTCCACCTGCTCGGTGACGGGCAGGCCGTCCATGTCGGCGCGCAGGGCGACCGTGCGGCCCGGCCGTCCGCCGCGCAGGACGCCGACGACGCCGTGCCCCCCGACGTTGGTGCGCACCTCGAGTCCCAGTGCGCGCAGATGCTCGGCGACCACACGCGCCGTGCGTTCCTCCTGTCCGCTCAGTTCCGGGTGCTCGTGCAGGTCGCGGCGCCAGCTCACCACCTTTGGGGTGACCGCCGCGATGCGTCGGTCGAGCTCGGCCGCCAACGGCGCGGTCGCCTGCGCACGCGCGTGAAACGCCGGCACGAGCAGTGCCGTAACTGTGAACAGCGCAACGAAGCGTGACATCCGAGCCTCTGCGGAGTGGTGAGGGATTCGTAAGATGTGCGCTCGCCGCGTTGCGCAGAAGGTGCGGGGCAAGGCTACTTTACGCGCCGCACCCTCCCCTTATGAATCACCGGAAATCCATGGCCACGAACCCGTCGCATCAACAGCTCGACGATCTCGCCAAAGCCTTCGACGACGTTGCGAAGCGCTACACGGCATTGGACGCCCGCGTGAGCGATGCCCAATGGGCCCAGCGGCCGGCCGCGGACGAGTGGTCGGTCGCGGAGTGCATCGCCCACCTGAATCTCACGAGCGCCGCGATGCTCCCGCGCCTCCGCGTCGCCGTCGCGGAGGCACAGGCGCTCGGGCCGATCGGGGATCGTCCGTACAAGGGTGCGCTCTTCGGGCGCTTCCTCGCCGCAGTGGTCGGTCCCGTGCCGGTCGTGCTTGGCATCCGGCTCGGTCGCACGAAGACGGCCAAGCCCTTCGTGCCCGGCAGCGAGCTGCCGCGAGCGCAGGTGAGCGGGGAGTTCCGTCGATGGATGGGCGAGGAGAAAGCCTTGCTCTGGACCCTCGAGGGCCTGCAGATCGACCGCAGCACGGTGGAGTCGCCGTTCGTGGCTGGCGCGCGCTACGACGGATACTCCGCCCTGTGGATAGTCGCGCGGCACGAGATGCGGCATCTCGTGCAAGCCGAACGCGCGCTCAGCCGACTGCGCTGAAGCCCGTCGGGAGGCGCGTCGCCCCGCGCTCGTCGTCCGTGATGGCCATCGCGACATCCAGCGCCGTGCGCGAAGCGGCTTCGAGCAGCGGGATGCCGGGACCCAGATAGCTGCCGCAGAACCACAGGCGCCGGCCGTGCTGCGCTTGCAGCAGGCGCACGTTGCGCGCGCCTTCGAGCGAGGCAGCGTTCACGAGTGGCCGCTCGAACCGCGCCTGCGCCTTGATGGTCTCCGGCCGTGGCGCGACGATGGGATTCCAGGTCTGGAACACCGGACTCAGCTTGCCGAGCCCCGGCTGCACGCGGTTCATCCAGATCGTGGCCATCGGCTTGTCGTGCGCGCGGCTGGTGATGAGGTTCACCGGCGCCCAGTGGGCGCGGTCGCGCGGGGCAAGCCGCTCGTCGGTGTGCACGACGACCTCGGAGCTCTCGTAGGCAAAGCGTTCGAGCGACTCCTTCTCGCGGCGATACGCGGCATCGAGCATCGCCGCGGCCTGGTTGGCCTGCGTCGCGACCACGACGTGATCGAACCGCTGCTCGCCACCGTCCCAGGTGACGCGCACGCCATCGGGGGCCGGCGCGATGCGCTGCACCTTGATGCCGCAGTGCACGGCGTGCACGGGTTCCGTGAGCCGCTTCACGACCTCGCGGGTGCCGAGCACCACGCGGCGCACGCCGCCGAAGGTGAGGCCGCGCGTGAGGTAGTCGAGGATCACCCGCGCGGGATACGCGCGCACGGCCGCATTGGAGCAGGTGCAGACCGCAGCGAACGTCGGAATCAGGAATCCTTCGGCGAAGTCGGGGCCGAAGCGCTGGCGGTCCAGCCAGCTGCCGAGTGGCTCTTCGCTGTCTTGCAAGCCGGGGAGTGCGCGCCGCGCCACCCGATAGAAACGGAGCAGGTCGCGGTTGATGCGCAGCGCGGGCGCCCCGATGGGCGTCGCGGGCAGCGGCACGGATCGCCCGGCAATCAGCCAGTTGGCGTAGCGATAGTACGCGGGGCCGTCGAGCACGCTGAAGGAGCCCGCGTAGTTCGTGCGCTCGAGCTGCACGCCCAGCGCGTGGTACTGCGCGATGAGCGTCGGGTAGTAGCCCTCGTACAGCACGCGCAGCGGCACGTCCACGCGATACGTGCCCCCGCCGTGCTCGAGGTCGAGCGAGTGGGCGTCCATGCCCGCGACCTCGTGCCGCTCCATGAGCGTGACGCGGTGGTGCGTGCTGAGCCGCCAGGCGGCCGAGAGCCCGGCGATGCCGCCGCCGATCACTGCAATGTCGAGGCCCATCCGCATGTCGCGCTCCACGCCCGGGGGGAAGGCGAAAGATGACGGACGCTGACACCTCGCGCCATCCGCCGCCGTAGGCCACCTTATGCGTATGCAAGCGCCCACTCCCCAAGCCCCGCCGGCTCCCGGCACGCCTGTCGCGATCACCGTGGTCCAAACGGGCCAAGGCGTGCCCCAGACGATCGCCGAGGTGCGCGCGCTCCGCGCGCAGCGCACGGAGCTCAGCAATCAGCTCAATTCGGCCGAGGGGCGGCGGGACGACATCGTGGCGGCCCTGCGCGAGGCCTCCAACTCCGAACGTCCCGGCCTCGAAGCACGGCTCAAGGTGCTCGACGACCGCATCATCGAACTGGAGCAGGAGATCGCCCGCACCGGCGAGCTCATTGCGCAGACGCCGGGCAACCTCCTGCAGACGAGCTCCACGCAGGCGCCCAATCCGGGCAACTTCCAGTTCCGCAGCATCGACGTCACCGGCATCGCGATCGTGTTCACGCTGTTCGTGTTGGCACCGATCGCGTTCACGGTGGCGCGCCTGCTCTGGAAGCGCGCGACGTCGGCCCCGCCCAAGCTCGACACGGAGACGCAGGAGCGGATGCGGCGGCTCGAATCGGCAGTGGATACGGTGGCGATCGAGGTCGAGCGGATCTCGGAAGGCCAGCGGTTCGTGACGAAGCTGTTGGCGGAGCGGGAGAAGCAGCAGCTACCGCGATGAGACGTGAGACGTGAGACTTGAGACTTGAGAGGTCATCTCTCACGTCTCAAGTCTCACGTCTCACGTCTCAAGTCTCACGTCTCAAGTCTCACGTCTCAAGTCTCACGTCTCAAGTCTCA
>CAZCIM010000079.1:0-5146 GCA_964498895.1 uncultured Gemmatimonas sp. | reverse complement strand
TCGTGGGCTTCATCGCCGGCCAGACGGCCCCGCCGGGCCGCCGCATGGGTCATGCAGGCGCGATCATCTCGGGCTCGGCTGGTACGGCCGCCGAGAAGATTGAGGCCTTCAAGGCCGCCGGCATGGGCGTCGCGGCGCGTCCGATCGACTTCGTCGAGCTGATCAAGGCCCGTCTGAAGTAGAACACACGACTCTGCCACAGAGGCACAGAGACACAGAGGGCTGCGCCGCGCTCCTCGGTTGCTTCGCGCAGTCCTCCGTGACTCGGTGCCTCCGTGGCAAATCAGTTGCAGTTTCTCACCCCTAGCACACTCGAGCCTTCAATGGCCCTCAACTACACGTTCTCCATCATCAAGCCGGACGCCTTCAACACGGGCAAGGCCGGCAAGATCATCGCCCACCTCGAGGCCCAGGGCTTCACGCTCAAGGCCGCCCGCGTGGTGCACATGTCCAAGAAGCAGGCCGAGGAGTTCTACGGCGTGCACCGTGGCCGCCCGTTCTTCGGCGAACTCGTCGAGTTCATGAGCTCGGCCCCCTGCATGCCGTTCATCCTCGTCAAGGAGAACGCCGTGCACGCGCTGCGTGACGCGATCGGCGCCACGGACCCGGCCGAGGCCGCGGCGGGCACCGTCCGCAAGCTGTACGCGGAGTCGAAGGGCAAGAACGCGATCCACGCGTCGGACTCGGACGAGAACGCGGTGCGGGAGAGCCGGTTCTTCTTCGCTGAGGCGGACAGCCTGTAAGCTCCGGGACGGAAGACGGAAGACGGAAGGAGCTGGCTGGATCGCTCCTTCCGTCTTGTCGCTTCCGTCCCAGAGCTAAGCTGTTGCACAGACCGAGCTTATCCGCTTGACCTAACAGTCGGCGGGCGATTAGTTTACTTGGCTATGCTTTCGTTCCCCATTCGCACCCTTTCTCAGGGCGCGGTCCAAGTTGCTGCGGATCTCGCCTCGGACGATGCGGTGTGGATGGCGGGCGACGTTCGTCCCGTGCAGGGCGTCCAGGTCACCGGGCGGCTGAGCGGGGCGGGGGCAGGGCGGTTCTACTTCTCCGGCGGGTTCCACGGAACCGCGGCCGGTGAATGCCGTCGCTGCCTCGCGCCAGTGGAGTTCGTGGTGGAGAACGAAGCCCACCTGCTCTTCGCCGGCGAAGACGACGAGAATGCGGACGAACCCGACGTCTATCCGCTCGCTGAGGGCGGCCAGACGCTGGACCTGCGGCCCGCGATTCGCGAGCAATGGTTGCTGGACGCGGCTGTCCTGCCGCTGTGCCGTCCCGATTGTAAGGGACTGTGCGCGACCTGCGGGGCAGAGCTGAACGCTGGACCCTGTGCCTGCCAACCGGCAGCCGCCCAGGGCTGATTCCCGACTGACCGTACCACTCACTCTGTAGCGAGACTCCGATGGCCGTCCCGAAGCGCCGTACCTCCAAGCGCAAGAAGCGCGCGCGCAACACCCACAAGGTGGCGCCGAAGATCAACATCCAGGCCTGCCCGAAGTGCGGCGCGATGAAGCGCCCGCACCATGTGTGCGAGGAGTGCGGGTTCTACGCGGGTGAACAGCGGGTCGCGGCGCGCGACGCCTGATCATGGCCCGCATCGCGCTGGACGCGATGGGGGGCGATCACGCGCCCCACGCCCCGATTGCGGCGGCCCTGCTGGCCGCAACCGAACTGGGCCCTGACCACACCCTGCAACTCATCGGGCAGGAAGCGGTCATCCGTGACGAACTCGCGAAGCAGCTGGCAGCCGCCGGGCCCGAGGCCCAGGCGGCCGCCGCGCGTTTCGAGATCGTCGACGCGCCCGATGTCATCCTGATGACGGACAAGCCCTCCGTGGCCATCCGCGGCAAGCCCAACTCCTCGATGGGCGTGGGCCTCAAGCTGCAGGCCGAGGGAAAGTCCGATGCCTTCGTCTCGGCCGGCAACACCGGCGCGCAGATGGCCGCCTCGGTGTTCGTGCTGCGCCTCCACGAGGGGCTGCAGCGGCCGGCCATCTGCACGGTGCTCCCGACGGCGAAGCAGCCGGTGGTCCTGCTCGATGCGGGCGCCAACGTTGACTGCTCCGCGCAGGAGCTCGTCAACTTCGCCCAGCTCGGCCACGTCTACGCCAAGGACATCCTCGGCCGCGAGAATCCCGTCGTGGGCCTGTTGTCCGTGGGTGAGGAAGCGGAGAAGGGCAACGCCGCCGTGAAGGAGGCGCACCAGCTCCTGCTCAAGAGCGGCCTCAACTTCATCGGCAACGTGGAAGGCCGCGACATCCCGATGGGCGCCTGCGACCGTGGGCCCATTGACGTCGTCGTCTGCGACGGCTTCACGGGCAACGTCCTGCTCAAGTTCTACGAGAGCGTCGCGCCCGTGCTGGTCGGCCTGCTCATGAAGGCCGGCGTCACCAAGGAGCAGATCGGCAGCGCCATGAGCGCGCTCGACTACGCGAAGTACGGCGGCGCGCCGCTGCTCGGCGTGAAGGGCGTCAGCATCATCTGCCACGGCAAGTCCAGCCCCGAGGCCATCAAGAACGGCATCAAGGCCGGGCTCCGCGCCTTCGAGAGCGGCATGAGCCGCCACATCGGCGAGAAGGTGCACGCGTGAAGCGGCCGTTCGCGATGCTGACGAGCACGGCGCACGCCGTGCCGAAGCGCGTCTTCACCAACCACGACTTCGCGTCGATCGGGATCGAGACCTCCGACGAGTGGATCCGCGAGCGCACGGGCATCGGCCAGCGCTACATCGCGGGTGAGGGCGAGAACCTCACGTCGCTGTGCACCCAGGCGGCGCGCGAGGCGATGGCCTCCGCTGGCGTGACCGCGGCGGAGCTCGATGCCATCATCCTCGGCACCGCGTCGCCGGACCGCCTGCTGCCCAGCACGGCTGTCGAAGTCCAGGCCGCGCTCGGCGCCACCCGCGCGGTCGCCTTCGACCTCGATGCCGCCTGCTCGGGCTGGCTCTACAGCACGCAGGTCGCCGAAGGACTGATCGCCACGGGCGGCTACGAGACGATCCTCGTGATCGGTGGCGAAGTGCTCAGCCGCATCGTGAATTGGAAGGATCGCAACACCTGCGTGCTGTTCGGCGACGGCGCGGGCGCGACGGTCGTGAAGAAGGCGACGAAGCATCGCGGCATCCTGTCGGCGTACATGCGCTCCGACGGCACGCTGGCGGACCTCCTGCATCGCCCGAAGGGCGCGGGCAACGCGCCGGTGACGCCCGAGATCATCATCGAGGGCTCGCACTACATCCAGATGGCCGGCCGCGAGGTGTTCAAGAACGCCGTGCGCTCGATGGCCGATGCGGCCGATCGCGCGCTCGACGGCGCCAAGCTGTCGGCCAGCGACATTGACGTGCTGATTCCGCACCAGGCGAACATCCGCATCATCGAGGCGACGGCCAAGCACGCCGGCATCCCGATGGAGAAGGTGTTCGTGAACGTCGAGAAGTACGGCAACACCTCGGCGGCATCGATTCCGATCGCGCTCAGCGAGGCGCAGAAGGCCGGCATCGTGAAGGAGGGCACGACCGTGATGTTCGTGGCCTTCGGCGCCGGCTTCACCTGGGGCTCGATGGTGGTGCGGTTCTGATGATCCTCCTGTTCCCGGGGCAGGGCTCGCAGAAGCCGGGGATGGCGAAGGACCTCGCCGAGGCCTTCCCGGCGGCCAAGGACGTGTTCGCGCGCGCCGACGCAGCGCTCGGTGCCCCGCTCAGCACGCTGTGCTTCGAGGGCCCCGCCGACGAGCTCACGCTCACGCACAACGCGCAGCCCGCGTTGCTCGCGCACGGCGCCGCTGTCTGGGCCGTCGTCAAGGATCACGTCGCCTCGAAGGTGCAGGGCGCGGCCGGCCATTCACTGGGTGAGTTCTCCGCCTACCATGCGGCGGGGGCGCTCCCGCTCGAGGATGCACTCAAGCTCGTGCGTCGCCGTGGCGAGCTCATGTACGAGACTGGGGTGCAGGTGCCCGGCGCCATGGCCGCCATCCTTGGCGAGATGTCGCGGACGATCGAAGAAGTCTGCACCGAGGCGTCCGAGCTCGGCACGGTGGTACCCGCCAACTACAACGCCACCGAGCAGATCGTGATTTCCGGTGAGGTGGCGGCTGTCGAGAAGGCGATGGAGCTGGCGAAGGCCGCAGGCGCCAAGCGCGCCCTGCGCTTGCCGGTGAGCGGCGCGTTCCATTCGCCGCTGATGCAACCGGCCGCCGCTGGTCTGCAGCAGGCGCTCGAGGCCGCACGCTGGCGCGATCCGTCGTGGCCGGTCTGGAGCAACGTGACCGCCGAGGCGGTCGGCGACGCGACGTCCGCGAAGTCGCTGCTTCTGCAGCAACTCACGAGCCCCGTCCGCTGGGTGGAGGTCGTGCGCAACATGGCCGCGCGCTTTCCCGGCACGACATTCGTCGAGATGGGGCCTGGCGCCGTGCTGAGCGGCCTCGTGAAGCGTCTGGCGCCCGGTTGCACCACGATGACCTGCGGCACGGTGGCCGAGGTCGAAGCGCTGCTGAAGCTGTAGGCCCGCGTCTCAAGTCTCACGTCTCACGTCCCACGTCTGATGCGCATTGACCTCAGCGGCAAAGTCGCCCTCGTCACCGGCTCCACGCGCGGCATCGGCCGCGCCATCGCCGACCGTCTCGCCGAGTGCGGCGCCACGGTGGCCATCGTGGGGCGTGACCAGGCCAAGGCGGACGCCGTGGCTGCCGAGATCGGCGCCGGCGCCAAGGGCTTCGCCTGCGACATCAGCGACAGCGCACAGGTGCAGGCGCTGGTCGAGAGCGTCGAGAAGACGCTGGGCGGCTGCGACATCCTCGTGAACAACGCCGGCATCACCAAGGACAACCTGATGCTGCGCATGAAGGACGAGGACTGGAACGCCGTCCTCGAGACCAACCTGCGCTCGGCCTTCGTCGCGATCCGCACGGCGCAGCGCGGCATGATGAAGAAGCGCTGGGGCCGGATCATCAACATCGCGAGCGTCGTGGGGCTGATCGGCAATGCCGGACAGGCCAACTATGCCGCGAGCAAGGCCGGTTTGATCGGCCTCAGCAAGAGCGTCGCGAAGGAACTCGCCAGCCGCAACGTGCTCTGCAACGTCGTCGCGCCGGGCTTCATCAAGACCGACATGACCGACGCGATGACGCCCGAGGCGGTGGCCAAGCTCTCG
>CAZCIM010000078.1:0-5250 GCA_964498895.1 uncultured Gemmatimonas sp. | reverse complement strand
ATCTCGCCGAGCAGATCCAGCTCGGCGCGATGGCCTTCCTCAAGCGCGAGTACACGGTCCTCCTGCCCTTCCTGGCGCTCGTCGCCGTGCTGCTCGGCTTCGCCGTCGGCACCCCGACGGGCATCGCCTACGTGATCGGCGGCCTCTGCTCCATCGCCGCCGGCTGGGCGGGCATGAGCTCCGCCACCAAGGCCAACGTCCGCACCTCGGAAGCGGCGCGCTCGAGCGGCCAGGCCGCCGCGCTGCGCATCGCCTTCGGTGGCGGCGCGGTGATGGGCCTCGCCGTCGCGGCCCTCGGCCTCCTCGGCATCACCGTCATCTTCATCTGGCAGAAGCAGCTGCTCTTCGGTGACGCCGGCTTCAAGCAGTTCGGCGAGATCATCTCCGGCTTCGCCATGGGTGCCTCGTCCATCGCGCTGTTCGCGCGCGTGGGCGGCGGCATCTACACCAAGGCCGCCGACGTCGGCGCCGACCTCGTGGGCAAGGTCGAAGCCGGCATCCCGGAAGACGATCCGCGCAACCCGGCCACCATCGCCGACAACGTCGGTGACAACGTCGGTGACGTCGCCGGCCTCGGCGCCGACATCTTCGAGTCGTACGTCGGTGCCATCATCGCCACGATCGCGCTCGCCGCGACGTCCGTGGTAATCCCCGATGCCTCGCGCCTCACGGCGGTGCTGCTCCCGGTCGCCTACACGGCCGCCGGTCTCGTGGCGTCGCTGATCGGCATCCTCATCATGCGCGTGCTGGCCAAGGGTGACCCGGCCAACGCGCTGCGCATGGTGACGTTCATCGCCGCCGGCCTCTTCCTTGTCTTCGCGTACGTGCTGACGGGCATGCTCCCGCTCGGCATGACGGATCCGACCACGATGGCCGCGCTGCCCGCGATGGGTCCGTTCTACGCCGTGCTCGCGGGCACCGTGTCCGGCGTGACCATCGGCCTCGTGACCGAGTACTACACGGCCGCCGGCCCCGTGCTGCGCATCGCCGAGTCGTCGAAGACCGGCCCGGCCACGAACATCATCGCCGGCCTCGCCGTCGGCATGGAGTCCACGATCGTCCCGGTGCTGCTCATCTGCGCCGCGACATATGTGTCGTACATCAGCGCCGGCCTCTACGGCGTCGCCATCGCCGCGGTGGGCATGCTCGCCACGGTCGGTGTGACGATGTCCGTGGACGCGTATGGCCCGATCGCCGACAACGCCGGTGGCATCTCCGAGATGAGCCACCTCGGCCCCGAAGTCCGCAAGATCACCGACGGCCTCGACGCGCTCGGCAACACGACGGCCGCGATCGGTAAGGGCTTCGCCATCGGTTCGGCCGCGCTCACCGCGCTCGCCATGTTCTCCGCCTACACGTCGGCCGTCGGCCTCGACGCGCAGGGTGGCCTGAACCTCGTTGACCCGATGGTCGTCATCGGCCTCTTCATCGGTGGCGTGATGCCGTTCTTCGTCGGTGCGCAGACCATGACCGCGGTCGGTCGCGCCGCGCAGGGCATGGTGGAGGAAGTGCGCCGCCAGTTCCGCGAGATCCCCGGCCTCCTCGAAGGCAAGGAAGGCGTGAAGCCCGATTCCGCGCGCTGCGTGGACATCTCCACCGCCGCCGCACTCAAGGAGATGGTGCTCCCCGGCGTCGCCTCGGTGCTGCTCCCGGTGATCGTCGGCAAGTTCTTCGGCGTGAAGGCCCTCGGCGGCCTCCTCGCCGGTGCCACCGTGACCGGTGTGATGATGGCGCTCTTCATGGCCAACGCCGGTGGTGCCTGGGACAACGCCAAGAAGGCCATCGAAGGCGGCATCCACGGCGGCAAGGGCTCGGACGTGCACAAGGCCGCGGTCGTGGGTGACACGGTCGGCGATCCGTTCAAGGATACGAGCGGGCCGGCGATGAACATCCTCATCAAGCTGATGTCGGTAGTGAGCTTGGTGCTGGCGCCGTGGTTCATTGCGTAAGACGTGAGACTTGAGACGTGAGACTTGAGAGGGGGCGGCCCGGTTGGGCCGCCCCCTCTCTCGTTTCCGCTCGGCTTCGCTGGCTTCTCTTCGCTCAACTGCGTGCAGAGGTCCTGCGCTTCTGTGTGCTGCCCGCTGTCATGCGCTCGCGAACACGGCGACCAAGTGAGTTCAGCATGGCTTGGATCTCGCCGAGTCGTGCCTCGAGCGTGGCGAAGGTCTTGAGGTCGATCGCGCCGAGATCTTTGGCCAGCAGCAGGTGGTACTCGGCTTCCCGTGCCGACGCGAGTGCGATGGTGATGTGCCGGTTGAACTGGGCTTGCGAGCCCAGACCCGCGCCCTCGACGATGTTGGCCGGAATCGAGGCGACGGCTCGCCGCAGTTGGTGGGCCAAGCTCGGGAAGCGCCGCAGCATCTGCCCCTCCGAAATGGGATAGATCAGCAGCGTCAACGCGTGGGCTTTCTCCCACACTGCAAGGCGTCGGAATGGGTGCATGCGGCAAGAGTGTGTGCGTTGGCCGTCATCACGCCGTCATTTCGTCGCCGACGATTACCTTTCTACGCACCTCTCAAGTCTCACGTCTCAAGTCTCACGTCTCAAGTCTCAAGTCCAGCATGCTCAGCCTCGGCATCGTAGGCCTCCCCAACGTCGGCAAGTCAAGTCTCTTCAACGCCTTGACCGCGGCGAAAGCCGAAGCCGCGAACTATCCGTTCTGCACCATCGACCCCAACGTCGGCGTCGTGAACGTGCCCGACCCGCGCTTGGAGAAGCTTGCGGAGATCGTCTCGCCGGAGCGCACGGTGCCGGCGGCGGTGCAGTTCGTGGACATCGCGGGGCTCGTGAAGGGCGCGAGCACGGGCGAAGGGCGCGGCAATGCGTTCCTCTCGAACATCCGCGAGACGGACGCGATCGTGCACGTGGTGCGCTGCTTCGACGATGACGACGTGATCCACGTGGACGGCTCGGTGGATCCGGTGCGCGATCGCGCTACGATCGAGTTCGAGCTCGCGCTGGCCGACCTCGCCGTGGTGGAGAAGCGGCTCGACAAGGCGAAGCGCGCGGCGAAGACGGGCGACAAGGACGCGGCCGCCGAGGTGAGCTCGCTGGAGAAGGCGCACAAGCCGCTCAGCGACGGGCAGGCGCTCTGGCACGTGTCGCTCACGACGGAAGATCGCGAGCGACTCAAGGGCCTGCAGCTGCTCACGCTCAAGCCGATCCTCTACGCGGCGAACGTCACCGACAGCGAACTGACCGGCGCCGAGGGCAAGCACGTGACCGCACTGCGCGCGGCGATCGCCGCCGACCATGAGCCGGCGCAGGTCGTCACCTTCTCGGCCAAGATCGAGATGGAGTTGGCCGAGCTGCCGGCCGAGGACCGCAAGGAGTTCCTCGCCTCGCTGGGCATCGAGAGCGCGGGCTTGGATCGCCTGATCCGCGGCGGCTACTCGCTGCTCGGCTTGCAGACGTACTTCACGGCGGGCGAAAAGGAAGTCCGCGCGTGGACCATCCATAAGGGCGACACGGCACCGAAGGCGGCCGGCGTGATTCACTCGGACTTCGAGAAGGGATTCATCCGGGCCGAGACGGTGGCCTACGAGGATTTCGTGGCGCTCGGCGGCTGGAAGGGCGCGCGCGAGAAGGGCTTGGCGCGGGCGGAAGGCAAGGAGTATGTGATGGTGGATGGGGATGTGGTGTTGTTTCGATTCAACGTTTGAGACTTGAGACGGGAGACTTGAGACGTGAGTGCTGACCGGAATCGCTGGTTCGCGCAGTTCCTCAAGTCTCACGTCTCAAGTCTCACGTCTGCGCTCACGGTCGCGCTGTGCCTCTTCAGTGGCACGCAGACCAACGCCCAGACAACTCTGTCCCCGGGCTCCCTCGACTCCGCCCGCGCCCGCGTCGCGCGGCAGCCGGACAACCTCGACGCCGTGATATGGCACGGCCGCTTCGTCGGCTACGGCGACTACGCGGCGGCGGTGGCGATCTACACGGAGGCGCTGCGACGCTGGCCGGATGAGCCGTGGCTGCTGCGGCATCGTGGGCATCGGTATCTCTCGCTGCGTCGCTATGACTTGGCCGAGGCGGACTTGGCGAAGGCCTGGGAGCTGACGCGCGGGCAACCGGACCAAGTGGAGCAGGACGGCCAGCCGAACCCCAGCGGCATCCCAACGAGCACGCTGCAGTCGAACATCCGGTATCACTTGGCGCTTGCGCACTTCCTGCAGGGCGACTTCGCACCGGCGGCGGAGCTGTGGGCGCTAGACGCTGAGGTGGCGGCGAACCTCGACCAGCGCGCGGCGGCCACCTACTGGTGGGTGCTCTCGCTGGCCCGCGGCGGCCAACTCGGCGCCGCGCGCCGCGTGCTGGCCACCGTTCGCGCAGACTGGCCGATCATCGAGAACGGCAGCTACCACCGGCTGCTTTTATGGATGAAGGGGGAGCTCCCTGAGTCCCAACTCCGCGCGGGCATGACCACGCCCCTGGAGCGCCAGACCATCGGCAACGGCATCGCCCAGTGGAAGTACGCCACCGGCGACGTGTCCGGAGCCCGGGCCGCACGGGCCGAGGTGCTGGCTGGGGGGCAGAGTGCGAGCTTCGGGTACTTGGCGGTGGAGCGGCTCACGCCTTGAGGGCGGACAGCAGACGGAAGACTGAAGACGGAAGGCGCTCGCCCGAAGAGCTCCTTCCGTCTTCAGTCTTCCGTCCCAGAGCCGCCCTTGCCCTAAGCCGCGGCATCGCTTAGCTTTAGGGGCTGTCAACATTCACCTCGACTGACGCCGGCAACCCGTCAGTCGCGTTTAGCCCAAAGGAGGATTGCCGCATTGTCTCGTGAATACGAGGCGGTGTACATCTTCGATTCCGCCCTCGAAGACGCCGCCATTGCCGAGAAGATCGAGAAGCATCACAGCTTGCTCGGTCTCAAGACGCCCGCGACGCTCGACCACTGGGGTCGCCGTCAGCTCGCGTACAAGATCAAGAACAAGGAAGCCGGCTACTACGTCGTCGCCCGCTTCAACGCCGAGGGCAAGGCCCTCCCCGAGTTCGAGCGTTCGCTCAAGCTCGACGAAGGCGTGATCCGCTACCTCATCTCGGTGCACGAGCACGAGCTCGGCGCGCCGCCGATGACCGAAGAGCAGCTGGCCGCGCGTCGTGCGCGCGACGGCGATGACGACGACGACGAGGAATAGCCCATGCGCCGCAACAAGAAGGTCTGCCCGGTCACCGAGGCCGGCATCCGCTTCGTGGATTACAAGGACGAGCGTTTCCTCTCCCGCTTCATCACGGACACGGGCAAGGTGC
>CAZCIM010000077.1:0-5827 GCA_964498895.1 uncultured Gemmatimonas sp. | reverse complement strand
CTTCCTTCACCTTCTCCACGGCCTGGATGCGCGTGGCCTTGTCCTTCTGGTTGATGGCGGCCTCGATGCGCTTCTCGGCGGCCTTCGTGACCGTCTTGCGCACGTCGTCGGGGATCTCGGTCCCCTTCCACTCCATCTTGTCGACCGTGCCGGCCTTCTTGAGCAGCTCTTCCTGCATGCCCACGAGCTCGGCGAGACCCTTCTGGGCCACCTTGAGCGCGTCGACGATATCGGCCTCGGAGACTTCGAGCGCGCCGCCCTCGACCATCATGATCGAGTCCGCCGTGCCGGCGACGACCATGTCGATGTCCGAGAACTCGAGCGCCTGGAACGTTGGGTTGAGCACCCACTTGCCTTCGATGCGGCCGACGCGCACGCCGGCGATCGGGCCCGCCCACGGAATCTTGCTGGAGGCCAGCGCGTAGCTCGTGGCGATCAGGCCGAGCACGTCGTGGTCGTTCTCCTGGTCGGCGGAGAGGACGTAGATCACGACCTGCACTTCGTTCTGGAAGCCTTCCGGGAACAGCGGCCGGATGGAGCGGTCGATGATACGGCAGGAGAGGATCTCTTCATCGCGCGGACGCCCCTCGCGCTTGATGAAGCCGCCCGGGATCTTGCCCGAGGCGTACATCTTTTCCTTGTACTCGACCGTCAGGGGGAAGAACGGGAGGGGGCTCTTCTTGTCGCTGACCGTGACGGCCGCGAGGAGGACGGTCTCGCCGTAGGTGACGAGGGCCGAGCCGGCGGCCTGCTTGGCCATGCGCCCGGTCTCGATGATGAGGGGGCGGCCAGCGAAGGTCCGCTCAATACGATGCATCATAGTCTTTTTGGTGTCCGCGTGCCCGGGATGGGCGATGACACACGAAGCGCGCGATCCGCGTCAGTGCGGTCGCGCGCTCGTGTGAGTGATGCGCTTAGTAGCGCAGGCCGAGATCGGAGACGATGCGGCGGTATTCCTCGACGTTGGTCTTCTTGAGGTAGTCGAGGAGCCGGCGGCGCTTGCCGACCATCTTGAGGAGGCCACGACGGCCATGATGGTCCTTGTGGTGCGCGCGGAAGTGCTCGGTGAGGTAGTTGATACGCTCGGTGAGGACCGCGATCTGCACCTGGGTCGAGCCCGTGTCGGACTCGTGCTGGCGGTGCTTCTCAATCACCGCCGTCTTGACGAACGCCATCAGAAATCCTTGCCTGCGCTGCGCAGTGCTGTGTGAGCCTAATCTGTGGTAGCACAGAAACTTAGAGCGCAGATCGGCCCATGTAAAGGGTGCCGGTGAACCCAGTCGCCGCAGCCGAGGGACTCCCCCGCTGCCTGAAACCAGCTGCTGGGGCCTCGCGTCTTGCCTTTATCGTTTCTCGATATATCGTTTATCGATAACCCTAATCACCATGCTCTCACTCTTCGCTCCGGCACCCGCGCGCGCCCTCCGCCTCGCTTGGCGCGCCCTCTCCTTCCTCACCCTCGCGAACTGGCTGTATGCCGCGTTCATCGTCGGCATCGCCGTCGCCCTCGTCGTCGCCCCCGACGCGACCATGACGACGCTTGGTGTGCGAACCGATGTCAGCCGCGCGCGCATCCTGCCGGGCTTCTTCGCCCTGGCCGCCATAGGCTTGGCATCGGTGGTCCTGATCCACCGACTGCTCCGCACGCTGCGCGCCCTCGTCGCCACGATCGCCGACGGCGACCCATTCGTAGCCGCCAACGCCGATCGCCTCGACACGCTCGGGCGCCTGCTGCTCGGCCTCGAGCTCCTGCATCTCGGCGTCGGAGCCATCACGTCCCTCGCCAGCACGGCGCAGCAACCGCTCGACGTGGACTGGAACTTCACGTTCACGCCATGGCTGACGATCCTGCTGGTCTTCGTGCTCGCGCAGGTCTTCCGCGAGGGCGCGCGCATGCGCCGCGAACTCGACGGCGTGGTCTGAGCGATGGCCATCATCGTCCGGCTCGACGAGCTGCTCGCGGACCGCGGCATGACGCTCACCGAACTCTCGCAGCGCGTCGGCATCACGCTCGCCAACCTCTCCGTGCTCAAGTCCGGCCGCGCGCGCGCAGTGCGCTTCTCGACCCTGGCCGCGATCTGCCATGCGCTGCAGTGCCAACCCGGCGACCTGCTCGCCTACGACGCCACCGTCCCCGACCGCGAGGATGACGATGCCTGACCTTCGCACCCCTCTGCTCCGCGTCCTGCGCCCCGACTACACACGCTGGGACGGCGTGCGCCCGATCCAAGTGGCGATCCTTCGCGTGTTCTATTTCCTCATGGCCGCATTCGTCGCGACGGACGCGTGGCGCGGTCTCCTGACCCACGCGGGCCCGTGGGATCCCGTCCGTGCGGTGGCCATCTGCGTGTGGGCGGCGTATCCCACGTTGGGCATCCTCGGGCTCTGGCAGCCGCTGCGCATGCTGCCATTGATGCTCTTCATGGTCAGCTACAAGACGCTGTGGCTGGCCGCCGTCGCCTTCCCGCTCTGGCGCGAGGGCGCGCTCTGGGGCACGCCGACAGGCGACATGGCGCAGTCTTTCCTCTCGCTCCCGGTGGTGCTGCTCGCGATTCCCTGGGCCTATGTATGGCGTGAGTTCGTGCGGGCTCCGCGCCGCGAGCCTGCCGCGCCGGTTGTCCCATGAACTGGCTGCACGCCCTCGGGCGATACACGCACATCCTCATGGGCACGCTGGGCCTGCTTGCCGGCGCGCTGGCCATGATGCTCCGCAAGGGCTCGCCAGCCCACGCGCGCGTCGGCCACGTGTTCTTCGTGTCGATGGTCCTCATGGCCACCACAGGCACCGTCATGTCCATCGTGCCGGAAGTCGATCGATTGAACATCGCTGGCGGCAGCCTCACGCTCTACTTGACCATCACGGCCTGGATCACCGTCGAGCGCCGCCCCGGCAGCACTGGACGCGCAGAGTGGGCGCTCGCCGCGGCGGGCTTGGCGGCGGCGCTGCTCCTCTTCGCGTTCGCACGGCACGCGGCCGCGATCCCGGCGCAGTCTGCCGCCGCGCCGTTCTTTGCCGCGTTCGGCGGCATCCTCACGCTCGGCGTGATCGGCGACGCACGCGTGCTTCGGCGCGGCGGCCTCGAGGGACGGGCGCGCACCCTGCGGCATCTGTGGCGGATGTGCGCGGCAATGCTCCTCGCCACGCTCTCGTTGTTCATGGGCCAGCCGCAGGTCTTCCCCGCGGCGCTCCGCGAACGAGGCTTGCTGGCCGTCCCGCCCGCGCTCGTCGCCGCGGCGCTGCTGTACTTCCTCATTCGCGAACGCGCGGCGACGCCGCGTCGCATGCGCGCACGCTAGCTGCGGCTCAGTCCCCGCCCCCGAACCAGCCCATCACCAGCCGCTTCAGGTCGTTGAACGTCACCGTCACGAAGAGCAGAAGGATCGCCGCCAGCCCGATGCGCGCGTACCACTCCTTCACCATCACCGGCAGCGGCCGCCGTATCGCGCCCTCAATCAGATTGAGCACGATCTGCCCGCCGTCCAGCAGCGGGATCGGCAGCATGTTGAGGATGGCGAGGTTGATGCTCAGGAACGCGACCAGCGCCCAGAGGTTCTCAAGCCCCGTCTGCGCGGCCGTCACGCTCGCCCGCGCGATCTCCACCGGGCCGCCGAGCTGGCTGACCGACACGCTCCCGCGGAACAGCCCACCGAGCACGCCAACCACGCTGCCGCCCATCTGCACCGTGGCGTCCACGCCGGCCACGACGGACTCACCAAGCCCCATGGGCTCGCGCGCGGCCTCGCCGCGGGGCCCCACACCGATGCGTCCCACCCGCTGCGGCTCGCCGGTGGTGGCCGACGGCGCCTCCTGGGCCTCCGGCGTCACCGTCAGCGTGATGGTCTCGCCCCCACGCACCACCGTGAACGTGAGCGCACGCTCCGGCGCCGCGCTCACCTGCGCAAGCACCTCGTCCCAGCGCTGGATCGGCGCACCGTCGATCGCCGTGATGCTGTCGCCGCGCTGCATGCCCGCCAGCGCCGCAGGACGCTCCGCCACCACGCTGTCCACCACGGCCGGCAAATACCCACGGCCGTAGTAGGCGAACACACCGCTGCTCACGACCACGGCGAGGATGACGTTCATCACGACGCCCGCCACGAGGATCACGAGCTTCTTGTACAGCGGCTTCGACTCGAACCAGCGATCGGGCGGAATCGGCTTCGGCCCATGCGGGATCATCGAGTGCTCGTCCCAATGCTTGCTGCGCTCGACCTGCGTCCCGTCCTTGTTGATTTCGCCGCCGCCCTCAAGGGCCGACGCGTGCTCGTCTTCCTGCGAGGCCATGCGCACGTAGCCGCCGATCGGCAGCGCGCTGATCGCGTACTCCGTCTCGCCGCGGCGGAAGCTCCAGATGGGGCTGCCCCAGCCCAGCGAGAAGCGCGGCGCGTACACGCCGGCCCACTTGGCCGCGAGGAAATGCCCCAGCTCGTGCACGAAGATCACCAGCCCAAGGACCAGCAGCGGAGCCAACCAACTCAGCATTACGCCATCTCCTGCACGATGCGCCGCGCCGCGGCGTCCGCGGCGAGCAAGGAATCCCGATCGTCACCCCGCGCGTCACCGAGCTGCGCCAGCGCGCGCTCAATCGCCACGGGAATCCGCGCGAACATCAGCGACCCTTCAAGAACCCGCGCGACGGCCGCCTCGTTCGCCGCGTTGAACACCGCCGGCGCCGCCCCACCCCGCTTCCCCGCCGCGATGCCCAGCGAGAGCGTGGGGAACACGTCATGCCGCACGGGCTCGAAGGTCAGCGGCGAGTGCTTCACCGGATCGAAGCGTGGTACCCCGTCGTCATCCACCCGTTCGGGATATGTCAGCGCATAGAGCACCGGCAGGTCCATGCTGGGCACGCCCATCTGCGCCAACACGCTGCCGTCCTCGAACTCCACCATCGAATGGATGATGCTCTGCGGATGCACCACCACCTCGATCTTCTCGTACGGGACGCCGAACAGGACGTGCGCCTCGATCACCTCCAGCGCCTTGTTCGCAAGCGACGCGGAATCGATGGTGATCTTCTTGCCCATCGCCCAGGTCGGGTGATTGAGCGCCTCCGCGATGCTCGCCGTGCGCACGCGCTCGGCGTCCCAGGTCCGGAACGGGCCGCCGCTGGCCGTGATGACGAAGCGCTTCACGCCCTGCACCGGCAGGAGGCCGTCGCCGCTGCCGCCGATGCGGCCGGCGAGGCACTGCAACAAGGCCGAGTGCTCGGAGTCCACGGGGATCACTGCGCCGCCGTGGGCGCGCGCCGCGCGCTGCACCAGCGCGCCGCCGATCACCAGCGTCTCCTTGTTGGCCAGCGCCACCCGCTTACCGGCCGTCAGTGCGGCAAGCGTGGCGTCGAGTCCCGCCGCACCGACCACGGCATTGAGCACCACGTCCGCCTGCGGGAGCTGCGCGGCGTCCACGAGGCACTGCGCACCGCTGCCCCACCCCGTTGGGAGGGCCGCGCCCTTGGCATCCACGAGGCCGGCATACGCGGGCGCCCAACGCGCGACGGCCTGCTGCAGCCCGGCGAGGTTGCCGTTGGCCGTCAGCGCGGCAAAGCGATAGCGCCCAGGATGCCGCGCCACCACCCGCTGCGCCGTCTCGCCGATGCTGCCGGTCGCGCCGAGCAGCGCGATGCCCAGCGGCTGCTGCGCCGCGGCGTCGCGCGCGGGCGTCATCGCGCCACCACGAGCAGCTGCTCGAGCATCACGTAGGCAATGGGCACAGTGAACAACAGCGAGTCGGTGCGGTCGAGCACGCCGCCGTGGCCAGGGATCAGCGTGGAGCTGTCCTTCACCCCCGCCTCGCGCTTGAGCATGCTCTCCACGAGGTCGCCCA
>CAZCIM010000076.1:0-5837 GCA_964498895.1 uncultured Gemmatimonas sp. | reverse complement strand
TCGCTCGCCGGCCTGCGCGACCTCACGCTCATGCAGACGCCGCCGCGCGACCGCTCGCCGGTGCTCACATTCCTCGAGCCCTGGGACGACGCGCTCATCGATGAGGGCATCAACCGCGAGTTGGACCGTGGCGGCCAGGTGTTCTTCGTGCACAACCGCATCGAGACGATTCTCGCGGTGGCGGACCACGTGCAGCGCATCGTGCCGCGCGCGCGCGTCGCCGTGGGGCACGGCCAGATGAAGGAGCGTGAGCTCGAGGAGGTCATGCGCCGCTTCGTCGCGGGCGAGATCGACGTGCTCGTGTCCACGCTCATCGTGGAAAGCGGTATCGACGTGCCCAACGCGAACACCATGTTCGTGGACCGCGCCGATCGCCTCGGGTTGGCGCAGCTCTACCAGCTGCGCGGCCGCGTGGGTCGCTCGCATCGCCGCGCGTACTGCTACCTGATGGTCCCGGACCGCATTGACGAGGACGCCGAGCGTCGCCTGCGCGTGCTCGAGCATCACACAGAGCTCGGCGCCGGCTATCGCGTGGCCCTGAAGGACATGGAGCTGCGCGGGGCGGGGAATCTCCTCGGCCCCGAGCAGTCAGGCTTCGTGCAGGCCGTGGGCTTTGATCTCTACCTGCGCATGCTCGACGAGACCGTGGAGCGCATGAAGCGCGGCGATGCCGCACCCCCGCCGCCTCCGGCCGACGTCACGCTGGACCAGCCGCACTACCTGCCGGACGACTTCATTGAATCGGCCGCGGTGAAGCTTGATCTGTATCGGCGCATCGGGGCGGCGCGCACGGCCGACGCCATCGACGCCCTGCGCGCCGAGATCCGCGACCGCTTCGGCAAGCTCCCGCCCGAAGCCGAGGCCTATCTCATGGTGGCCAAGCTCCGCCTTGTCGGCGCGCCGCTGGGCGTCGAGGCCATGCTGGTGCGTGGGGATGAGGCCCGCATTAACTTCCGAGCCGAGGCGGTCCCGCGTCTCAAGCCGCTCGCGGCCGCGTTCCGGGACGTGCAGTTCCAAGTGGACGTGCGCCGGGTCCAACCCCTGTCGCTGGCGCTCAAGCGACTCGGCGGATCCGCCTTGCTGGACGGCATCGTCCGGGCGCTGCGGACCATCGAGCCCGATCCGCGGTAGTACATCCTTATCCATTCCCCCTTCGTGTCAATGACCCGCCTTCGCCTTGCCCTTGTCGCCGTCGTCGTGACGGCCGTTACCGCCTGCGGCGCCATCAAGGACGCGATGACCGCCCATGTGGACGTCGTCGCACGCGCCGGAAGCCAGGAGCTCACGGTCTCGCAGCTCGCGTCGATCATGTCCGAGGCGCAGGTGCCCCTGCGTCCCGACGTCGCGCGCAGCATCGCCCAGGTCTGGGTGACCTACCAGCTCCTTGGCCAGGCGGCCGCCAACAACGACACCCTCGGCACCGTCGAGGACGCGAACCAGGGCATGTGGTCCACGATCGAGCAGCTGCGCCTCACGACGCTCTTCGAGCGCCATGCGGCCTCGCTGCGCGACGATACCTCGAACTTCGAGGCGCGCTACGCGGCCGGCGAGTTGCTCGCGGCCTCGCACATCCTGCTCACGAAGCAGCCGGAAGCGCTGGGCACGGAGGCCAACGACTCGATCCGTCGCGAGGCCGAGCGCCTCGCGCGCACGGTGACGGCCGCGAACTTCGCCGCGGTCGCCCGCCAGCGCTCGCAGGATCCGGGCAGCAAGGACCAGGGCGGGAGCTTGGGCATCTTCCCGCCGGGCGCGATGGTGCCGGAGTTCGAGGCTGGCGTCAAGAGCGTGCCGCCGGGTGGCATCACGGGCGTGGTGGAGTCGCAGTTCGGGTACCACATCATCCGCCGCAGCACCTGGGCGGAGGTGCGTGAGGGCTTCGGCCGCGTGTACACGCAGGTGGCGCGCCAGAAGGCCGAGAGCAGCTTCTTCGCCGCGGCGGAGGAAGGCGCGAACATCCAGGTGAAGAGCAACGCGCCGCGCGTCGTGAAGGCGCTCGCCGAGGACGTGGATGCGTACCGCGACGACCGCACGGTGATCGCGACCTCGCGCAAGGTGGACCTCACCGCCGGCCGCATGGCCATGTGGGTGGCCGCGTTCCCCGCGCAGGCGCAGATCCGTCCGCAGATCATGCAGGCGCCGGACTCGGTGATCCCGGACTTCGTGCTGAACATCATGCGCAACGAGCTCCTGCTGAAGCGCGCCGACTCGCTGGGCATCCAGCCGGACTCGGCGCGGATGGTCGAGGCGCGTGCGGCGTTCTGGCAGGCCGTGACCGGCGCGATGTCGGCCATCGGCGTCGCGCCCTCGCAGCTGGGTGCCGACACCACGGACGACCGCAAGGCGCGTGAGGCCCTCGCGGGCACCCGCGCGAACGCGTTCTTCACCTCGATGCTCCGCAACCAGGTGGAGTACGTGGACGTGCCGGAGCAGGTGATCCTGGTGCTGCGGGACCGCTACGAGGCCCGCGTCGTGCCAGCGGGCATCGACCGCGCGCTCACCGAGGCCACGCGGCTCCGTGCCGTGGCGGACTCGACGGCCGCTGCCTCGCAGCCGCCGAGCGCGGTGCCGGTCCCGGCGCCGACGCCCACTCCGTAAGCCGGCATGACGCACCTTCGCACGGTCCTTGCCGCACTCTGCCTGCTCGCCGCGCCCGTCGCGGCGCAGCAGGTCGAGGACGGGATGCGCCTCATTCCGGTCGATCGCGTGGTCGCGGTCGTCGCCACGAAGCCCATCCTCTGGAGCGAGGTGCTGGAGCGCATCAACCTCGCGCGCGGCCAAGGGCTGCAGATCCCCCGCGACTCGGCCGGTCAGTACGCCGTCGCGCGCGACATCCTGAATCAGTTGGTGGATGAAGAAGTGCTGCTCGCCGTGGCCGACGAGTACAAGCTCACGGCGCCCGAGGCCGAGGTGATCGCCAAGGTGGACGAGCAGTTTGACCGCGTGCGCGGGCAGTTCGCCTCGGAGCAGGAGTTCCGCGAGGCGCTGCGTCGCGAAGGGTTCGGCACTCCGGAGGAGTACCGGCGCCGCGCCACCGAACAGGCACAGCGTGACGAGCGGCAACGCAAGGCGTTGGACACATTGCGTGCCCTCGGGCGGCTCGCACCCGTGAACGTGACGGAGCGCGAGGTCGCGGAGGCCTACGAGAAGCTCAAGGAGCGCTTGGGCCCTCGGCCGGCGATGGTCGCGTTCCGCCAGGTCGTGCTCACGCCGCGGGCGGGGAAGGAAAGCCGCGACCGCGCCTATGCGCGCATCGATTCGCTCCGCTCACGTCTCGAGGCCGGCGCCGATTTCGACTCGCTGGCGCGCGCCGTGTCCATGGACCCCGGCTCGGCTGCCCAAGGCGGCGACCTCGGCTGGAATCGCCGCGGGCGCATGGTGGCGGCGTTCGACCAAATGATGTTCGCGCTGGCGCCCGGACGCATCAGCCCGATCGTGGAGACCGAGTACGGGTTCCACGTGATGCGCGTCGATCGCGTCCGCGCAGGCGAGGTCCGCGCGCGGCATATCCTGATCCGGCCCGAGGTGAACGAGGCGGATGCCGCCGTGGCGCGCGCGCGGGCCGACAGCGCCCGCGGTCTGTGGCAGCGCGGGATGCCGTTCGACTCCGTCGTCGCGCGCTTCCACGATCCCTCGGAAGAGCGCAGCATCCCCGATGGCGTGCCGATCGACTCGTTGCCGCCGGAGTATCGCGTGGCCCTGCGCGGCATCGCCGCGGAGCAGTTCCCCGAGGTGTTCCCGATCCCCGATCCGGGCACGGGCCTGCGCAAGTTCGTCGTCGCGCAGGTGACGATGGCGAAGCCCGCTGGGGAGTGGGAGCTCGCTGACTATCAGGAGCGCATTCGACGGCAGTTGCAGGAAGAGCGCTCCACGCGCCGCACGCTGGATAACCTGCGACGCGAGTACTACGTCTCCGTCCGATTGTGATGCTGCCGAGGCTCGCGGTCACGCTGGGCGACCCGCGGGGCATCGGGCCGGAGATCGTGCGCGCGGCGCTCGCGACCCCCGAGGTCGCTGGCGCCGCGCACTGCATCGTGGTGGGGCCCAGCGGTGCGGGCGTCGCCGTGGAAGAGTCGGTCGGCGAATGGCATGGCCGACCCGGGCCGTCTACGCCGGAGCTCGCGGCGCAGGCCGGCGCGCTTTCGGGTCGCGCGATTGAGCGCGCGGTGGAGCTCGTGCGCGCGGGCGCCGTGGACGGGATTGTCACGGCGCCGATCGACAAAGCGGCCCTCGCCGCAGCCGGCTACGTGGACCCCGGCCACACCGAGATGCTCGAGCGGCTCACGGGGCACCCGACCGCGATGATGCTCGCCTCGGATCGGCTGCGCGTGGTGCTGGCCACGACGCACATCGCGCTGCGCGACGTGCCACAGGCGCTCACGCAGGCGACGATCGTCCGCGTGGCCGGCATCGTCCGCCGCGGCCTGCGTGACTGGTTCGGTCTGGAGGCGCCGCGCCTCGCGCTCTGCGCCATGAATCCCCACGGCGGCGATGGTGGGCGCTTCGGCGACGAGGACATGCGCGTGCTGGCCCCGGCGGCGCGTGAGGCCGACTTGGCCGGCCCGTACCCGGCCGACACGGTGTTCGTGCGCGCCATGCGCGGCGAGTTCGACGCCGTGATCGCCCCGTATCACGATGTGGGCATGACGGCCATCAAGGTCGCGAGCTTCGGGGAGGGCGTGAACGTCACCCTCGGCCTGCCGTTCCCGCGGACGTCGCCGGATCACGGCACGGCGCTGGACATCGCCGGCAGCGGCCGCGCCGACGCCGGTGCCATGGTGCACGCCATTCGCGTCGCCGCCGAGATCGTCACCCGCCAACGCTAGCGCGACTGGCCCCCCGGACGTCCGCGCGTGAGATTTCGGACAGCCCGATGCCCCAGTCTTCCTCGCCGTCCTCCGCGTCCTTCGACGACTGCCAGGCGCAGCGCCCCGGTGCCCTGCGCCCAAGCGATGCGCACGTGCATACGCACTTGCATTCGCACGGGCACGATCACGAGCATGCGCATGCGCATGGGCACGGGGACCACGCCCATGGGGCGTCCACGCGCAGTCTCACGATTGCGCTGGGCATCACGTCGGTGTTCGTCGTCGCCGAGGTCGTCGGCGGCCTGCTGTCGAACTCGGTGGCGCTGCTCGCCGACGCCGGCCACATGCTCACGGATGCGGGTGCGCTCGCCCTCTCGCTGTTCGTGGCGTGGTTCAGCCGCCGACCGGCGACACCGCAGCGGACCTATGGTTACCTGCGCTGGGAGATTCTCGCCGCCTTCCTGAACGGCGCCGCATTGCTGGTGCTTTCGGCGTGGATCCTCGTGGAGTCGGCGGCCCGCTTGGCCGCCCCGGAGCCGGTGGGCGGCGCCCTCATGCTGGGCATCGCGATTGCCGGCTTGATCGCCAACGGCACCTCGGCGTGGCTGCTGCACGGGCATCAGGGCCAGAGTCTCAACCTCCGCGGGGCCTACCTGCACGTGCTCTCCGACTTGCTGGGCTCGGTGGCCGTGATTCTCGCGGCGGCGTTGGTGCAGTGGCGCGGCTGGTTGTTGGCCGATCCCATCGCGTCCATTGCCGTGACGTTGCTGATCATGCGCGGCGCTTGGCGTCTCGTGCGCGAGGCCGTGGATGTGCTCCTCGAGCACGCACCGGCACACGTGGACACCGCGGCGCTCCGCACGGCGCTGGCCGACGTGCGCGGCGTGGATGCCGTGCACGACCTGCACGTGTGGACGCTGACGTCGGGCGTGGTCGCAATGAGCGCCCACGCCATCGCGCCGGCCATCGCGGAGCATCCGCGCGTGCTGGCCGATCTCCACGAGGCGGCGGCGCGCTTCGGCATCCACCACA
>CAZCIM010000075.1:0-6100 GCA_964498895.1 uncultured Gemmatimonas sp. | reverse complement strand
CACGGCCGCGACCGCGCGGAAGCGATCGCCAAGATGAAGCTCGCGCTCGAGACCTTCGTGGTGGAAGGCGTCACCACGACGATCCCGTTCCTCGGCACGTTGATGGCGCATCCGGGGTTCGTGTCGGGTGACGTGCATACGAAGTTCCTGGAGCAAGAGGGCGCGGATCTCTTTACCCGCTGAGAGAGGGGAGAGGGGGGCAGGGGCGGGGATGGAGAGACGGGTACGGGGGAGATGGGGGGCAGACGTCTCACGTCCGTGAACCGTCTCTCCCCCCTCTCCCTCGCGCGCGTCTCTCCATCTCCGCCCCCGTCCCCGTTTTGCGTCTCTCACTGCACCACACGCCCGGACTCGTCACCGCGCAGCACGCAGTCGTGATCGACGTGCTCCGCTGGACGACCACCGCGGTCACTGCGCTTGCCAACGGCGCCTCCGCCATCGAAGCGTTCGCCGAGCCCGAAGAGGCGCGCGAGCGCGCCGCGCGCATCGGGGCGCTCACCGCGGGCGAGCGTGGCGGGCATCGCATCGCGGGCTTCGACCTCGGCAACTCGCCGCTCGAGTTCACAGCGGCGCGCGTCGCGGGGCGTACTATCTGCGCCACGACCAGCAACGGCACGCGCGCGCTGCTGGCAACCGTTGGGGCCACGCAGCGGTATCTCGCTGGATTCGTGAACCTGCGCGCCACGGCCGCGGCGATCCTCGCGCGATCACCGGCCGCTGCGGACCTCGTCTGCGCGGGCACGGAGGGGCGGCCCAGTGCGGAGGACAGCGCCTGCGCCGAGGCGTTGGCGGCCGTGCTACGCGGTGAGGCGTTCGACCCCGAGCTGTTGGCGCGCGCCGCGCGCGCGCCGCACGCAGCATTTCTCCGCGGCGCGGGGTATGCGTCCGATGTGGACGTCGCCCTCACGCCGGACAGCGTCCAAGTCGTGGCGCTCGCAGAAACTATCGACGGCGTGACCCGCGTCACCCGCCGGGAATCGCGGAGCGCGTAGCGTAGAGGCACAGCGGGGTACTCCAATGTGGGCGAGGTCCACGTCCCACGTCTCCCCGCCGTCTCCCTGATTCCCGTCTCTCCAGCACCGCCCCTGCCCCCGTCTCCCGTCTCCCAGCCATATTGCACCCCGTGACCCTCACGAGCTCCGACCTCCTCGACCGCCTGCGCCGCGCGACCATCGGTCGCTACGACGTGTATGCGGAGCTGGGGCAGGGCGGCATGGCCACCGTGTTCCTCGCGCTCGACTTGGCGCTGGACCGCAAGGTCGCCATCAAGGTGCTGAACCCCTCGCTGGCCACGTCGGCGGACAACGTCGAGCGGTTCAAGCGCGAAGCGAAGGTGGCGGCGTCGCTGAATCATCCGAACATCATCGGCATCTACGCCGTCGGCGACGATCCCTCGCTGGCGTACTTCGTGATGAAGTACGTGGAAGGCCGCGCGCTCGATTCCGTGGTGCGCGAGACCGGGGCGCAGACGGTGCCCTTCGTGCGCGGCGTGGTGGCGGCGGCGGGCAAGGCGCTGCACTACGCGCACACGCGTGGCGTGGTGCACCGCGACGTGAAGCCGGCCAACTTCATGCTCGATCGGGACGGCTGGCTCGTCGTCACGGACTTCGGCATCGCGAAGATGGACGACGCCAAAGGCCTCACGCTCACCGGTTCGGTGATCGGCACGCCGTACTACATGGCGCCGGAACAGTTCCAGGGGAAGCCGGTCACGGCCGCAGCCGATCAGTACGCGCTGGGTGTCGTCGCCTTCGAACTGCTCACCGGCCGTCAGCCCTATGCGGGCGAGACGATCGGCGAGGTGATGAAGGGTCACCTGTTCGATCCGATTCCCGAGGTGCGTTCGCTGCGCGCCGACGTGCCCGAGGGCATGGCCACGGCGATCACTCGCATGCTCGCCAAGGATCCGGCCGAGCGCTTCCCCACGCTCGAGGACGCCGTCGCCGCGTTCGGCCAGGTCACGGAGACGCAGGAGCGCGAAGTCCGCACGCACATCATCAAGCTCGCCGAGAGCGGTGCCATGCAGCAGCCGCAGCTCTCGGTGCCGGTGAGCCCCTCGCCGCCGGTACGCGAGCGCCGGCCCACGCCGCTTGAGACCGACGCGCACCGCGCGCACACGAAGCGCATTGACGTGCCGTCCAAGCGCGCGCCGTCGGACGCCTCGGCGCGCGGCGGGCATCGCGGCCGCACCTTCGCTCTCCTCACGTTGGCCCTGCTGATCGGAGGCGCGGCCGCCACCGCTGCGCTGCGGCCAGACCTCGTGAACCGGTATCGCAAGCAATGGTTCGGCGGGGTCGGGGATGCGGCGGACACGGCGGCATTCATGCGCAGCCGCTCCGGACAGGCGGCGCCCGAGGACACGCTGGCCCTTGGCGTGGACTCGGCCAAGCTCGCGCAGGCCATCCGCGACTCCATCGAGCGGGAAGTCGCGCAGGCCATGCGGGACTCACTCGCGCGCGTGGACTCGGCCCGTCGTGCGGACTCCACCGCGCGCGCGGACAGTCTGCGCCGCGCGCGCGCCGCTGCCGCGAACACCCGTCCGCTGCCGCCGCGCCGTCAGGCGATTCGCGACTCGCTGCTCGCCCGCCGCGAGGCGCGGCTGGAGTCGGCGGCGGACACGCAGCGCACGCCGCCGCGCACGGAAACGGCCGTGCCCGCCCCGCAGCCGCCGCAACCGATTCCTGGCACGCTCGTCTATGGACGGATCCTCATCGGCAGCCGTTGCCCCGGGGCCGTGCTCTACCTCGGCGACGACGTGCGGCCGTTGACCACGCGCACGCTCCAGGACCTGCAGCGCATCGCCGGTCCGGTGACGATTCGCGTGCGCACGCTGGCCGGCATCAATTGGGACACGACCTTCACCGTGGAAGCCGGCACGCAGCACCGCATCGGGGTGCGTCCGGTGCGTTGTCAGTAAGCGCGTCTCCTCCCCACCGAGACTTTATGTTCGTCGCAACTCTCCGCCGCGCGCGCCGTGTCACTCGTGCCGCGCTCTTTGCCCTCTCCGCCGCGACCCTCGCATCGGCGTCTCCCGCGGCGCTCACGGCGCAGGGCGCGCCGCCGGCCGATCCCGTGGACGATCTCATCGGGCTCGTGATCGCCGACGTCAGCGGCCTCCGCTATGCCGATGCCATCACGCGCGGCCGCGAGGTCTTCGCCTTCGCGCGCAACATGCGGCCCGCGCAGGAGGTGCTCCTGCGCAGCGCGCTCGCGGCGGCGTTCTATCCCGAGGAGACCGAGGCACAGCAGCCCGACTCGGCGCTGGCGCAGCTCGTGGCCGGCATCCGCGTGCGGCCGGATATGGCGATTCCCATCGAGTTGCGCTGGACCGGCCTCGACTCGCTGCTCGACGTGGCACGCGCGCGCACCTTCGCGGTCGTCGTGAGTGCCGACTCCGCACAGGAGCTGACGGGGCCGGCCGGCCGCGGCAGCGTCCGCGTGCTCAGCTCGCGGCCGGCGCGGTTCGTGCTGCGCACCGCGCTCGTGGGCTCGTCCAGCGCGTTCACGCAGTCATCTACTGCGGCGCTCGAGACAAGCGCAGCGCTCGAGTTCCGCGCGCTTGACGGCAACGACATCACCCTCGCGCCGGGCACCTACACCGCGACTATCCTCGCCGTGGACTCCACGGGACGCGATACCGCCACGGTGCTGCGGCAGCTGACGGTGACCGGGCAGCCGCTGCTGCGCGTGGCGCCGCCGGCCTTCGACTCCACGCAGCTCAAGCCGGAGACCAGCAAGCCGCCGCTGCTACGCACCGCGGCGACGGCGCTGCTCTTCGGCACGGCAGCTTTAGTGATTGGCGGCCTCAGCGGTGGGGAGGGCGAGTTCGGCGATGACTTCGAGCCCGACGGCCGCAGCGCGCTGATCGGCGTGGCCATCTTCGGCGCGGGCATCGGCAGCTACTGGCTCGACAAGGGCAAGCGCGATCCCGCCGCAGTGGCGCACAACGCCGCGCTCCGCGACGCCCATCGCAAGGCGGTGGATGCCGCCGCAGCCGAGTCGCTGGCGCGCACGAACGCGTACCGCGTGACGGTGCGCCTGGCCCAGGAGATGCGCTGATGAATCCCGGTCATCGTAGCCGCATGGCGCTGGCCGCCCTGCTCAGCGTGGCGCTCGCCACGCCGCTGGCGGCGCAGGGCACGCAAACAACGCCTGCAACGCCTGCTCCTGCCACGGCGGACTCCACGTCGCCCCGCACATCGCCCGTGTACATGGTGTTGATGCTCGAAGGCCACAGCGGGCGCCTGCTCACCGGTGAAGGTGGGTCAGGCGACGAAACGCGTGACGGCCTCGGCAGCCTGGACCTCTCGATCCAGTCCTCGCGCAAGGCGGGCGTCGGCCTTGCGCTCCGGACCCTCGGCGGGCCGTATGATCTGGCGGAGCTGGGCCTCCTGCTGGGATCGCGCCGCTTCTCGCTCGACGTCGGTGCCGCAACGCGCACGGGCTACAACACCTTCACCGACGAACCGAACGACTCCACCTACACCTTCGCGCGCGTGGGCTTCCGCTCGCGCGCCAACCTCGGCAACACCGACTTCTCGGTGACGATGCGCGCCGCGGGTTACGTCCGTATCCCGACGCCCGAGGAAGAGCTGCTGCCCAGCGACCTCCAGGGCTTCACGGCCGAGTCGGGCCTCGCGTGGACCTACGTGAAGTGGCGCGTGCCGTGGACGCTGCAGCTGGGCTACCGCGTCGAGCGCTTCACGGTGTTCGGGGTGGAGCAGGAGACCTCGTCGCTGTCGTTCGGGGGCGGCATCCTGTTGGGGCGGCGGTAGCCCCGCCGGAACGGCGAAACGAACCCGAAGGGTCAGTCGTCCTCTAGGCAGCCACCGAGAGAGACGATGCCCCGTAAGCCGGCCCTCGAAGACCTCCCCCCCGCCGACTCCCCGCTCGCTCCCAAGCCGCGCCGTACGCGCGTGCGCAAGGATGCTACGGGCGAACCTGTCACGCCCGCGCCGGTAGGCGCTGCCACGGACGGAGAAGGAATCCGTCCTCCGTCATCCGTCCAAAGCCCCACCGCTCAAGTCTCACGTCTCAAGTCTGAGGTCGGAGGCATCGCCCTCCTCCTCGGCTCGCTGTTCATCGCTGGCGCGCTCATCTTCGGTCGCGCGCCGCTGGCGACGGAATCCTGCGCCGACGCCGGCGCGGCCTTCGGTCCCGTGGGCGGCTGCATCCGCTGGAGCGTGCTCGGCTTGGTCGGCGCGCTGGCTGCGGTGATCGTGCCGTTGATTCCCGCCGTGCACGGCCTGCGCCTCCTTGGCCGTCTCGAGCAGAGCGAAGACCAGCGCTTCCTGTTCTTCACGATCGGCCTCGCGGCCATCGTGCCCGTCGCCGCTGGTCTCGCGCGCATGGGCTCGGTGCCGCCGGGCACGCCGGATATCCTCACGGGCCTCTGGGGCTCGTTCGCGGCGTACTACCTCACCGGCGTGATTGGCTACGCCGGTGCCTGGATCCTCGTGGCCATCGGCTTCTCGGCACTGGCCGCCGTGACGCTCGGCTGGAACCCGGTGCGCGCGCTGCTCAACATCGGGCGTCGGCCGAACGACGTTCACCACGAAGGCACGAAGGCCACGAAGGACCAGCTCACGCAGGCCGAGGCGTTGGAGCCCGATGCCGCGGAGATGCCCACGGTGGATCTCACGCTCATGGGCCTCGCCCCGAAGCCCGCTGCCGCGCAGGTGGTCGAACCGTCGCGCGTCGAGGAGCCGATCGACACGCTGGTGGAAGAAACCGAGGACGATCCGCAGCTCGCGCTCAAGGGGAACAAGACGAAAGCCACAAGACGGAAGGTGGCTCGTGCCGAGGACGCCGACGACACGCGCGCGGCCGCTCACGTCCCAGGTCTCACGTCTCAAGTCCCCGACCCCGACGAACTCCCCAGCGTCGAACTCCTCACCCCGCCACCGCCGCGCAACGAAGCCGCCAACAAGGCCGCGCTCGATGCGATGGGCGCCAAGCTCATCGACTCACTCGGCACCTTCAAGGTCAGCGGCACGCTCACTGGCCGCACCTCAGGCCCGACGGTGACGCAGTTCGAGATCGAGCCCGCACCGGGCGTGAAGGTGCGGCAGTTCGCCAACCTCGCCAACGATCTCGCGCT
>CAZCIM010000074.1:0-6102 GCA_964498895.1 uncultured Gemmatimonas sp. | reverse complement strand
TGAGGTTGTCCTCCTCGAGGAACTGCGAGAACTCGGGCGCGAACTTGAGCGTCTCCTTCTGCGCCTTGCGGAGGTTCCACCACTTGCCGAAGGCCGTGGAGAGGGACCACAGCGACATGATCGCGAGGATGATCCAGATGCCCTTCGCGAAGACCGGGCTGTGCTCCCAGATGTAGCCGATGTTCATGTTCATCGTTGCGTTCTCCTGAATACCGAGAGTGGTGGGATTAGCGCTGCAGATTGAAGACGAAGGGCTGCTGCACGAGCTGCTTCACGCGACGGCCGCCGATCTCGGCGGGCAGGAAGCGCATGTTCGGCAGCGAGCTGCGGACGGCCTGTTCGAAGAGCGCGTGCGTGGAACGGAGCACGCGGAAGCTCGAGACCTCGACGCGGCCGGTCGTGTCCACGACGAACTGGGCGAGCACCTCGCCCTCGACGCCGCCCGAGCGGAGGATGTCCGGATAGCGGGGACCCGGCGAACCCGGGGCCGACGCGGCCGGCTTCTCCACCTGGAAGTCGAAGAACGGCTGGTCGGTGTTCACCGGGGCCACGCCGCCGGCAACGCCGGAGGCCACGCCGCCGGCCACACCCTTACCCGAGAAGTCGTCTTCGTTGGTGATCGCCTTCGAGAGGTCGATCTCCGGAATCACGTCTGGGATGTTCACCGGGGCGGCCAGCACTTGGAAGCCCTTCGGCGGCGGCGGCGCCGCCACGACGTCCGGCGGCGGCGGGGCCTGGTCCGGCTCCGGCGGCGGCGGCTCGTCCTGCTTCACTTCGACGAAGTCCACCTTCTGGACCACTTCTTCCTCTTCCTCCATCCCCGCATTCGCCGTCGCGATGATCGACGCGGCAATGACGATGACGTGGAAGACCGTCGAGACCGCCGACGCGCCCAGCGACCGCTGCGTCGTCTTCTTCGACTCGATCAGGTTGTTGAACACGCGTGCACTCCGAGGTACGTGGACACTTCGCGTCATGATGCCCGGCGACTCCGGACATCCACCGTGCCTGAACGTACCCGCCCAATATTAGGACTGAAGTGGGGGAAGATTAAGATTCCCTTAACCGACCGTGAGAATTCATTACGCGGTCGGCAACAGCGCCGGTTTGCCCTTCATGGGCAGCTGCACGGTGAACGTGCTCCCGCGGCCAAGCCGCGAGCCCACCGAGATGAATCCGCCGTGCGCGTGGGCGATATACTGGGCGATCGCCAGCCCCAGCCCGGCCCCGCCCCGCTCCCCGGAGCGCGAGCGGACGCGGTCGGCCCGCCAGAAGCGGTCGAAGATGTACGGCAGGTCCGCCGCCGCGATCCCCACGCCCGTGTCCTGCACCACGAAGGCCGAGTGGTCCCCGCGGTCCTCCAGGGCCAGCGTCACCTGCCCGCCCTGCGGCGTGTACTTCACGGCGTTCGTGACGAGGTTCAGGAACAGCTGCCGGAGGCGTACCGCGTCCCCCTCCACGTGCACGGGGTCGGCCCGCTCCAGCAGCACCCGGACGCCGCTGGCCTCCCCGAGGATCGCGGCCGTCTCCAGCACCTCGCGCACGATCGGCTCCAAGGCCACGTCCTCCCGATGGAGGTCGAAGCGCCCTTCGTCGGCGCGGGCCAAGGTCAGCAGCGACTCCACCAGGTCCGTCATGCGCGCGACCTCGGCCAAGGCCTCCTCGAGCGCCGGCAACTGGTCCTCGGCCACGTTGGGCGACTGCATCGTGCGCTCGATGTCGGCGCGGAGCACGGTCAGCGGCGTCTTGAGCTCGTGGCTCGCGTCCGCCGTGAAGCGGCGCAAGGCGGCGAAGGAACCCTCGAGGCGCGCCATCATCGCGTTGATGGTGTGCGAGAGGCGATCGATCTCGTTCTCGTCCGACTCCGCGGCCAAGCGGCGATGCAGCGAGCGCCCGTCTTGGATGGCCTCGAGGTCGTTGATGAGGCGGCCCACGGGCATCAGCGCCTGCCCCGCGAGCAAGTAACTCACGGCCGAACTGATCAGCAGGATCAGCGGCAGCAGCACCAGGATCGGCACGCGCAGATTGCTGTCGCGGAAGCCCGTGCCGGCCATAGACTCACCCGCGACCACGCGCACGACGGGGTTCGCCTCGCTCGGCGACGAGAACCGCGCGAACACGAACACATTCGCCGTTGAGTCCATCAGGACGACGGCAGCCGGTTGAGTGGGTTCGCGGCGGAACGCCGCCGCGACCAACCGATTGCGGTCGTCCACGTACAGTTCCCGCACGGATGGGCTGGCGTACAGCACGCGCGTCGAGTCCGTAATGACCACGTACCCGGGAATCGCGTCGAGCAGGCGCCGCACGCCGACCACGAGTTGCCGGCCCACCAAGGAATCCGTGGTGATCACGACGGACCGGTCGTCGGGCCGCTGCTGCACGACGCGCGCCGCGAGCTCGGCCGTGGTGCCCGCCTGCCGCTGCAGCACGCGCAGGGTCGCCGCTTCCGTCGCCGACCAGACGATGGCCGCAAAGACCACCAGCGTGGCGGTCAGCGCCACCACATACGACAGCGTCAGCCGCGCGCGGATCGACGTCACGGCGCGCTCAGGCCTTCAGCACGTAGCCCACGCCGCGCACGGTGTGGATCAGCTTCCTCTCGTGCGGGGCGTCGATCTTCTTGCGCAGGTGGTTAATCACCACGTCCACGATATTCGTGCCGGGATCGAAGTGATAGCCCCAGGCGTACTCGGTGATCAGCGTCCGGCTGAGCACGCGCCCCGCGTGCCGCGCGAGGTACTCGAGCACGAGGAACTCCTTGGGCGTGAGCTCGATCGCCTGCCCCGCCCGCTTCACCTCACGGGCGTCGAGGTCCACCTCGAGGTCCGCCACGGTGAGCTTCGGCGACACGATGGCACGCGGGCGCCGCGCCAAGGCCTCCACGCGCGCCAGCAACTCCTCGAAGGCGAACGGCTTGGTCACGTAGTCGTCGGCGCCTGCGCGCAACGTCTCGACCTTCGCATCCACGGCGTCCTGCGCCGTGAGCACGAGCACCGGCTTCTCGAAGCCACGCGCGCGCAGGTTGCGCAGCACCTGCTGGCCCGATCGGTTCGGCAACCGCAGGTCGAGGACCACGAGGTCATAGGCCTGCGACTTCGCCAGCTGCTCGCCTTCCTCGCCGTCGGCCACGAGGTCCACGCTCCAGCGCGCCTCCTCGAGGCCGCGCTTCACGAACTGCCCGACCGTCGGGTCGTCCTCGATCACCAAGACCTTCATTGCGCCACCACCGGCAGCACCACGCGGAACGTGCTGCCCTGGCCGAGGGTGCTGTCCACCTCGATCACACCGCCGTGCTCCTGCACGATGCCGTAGCAGATGGAGAGGCCGAGGCCCGTGCCCTGCCCTGGGGCCTTGGTCGTGTAGAACGGCTCAAAGATCTTCGCCACCTCGCCGCGCGCGATGCCGTGACCTTGATCGATGACTTCCATGATGGCGCCGCGCTTGGGGTCGCTGCCCGCCTTCGTGACGATGCGCACCGTACCCTTCTCGCCCATCGCGTCCATGGCGTTGATCAATAGGGCCATCAAGACCTGCACCAGCTGCTCGGAATTGGCCTGCGGCACGCGGCCGATCGTCTGGTCGAGGTCCGTCTGCACGGTGAGCTTCTTGAAACGCACATGATGCTTGAGGAGGAACAACGTGCGTTCCACGACCTCATTGAGGTTCACGCGCTCCTTGCGCGCCTGCTTGGGCCGCGAGAAGTCGAGCAGGCCGTCCACGATCTGCTTGCAGCGCACGACCTCGTTCTCGATGATGCCGAGGAAGTCCAGCGTCTCGGGCGCGATCGTCACGCCACTCTTCTCGAGGTCTTCGATGCGGTAGCCCAAGGACTCCGCACAGGCGGCGATCGTCGCCAGCGGATTGTTGATCTCGTGCATGACGCCCGCCGCCAGCTGGCCGATGGCCGCCAGCTTCTCGGCCTGCGAGAAGCGCTCCTGCGCCTCCTTCCAGTCCGTGACGTCCTCGCCGATCGTGATCACGTGGCTCACCGGCCCGTCGCCGAGCCGCATCGGGATCTTCGTGATGCGGTACGTGCGCGCCTCGCCAGAGGCCACCGATTCCATCTGGTACTCCTGCATGCGACCCGTCGAGAACACGTCGTCAAACTCGCGCCGCAGCATCTCGGCGGGTTGGCGGTGCAGGATCTCGAAGATGGTGCGGCCGATCGCCTCCTCGCGCGACACACCCTGCATGCCGGTCTCGCGCTTGCGATTCCAGCTTTGGATGCGATACTCGCGGTCGATCACGTAGAGGCCGAGCGGCAACGAGTCGATGATCTTCTCGGTGAAGCGCCGTCCACGCTCGATTTCCGCCGTGCGCGCCGCGACCTCTACCTCCAGCTGGCGCGAGCGCTCGGCGTGCGCGAGTTCCGGCGCCAGCAGGTTGGCCAGCGCGGTGAGCAACATGCGCTCCTCGTCGCCGAGGGCGCGCGGCGTGCGCACGGCCAGCGCGCCCACCCGACGGTCACCGAGGATGATCGGCGCGACCTCGAGGTCGCGCACCACCTGCAGCGAATCCCCGAGCCGCAGGCCCTTGCGAATGTCCTCTTCGCTGGTGCTGTCGTCGCCGGCGCTGAACGTGAGGGCCAGGCCCTGCGGATTGTGCAGCCACAACGACACCTGCTGCGCGCCCAAGAAGCTGCGCAGCGTGCCCAGCGCGCGGTCCACCGTGCTCTCCAACGCCCGCGCCGACGCGAGCTCGGCACTGATGCCGGCAAGCGCCGAGAGGGCGCGCGCGGCGCGCCCTTCGCTGGTGATGGGGACTGTCTCGGGAGTGGACACGGCGCGTGTGGAGGACTGCGCGGAAGCTACGGCTCCGCGTGGGGGCGGACAAGGGAAAATCCCCTGTCCTGTGCCGCCCTGACAGCCCCGCGTGCCGCTGCGACAGCGCGCTACGCCGTGTCGGCGCAACTGCGTCGGCACGGCGGTTGCGCATCCCATGCGGCGTGCGGGTCCTCGTACCCGCGTCCTACACGACAACCGTTTGGAGGAACTGTCCTATGGTGTACCGCACGACGCTATCCCCGATCATCTCCCTGCGCCGCGAACTTGATCGCTTCTTCGACGATGCCACGCGCGTGGCGCCCATCACGGCCAGCTGGACGCCGGCCGTGGACATCCGCGAGACCAAGGATGCCTGGGAGTTCGCGCTCGAGATTCCCGGCGTGGACCCCGCGCAGGTGGAAGTCACGGCCGAGGCGCGCGTGCTGAAGATCCGCGGCGAGAAGGCCATCACCCGGAAGGAGGGCGACGAGGATGGGCGCTGGCTGAGCACCGAGCGCATCAGCGGCAGCTTCGAGCGCAGCTTCCGCCTGCCGGCGCAGGTGCGCGAAGAGGGCATCGAGGCGCAGTACGCCCACGGCGTGCTGACGGTGCGCGTGCCGAAGGCCGAGGTGCCGGCGCGCCGGATTGAGATCAAGGTCTAAGGTGGAAGAGGGAAGACGGAAGGGGCGCGAGCGACTGCACTCGCTCGCGCCCCTTCCGTCTTCCGTCTTCCGTCTTTACTTCAGCTTCGCAATCTCCGCCAGAATCTCCGAGTTCTCCCGCTTCGTCCCTGGCGTCTCCTCGACGTAGCTCCAGCGCAGGATGCCCTGCTTGTCGATGAGGAAGTAGGCACGGTTGGAGAAGAACGTGGACTCCATCAGCGTGCCGTAGGCCCGCGAGGCCTCACGCTTGAAGTCGCTGAGGAGCTCGACGCCCATGTTGTACTGCGCCTTGAAGGCCTTGAGCGAGGGCACGGCGTCCACGCTGACCGGCAGCACCACCACATCCTTGCCGGCGAACACCGAGTAGTCCTCGGTGAACGCGCACATCTCGGCCGTGCAGGTGGACGTGAAGGCGAGCGGGAAGAACGCGAGCAGGACGTGCGACTTGCCCTTGAACTGGGCGAGCGTGACGAGCTCGCCGCTGGTGCTGTTGAGGGCGAACTCGGGGGCCGGCGAGCCGACGGCGGGAACGGTAAGCGTCATGATGGGAACTCGATGGTGGAAATGCACAGGTCGCGCCGGCACCTGCCGCCGCGACCCGTGGTCAACGCATGAAACCAGTGGAGCGTGCCGGGATCGAACCGGCGACCCCCTGCTTGCAAAGCAGGTGCTCT
>CAZCIM010000073.1:0-6376 GCA_964498895.1 uncultured Gemmatimonas sp. | reverse complement strand
CCATCGCGATGTCGTTCGACTGCTGGCCCAGCGCGTTGAGCACGCCGCAGCTGTCGGCGTCGAAGCCGATGCCGGCCTCGGTGTAGCCGATCTGCTTGATCGTGTCGCGCACGACTTGCCGCAGGTCCACCCAGGCGTTCGTCGTCACCTCGCCGAAGATCGTCGCGAGGCCGGTGGTCACCATCGTCTCGCAGGCCACGCGCGAGCGCGGGTCCTGGGCGAGGAGCTGGTCGAGCACGGCGTCGGAGATCTGGTCCGCGATCTTGTCGGGATGGCCCTCGGAGACGGACTCCGAGGTGAAGAGGTGGCGGTGCAGCATCGGGAGGAAAGGGCTGGGCTGGAGTAAGGAAACGGCCGGCACATCGGCCGGCCGCGATCGAGCGTCATCTCGATGGATGAAGGTTAACGCGCTCAGCCGAGGCCGAGCAAGCCATCGAGCAGCGCTTCGCCGATCTCGTCCTCGAGGCCGCGGCGCAAGATGTCCGCCGCCTCGCGCGCCGTGCTCGCCGCGAGAGCGGCCTTCGCCGCGCGCGACGCGCCCTGCACGCTCACCCCGCGGACGATGCGCTTGACCGCCGGCAGACCCACGGCGCCAACCGACAGTTGCCGCACCCCGAGGCCGATCAGTGCATAGGCCATCAATGGCTGCGAGGCCATCTCGCCGCAGACGCTCACCGACAGCCCGGCGCCCTGCCCCACTTCGACGGTACGCGCGATCAGGCGCAGCACGGCCGGATGCAGCGGCGTGAAACGCGTGACCAAGGACGCGTTGCCGCGGTCCACGGCCAGCGTGTACTGCACGAGGTCGTTGGTGCCGATGCTGAGGAAGCTCACGTCCTGCACGAAGCTGTCCACGCTCACCGCCGCGGCCGGTGTCTCGATCATCACGCCGAGCGGAACATCGCTGCGATGCGGCACGCCCTTCGCCGTCAGTTCCTGCGCGGCCTCCTGCAGCAGGTAGCGCGCCTGACGCACCTCCTCCACGGACACGACGAGCGGCAGCATCACCTGCAGGTCGCCGTGCACGGCAGCCCGCAGCAGGGCCTTCAACTGCACCTTGAATAACTCGGGCTCGTCGAGGCACATGCGGATCGCACGCCACCCCAGGAACGGATTGGGCTCGTGCGGGAATCCGCCGACGGGCAGCTTGTCACCGCCCACGTCGTAGGTGCGGATGACCACCGGTTGCCCGGCGAAGGCCTCCACGACCTTGCGGTACGCGAGGTACTGCTCGTCCTCCGTCGGCATGGCCGTCCGGCCGACCACGAGGAACTCGGTGCGCATGAGGCCGACGCCCTCGGCGCCGTGGCCCACCGCCGCCCCCGCCTCCTCCGGCAGGTCGACGTTCGCCCGCAGCGTGATGTGCGTGCCGTCGGTGGTCAGCGCCTCCTTGCCCACCAACGCGGCCAACTCCGCCTGCGCGGCGGCCTCGCGCTTGGCCCGATCCGCAAACTGCGCGAGCTCGGCCGCGGTGGGCTTCACCACCAGGCGCCCGTTGGTGCCGTCGAGAATCACGCGCTCGCCCGAGGTGATGCGCTCGGTGGCGTTGATCAACCCGACGACCGCGGGGAGTCCGAGTGACCGCGCGAGGATCGCGACATGCGAGGTGCGCGTGCCCGCGTCGGTGGCGATGCCCGCAATCGCGCGGCGATCCAGCTGGATGGTGAGCGAGGGCGTGAGGTCGTGCGTGACGACGATGGCATTGGCCCCCGGCTCGAGGTCCACCGGATCGTGGTCCGGTAGGTCGAGCAGCACCGTGAGCAGGCGGATGTGCACGTCGACGAGGTCGCCAGCGCGCTCGCGCATCATCGGGTTCGTGCTCCGCCCGAAGTGATCGCGCCAGTCGAGCATGACGATGTCGAAGGCCTTCTCCGGTGCCAGGTTCTGGCGCACGAGGCCCTCGACCTGCTCGCGGAGCGAGTGATCCTCGAGGATGGAGATCTGCACGTCGAAGATGGCCGCCTCGGCCTCGCCGGCCTTCTCCGCGGCGCGGACCTTCACCGCGCGCAGGCGCTCGATGGCCTTGGCCACACCGGCGCGGAAGCGATCGAGTTCGTGCTCGATCTCGTCATCGCGGAGCACACGGGCATCCACGTCCGGGACTTCCCAGCGCAGTAGGTGCGCCGGGCCGACCACGATGCCCGGCGATGCCGGGACGCCGGTGAGTTCCGCCGGCACGCGCTAGTGCTCCCCGAAGCGTGAGGCGATGAGCGCGGCGAGCGCATCCAGCGCGTCCTGCGCGTCGTCCCCGTCCGCCTTGATGACCACGGTGGCGCCACACTCGGCCGCGAGCATCATCACGCCCATGATGCTCTTGCCGTTCACTTCCATGCCGTCGCGCGCGAGGGTGATGTGCGCGCGATACTTGCCCGCGAGCTTCACGATCTCGGCCGCCGGCCGGGCATGGATCCCGTTGGCGTTCACGACTTCGACCTCTCGTTGTAGCATCAGCGCAGCACCGCGTAGAGGATGAATGCCGAGAGCAGGTACAGGGAGATTTGCCATCCCTCGGCCTTGCCTTGCAAGCGCGTCACGACCACCGCGCCGACGGCCACCGCCGCCAGCACGCCGCCGAGCAGCGCCCGGCCCGGCCCGATGATGCCCTGGGCGGCCACGGGCAGCGCGATGCCGGCCACCAAGGCCGTGGCCCGTGCGACGTGCGGCGGCGAGTTCCGGATGATGGGCCCACCCAGCGCCTGCGCCACGGCGAGCCCGCGGTTCCAACCGGCGTGCAGCCCCCAGATCCGCAGCCCGAGGTGACCGAGGTTGTAGAGGACCAAGAACAGCAGGACGCCGAGCCCGCCGGCGCCGAAGCCGAACAGCAGCAGCGCCAGCGCGGAGCAGAACGGCACCCAGCCGGCCCACACGAGGCGATCCCCGATGGACCCCAGCGGGCCCGGCGCGGCGGCGCGGAATCGCTCGATCTGCGCCACGGGCACGCCGTCGAGCTCCGCCCGCGCGAGCGCCCCGACGGCGACAGCCGCGAGGTACGGATGCGCGTTGAAGTACCCGCTGTGCCGCGCCAGCGCCGCCCGGTACGCGTCGCCCCCGCGACCGCCGGGCAACCGACGCAGCGCCGGCTCCATCGCGAATGCCATGCCGTGTCCGAGCATGGTCTCGTAGTTCCAGCTCGCCTGGATACTCAGCAGGCGCAGCAGCATCGCCGCGCGCGTCGAGAACGGCAGCGTCGGCGCGCTCATCCGAGCCCCCCGGCCAACGCGAAGCCGACGACCAAGCCGCCGAGCAACCACCACCGCGCGCCGTGCGCGCTCGCCGTGATCTTCCAGATGGCGGCCAGCCCCACCGCGGACGCCAACGACACCACGACGGCCCGCGACAGCGTGCCCGATGCGTCGAAGCTCCCCAGCACCGGCGTGCGCAGTGCCACAAATGCGTGCACACCAAGCGCGGTGATGATGCCGCCCCTCAAGAAGTCCGCGACGAGGCCGGTGAGATGGACGCGCCGCACCGCGCCCCAGGACCCCGCGGCGATCTGCGGCTGCAGTTGCCGCGCCCAGCGCGCGTTGAGGCGCCGCAACCAGACCATCGAGTGATAGCCCACCTGTGCCGTGGCGAGGGCGACGAGGACTGCGTAAGCCATCGCGCCGGGCACGAAGCCAGGGACCCCTGCAAAAACCACGGCGCCCACGACCGAGGCGGAGCCCCACTCCGGATACCGCGACGCGCCGAAGGGCATCGTCTCGAGCGCGAAGAACTCCAGCGCCACGCCGAGCACGATGCCACGCTCGGGGTGGCCCACCGCGAGTCCCGTGAGCGTCGCCGCGACGATCGGCCGCGAGAGCATCGCCTGCGGGAAGCTCACGACGTCGAGGCCCAGCACCGCGCCGAGCAGCGCGACGTAGAGCGTCCCGACCACGGCGGCCGTGGCGGCATCCCCGGTGAGGAGGTCGACGAGCAGTTCCATCAGCCCGTCCCGTCGCCCGCGAGGATGTCCGAGAGCGGCACGGGCGTCGTGGCGGGGACATCCTGCGCCACCACGGTGACGCCGCGCGCCGCCAGCGCCGCGAGCTCCCGCTCTTCCTCCGGCGTGAGGAACACATAGCGTAGCCGCGCGACGCGTCCCTCCTTGTGGTGGATGCCACCCACCGTCACGACGTGGATGTCGGGGACCTTGGCCTGCAGCGCCGCCATCGTCGCGATGTCGCCCACGAGCAGCATGCCCGCGCGCGCATCGGCGCGGTAGTCGGCCATGCGGCGCGCCGCGCTCTCGACGGAATCGAAATACAGATCCATCTCCGGCGGCACGCCCATCTTGTAGAGCTCCTGCTCCCACTCGGACGCGACGACGGTGTCGTCCACCAGGACCAGGAATCCGAGTTGGCAGGGCTGCCCCCAGCCGACGACGACCTGGCCGTGGATCAGCCGGTCGTCAATCCGAAAGTGCTCAAGCGCCACGCGGCGGCTCCACCGCGAGCAAGGCCTCGCGGCCGCGCGCGACCGCCTCCTCGATGCTGGCGCCCATCACATACGCGAGCAGCGTCGGCAGCGTGACGCCGGTGACCAGCGTGACGCCCGGTGAGAGCTTGTTGATGCGCCGCACGGTGGCGGTGCAGCTGCCGGCCGGCAGATCGGTAAAGACCACCGTCGCGCCCGAGGCCGTGAGCGCCTCGCGGATGGCCGCATCAATGGCCGCGGGCGTGAGCCCGTTATTGCTCACCGGCGTGAGCAGGTGCCCCATGCCGGTGATCTGGTCCACGGCGGAGATCAGGCCCTCGGCGAAGCGGCCGTGTCCGGCGACGACGGCGCGGGGCGGACTATTCGTCGTCATCGAGCAGGTAGCGCTGCACGTCGGCCTTCTGGCGCATGTGGCCCTTGAGGCGCTCGTTGAAGCTGTGCGCCGGATCCTCGCCGCTGTAGCGCAGCAGGTGGTTCATCGCGATCACTTCCGCCACCACCGTGATGTTCTTGCCGGGATTCAGCGGCACCGTGATCCGCGGGATCTCCACGTCGAGGATGTTGGTCATCTCGGCGTCGAGCCCCGTGCGCTCCACCGCCATGCCCTGCTTCCACTCGACGAGGTTCACGATGACCTCGATGCGCTTCTGCTGGCGCACGGCGCGGATGCCGAAGATGGCGCGAACGTCGATGAGCCCGACGCCGCGGATCTCCATGTAATGCCGCTGCAGCGGGTGCCCGGCGCCGAGGATGATGTCCGCGCCCTTCTTGCGCGCGATCACCACGTCGTCGGCGACGAGCCGGTGCCCGCGCTCGACGAGATCGAGCACGCACTCCGACTTGCCGATGCCGCTCTGCCCGGTGAACAGCAGGCCGACGCCGTACACGTCGGCCAGCGAGCCGTGCAGGTTGGTCGTCGGCGCGAAGGCGTCCTCGAGGAAGGGCCCGAGCCGCGCGTAGAACTCCTGCGTCTTGAGTTTCGAGCGCAGGATCGCGATGCCCGCCTCGCGCGCCATCTCCTCCATCCCTTGGGGCAGCGTCTGCCCCTTGGTGACCATCACGCAGGGAATCTCGTACGAGAAGTACGTGCGCAGGTTGTGCTCTCGCTCGGCGGCCGTGAGCGACTTGAGGTAGCTGACCTCCGTCTCGCCGAGCACCTGCAGGCGCTCGTGCACGAAGCGCCCCGTGTAGCCCGCGAGGACGAGGCCGGGGCCGGAGGCGTCATCCGTGGGGACGGGACGCTTGAGCCCGTCGGGACTGCCCAGCAGCTCGAGCTGCAGAGCGTCCTTGAGCTTCTCGTAGAGCTCGCCGACGGTGAGCGTCGCCATCGGTTCAGTCGCGCGTGCCGTTGCGCCGCTTGCCGCCCTGCTGGCCGTGCGAGCGCTTCTCGCGGCTGGCCTGCTGATTCACCTTCGCGATCGCCGCAGTGAGCGCGGGCCCGAAGAACTTGCCTTCGCCCTTGCCGACCAAGTCGTGGTGCTTCGGCGCGCGGAGCGTGACCGTCACGCGGCGCGTCGGGCCGTCCTGCTCGAAGCGGATGATGCCTTCCACGGTCCGCGGCACGCGCTTGGCCGCGCGCTCGACGGCGCGCGTGGCCCGGGTGCGCATGTACTCCGAGATGTCCGCGTGATGCTCGTGAATGACGATGTCCACTAGACTGCCCCTCCCGAGTGAATCACCGAGAGCAGATGCGCTTCCGTCTCGCGGGCGCAGCGTTCCCAAGTGAAGGTTTCCGCGAAGGCCCGTGCCTTCGCGCCCATCGTGGCGACCAATGCGGCATCGCCGGCCAATCGATCGTAGGCCTGCGCCATCGCGTGCACGTCGCCGTGCGGCACGAGGAAGCCGGTCTCGCCGTCGCGCACGGACTCGCGGATGCCCGGCGAGTTCGACGCCACGACCGGCGTCCCGCAGGCCTCGGCCTCCACGTTCGTGAGGCCCCAGCCCTCCTTGGGCGAGGCCA
>CAZCIM010000072.1:0-6557 GCA_964498895.1 uncultured Gemmatimonas sp. | reverse complement strand
AGCGGTCGCGCGGCGGCGTCTGCATGAGCGTGAGGTCGCGCAGGCCGGCGAGCGATTGGTGCAGCGTGCGCGGGATCGGCGTGGCGGTGAGCGTGAGCACGTCGGTTTCCAGGCGCAGCTGCTTGAGCCGCTCCTTGTGCTTCACGCCGAAGCGGTGCTCCTCGTCCACGATGATCAGTCCGAGCTGCTGGAAGGTCACGTCGGGGCTCAGCAACCGGTGCGTGCCGATCACGACGTCCACCTTACCCTCGGCGATGTCCTTCAGCGCCGCCGCCTGCTCCTTGGCGGTCTGGAAGCGGCTCATGACAGCGAGTCGCACCGGAAAATCCGCGAAGCGGTCGCCGAAGGTGCGCGCGTGCTGCTCGGCGAGCACCGTCGTGGGCACGAGCACCGCGACCTGGCGGCCGCTCTGCACGGCCTTGAACGCCGCGCGCACGGCGATTTCCGTCTTGCCGTAGCCCACGTCGCCGACGAGCACGCGGTCCATCGGCCGCGCGGCTTCCATGTCGGCCTTCACCTGCTCGGTGGCGGTGCGCTGGTCCGGCGTGTCCTCGAAGAGGAACGAGCTCTCCAACTGCTTCTGCCACGCGCCGTCCGGATGGTGCGGCGGACGTGCGGCGATGCGGCGGCGGGCGTAGAGATCGAGCAGTTCGGCCGTCATCTCGCGCAACGCCGAGCGCGTGCGATCGCGCTGCGCGGCCCACTTCTTGCCGCCGAGCTTGTGGAGCTTGGGCGGCGGCGCATCGTCGTCCACGTCGCCGGCGGCGCGGTATTTCTCGACTTGGTCGAGCCGATACAGCGGCACGTTGAGCCGGTCGCCGCCCTCGTACTCGATGACGGCGACTTCCATGGTCGCCTCACCGTGGAAGATCGTGTTCATGCCGCGGTAGATGCCCACGCCATGCTCGAGGTGCACCACGAAGTCGCCGGGCTTGAGCGCGGTGACATGCTCGAGCGCCGCGCCCGAGGCGTAGCGCCGCGCGCGACGAATGCGCCGCTCGCGCCGGAAGATCTCGTGGTCCGTGAGGACGCGGAGGCCCTCGGGCCCCTTGGGCGGCAGGACGAATCCCCCAGCCAACACGCCAATCGCCAACGTGAGCCGCTCGCGCGTCTCGCCGCCGCCGCGCGCCCCCTCCAACAGTTCCTCGAGGCGTTCCGCCTGTCCGCTGTTGTCGCAGAGGATGAGCGTGGGCGTGCCGTCGCGCACCATGGCGCCGAGCTTCGCCATGTCGCGTTCGACCGGCTCCGGCGCCTTGAGCGGGAACACCACCGCGCGCGGATCGTCGTCGCTCGCGGCGATGACTTCCAGTGACGGGAACCCGCGCAGGAAGCCCTCGACGGCGCCCGGCGACTGGAACAGTTCCTCACGCGGCGCGGCATCTTCGCCGCGGCGGCGTGCGAGGTCAATGTGATGCTGGGCCTCGCTCCACGTGCGTTCGAACTCGCTGGCCGCCTTCGCGCCCTGCGGCAGCACGAGCAACGTGGCCGGCGGGAACAGCTCGGCCAGCGTCGTGCGCTGGTAGCGGTCCTCGGCCACGTCACCGCGCACGTCCACCGGGAGGATCACCACCTGCGCCACACTCCCGGTCGCGCGCTGCGTTGCGACATCGAAGCCGCGCAGCGCCTCGAGCTCGTCGCCCCAGAACTCGAGACGCACCGGCTCGCGCATGCCAAAGCCGTAGACGTCGAGGATGCCGCCGCGCACGGAGTACTGCGCCACATCCTCCACCAGCGGTACGCGCTCGAAGCCCACCGATTCGAGGTGGAACATCAGCTCTTCGAGTCGCCAGGTATCGCCGCGCTTCAACACCAGCCGCGCGTCGGCCAGCGCGCGGGGGAGCCGCGTGCGCTCCTGCAGCGCGCGCGCCGTAGTGAGCAGGACGCGGATGCTGCCCTTGGCCAATGCCTCCAGCGTCTCCACACGCTCGCCGGCCACCTCGGCATGCGGCTCGACTTCGCCAAAGCCTTCCCGCGGCGGATACAACGCGACGCCGTCGGCGCCCAGCACCGATTGAAGGTCCGCGTGCCAGCGCTCCGCATCGGGCAGCTGGTCGGCGACGACCACGAACAAGCGGTTCGGTTCGCGCTCGGCCAGGGCGGCCACGAGCACGGCGTCGGCGGAGCCCGCGAGTCCCCCGACGGCCTGTCGGCCGTTCTTGGCGGGCAGCGTGGCGCTGAGTCGCGTGAAGGCAGGCAGCGCCGCGAGGCGCTCAATCAAGATCGGAAGTGCCATCAGTCTGCGGGTCGGGTGCTGCGGACGCGTCGCGCGAGCCATGACTCCGCGACGAGCAGCGCGAGGGCGAGCGCCAGCAATGGAGTGTCGAGGGCGCGGCGGCCGCCCGCGGCGAACGCGGCCCGCGCGGTGGCCTCGGCGGTGTCGTGCACGCGATCGACGCCGAGCGCGGCGCGTAGGGAATCCGGTGGCAGCACCGCGAGGTCCAGCTCCGCACGCTCGGGATTCACCACGACCGCCCCGATGCGTTGCTCGCCACGTCGCCAGAAGTACACGCCACCGAGCGCCGGTGCCTGCCAAGCCGTGAGGCCCTCAAGCGGCTGCAGGCCGCCGTCGGAAAATTCAATGGACGTGGCGCCGCGCGGCACGTCCACGCGTGCGGCGGCGCCAACTTCTTGCGCGCGCCCACCGGCCTCGCCGAGGCGTTCCGTGAGCAACCGCTCCAACCACGGCAGGAATGCGGCGCGCACGGGCAGGTCCGTCGCGTCCGCGTCGGCAGGAGACGCGACCAACACATATCCGTCGCCGGCTACCGCCCAGGCGTCACGGCCCACGGTCGCAAGTGTATCCGCCGGCGCGTCACCGACCGCTTCGAGGGCGAACCACCGCGTCGCCGTCGCACCTTCGACGCCGGCTCCGCGCAACGGCGCCGGACCGCTGCGCGCGCCGGCGAAGCGCCACGGAATGCCCGCCTGGCTCAGCGCCCGATTCGCCGCGGCGAGCTGCAGGGGATCCGACGGGGCGAACACGATGCCCGGCGTCCGGGCGCGTACGGCGGGGACGAGGGCGACGCGCGTGCCCGCTCTCGCACGCGCGCCGGCAATCAGCGTCGCCGCCGCCTCGCGCAGGAAGGGGCTGCCCGCATCGGCCGCGATCGCCGGCGCGTCCCCCACGTACACGGCGAAGTGACGCACGTCGTCGCTGCGGAAATCGTCGGGCTCGAGCTCCACGCGTCCGGCCAGCCAGCCGCGCGCGCCGGGCTGCAGCGCGGCCGCGATGCTGGCGGACGCGGCGCTCCGGCCGCGGAGCAGCGTGCGGTCATCAATGGAGATGCGCCACGCGGCAGAATCACCCGTCCACTCGGCGCGCAGGCTCCCCCGCGGACTCCACACGGGAGGATCCGCCGTGACCGCCAGGAGTCCGTGATTTGCCGGTCGTGCACCGGTCGCTACGAACATCACGCGCGATGTGCGCGCGGAATCCGCCAACCCAGCCCACGCACTCGCCTGTCCGTCGGTGAGAATCACGATGCGACGCTCGACCTGCGCGGCGCCCGCGAGCGCCGCCTCCGCGCGGCGCAGCGCCGCGGCGGCGTTGCCCGCCCCGTCGAGGCGCGGCAACGAGTCGAGCGCCGCACGCAGCGACGCCGGCGAGCCGCTGCGGAGCGCGCCGTCCATCGTCACGATCGTCACCGCGTCTGACGGACGCGCCGCGTCCAGCACCGCACGCGCGGCGCGGCGCTGCTGCTCCATCAACGTGCTTCCACCCACCACGGCCGCCGTGGACGCAGAGTTGTCGAAGACCAGCGTGACCGCCGTCGGCGGATGTCCCACGCCCGGGAACGGACCGATCGGCCGCGCGAGGGCGGCGGCGATGGCCAGCACCGCCGTAACGCGGAGGGCGAGCAACAAAAAGTTGCGCAGTCGCACCTCGCGCGCGTGCTCGCGTTCCGCACGGCGCAGGTAGCGCAGCGCCGGAAAATCGACGCGCTCCCCGCTGCGTCGTCGCAACAGGTGTAGGAGCAGCGGCACGGCCGCCGCCACCGACAGCAGCAGCGCCCAAGGCGCGAGGAAGTTCACGGCAGCCGTTGCCGGCGGGCGAACGCGCGGCGGAGGGGAATGCCGAACGGCTCGCTGGTGAGTACCGGCTCATACACGGCCCCGCTGCCGGCGAATCGTGCACGCCACTCACTCATCGCCTCCGCGACCGTCTCGGCATATGCCTCGCGCACTTCCGCCGGTGTCGCAGTCAGCGCGTCTCCGCCTTCGGTGTCCACGAACATCGCTTCGCCCGTGGGGAGATCGAAGCTCCGCTCGGCCGGGTCGAGGATATGAAGCACCGTGACATCTTGTCCCTGCGCGCGCAGCACGTGCACGGTGTCGTCCACCTCCTGCGCCTCGCAGAGCAGATCGGACACGAGCACCACCATGCCGCGACGCTTCACCTGCAGCGCGGCTTGGCGGAGTCCGCCGGCGGCGTCCGTGGACGCGCCGCCCGCCGCGTCGCCGAGTGCGGCGACCAGTCGCGTGAACTGGACCTGGCGCGACGCGGGGGCGATGGCCGTGCGGATCGCATCGTCGAAGCGCACGAGGCCGACCGCGTCGCGCTGCCGGAGCAGGAGCAGGGCGAGTGCCGCCACCAGCTGCTCCGCGTACTGCCGCTTCGTGAGCAACGTCGGGGCGGAGGCCCAGTCCATGGACTTGGAGACATCCAGCACGATGGTCGCGCGCAGGTTCGTCTCTTCCTCGTACTGCTTGATGAGCCACTTGTCCGCGCGGGCCGCGACCTTCCAGTCCATGAACCGGAGATCGTCGCCGGGCTGATAGGCGCGGTGCTCGGCGAACTCCACCGAGAACCCCTTCCGGGGCGAGCGATGCAGGCCCGCCAGCACGCCGTCCACCAGCCAACGCGAAATGACCTCGAGGCGACCGAGCGCCGCGAGGGTCCGGGGGTCCATCAGGTCGGGCCGCAACGGACCCGAGGTTGGTGCGGACATCTGCGTTGGAAACTAGACAGCGGAGCTACGCGCTCCAAGTCGTAGCCGTTGGAAGCGAGCGATCCTTCCGCTAGCTTTCGGGGCTCTGGTTGTCCGACCTCTTGCTTGACCCGCCGTGACCGCTCCGCAGCTGATCCGCAACTTCTGCATCGTCGCCCACATCGACCACGGGAAGTCTACCCTGGCCGACCGCCTCATTGAGGCCACGGGCATGCTGCAGAAGCGTGAAATGAAGGCCCAGGTGCTCGACACCCTGGACCTCGAGCGCGAGCGCGGCATCACGATCAAGCTCAACGCCGTGCGCATGTCCTACGATGCCAAGGACGGCACGACCTATGAGCTGAACCTGATCGACACGCCCGGGCACGTGGACTTCACGTATGAAGTCTCCCGCTCGCTGGCCGCCTGCGAAGGCGCCATCCTCGTCGTGGATGCCTCGCAGGGCATCCAGGCGCAGACGCTGTCCAACTTGTTCCTCGCGATGGACGCCGGGCTGGAGATCATCCCGATCCTGAACAAGATCGATCTCCCGGGCGCGGAGCCGGAGAAGCGCCGCCAGGAAGTCGTGGACCTCCTGGGCTGCAAGCCCGAGGACATCCTCTTGGTGAGCGCCAAGGAAGGCCTCGGCATCCCCGAGCTGCTCGAAGAGGTCGTCAAGAAGGTGCCGCCGCCGCGCGGCAATCCGGACGGGCCGCTGCGCGCGCTCATCTACGACTCCTACTACGACAAGTACCGCGGCGCGATTCCCAGCGTGCGCGTCGTGGACGGCACGCTCACGAAGGGCATGAAGATCACCTTCGGCGCCTCGGAGTCGGTCTATGAGGTGCTCGACGTCGGCTACAACCAGCTGCGCCAGGTGCCGACCAAGCAGCTGACCGCCGGCGAGGTCGGCTACGTGGTCGCGAGCGTGAAGTCGGTGAAGGAAACGCGTGCCGGCGACACGATCTTCGACGCCGAGCACAAGGCGAGCGAGCCGCTGCCCGGCTATCAGGCCGTGCGCTCGTTCGTGTTCGCCGGCATCTTCCCGACCGACACGCAGCAGTATGAAGACCTGCGCGACGCGCTCGAGAAACTGCAGCTCAACGATGCCTCGCTGAACTACACGCCCGAGACCTCCACCGCGCTCGGCTTCGGCTTCCGCTGCGGCTTCCTCGGCCTGCTCCACATGGAGATCGTGAAGGAGCGGCTCGAGCGCGAGTTCGACCTCGACCTCGTCACGACGGTCCCCAGCGTGGAATACCACGTGAAGAAGACCGACGGCGAGGAGATCCTCGTCGAGAACCCGGCGCTCATGCCGCCGGCGAGCGTCATCGAGTACATCGAGGAGCCGTACGTGAAGGCCCGCATCATGGTCCCCACGGACTACATCGGGCCGATCATGACGCTGGGCACGGAGCGCCGCGGCGAGTACAAGGGCATGAACTACCTCGACACCACGCGCGTGGAGATCGACTGGGAGTTCCCCTTGGGCGAGATCATCCTCGACTTCTTCGACAAGCTCAAGAGCATCTCACGCGGCTACGCGTCGCTGGATTACGAGATGCTGGGCTACCGCAAGAGCGACCTGCAGCGCCTCGACATGCTGATCAACGGCGACCCGATCGACGC
>CAZCIM010000071.1:0-6630 GCA_964498895.1 uncultured Gemmatimonas sp. | reverse complement strand
CCGCGCCGGCGACAATGAGCAGCGGGCCGTCTGGATGCGTGGCCGCCTTGAACTGTGCGCCGTTCAGCTCCACCGCGAAGTCCACCGTGCGGCGGGCCTCGGCGCTGCGTTCGCGCGTCGGATAGAGCTTTGGATCGCTGCTCATCGGACCCTGAATATATCCCGAAGCTCTGCTCTGTGGGGTGACGGTCTTGGACTGTCCAAATTCTCGTCAATAGAGGGGAACGAGAGGTGCCGGGCGGTTATTCTTGTCACTATGCACCGTAAGTCTGAATCGGACCGCCAGTTGAGCCGACGGGCCTTTCTCGGGGCCTCAGCGGCCGCGGGCGTCGGCCTCAGCGTCCTGCCGCTCGTTTCTGCGAATGCGCGTGCCCCAGCCTTCGTTGATACCGGGCTGGGTCCGCTCGAGCCGGCACCCGACGGCGTCCGTGCGTACGACCTCACGATCTCGGAGACGCGGTTGCGCGTCGACGGGCGTGCGGCGCAGACGGTGACGATCAACGGCACGATTCCCGGTCCGGTGCTACGGTTCCGTGAAGGCGACGAGGCGGTCCTGCGGGTGCGCAACACGCTCCGCGAGGACACCTCCATTCACTGGCACGGGTTGATCCTGCCGCCGGAGATGGACGGCGTGCCGGGCCTCAGCTTCGAGGGCATCAAGCCGGGCACGACGTTTGAGTACCGCTTCCCGATCAAGCAGGCGGGGACGTACTGGTACCACAGCCACTCGGGCCTTCAGGAGCAACTCGGGCACTATGGCTCGCTGGTCATCGAGCCCGCGAACGGCTACGGACATGCCTACGACCGCGAGTTCGTCGTCGTGCTCTCGGACTGGACGTTCGAAGACCCGCATCGCGTCTTGGCGCGGATCAAGAAGCAGCCCGATGCCTACAACTTCCAGCGGCGGACGGTCGCGGACTTCTTCCGCGACATCGCGCGCGACGGTTTCTCCGCGACGATGTCCGACCGCCTGATGTGGGCGGGCATGCGGATGAACCCGACCGACATCGCCGACGTGACGGGCGCGACGTACAGCTACTTGCTGAACGGGCGGACCCCCGAGGCGCCGTGGACGGGGCTCTTCCAACCTGGCGAGCGCGTGTTGCTGCGCTTCATCAACGCGGCGGCAGGTTCGTTCTTCGACGTGCGCATTCCGGGCCTGCCGATGACCGTCGTGCAGGCCAGCGGCCAGCCCGTCGCGCCGGTGCAAGTCGAGGAGTTCCGCATCGGCATGGCCGAGACCTTCGATGTGATCGTCGCGATGCCGGATGACCGTGCGTACGCGATCTACGCCGAGGCGATGGATCGCAGCGGATTCACGGCGGGCACGCTGGCGCCGCGCGAGGGGATGGCGCCGGAGCTGCCGGCCCGCCGGCGTCGGCCCTTGCTCACGATGGCGGACATGGGCATGGACCACGGCGCCGGACACGGCGCGCACGGCGCGGCGGCGGAGGACGAGCACGCCGGCCACGACATGTCCGACGCACCCGCGGCACCGGCCGCCGCAGCCGATGACGAGCACGCCGGGCACGACATGGGAGAGATGTCGTCGGCGCTGCGGGCTCCCGGCACGCTGCCGCCGGACCGTGCGCACACGGGCAGCACGCATGGCGCCGAGAACGCGATGGTGCCTGACGTCCTCAAGAACCGGCTGGGAGAACCCGGCGCCGGGCTTGGCAACGACGGGCGCCGTGTGCTCGTGTACACGGACCTGCAAGCGCCGAGCGAGTGGCCCGAGTTCAGGGCGCCGACGCGCGAGATCGAGATGCATCTCACGGGCAACATGGAGCGCTTCACCTGGGGCATCGACGGCGTGCCGTACGACCGCGCGGAGCCAATCGAGCTCGCGTACGGCGAGCGCGTGCGCCTGACGATCGTGAACGACACGATGATGAACCATCCCATGCACCTGCACGGCATGTGGATGGAGCTCGAGAATGGGCATGGCACGCGCAGTCCGCGGATCCACACGGTGAACGTGAAGCCCGCCGAGCAGCTGTCGTTGCTCGTGACGGCGGATGCGCCGGGGCGCTGGGCATTTCATTGCCATGTGCTGTATCACATGGAAGTAGGCATGTTCCGCGAGTTCAGGGTCGGGCCTGCGACGGGCGGGCACGAGGAGCATCACCATGCAGAGTGAGCGCGTGGGTTCGTTCGTGCGCCTGCGTCGCCTGCGAATGGGAGCGCTCGCCTGCGTCGTGGCGCTGGTAGTCACGGGGCCTGCCGTGCTGCGCGCGCAGGGTCAGGATCCGACCATGTCGCCGATGGCGCATGACATGGGCTGGAAGCCCACGACCTTCGTGCTCACGGAGGTGCTGGAGCTCGCGCCGGATGCCATCGGACGCCCGTTGCTCTTCGACGTGATTGGATGGGCGGGCGGTGCGTCGCGTCGCCTGTGGTTCAAGGTGGACGGCGGCAGCGCGACCGAGGGGCAGGGGTTGCACGCAGAACTGCAGCTGCTCTACGGCCGGTTAGTCTCGCCGTGGTGGGATGCGCAGGTCGGCGTACGCAGCGACGTCACGGCGGAAGGCGGACAATCGCAGCAGCGCGTGGGGGCGGTGCTCGGCCTGCAGGGTCTGGCGCCGGGCTGGTTCGAGGTTGAGCCGTCGCTGTTCGTGACGACCGAGGGGCACGTCTCGTTGGGCCTCACGGCGTCATACGATCTGTATCTGACGCAGCGCTTGGTGCTGCAGCCGCGCGTCGAGACCTCGGTGGCCGCGCGTGACGATGCGACGTTCGGCATCGGCTAGGGCGTGGGGCAGTCCTCGCTGGGACTGCGCACACGCTATGAGCTGCGGCGTGAGTTCGCGCCGTACGCGGGCGTGGTGTGGGAGCGGCGGTTCGGGCGCACGCGCGAGCTGGCCGGGGGTGATGCCGGCGAGGCGATGCTGGTCGCCGGCCTTCGGCTCTGGTGGTAGCGGCGCGCGGCTAGGCGCGGTCTCCCGAGGGTTGCCCTTCGCGAGCATGCGGGGCAGATTCGGGGTTCCCTCCACCGGAGCGTCCCCCGTGCGTGCTGCCCTCGGCGCGGCCCTCCTCTGCGCCACGCTTGTCTTCGCGCCCGCGTCCCTCGCGGCCCAGCGCGACTCTACCGTCACCATCGCCTCGTACTTCGACTACGAAACGGTCGGTGACCCGCAGGTGTCGCCCGACGGGCGCCAGATCATCTACACGCGGCGCTTCGTGAACACGCGCAGCGACCAGTGGGAGACGGCGCTGTGGATCATGGACGCCGATGGGTCGCGCCAGCGTTTCCTCGCGAACGGCGGCGGTCCGCGCTGGTCGCCGGACGGCACGCGCATCCTCTACGTGGCGAGCGGTGAGCCGGCGGGCGCGCAGGTGTTCGTGCGCTGGATGGACGCCGAGGGCGCGACGAGCCAGGTCACGCGCCTCGAGCATGCGCCGATGAATCCGGCGTGGAGCCCCGACGGCAAGTCCATCGTGTTCGGGAGCTTCGTGCCGCGTCCTTCTCGTTGGACCGTGGCGATGCCGACGCCGCCCGCGGGGGCGCAGTGGGACGCGGGTCCGCGTGTGATCGAGGACCTGCACTACCGCCAGGACTACCGCGGCTTCATGCGCCGTGGCTTCGTGCACCTCTTCACCGTGAGCGCCGACGGCGGCTCGGCGCGCCAGCTCACGTTCGGCGAATGGAACGTCGGCGCGCGCTTCGACGGCCTTGAGGGCAACGTCGGCTTCGACTTCACGCCCGATGGCAAGACCATCGTGTTCGACGGCTGGCGCGGCGACTGGGACGCGATCTACCGGAAGTCGCACATATACGCGCTCGACGTCGCATCGGGCGCGGTGCGGCAGCTGACGCCCGCCGAGGGGAACTGGACCAGTCCCGTGGTCTCACCCGACGGCCGGATGGTGGCGTTCAACGGGTATACGTCGGCCCCGGATACGTACACTCAGCCGGATTTGCATGTGATCCGGCTCGACGGGACGGGCATGCGCAATCTCAGCGACGCGTTGGACCGACTGGTGAGCGACGTGCGTTGGGCGCCGGATAACTCCGGCATCTACGCCACCATCACGCACCACGGGACGAGCAACGTGCGCTTCGTGCCGCTCACCGGCGCGATCCGCGACGTGACGACCGGTCAGCACATGGTGTCGCTCAGCTCGATGGCCGCAGGCCGCGAGCCCTTCGGCGTCGGCGTGCGCACCGCCGGGGACGCGCCGCCGGAGGTGGTTCGGTTCCCGTTGCGTGCCGGCGCCACGACCACGGCGCTCACGCGGGTGAACGAGGATTTCCTCGCCGGCCGCCGCCTCGGTGCGCAGGAGGAGCTGTGGTTCACCTCGCGTGACGGCACGCGCGTGCAGGGCTGGATCGTGAAGCCGCCGCATTACGACGCGAGCAAGCGCTATCCGCTGCTGCTCGAGATCCATGGCGGGCCGTTCGCCGACTACAACGTCGGGTTCAACTTCAACTACCAGGCCTGGGCGGCGATGGGCTACGTGGTGCTGTTCACGAACCCGCGTGGCTCGACCAGCTACGGCGAGGCCTTCGCGCGCGGCATCAACTTCCGGTATCCCGGCGTGGACCACGAGGACTTGATGGCCGGCGTGGATGCGGCCATTCGCGGCGCAAGCATCGATACGACGCGCATGTACGTCGGTGGCTGCTCGGGTGGCGGCGTGCTCTCGAGCTGGATGATCGGTCACACGGACCGCTTCGCGGCCGCGGCCGTGCGCTGTCCGGTGATCAACTGGATGTCGATGTTCGGCCAGACGGACATTCCCTTCTTCACGATGAGCTTCTTCCAGAAGCCGTTCTGGGAAGATCCGACGCGCTGGCTCGAGCAGTCGTCGATCATGCACGTGGGCAAGGTCACGACGCCGACGCTGCTCATGACCGGCGAGGCGGACCTGCGCACGCCGATGGCGCAGACAGAGGAGTACTTCGCGGCGCTCAAGTACCGCGGCGTGCCTGCGAAGATGCTCCGCTTCCCGAACCAGTTCCACGGCACGGGGACGCGGCCGTCGAACAACCTGCGGACGATCCTCTACATGGCGGACTGGTACGACCAGTGGGCGCGTGAGGGCGGGCGGGCGGTGGAGCGGCGGCGCGGCGGCGGAAACCGCGACTGAGCGCGGCGTCGGAAGCCGCGAAGCAGCGCGGCCTCTCCGCGTGACGCGAGGACGGCGCTGCGGCTCTCGAGCTGCAGCGCCGTCACCGTCTCCGGCGGTGGAGAGGGGACCGCGGCCCGGGCCGCGGCTCCCGTGCGAACGGACGTGCTGCCGGTTAGGGTCGTCGGGCGCGGAACACGTCCTCGTCGATCTCGAACTTGGTCTTGCCGCCTTGCTTGTCCCGCCAGACAGTGATCATCACGCTCTCGCCGAGGGGCGCGTCCTCGTCCTCGGGGAATGCGGGGTTGCGGATGCGGACGACGTTCTCCTCCTCGTCATCCTCGCGCCCGGCCTGCGGCCACTGGGCCGTGTAGAATGCGATGACCTCGTCCGCCGGGCGCTCGGTCTCGAGCTCCCAGCTGTAGGAGCTGAACTTCATGGGGTCGCCGAAGTCGTCGCTGGTGTAGGCGGAGCTGTAGTCGAGATACTTCGACGGGTTGAAGATCGGAATCTGGCCGACGGCACCGGGCAGCGAGTCCACGTCGCCGCCGCAGGCGGCCAACAGGACGAGGAGTAGGAGGGCCGGCCAGCGGCCGCAGGCGATGCGGGGGGTCATGTGCTTTCCTTGCAGAAATGTGACTGTACAATGGAAACGATTGTTCAATATCTTGCAAACAATGGATTCAATTGACAAGCAGATTCTCGCGGCCTTGATGGCCGAGGGGCGGATCAGCTGGGCCGAGCTGGCCCAGCGGACGGGTCTCTCGGCCGCCGCCGTGGCGCAGCGCGTGCGCCGTCTCGAGCGGGCGGGCCTCGTCACCGGGTACGCCGCGCGGCTCGACCCTGACGCGCTCGGGGCCGGACTGCTGGCGTTCGTCTTCGTGCGGTTCACGGACCCTCGGCTGCGCCGCGGCTTTCTTCGGAAGGCGCGGGCGCTTCCGTGGATCCAGGAATGCCACCACGTGGCGGGCGACCTCGATTACCTACTGAAGGTCCGCTGCGCAAGCACGAAGGAGTTGGAACACCTCGTGAGCGTCGAGCTCAAGGACCGCTGCCGCGCGGCGGAGACCCGCACGACCATCGTCATGGGAACGGAGAAGGAGACGACGGCGTTGCCGCTGCCGCCGGACTGACGTGGATGTCAGCCGGCGGTGAGCTGCTCCACGACGCGCGGTTGGCGCGCGAAGACCGTGCCGAATGCCACGACCATCGCCTCGCGCACATCCTCACCCAACGTCGGCGACGGCGCGAGGCAGACCCCGCGTTCGCTGCCCTCGAGCAGCTCGCGCTCGACGGACGTCATGTCCACGCCCGGCAGTCCGCAGGGGACCATCAGATCGAAGTAGCTCAAGTCAGTGGTGACGTTGAGCGCGAAACCATGCCACGTCACCCACTGCCGTGCATGGACGCCGATGCTGGCGAGCTTGCGAGGGTCGTGGCGCGGCGCTGCATCGGCAGTACCCGCACCTGAGGTCCAGATGCCCGTCTTGCCCGGTACGCGCTCCGCCACGATGCCGAAGCGCGCGACGGCGCGGATCAGCACTTCCTCCACCTGCCGCA
>CAZCIM010000070.1:0-6686 GCA_964498895.1 uncultured Gemmatimonas sp. | reverse complement strand
CGCGCATCTCCACGCTCTTGCCGTCCTTCCAGAGGATGGCCGCGCAGCCCTCGACGGTGATGACCGAGTACACGGAGTTCTCGAACATCAGGATCTTGTCGGCCACGCCGAGCGCGAGCGCGCCGCCCGAGCCGCCTTCGCCGATGACGATCGCGATGACGGGCACCTCGAGGAGACTCATCTCGAACAAGTTGCGCGCGATGGCCTCGCTCTGGCCGCGCTCCTCGGCGCCGAGACCGGCCCAGGCGCCGGGCGTGTCGATCATGGTGATGATCGGCACGTGGAACTTCTCGGCCAGCTTCATGAGGCGCAGCGCCTTGCGGTAGCCCTCCGGATGGGGCATGCCGAAGTTGCGGTGCAGGTTCTCCTTGGTGTCGCGGCCGCGCTGCTGGCCGATCACCATGACCGTCTCGCCATCGAGGCGGGCCCAGCCGCCGACGATGGACGGATCGTCGCGGAAGGCGCGGTCGCCGTGCAGCTCGATGAAGTCGCTGAACGCGAGGCGCAGGTAGTCGAGCGCGAACGGACGCTTGGCCGAGCGCGCGACCTGCACGCGCTGCAGCGGCGTGAGGTTCTTGTAGACGTCGCGGCGCAGCTCGTGCAGCTTCGCCTGCAGTGGGGCGATCTGCGCGTTCACGTCGAGCTTCTGCTCCTCGGCGACGCGGCGGACCTCCTCGATCTGCTTCTCGAGCTCGGCCAGCGGCTTTTCGAATTCCAGTGCGGACGTACCCATGGTTCAGCTCCCGCGCACGAGGCGCACCCGCTCGGGTCCCAACAGGGAGCGGAGCTCCAGGAGGGCCGGGCCGGCAGGGGACAGCTTGAGGGAGCGCGACCGCAGGCGGGCCGGGCTCCCGTCAGGACCCTTCCAACGTAGCTCCAAGAGGGCCGAACCGGGATGGGCTTCGGCCACCGCGCGAATGTCGGCCATGACGTCCGCGGGGAGCCCCGCCGTCGGGTCGAGGTCCAGGGCCACCGCGTACTGCCCGCTGGCCCGCAGCTCCGCCAGGCGCGTGATGGATTCCACGATGAACGTGGGATTGTCCGCACCTTGGTCGCGGCGGCCGTAGGCGCCCTTGATCAGCACCGGGATGTCCGTCTGTACGCGGTCGGCCATCGCCGCCCAGGCCTCGGGGAACACGAGGATCTCCGCCGTCCCCGAGAAATCTTCCACGACGAGTCGCGCGAACTCGTTGCCGGACTTCTTGGAGATCTGCCGCCGCACGGCGGTGACCACGCCGGCCAGCGCCATCGGCTCGGGGCTCCAGGTGCCCAGCTGGTTCACTTGGTGCGTGGCGAGTAGCTCGCACTCCGCGCGGAAAGGTTCGAGCGGGTGGCCGGAGATGTAGAAGCCGAGGATCGCCTTTTCCTGCGTGAGCCGCTCGCTCTCGGTGAAGGGCTTCACGTTAGGCAACGTGGGCAGGATGCTCGCGCTCGGGGCTTCGGTGGGATCGCCGCCGAGGTCGCCGAAGAGCGAGCCCTGGCCCGTCGCCTGTTCCGCCTGCTGCAGCGAGGCGTGCTGCATGGCGCCGTCGAGCGCGGCGAGGAACTGTGCGCGATGGCCCGGCAGCCCATCGAGCGCACCGGCGTGGATGAGCGCCTCGAACACGCGCTTGTTGCAGACGCGGAGGTCCACGCGCTCCGTGAGATCGTAGAGCGACGTGAAGGGCTTCTCCTTGCGCGCGGCGATGATGCTCTCGGCCGCCGAGTGGCCGACGTTGCGGATGGCGCCCAAGCCGAAGCGGATGCGCGTGTCGCCGACGACGGTGAACTTCCAGCCGGACTCGTTGACGTCCGGCGCGAGGATCTCGAGCCCGAGATCGCGGGCCTCGGCGATGTACTTCACGACGGCATCGGTGTCGCCGATGGATGCCGAGAGCACGGCGGCCATGAACTCGGGCGCGTAGTGCGCCTTGAGGTAGGCCGTGTGGTACGAGAGGACCGAGTAGGCGACCGAGTGCGACTTGTTGAAGCCGTAGCGGCCGAAGGTCTCGATCTGCGCGGCGATGTCCGCGATCACCTTGGCCGGATGGCCATTGGCCACGGCCTTCTCGCTGAACTTGCCGAGCTCGGCTTGGATGAGCGCGACGTCCTTCTTGCCGACGGCCTTGCGCAGCACGTCGGCTTCGGCGAGCGAGATGCCCGCCAAGCGCTGCGCGATGCGCATCACCTGCTCTTGGTAGGTGATGACGCCGTAGGTGGGCGCGAGGATCTCCTCGAGCTCGGGGAGCTGGTACGAGACCGGCTCCTCGCCCTTCTTGCGGCGCTGGTAAACCTTGTGCATGCCCGCGTCGAGCGGGCCGGGGCGCATCAGCGCGTTCGACGCGACGAGGTCGTCGAAGCGGTCGGCGCGCATGCCGCGGACCATCTCGGTGGCCAGCGGCGATTCGAACTGGAACACGCCGGCCGTGCGGCCGGCGCGCAGCATGCGGTAGGTCGCTTCGTCGTCGAGCGGCAGGGCGTCGAGGTCGAGGTCCACGCCGCGGCGCTCCTTGATGGCCCGCACCGCATCCGTGAGGATGGTGAGCGTGGTGAGGCCGAGGAAGTCCATCTTGAGCATGCCCGCCTTTTCCAGCGCGACCATGTCGTACTGCGTGACGACGACGCGCTCGTCGCCGTCCGAGCCGGAGCCCTTGGACTCCTGCGTGCAGACGGGCACGTACTCGTCGATCGGCCCCGGCGCGATGACGATGCCCGCGGCATGCACGCCGGCGTGGCGCGAGAGCCCTTCGAGCGAGATCGCGAAGTCGAAGAGCTGCGCGTGGCGCTCGTCCTGCTCGTAGAACTTGCGGACTTCCGGGACCTTCTCGATGGCCTCGGCGACGGTGAGCGAGAAGTTCGGCGCGTTCGGGATGAGCTTGGCGATGGCGTCGGTTTCCGCGGGGGTGAACCCCAGCACGCGGCCGACGTCCTTGATGCAGGCGCGGGACTTGAGCGTCCCGAAGGTGATGATCTGGCCGACGGACTCGCGCCCGTACTTGTCGCGGACGTACTCGATGACTTCGCCGCGGCGTTCTTCGCAGAAGTCCACGTCGATGTCGGGCATCGAGACGCGTTCCGGATTCAGGAAGCGCTCGAAGAGCAGGTCGAACTTGAGCGGGCACACGTTGGTGATGCCCGTGGCGTACGCGACCAGCGAGCCGGCGGCCGAGCCGCGGCCTGGTCCGACAGGGATACCGCGGTCGCGCGCAGCCTTGATGAAGTCAGCGGTGATGAGGAAGTAGCCAGCGTAGCCGGTCTTCGTGATCACGCTGAGTTCGTAGTCGAGGCGCTCCTGGACTTCCTTGGGCAGCGGATCGCCGTAGCGCTGCTTCGCGCCCTCGGTGGAGATCTTGACCAGGAGGTCGTTCTCGCTGCTCACGCCTTGGGGCAGCGGGAACGAGGGCACGTAGTACTTCTTGTCGAAGACGACGTTGACCTCGTCGGCGATCTTCAGCGTGTTCTCGAGGACGTCTGTGCGGCCCTTGAAGTGCGCCTGGATCTCGGGGGCGCTCTTGAAGTAGAGGCCGCGGTCGTAGCGCATGCGGTCGGCGTCGAGGCGGTCCTTCTTGAGGCCGATGCAGAGCAGCACGTCGTGCGCGTCGTGGTCCTCGGCCTTGAGGAAGTGCGCGTCGTTGGTGGCGACGACCGGAAGGTTCATCTCCTTGGCCAGCTTGAAGATCAGCTGGTTGAGCTTCTGCTGTTCGCCGGCCTCGTGGGCCTGGACTTCGAGGTGATAGCGGTCCTTGAAGACTTCGGCGTACCAAGCGGCGACGGCCTTGGCCTCGTCGTAGCGGTCTTCGAGCAGATGCTGGGCGACCTCGCCGGCCATGCAGGCGGACGAGACGATCAGGCCGCTGTTGTGGCGCGCGAGCAGTTCGCGGTCCACGCGGGGCTTGCCGTAGAAGCCCTCCGTGTAGCCCAGCGACGAGAGCTTCACGAGGTTGCGATAGCCCTCGAGGTCCCGCGCGAGCAGGACGAGATGGTAGTAGTTCTTCTCGCCGGCGGCGGCGCGGGAGCGGTCACGGCGGTCGCCGCGCGCGACGTACGCTTCCATGCCGATGATCGGCTTGAGCTTGGCCTTCTTGGCCTTCTCCTGGAACTCCCACGCCGCGTGCAGGTTGCCGTGGTCGGTGATGGCCAGGGCGGGCTGCTCGAACTCCTGGGCGCGGGCGATGAGGTCATCGATCCGATTGGCGCCGTCGAGCAGCGAGTACTCGCTGTGGGTGTGGAGATGGACGAAGGCCATATCCGATGGAATCTAGCCGCTCGGGGTCGGGTGGGAGACGGGAGAGGGGGCAGGGGCGGGGATGGGGAGACGGGAGTGCGGGAGACGGGGGGGAGACGGGAGAGGTGGGGGTTAGTTTCGTTCGTGAGGTAGGCTTCCGTGATTCCCTCGACACTCCTCATGGCTGACGGTTCCTCTCGCGTGCGTGGATGGCTGCGCGTGCTGCTCCTTGGTGTCGGCGCCTGTGTGGCGCTGGGGCTGGTGCTGCTCGTGGCGACGCCGCTGGGGCGGTATTTGCTGCGGGCGGGCTACGAGGAGGCGCGCATCCTGCTGGCGCGCCAGCCGATCGCGGCGCTCGTGGCGGATTCGGCGCTGGACGCGGAGACGCGGGGCAAGCTGCAGTTGGTACTCGAGGCGCGGGCCTTCGCCGAGGATTCGCTCGGGCTGCCGGCGGGAAAGACATTTACGCTGTTCACGCAGCTCGAGTCGGATACACTGGTGCTGGTGCTATCGGGCGCGCGGCCGGATTGGCTGGAGCCCGTGCTCTGGCGCTTTCCGCTCGTGGGGCGCCTGCCGTACAAGGGCTACTTCCGCCGCGCGGATGCGCTGGCCGCCGAAGCGGAGCTGCGTGGGCGTGGCTTCGATACCTACCTGCGGCCCGCGTCGGCGTTCTCGACGCTGGGCTGGTTCAACGACCCGCTGCTCTCAACCACGCTTGCGGAGGACTCGGTGGATCTCGTGAACACGGTGATCCATGAGCTGACGCACAACCGCTACTATGCTGCGGGCGAGGCGACGTTCAATGAAAGCTTCGCCAGCTTCGTCGGCGCGCGCGGGGCGCAGGCGTTTTTCCTTGCGCGCGGCGATTCGTCACGCGCGATTCGCGCGGCCGCGCGTTGGGCCGACGATCGTGCCTTGGCCGCGTTCTGGGGACGGCTGTACGCATCGCTCGACTCCACGTTCCGCGCGCACCCTGACTCGGGGCAGCGCAACCGGCGGATCGCCCTGCGCGATTCACTCTACACCGCCGCGCGTCGCCTGCTCGTGGATTCCGTGGCGCCATCTTGGCGGACGATCTCGCCCCGCTACGCCGAGCGCGTGCCGCTCGACAACGCCGCCCTGCTGGCGCGCCGCGTGTATCTCACGGACCTCGAGCCGTTCGAAGCGGAGTGGCAGCGTCAGGGGCGTGACCTGCGGCGTACGATCGACACGCTGATAGCGCGGCATCGCGCGGGTGGGGCGGTGGCGGCGCCGTCGGGGATGCCGTCGGGCGCGCGTTAGGTTTCGCCGCCTCCGAAGCGACTGCGCAGGAGCGCGCGGACATCGACCTCCGGAGGCTGCGCGGGCGTCGTTGCGTCGGCCGCGGGCTCGACGGTGGCCTGCAGCGTGACGCGCTGGAAGGCCTTGCGCACCCCGCGGTCGAGGAAGCGGCTCACCTGGTCGAGCGAATAGTCGGCGCCGCGGCGTGAGTCGTACACGTTGAGCGGATAGCTCACGGCGAGGTGGTTCCGCGCCCGCGTCATCGCGACGTACATCAGGCGGCGCTCCTCCTCGATCTCGTCGTCGCTGCCGAGCGCGCGCGCCATCGGGAACCAGCCGTCCACGGCCCAGATGACGAACACCGCGTCCCACTCGCGGCCCTTGGCGCTGTGGGCGGTGGAGAGCACGAGCGTGTCGTCCTCGGTGTCGGAGCCGAAGCCGAGGTCTGACGTGGCGCTGGGCGGCTCGAGCGCAAGCGCGCTCAAGAACGTGCCGCGGTCGGGGTAGCCGCCGGCGATGGTCTGCAGTTGGTCGAGGTCGGAGAGTCGCGGCTCGACGCGGTCGTAGCGTTCGCGCAAGATGTCGTCGTAGAGCGCGCGCACGCGAACGATCTCGCGGCCGACGCGACCGTCGTCGCCGCCGACGCCGGCCCGCAGGTCGGCGAGCAGCCGGACGAGCGCGGCGTGCGCCTCACGCGCCCGCGGCGGCGGCGTGAAGCGTCCAAAGGCCTCGTGGCTCCAGGCGAGCTCGGCCATCGACTGTACCGCATTGCGGGCCGTGACCTCGCCGATGCCGGGCATCAGCAGCAGCAGGCGATACCAGCTGACCTCGTCGCGCGGGTTCTCGAGCACGCGTAGGAAGGCGAGCACGTCCTTCACGTGTGCGGCCTCGAGGAACTTGAGTCCGCCCCATTTGTCGAAGGGGATGTTGCGCGCGGTGAGCTCGATCTCGAGATCGGCGCTCATATAGCCCGCGCGGAACAGCACGGCCATCTCGCGCAGCGGGATGCCCTGCTCGTGCAGCTCGAGGATGCGGTCCACCACGAAGCGCGTCTGCTGCTGCTCGTCCTGCGCGGTCACCAACCATGGCTTCTCGCCGCCCGTGCGCCGCGAGTACAGCTCCTTGCTGAAGCGCTCCTCCGCGCGGCTGATCAGCAGGTTGGTCGCATCGAGGATGGGCTGCGTGCTGCGGTAGTTCTCCTCGAGCGTGACGGTGCTCGCGC
>CAZCIM010000069.1:0-6944 GCA_964498895.1 uncultured Gemmatimonas sp. | reverse complement strand
ACCGTGTGGCCTTGCAGGCGCTGGAAGCGCGCATAGATATCACAACCAGTGAACGCGAAGAGATTCCCGACGTGCAGGCCTTCGGCCGACGGGTAGGGGAACATCATCAACGCGTAGAACGGGCGCTCGCCGTGCGCGATGTCGGTGCGGTGCGTGCCACGTTCGGCCCACCGTTCGCGCCACCGTGCCTCAACGGCCGTCGGGTCGTACCCGATCGGCTCCGGAACCGATGCAGTCATCATCTGTGGATGGGAATCCCTTGAATCTAGCCGCCCCCGGAACGGCCTCCAACACGGCCGCCCCTGCGGCGGAGACGCCGCGCGTCCGCGAGCACATCATCGACCGCCTCGCCGATTGGGCGGCCGTGCTCGGCAGCGTGGCGGTCGTCGCCCTGATCGGGCTGGGCTGGGAGAACCTCCAGGACGCCGCCGCGACCGGCCGCCTCGGCTGGCTGCTCGCGCTGCTGCTCGCGGTGGCCGTGGCGAGCACGGCGCTGGTGTTCCGCCTCGTGATCTCGCCGATGGTGGGCAACGAACTCCGGGGCTTGGCCGATGTCGCCGAGGCCATCGCCGCGGGTGACCTCACCCAGACGCCGGCCGCCGTCAGCGCCGGCGGGCAGCTCGGCCGACTCGGGAGAGCGATGGGCGAGATGACGGCGACGCTCCGGCAGCTCGCGACGATGATTCGCGAGAACGCCGCCGCCACGTCCACGGGTGCGAGCGAGATAACCGCGAGCACGGAGCACATGGCGCAGGCGGCGAGCGGCATCGCCGAGACGGCGAGCACGCTGAGCCATGAGGCCGCGCAGATGGCCGAGACGATCCGCGCGCTGAACGCAGATGCCGCGCGGCTCTCGACCCTCGCCGCCGGCGTCTCGGCCGGTGCCTCCGACGGCGTCTCACGCAACGAGCGCCTGAAGCTGCTCGCCACGGAGAACGCCGGCATCCTCGACGAGAGCGCGCGGCGCCTCGACGAGCTGGCGCTCGACGTGCAGGAGGGCGCACGCGCCACCGAGGCGTTGGCGCAGGCCTCCGACGAGATCCGCGCGTTCGTGGCCCTCGTGCAGAAGATCGCGCGGCAGTCCAAGCTGCTGGCGCTGAACGCGGCGATGGAAGCGGCGCGAGCGGGCGAGCACGGCGAAGGATTCACCGTCGTCGCCAACGAGGTGCGTCGGCTCGCGCAGAGCACGGCGGAGGCGGCGGAGAAGACCGATCAGTTGATGAAGGCGCTGATCGCGCAGATGGAGACTGCAGGGGCGACGGGCGTGCGCGCCCGGGGCACCGTGGAGGCCGTGCGCGGGGCGACGGGGCGGAGCCGTCAGGCCTTCGCCCAGGTGGAGCGCGCCGTGGGTGAGGGCGAGCAGTGGGTGGCCGCGATGGCTTCGTCCGCCGGCGCGGGTCAGGCCTTGGCGCGCGAGATCACGGAGAAGCTCGGGTCACTCTCGCAGGGCACGCAGGCCTTCGCGGATTCCATGCAGGACGTCGCCGCCGCGAGCGAAGAGCAGAGCGCGAGCACGCAGGAGATCGCGGCGGCCGCGAACGGCCTCGTCCAGGCGGCGGAGCGGGTGGCGGGGACGGTGCAGCGGCTCAAGACGGAGACTTGAGACTTGAGACGTGAGACTTGAGACGTGAGAACTGAGCGGCTGATTGACTGTACGCGCTCACGTCTCACGTCTCACGTCACATGTCTCTACCGCGGCCTCTCCCCCCGCCGATAAAGAAACGCACACCGCTCCACCCGCGGCCCGCGCTCATCGCAGACCGCGAACTCCGCTCCCTCGTACAGCGCCACGCCCGCGTAGCGGCCATCCTTGCCGAGGATGTAGTACTGCAGGTCGAAGCGCGGGCGCCCGCGGTCGTCGAGCAGGCGACGTTCGGTCATCGCCACGACGCGCTCCAGGGTCTTGAGGCCGGCCTGCTCGGGCGCGAGGCCCTGCCGCAGGAACTCGACCGTGAGGAAGGACCCGCAGACCTTGATGTTCGCCTCGCCGCGTCCGGTGGACCCGGTCGCGCCGACGCCGTTGTCGCAGTATTGGCCGGCGCCGAGGATCGGCGAGTCGCCCACGCGACCCGGCACCTTCCAGGCCATGCCGCTGGTCGTCGTCACGGAGCTGACGTCGCCGGCGGCGTTCACGGCATTCATGTTGATCGTGCCTGTGGTGAACTTGATGTTCACGTCGCCGTCGTAATCGAGGTAAGCGTCGTTCGGGTTGAGCCGCGCGCGCCAGCGGAGCCACTCCTGCCGGGTCTTCTCGGTGAGCAGGTTCTGCTCGCGGAATCCCATCTCCAGCGCGAAGCGCTTGGCGTCGCGGCCGACGAGCAGGATGTGATCGGTGTAGTCCATCACGGCCTTCGCGACGAGGCTCGGCGTGGCGATGTCCTCCAGGCAAGCCACCGCACCCGCGCGCTTCGTGGGGCCGTGCATGCAGCTCGCATCGAGCTGCACGATGCCGTCGCGGTTGGGCAGGCCGCCGAGTCCCACGGAGGTGTCGTCGGGATCCAGTTCCTGGATGTTCACGCCGGCGATGACGGCGTCGAGCGTGTCGCCGCCTGCGACGATCTGGTCGTAGGCGACCTTCACGCCGCGGATCCCATTAGACGACGCGATCACGGTCGGGCGCGCACGCCGCGCCGCGCCGAGAGCGACCGACACGTCGGCGCCGCTGCCGCGGAGCGCGGCGTGCGCGCCGGCATCCGCGGGCAGTGAGGCGGCCGCAAGCGCGGCGGCGGAGGACGCAAGAAAGTCGCGACGGCTGGTGCTCACATGGGCTCCGGGATTGGCGTGGTCTTGCATATCGTAGCCCGTTCCGGCGACGTTCACCACGTCCCGCTTGCTCACGCCCGAGGATTTCGATGCCCGTGCCGCTCCACCGCCGCTCGCTTCGCGTCCGCCGTCTCCGCGCGGCCGCGCTCACGCTTCTCTCCGCCGTGCTCGCGGCATCGCTGGCCGCGCCGCTGGCTGCGCCGCTCGCTGCACAGCAGCGCCCGCTCACGCGCTGGGAGCAGCAGGCCCGCGCCCTGCTCGAGGAGTTGGTGGAGATCAACACCACGCACTCCACGGGCAGCACCGTGGACGCCGCGAACGCGATGGCCCGGCACATGCTCGCCGCAGGATTCCCCCGCGAGGACGTGGTCGTCGTGGAGAACGCGCCTCGGAAGGGCAACTTGATCGTGCGGTATCGCGGGCGATCGCGTGCCCTCAAGCCGATACTGCTGCTCTCCCACATCGACGTCGTGGAGGCGAACCCCGCCGACTGGACGCTGCCGCCCTTCGAGTTCATCGAGCGCGACGGCAAGTTCTACGGCCGCGGCGTCGCCGACGACAAGGACGAGAGCGCGATCCACCTCACCATCCTGCTGCGCATGAAGGCCGAGGGCATCGTGCCCGACCGCGACATCATCGTCGCGCTCACGGCCGACGAAGAGGGCGGGCCGGAGAACGGCGTGGAGTACCTGCTCGCGAATCGCCGCGAGCTCGTGGATGCGGCCTACGTGCTCAACGAGGGCGGTGGCGGTCGCATGGAGGACGGTCGCCGCATCTCGAACGACGTGCAGGCGGCGGAGAAGTACGTCGTGAACTTCATCCTCGAGGCCACGAACAGCGGCGGCCACAGCTCGGTGCCGCGCCCGGACAACGCGATCTACACGCTGGCGCGCGCGCTGGACCGACTGTCGCAGCTGCAGCAGCCCGTGCGGCTCAACGAGACCACGCGCGCCTACTTCTCGCGCCAAGCCGACATCCTCGGCGGCGAGACCGGCGCGGCGATGCGGCGCCTCGTCGCCAACGAGCGCGACTCGGCGGCCGCGGCGATCGTCTCGCGCGACTACTCGAACAACTCGCGCCTGCGCAGCACCTGCGTGGCGACGATGCTCACCGGCGGCCATGCGATGAACGCGTTGCCGCAACGCGCGCGCGCGACCGTCAACTGCCGCATCCTGCCCGAGGAGACGCGGGCCCAGGTGCAAGCCCGCATCGTCGCGGCGGTGGCCGACACCGGTGTGGCGGTCACCGTGGAGCGCGAGGATTCCAACTCGCCGGCGTCGCCGCTCACGCCGGAGCTGCTGCGCGCGATCACCGCGACCACGCAGGAAGTGTTTCCGGGGACGCCCGTCGTCCCGACCATGAGCACCGGCGCCACGGACGGCGCGTACTTCCGCGCGGCGGGCATTCCCGTGTACGGCGTGAGCGGGCTCTTCTATGCGGCGCCCAACGCGCACGGCATGAACGAGCAGGTGGAAGGCGAAGCGTTCTACCAGGGGCTGGAGTTCATGTATCGGCTGGTGCGGCGCCTCACGAACGCGCCCGGGATGTAACTTCGGGTATGACCACTCCCGACTTCAGCAGCACGCCGTTCTTCGCGGGGTTGCCGGACCAGCTGCGCTGGCATCTCTCGCAGATCGCCGAGCGCCACGAGTACGCGGTCGGCAGCACGCTCTTCGAGGACGGCGCGCCGCGCACGGCGTTCTGGGTGATCCTCGAGGGCACGCTGGCCATCGAACTCCGCGCCGCGGATGACCCGCACCGCTTGGCCACCCTCGGCCCAGGCGATGTGGTGGGGGAGAGCATCCTGCTGCAGGACGACACGCACCACACCGACGGCCGCGTGCTCGCGCCGATGGTGGCGGTGAAGTTCGAGAAGCGCGCGCTCGAGGCGCTGCTCAAGGACCAGCCGCGCCTGCACGCGGCGTTGTTGGCGCGGGCCGCGCGCGTGCTCGCGGCGCGGCTCAAGGCGGCAGATGCGACGCTGTCCGGCCGCGACCGTGCCGCGGGGTTCGGCGGGCCCACACGTGACGAGAAGGACCTCCTCGGGCCACGGCAGGTCCCGCAGGCGGCGCTCTACGGCGTGCAGACGCTGCGGGCCATCGAGAACTTCCCGATAACGGGCGTGACCCTGCAGGACTTCCCCGAGCTGATCACGGCGCTCGCGCAGGTGAAGGAGGCCGCGGCGCGCGCCAACCGCGAGCTGGGCACGCTCGACGCCGACGTCGCCGAGGCGATCATCAAGGCCTGCCGCGAGATCGCGGCCGGCACGCATCACGAGCATTTCCGCGTGGACATGATCCAGGGCGGCGCGGGCACCTCGACCAACATGAACGCCAACGAGGTGATCGCGAATCGCGCCTGCGAACTGCTCGGCGTGCCGCGCGGGACGTACACGCGCGTGCATCCCAACGAGCACGTGAACCTCGCCCAGAGCACCAACGACGTGTATCCGACGGCGGTGCGCCTCGCGATCCACAGCGCCATCGGCGGCCTGCAGCAGGAGATGCGGCTGTTGGTGGAGGCCTTCCGCGCCAAGGGCCGGGAGTTCGCGCCGCACGTGAAGATGGGTCGCACGCAGCTGCAGGACGCCGTGCCGATGACGCTGGGGCAGGAGTTCCGGGCCTTCGGCAACACGATCGCCGAGGACGTCGATCGGCTGGAGGAGGCGAAGGCGCTGCTGCGCGAGATCAACATGGGCGCGACGGCGATCGGCACCGGCATCACCGCGCCGGCGGGCTACACGGAGCGCGTGCGCGCGCAGCTCAGCGAGGTGACGGGCTTGGCGCTGATCACCGCGCCGGACCTCGTGGAGGCCACCAGCGATACCGGTGGCTTCGTGCAGGTCAGTGGCGTGCTCAAGCGCTGCGCGGTGAAGCTCAGCAAGGTTTGCAATGACCTGCGCCTCCTGAGCAGCGGCCCGCGCACCGGGCTCGCGGAGATTCGCCTGCCCGCCATGCAGCCCGGCTCGAGCATCATGCCGGGCAAGGTCAATCCGGTGATCCCCGAGGCGGTGAACCAGGTCTGCTTCGACGTGATCGGCGGCGACGTGACGGTGACGCTGGCGGCGGAGGCGGGGCAGCTGCAGCTGAACGTCTTCGAACCGATCATCGCGTTCCGTTTGTTGCGGAACATCAGTGCGCTGACGAACGCCGTGCGGGTGCTGCGCGAGAAGTGCGTGCTGGGCATCGAGGCCAACCCGCAGGTGATGCGCGAGTACGTCGAGCGTTCAATCGGCCTCGTGACGGCGCTCCTGCCGGCCTTGGGCTACGAGCAGTGCACGGCGCTGGCGAAGGAAGCGCTGGAGAGCGGGCGCGGCGTGGCGGAGTTGGTGCTCGAGAAGCGGCTGTTGACGCGACAGGAGCTCGATCGCGTGCTGGATCCGAGTGGGATGGTGAGTGGGAGCCACTAACGCGATGTGAGACTTGGGACATGAGACTGGAGAGGGCTCTCAAGTCTCACGTCTCAAGTCTCATGTCCCAGAGGGTACTTGAGTATGGGCGGTGTAAAGCTCGACGGCGCCGGCACGCAGAAGATGAAGACCATCGAGGATGCGCTGCTCACGGTGCAGACCATCCACGGGCTCGTCGAACGGATGGCGCTGGACGTCAAGAACAACCGCGGCGCCGGCGTGATCCCGGGGCAGATCAAACGCATCGCGACCAACCTGCAGGGGCAGCTCAAGGCGCAGTTCGGCCTGATTGCCGACCAGGTCGCGGCGATGATCATCGCGATGGGGCGCGGCGGCGGGGAGCAGGGGAAGGTGCGGGTGCTCCGCGAGGCAGTGGCGCAGCTCCGGACGGCGCTGGAGATCAACGCCGCCAAGGTGAAGGAGCAGCACGCGGTGAAGATCGAAATCGCCCCGGAATAGCTTAGGGCTGGACGGTCCTAGGACCGGCCTAGGGACTGCACGGTCCTAAATCATTCCCAATCCGGAATATAGGGCGGCTTGCGCTTGTCCCACCCGAAAGGGTGGGATTAGTTTTCGCGGGTCGCGTCCGGGGGAGTTCCCGGGCCCGCGGCCTGATCCCCCCAGCCACACAGACAATGTCGATGCTGCGCCTGCGCCAGGCAGCACCCGCCCTGCTCACGGCAGTGGCCCTCTTGGCGCTCTCCGCGTGCAGTGGAATGGAGTCGGCTCCCAATTCCACGTTCAACCACACCACGGACTTCAACACGGCCAT
>CAZCIM010000068.1:0-7438 GCA_964498895.1 uncultured Gemmatimonas sp. | reverse complement strand
CCGTGCGCTCAAGCGGCGCGGCGACCTGCGCGGCGCGCGCACGCAGTTCGAGACCGTGATCCTCGACTTCCCGGGCTCGGCGTTGGTGCCGCAGGCGCGGCGCGAGCTCGAGGCGCTGCCGCCGACGCGGGCGGAGGAGAGCGGGGCATGAGTGTGCGGTTGCGGACGACTCGCGTGTTGCTGCACCTGGCGCTCATCCTGACGGCGTTGCCGCTGCGCGCCCAGCACCTGCTCGTGCCGATGGACGACGCGCAGGCGAATCATCTGAAGGCGTATGGGCTCACGTTCGCGGCGCTCTCCGACGGCGTGCGCAGTGAGTGGCTGCTGAACTTCCGCGGCGGGAGTTTCCTGCTGCCCGATCTTCCGGGACTGCGGCGCTCGGCCCTGCTGGCCGGCGTGACGACTGAGCCTCTGGATGACGCACGGCTCGCCGACGTTCGCCGTCAGATCGCCGATGGGAACATGGATGCCGTGCCGCTCGACAAGGCGCCGCGCATCGCCGTGTATACGCCGCCGCAGTCCATGCCCTGGGACGACGCCGTGACGTTGGCGCTGACCTACGCCGGCATTCCGTACACCAGCATCTTCGACGACGATGTGCTGAGCACGGATCTCTCGCAGTTCGACTGGATCCATCTGCACCACGAGGACTTCACCGGGCAGCAGCACAAGCTGTACTTGGGCTTCCGGGACGCGCCCTGGTTCCAGCAGGCCCGCGACCGCGACCTCGCGATGGCGCGCAAGCACAACCTGCCCGATGTGCCGACGCTCAAGAAGACCGTGGCGGATCGCCTGCGTGCCTTCGTGGACCGCGGCGGCTTCCTGTTCGCGATGTGCGGCGCGACGGAGACGATGGAGCTGGCGATCGCGGCCTTGGCGGTGGACATCGCCGGCGGCAGCACCGACGGGACGCCGATGGATCCCGACGCCGACACGAAGATGGCCTGGGACCGTACCTTCGCCGTCGAGAACGCCCGCCTCGAGTTCGGTGCCGGCGTGAATGCCATGAGCGACATCGACGGCCATCAGGTGAACGTGCCGTCGCGCCGGCAACCGCTGGGCACGTTCACGCTGTTCGGCTTCTCGGCCAAGTTCGATCCCGTCGCGACGATGCTCGTGCAGAACCACCGCAACGTCCTGCGCGACTACTACGGCGTGACCACGAGCTTCACGCGGCGCGTGCTCAAGCCCAGCGTGACGGTGCTGGCGCACGAGGAAGGGGCGCCGTGGGTGAAGTACATCCACGGCGGCTATGGGCGCGGGTCGTTTACGTTTCTCGGAGGGCACGATCCCGAGGATCCGCAGCACGCGATCGGCGCGCCGCCGACGGACCTGGCCCTGCATCCCAACTCGCCGGGCTATCGCTTGATCCTCAACAACGTGCTGTTCCCGGCCGCGCGGAAGCGGCCGCTCAAGACGTGACGGGCGAGCCCGGGCGCCTCGCGCCCGGTGCCGCCGCTGCCATCCGCTCCGCCATTCGCCTCGCCGGTGGCCGCGAGGTGTGTTTCGTGTGCAGCGTCAACGACGAGGGCGTCGTGCAGACGGCCCGCGTCGTGGCGCGCGGCGACTCGTCGAGCGTGCTCGCATTGCCGGGCTTCGCCAACCGCGGCGAGCTGCTGGTGCACAACCATCCCAGCGGCTGGTTGGAGCCCAGCGACGCCGACCTCGCCGTCGCGGCCAAGCTGCACGATGACGGCATCGGCTTCGCGATCACCGACAACGACGCCGCGCGGCTGTACGTGGTGGTGGAAGTGCCGCGGGCCAAGGAGCCCGCGCTTCTGGAGCCCGGCGACGTGGCAGCGGCGCTGGGCCCCGAGGGACCGATTGCGGCGAAGCTCGGCCGGTATGAGGATCGGCCGAGCCAGCGGGAGATGGCGCGGCTGATCGCCCAACTGTTCCAGCGCGGCGGCGTGGGGCTCATCGAAGCCGGCACCGGCGTCGGCAAGTCGCTCGGCTACCTCGTGCCGGCGCTGCGCTGGGCCGCCGAGAGCGGCGAGCGCACGGTGGTGAGCACGAACACGATCACGCTGCAGGAGCAGCTGTACGGCAAGGACCTGCCGTTCCTGAAGGGGGCCCTCAAGGACCAGCAGGTGCGCTTCGCGCTGCTCAAGGGCTGGAAGAACTATCTCTGCCTGCTGCGGCTCGAGCAGGCGCGCGGGCAGGCGCAGGTGCTGTTCGAGGACGACGCGTCGGCCGAGCTCGGCATGCTCGAAGATTGGGCACAGAAGACGCAGGACGGCTCGCTGGCGGACCTGCCGGTGGAGCCGCGGCATGAGGTGTGGGATGAAGTGGCGGCCGAAGGCGATCTCTGCACGCGGCTCAAGTGCCCGCACTTCGAGCAGTGCTTTGTGTTCAAGGCGCGGCGTGCGGCGGCGCAGGCGGACGTGGTCGTCGTGAACCATCACCTGCTCATGGCGGACATCGCCGTGCGCCGGGCCAGCGGTCGCTGGGACGAAGCCGCGGTGCTGCCGGCGTACAAGCGCTTGGTGATCGACGAGGGGCATCATCTCGAGGACGCCGCTGCGGCCCACTTGGGCCAGCAGGTCTCGCGGCGTGGACTCGAACGCCTGTTCTCCCGCCTCGAGCGCCGCGGCAAGGGCCTGCTGCCGGCGCTGGAGAAGAAGCTCGCGGCGAGCAAGGATCTCTACTCCGTGGCGAGCTTGGACCTGTTGCGCGCGCGCTTGGTGCCCTCGCTGGCGACGGCGCGAGAGAAGAGCGCGCTGCTCTGCGACCTGCTCACCGAATGGCTGCGCGGGCGCAGCGAGACCGTGGTGCGGCTCACGGATAGCTTCGAGGAGGACGCGATTTGGCGCGCCGGACTCGGCGTGGCGCTCGACGACCTGCTCGCCGAGGTGGAGTTGCTCGGCGACGGCCTGCGCATGGTGCGCGAGCGCTTGGAGACCGACGAGGCCAAGGCCGAGGAGCTCGCGCCGCTGCTCAACGAGGTGCGCGGCGTGACGCGTCGCCTGCAGACGGCCGGGGACGCGCTGCGCGCGTCGCTGCGGCCGGGGCGCGAGGGCCAGCCGCGCGTCCGGTGGCTGGAACTGCGCGGCGGCGAGCGCAATGTGGGCGCCACGGCCGTTCCGCTCGATCTCGCGCCGATCCTGCGTGAAGATCTGTTCCGGCGCGTCGAGACGGCCGTGGTGACGAGCGCGACGCTCGCCGTCGGCGATGGCTTCGAGTTCATCACCAAGCGCCTGGGGCTCGACGACGAGGAGCTCGAGCCGGTGACGGCGTCGCTGGCGTCGCCCTTCGACTACCCGCGGCAGGCGATGCTGCTGATTCCCAGCGACTTCCCGCCGCCGAATACCGAGGGAGCGCAGCACTTCAAGCGCACGATGGACGCGGCGCAGGATCTCATCGCCGCGGCGCGCGGCGGCGTGTTCGTGCTGTTCACCAGCCACCGCGACGTGCGTGAGGCGGCAACCGTCCTGCGCGCGGCGGGTGTCGAAGGGCGGTATCCGCTGCTCGTGCACGGCGAGGCGCCGCGCGACGAGTTGCTGCGGCGCTTCCGCGAACACGGCGACGCCGTGCTGCTCGGTACGGCGAGCTTCTGGGAGGGCGTGGATGTGCCTGGTCGGGCCCTGCGCGGGATGATCATCGCGAAGATTCCGTTCCGCGTGCCCACAGAGCCGATGACGGCCGCGCAGTGCGAGGCCATCGAGGCCCGCGGCGGCGACCCGTTCGGCGAGTACATGATCCCGCACGCCGCGCTGCGCCTCAAGCAGGGCTTCGGGCGGCTCATCCGGACGGCTTCGGACCACGGCGCGGTAATCATCTGCGACCCGCGCGTGGTAACCAAGGGCTACGGCCGGCGTCTCACGGAGGGACTGCCCCCCGCGACGCGTCTCCAAGGCCCCTGGGCGATGCTGCGCGACGAACTCACGGCGTTCTACAGCGCCACTTCTCCCCGCTAGCGGGGTATTTTCCGTAGATGACTCCCCCCAGCAAGATTGTCTGCGCCGGCCGCAACTATCGCGAGCACGCCAAGGAACTCGGCAACGAGGTCCCGGCGGCGCCGCTGATCTTCCTCAAGCCGCCCTCCAGCATGATCGCAAGCGGCGCGGCCATCGTGTTGCCGCGGGACGCGGGGCGCGTGGACTTCGAGGGTGAGATCGGCGTGGTCATTGGCACGCGGCTGTCCAAGGCCACGCGCGCCGAGGCCGCGGCGGCGGTGCGGGGCATCGTCGCCGTGAACGACGTCTCCGCGCGCGACTGGCAGAAGAACGACGGCCAGTGGTGGCGCGCCAAGGGCAGCGACACGTTCTGCCCGATCGGCCCCGAGCGCCAAGGGCGCGTGGACCTGCAGGATCTCACGGTCGTGACGCGCGTGAACGGCGAGGAGTGCCAGCGCGGCGGCGCGCGTGAAATGGTCTTCCCGATCGACGAGTTGCTCAGCTACATCTCTCAGGTCATGACGCTCGAGCCCGGCGACGTGGTCGCGACTGGCACGCCGGCCGGAGTGAAGGCGCTGCTGCCCGGGGATGTCGTCGAGGTCGAGGTGTTGGGCTGGAGCGTCGTCTCGAACCCCGTCGTCAGCGCGTGACGCAGAAGCGCGGCATCAAGCTGCTGCCGAAGCGGCGCACGGGCGATCCCCGTGCGTCGGCGCTCGCCGTGGTCCTGCAGGCGCTGGTCATCATCGTGGTGGTGCAGAGCTTCGTGGTGCCCGTGGCCTACGATTGGCTGCGCGACGACTCGGGCCGCGCGATCGTCCCGGAGCAGATCAGCTTCCAGGTCGCGCTGCCGACGGACGGCGAGCCCAACCGTGAAGCGCCGCGCGATGGCGGCGACGGTCGTGCAATCACCGACGAGCCGCCGAGCGAGGCCCCGGTGCCGCCGCTGGTCGCGCCGAGCGAAGTGCCCAGCGGCTTGCCGACGACTCCGGCCGCGCCGGGTGGCGAGAGCAGCGGCGGTGGCTACGGCGACATCATCGGCGATGGTGGTCCGATCCGCGGCCTGCGGCCCACGTTCACCGACCAGCGGCTGTGGGTGAACCCCAGCGACATCGTCATCGCGCCGGTGGTGCCGCTGAATCGGGCGGATACGCTGCGCCTGATGCTTGAGCGCAGCATCCAGGCCTACGCCGATGCCATGGAAGCCGCCGGCGTGGACGAGCGGCGGCCCGGCGACTGGACGTTCAATCTCGGCGGCAAGAAGTACGGGATTGACCGCGGGATGATCCGCCTCGGTGATTTTGCGCTCCCCACCGCCGTGCTCTCGGCCCTGCCGTTGAACAACGTGCAGGCGAATCCCGTGGTGGCGGAGCGCGTACAGCGCTTGGACGCGATGCGCCGTGAGATCATGCTGCAGTCGGCGCGGCAGATGCGCGACGACGAGTTCGATCAGGCCGTGCGCGCGCTGCGCCAGCGGCGCGAGAAGGAGCGGGCGGCCACGCGGGCGGCACAGCAGGGGCGCAGCGTGCAGTCCGACACGACGCGGCCCTAAGGCGACGCCGCGTCGTCGGCCGTGGGGCGCGTCGTCGTCACGCGGAGGACCAACCCGAGCGGCCCGAGGATGCGGAAATCCTCGCCGTCTCGCAGTTCGAGGTCGCTGACGCCGGGCGCCGGCGCGAGCAGCAACAGCGTGGTGCCACGGCGCACGAGCATGCGCACGAGCACTTTTTGTCCGAGCCGCGCCACGACGGGCACGTCGTCGCTGGCGCGTGCGGTGGGCAGCACGAGCAGCAGGTCGCCCTCGCGCACGGCGTGTCGCGGTGCGTCCTCGGTGTTCGCGCGCACGAGAAAGGCATCTTCCGCGGCCACGAGCGACCGATCGAGCGTGAGATGTTCCTCGACGCTGGCGCTGCCGTCCGGTCCGTAATGGAGCAGCGGCACGGGTTGCGTGCCCACCGCGCCGGCGAAGCCCTCAAGCACGACGCCGCGTGAGCGGCCGGGCGTCCGCCGCAGGTATCCTTTGGCTGCGAGCGCGTCGAGCAGCAGCGTCACGCTGCGCGTGGACGGAATCCGAAAATGCCGGGCGATCTCGCGCACGCTCGGTTGGTACGTGTGCGTGGCGACGTGGTCGAGCAGGTACTCCCAGAGTTTGCGCTCGACGGGTGTGAGCGGCGCGCGTGGGCCGTCCATGTGCGTCGCCCCGCGCGGCGCTTACGCGCCGGCGCGCATGCCCTCGAGATGCGCCACCGCCCGCGCGATGCGCGCCAGCGTCCGCTCGCGCCCGAGGAGCGCCATGACCTCGAAGATGCCCGGCGACGCCGCCGATCCGACGAGCGCCACGCGCAGCGGCTGCAGCAGCTTGCCGGCGCCCACGCCCTTCGCCTCGGCCAACGCGCGCATCGCGGGTTCCATCGTGGCTTCATCCCAAGGCTCGAGCGCACGCAACGTCTCGCCACAGGCCTCGAGCAACGTTTGGGCCAGCGCAGCGTCCTTCCACTGCTTGGCGACGGCATCGGCCTCGTAGGCGAAGTCGTCGCGGAAATACGGCCGCGACTGCGCCACCAACTCGTCCGTGAGGCGCGCGCGCACGCGCAGCAGCTCGAGCAGCTTGTGATACCACGCGCTGTTCGCGTCGAGCCAGGCCTCGGTGGTCAGCTCCGCGGCGATGAGCGGGCCGCGGAGCAGGGCCGCGGCCTCCGCGATCGGCATCCGCGCGAGATGCTGCCCGTTCATCCACTCGAGCTTGGCGGGGTCGAATACCGCGGCCTTCTTGAGCAGGCCGTCGGCGCTGAACGCCTCGATGAGCTGCGGCATGGTCATCACTTCGTCGAACTCGCCGCCGGGCGACCAGCCGAGCAGCGCGAGGAAGTTCACCATCGCCTGCGGCAGGATGCCCTTGTGCTGGTAGTCGCCGACGGCGGTGGCGCCGTGGCGCTTGGAGAGCTTCTTGCCGTCGGTGCCGTGGATCATCGGCAGGTGCGCGAACTGCGGCAGCGGCGCGCCGAGGGCCTGGTAGAGCAGGATCTGCTTCGGCGTGTTCGAGATGTGGTCGTCGCCGCGCATCACGAGCGTGATGCGCATCGCGATGTCGTCGGAGACCACGGCGTGGTTGTAGATCGGCGTGGCGTCCGAGCGGAGGATGACGAAGTCGTCGATGTCCTTGTTCGGGAAGCTGATGCGGCCGTGGACGAGATCTTCCCAGGCGGTGTCGCCGTCGGGCACGCGGAAGCGCAGCACGAAGGGCGTCCCTGCGGCCACGCGCCGCGCGACCTCGTCCTGCGGCAGCTTGTCGCAACGGCGATCGTAGAAGAACGCGCCGCCCGCCGCCTCGGCCGCCGCGCGGCGCTCGGCGAGCTCCTCTGGCGTGCAGAAGCAGCGGTAGGCCTTGCCGCTCTCGAGCAAGCGCTGGGCGTCGGCGCGATGCCGCTCGAGGTTCGCGCCCTGAAACACGACCTCTTCGTCCCAGTCGAGCCCGAGCCAGCGCATGCCCTCGAAGATCGCGCGCGTGGACTCGTCGGTGGAGCGCGCCTTGTCCGTGTCCTCGA
>CAZCIM010000067.1:0-8198 GCA_964498895.1 uncultured Gemmatimonas sp. | reverse complement strand
GCGTTCCTGATCGCCGTGGTCGCGATCATCCAAGGCATGAACGCCTACGTGAAGGAGAACATCGCCGACGCGATGGTCGGCACGAACGCCTTCCAGGTGCGTCGCGCCCCAATCCAAGTGGGGCTGATCGACGACGAGCTGATGACGCGCATCCGCAAGCGGCCGAAGATCTCGCCGCAGGACGCCGAGGTCGTGCGCGCGGCCCTGCCCGATGCCATCGCCGTGTCACGGCAGTCCGGCTGGCCGACGCCGATCACCGAAGTGTTCTGGCGCGGCCGCAGCGTGGGCGGAATCTTCGTGTTCGGCATCACGCCCGAGTACCAGATCGTGCAGGACTACAAGGTGCAGAAGGGCCGCCCGCTCTCCGACGTAGACGTCTCGCAGCGCATGGCCGTGACGGTGCTGGGCACGGAGCTCGCCGAGAAGCTCTTCGAGAGCGTGGATCCGATCGGCCAGGAGGTGCGCATCGCAGGCGAGCGCTACACCGTCGTCGGCGTGAACGAACCGAAGGGTCGCGTGCTCGGCCAAAGCTTCGATGCCTACGTGCTGCTGCCGATCTCGCGCTTCGAAATGCAGTATGGGCGCCGGTTGACGACGACGATCTCGGTGAAGGTGCCCGACACGGCCGACGTGGGCGGCATGATGGCGCGGGCGGAGGAGGCGATGCGCCTCGCGCACGGACTGCGGCCGAGCGAGGAGAACGACTTCTCCATCGAGACGTCCGACGCCTTGGTGAGCTTCTGGAAGAATCTCACGCGGATCCTCTTCGCGGTGATCCCGGCGGTGGTGGCGATCGGCATCGTGGTGGGCGGCATCGTGATCATGAACATCATGTTGATGGCAGTGAACGAGCGCACGCGGGAGATCGGCATCCGCAAGGCGGTCGGCGCGCGGGCGCGGGACATCGAGCGGCAGTTCCTCGTGGAGACGGTGCTGCTCTCGGCGTTGGGCGGTGTGATCGGCGTGCTGGCGGGCTGGGCCTTCGCGTTCGTCGTGTCGGCCGTCTCGCCACTGCCGGCGCGCATCACCTGGTGGTCGGTGGCGGTGGCGCTGGGGCTGGGTGCGGGCATCGGCGTGCTCTTCGGCGTGTACCCGGCGCGGCGTGCCGCACGGCTGGATCCCGTGACGGCGATGCGGGCGGAATGATGCGTCGGCTCTGGCTGCTGCTCGAGCAATACAAGGAGAACCTCGCGATCGCGATGGACACGCTGCGCGTGGCCAAGCTGCGCAGTGCGCTGACGATCCTCGGCGTGGTGATCGGCGTCGCGACCGTGATGACGATGGCCTCGTTGGTGGAGGGCCTGCGGCGGCAGATCATCCGCACGGTGGAGATCGCCGGACCGACGACGTTCTACGTGCTCAAGGTGTACTCCAGCACGCCGATCAACCCGCAGAACCCGCCGGCGTACGTCCGCATCCGGCCCGACCTCGCGCTGGAAGAGGCGCAGGTGATCGCGAGGCTACCGCAGGTGGCCTACGCCTCGCTGTGGGGCCAGACGCTGCAGCGGCTCTCCGTCGGCAGCGAGCGAACGCAGCCGACGAGCATCTTCGGCGCCGATGCGGGCTTCCCGCTGGTACAAGGCGGCGAATTGACGGACGGGCGCTGGTTCACGCGGGGCGAGGTCTCCAGCGGCGCGAGCGTGGTGGTGGTGCAGGACGCGATGGCGCGGCAGCTGTTCGGCCGCGTGAACCCGATCGGCAAGATGCTTCAGGTTGGCGGCCGGCCGATGGAAGTGATCGGGCTCTATCAGCCGCCAGAGAACATCTTCGCGCCGCAGGGCTCCGAAACCGGCGCGATCATCCCATTCCGTCTGCTCGACGCGCAGTTCCAGATCGACCGCACGAACGGGCTGTGGATCCCGGTGCGTCCCCGCCCCGGCGTGTCGGTGGCCGACGCACAGGAAGCGGTGACGATCGCGTTGCGCGAGCTGCGGCGCCTGCGGCCGGCCCAGCGCAACTCCTTCGATCTTGTGACGCAGGATCAGATCCTCGCGATCTTCAATCAGCTCACGGGCGTGTTCTTTGTGGTGATGCTCGTGCTCGCGTCGGTGGCGTTGCTCGTGGGCGGCATCGGCGTGATGGCGATCATGATGGTGTCCGTGACGGACCGCACGCGGGAGATCGGCATCCGCAAGGCGCTGGGCGCCACACGAGGGGACATCGCGGTGCAATTCCTGATAGAAGCCGCGACGCTCACGGGCATCGGAGGCGTGGTGGGCATCGCCGTGGGGCTCGGCGCGGGGCAGTTGGTGACGAAGCTCTTGGGCATTGATGCCTCTCCGCCGCTGGCGTACACGCTGGTCGCGGTGCTGGTCTCGATCGCGATCGGCATCGTGTTCGGCGTGCTCCCGGCGCGGCGCGCGGCGCGGCTGGATCCGATCGAGGCACTACGGTACGAGTGAGCGGCCGTTCACCACGAAGACACAGAGGCACGAAGGATGGGCATGGTGTCGAAGGGTGTCGCGGAAGCCTGTCGGGGAAGGTGCTCGTGGTCAGGATCCGCAGCCACGTCCTTCGTGTCTTCGTGCCTTCGTGGTGACTGCTGTTGTAGTATCTTTCCGCGTTCACCAAAGCCTGCTTCTCATTTCGCTGGTTGGATTGTTTGAGCTCGTTTGAATCGTTGCATCTCGCGCCGGCGCTCGTACGCGCCACGGCCGACCTCGGCTGGACCAAGCCGACTCCCATCCAACTCGACGCCATCCCTCCCGCCCGTGACGGCCGGGACGTGCTGGCCTGCGCGCAGACCGGCTCGGGCAAGACCGGCGGCTTCCTCCTCCCCGTCCTGCACCGCCTGCTGGCCACGCAGAAGCGGGCGACGCGCGCGTTGATCCTCACGCCGACGCGCGAGCTGGCTGCGCAGGTGCACGCGGACTTCACGGCCCTGGCCAAGCACAGCACGTTGCGCGGGGCCGCGGTGTTCGGCGGTGTGGGCATGGGGCCGCAGGAGTCGGCGTTCCGCCAAAAGGCCGAGGTGATCATCGCGACGCCGGGCCGCCTGCTCGACCATCTCTCGCAGCCCGGCAAGTACGTGGACTTCTCCGGCCTCGAGATCCTCGTGCTCGACGAGGCCGACCGCATGCTCGACATGGGCTTCCTGCCCGCGATCAAGCAGGTGTTGGCGGCGCTGCCCAAGCAGCGGCAGACGTTGTTCTTCAGCGCAACGCTCCCCGCCCCGATCGTCGAACTCTCCAAGCAGATGCTCAAGGATCCGGCACGGCTCAACGTCGAGCGCGTGGCCAAGCCCGCGGCTGGCATCGAGCAGGCGGTGTGGCCTGTGAGCGAGGCGCTCAAGCCAGACCTGTTCCTCGCGCTGCTCAAGGCGAACGTCATCGGCAACGTGATCTGTTTCACGCGCACCAAGCACCGCACCAATCGCCTGGCGGAGATCCTCACGAAGGCCGGCGTGCCCAATGCGCGCATCCACGGCAACCGCTCGCAGGTGCAGCGCACCGAGGCGCTCGCGAGCTTCAAGGACGGCAAGATCCGCGTGCTCGTCGCCACGGACATCGTGGCCCGCGGCATTGACGTCGAGGCCTTGGAGCACGTGGTGAACTTCGACGTGCCGCACATGCCCGAGGACTACATCCATCGGGTGGGCCGCACGGCGCGCGCCGAGGCCACGGGCGAGGCGTTCACGCTCGTGTCGCCGGAGGAAGAGACGGACCTCAAGCAGATCGAGAAGGCCATCCACAAGAAGCTGCCGCGCCGCACGCTCGAGGGCTTCGATTACCGCCACGTGCCGGTGGAACGCTTCGAGGTACCGCTCGCGGAGCGCATCGCGGCGATCCGCGCGCGCAAGAAGGAAGAGCGCGAACGCGCGAAGGCGAAGCTTGAGCGGAAGGCGCAGGCGCAGCAACAGCAGCAGGGACGGAAGACGGAAGACGGACGGAGCGCATCGTCCAAGCGACGTCGCCGTCGGCGTGGCGGGGGCGGAGGGGGCGGTGACGGGAAACCAGGCGGACCGTACAGGGACGGATGACGGAAGACGGATGCCAGAAGGGGCGCGCACCGAGAGTTCGGTACGCGCCCCTTCCGTCTTCCCTCTTCCCTCTGACTACTGTCTACACGCCGCTCGCGGATCCGGCTTGGGCCCGTCGAGTCTCGGACGCTCGGCGCGGTTCGCCAACTCCAGCGCAACGTCGCGCACCAGCGTCGCGACGCGGGCCATCTTCGCGTAGTCGATGTACTGCGGTTCGTCCGTGACTTGATGGTAGTCCGGATGCAGCCCCGTGTGGAAGAACGTGACCGGCACGCCGTAGCGCGCATACATCGCATGGTCCGAGCGGCAGTAGATGCGCTCCGGGTGTCCGTCCGCGTCGAAGCTGTAGTCGAAGCGGAACGGCTGCGGCTGGCGCCGGTTCACGGTCTCCACGAGATCGCCGAGCTCACGCGAGAGGCGGCGGGATCCGACCAACTGCAGGTACTCGGGCCCGCCCCCAGCGATGTCATCCGCACCGCCGCGGCCCACCATATCCATGTTCAACTGCGCCACCACCGAATCCAGTGGCACGGTGGGATGCTCGGTGAAATAGCTGGCGCCGAAGAGTCCGATCTCCTCCGCGGCGTGAAACACAAACAGCAGCGAGCGCCGCGGCCGTTGCGCGGTGGTGGCGAAGTACTCGGCGAGCTCGAGCGTCACGACGGTGCCGGAGCCATCATCGTCGGCGCCGTTCTTGATGGAATCGCGACGCACCGGACGCAGCGCGCGCACGGAATCGAGATTGATGCGCAGGCCCGCGAGCTGCCCGGGGCCCGGGCGGCGCGTTCCGTTCTCGCGCGCCATGCGGTCACGCGCCGCCAGCGCCAGCTTCAGCGAGTCGTGGTCCACGCCCACCGGCTCGAGCGGGTCGTGATCCGTGTGCGCCCCGATCGCCACGTACTGGTTCGCGAGCGCCGGATCGTTGCCCGGCAGGATGGCCACCACGTTGCGGCCCGGCGCCGGCGCAAACTCGTACGGCACGTCGAGCGCCGCTGGCGTGCCCGCCGCGGCGAGCATCGCTTCCGCCATCCCCGCGGCGACGATCAGGGTCGGCGGGAGTTCAGGACCCGTGGGCGCCGTGGCGCCCATCACGAGCTGCGGCTGCGAGAGCTGTCGCCGCGCGTTGGGCGCGAGCTGATCGAGGGCCGGCACGACGAGCGCCGCGGCCGCCGCGAAGCGGCTGTTGGCCTGTACCGTGAGGAAGCGTTGGTCCAACTGCACGCGATTGGGATTCGCGCGCAACACCACCACCTTTCCCGCCGCCGCCTCGGCGCTGATCCAGCTGCTCGAGTCACCGACCACGCCGCCCACGACGAGCTCCGCGGACGCCACGCTGCGCGCCCGCGCGCCGCGCGCGAGTAGCGGCACGAAGTCGCGGCCCATCTCGAAGCGCGCGGCACCCACGCGCACGCTGGACGTCGCCGAGAACCCACGGCGCATCATGCCGATGTCCTGGAAGTACGTGCCGTTGTCGCCCGCCGGCCGGAGGCCGAGGCGCCGCAGCTCATCGGCGATGTACTGCGTGACCTTGAGGTGGCCTTCCGACCCCGTGGGCCGGCCGCCCATCGAGTCGTCGGCGATGCGATACAGCCGCGTCATGAGGTCGGCGGTGCTGATCGGCGCGCTGGTAGGGCGCGGCGGCAACTTCATGGGCAACGGCGCGCCTTGGGCCAGCGCGGCGGCCGGCAGGCCAAGCAGTGCCATGCCTGCTAGGCGCAGGGACGAACGGACGACGAACATCACGGTCTCCGGGTGGGGTCGGACGAATCGACCCGTGGAAGCTAACGACTCTCGGCCATCATACGTTTATACCCGTGGGCGGCCGCGCCGCCCCGGACACTCAATCGGAGGCGACAATGCAGGCAGTACGGACGGCCTTGGTCGTGGCGGCACTGGTGATCGCGGCTCCTCTCGCAGCGCAGCAGGGCCCCCCGGGCGGCCGGCCGGGCGGCATGGGCGGCGATCCCGCTGCGATGCAGGCGCGGCAGAACGAGATCCTCTTCCAGGGCATCACGCTGACGGCGGCCCAGCGGGCCAAGGTCGACTCGATCCAGACGGCGTCGCGCGCGCGGCAGCAGGAGATCCAGCAGGCCGGCGGGATGCGCAATCCGGAGACGCGCCAGCAGATGATGCAGCAGCGCCAAGCGACGCTGGCCGCCATCCGCGAAGTGCTCACGCCGGAGCAGCAGACGACCTTCGACGCGAACGTGGCCAGCATGCCCGCCGCTGCGGCCGGCGGCCGACCGGCAGCGGGTACGCGTCCCCCGCGCCGCTAGTCGGTCGCGAGCACCGCGTAGGCCTCGAGGTCCCGAGGGACGCCATCGCGCCAGACGGCGGCGCGGTGGCGTCCTTCGTGAGTCATGCCCAGCTTGCGCATGACCGCGGCCGAGGCGGGGTTCTCGACGTAGCAATGCGCGTCCACGCGATGTAGGCCGAGCGGGCCAAACGCAAACGCGATGACGGCCGCTGAGGCCTCGGTCGCGAAGCCCTGCCCCCAACAGTCGCGCGCGATCCAGTACCCGAGCTCGGCCTTGTGGTGGGCGCGGGCGAGCGTGAGGCCAACGCCGCCGACGAGCCGGCCGTCCTCACGCCGCGTGATGGCCCACTGAATGGCCTTGCCCGCCTCAAAGCGCGGCGCGAGGTCCGCGAGGAACTCCTGCGCGCGCTCCGGCGGATACGGATGCGGCACGCGGAGCGTCCCATCGGCCACGGCCTTCTCGCTCAGCCCGCGCACCAACGCCTCGGCGTCGTCCGCGGCGAATGGTCGCAGGCGGAGTCGCGCGGTCTCCAGCGTGGGCTGCGGCGGCAACGGTGGAAGCGGTGGCATCGACATGGGGCAAGTCTCGGTGCTGTGCTGGTGGAATCTACGGGCCGCGGCCAGATTGCAAGCATGAGTGCACCGGTGGACCTGCTGGCGATTGCGGCGCATCGCGATGACGTCGAACTGACCTGCGGTGGCGCGCTGATCAAGCACGCGCGGCGCGGGCAACGCACGGGGATCATCGATCTCACGGCGGGCGAGATGGGCACGCGGGGATCGGCCGAGTTGCGCGGTCGTGAGGCGGCGGCCGCCGCCGAGGTGATGGGGGTCGCGCATCGCGAGAACCTCGGCCTTCCCGATGCGGGGATCACGAACACGCCGGAGACGCGGCTCGCCTTGGCGAAGCGCATCCGGACGCTGCGGCCGCAGGTCGTCATCGCGCCGGCGCCGCGCGGGCGGCACCCCGACCATCGCGTGGCCGCGCAGCTGATCCGCGATGCCTGCTTCCTCGCCGGGCTCACGAAGCTCGACGCCGACACGGCGCCGCACCGGCCGCGCAAGGTGATCCACGCAATCACGTACCGCGAGGACCACGTGAAGCCGACGTTCGTAGTGGACATCACCGCGGAGTTCGAGACGAAGCTCGCGGCCATCAAGTGCTACGCCTCGCAGTTCGACGGCACGACGTGGGCCGGCGAAGTGTATCCAAACGGCGAGCCGCTGTACGACATCGTGCGGCACCAGGCGGCGCACTACGGATCGCTGATCCGCACGCAGTACGGCGAGCCGTACTTCACCTACGAAACCGTGCGTGCGGATGATCTCCTCGCGCTCGAGGTCTCCACGTTTTGAGCGCCCGCGATATTTCCTACCCGACCTATCTCGAGCTCGAGCAGTTGCTGCGCCTGCAGCGGCCGCAGAGCCGGCCCGAGCATCCGGACGAACTGATTTTCATCGTCGTGCACCAGGCCAGCGAGCTCTGGTTCAAGGTGATCCTGCACGAGTTCGACCAGCTCATCGCGCGACTCGAGGCCTACGACGTGGCTGGCGCGCTGAGCTCGATGCAGCGCATCAACTCGCTGGTGGATCTGGTCTCACACGAGCTCAGCGCGCTGGACACGCTGCCCCCACAGCGCTTCGCGCAGTTCCGCGGGTATCTAGGCAGTTCCAGCGGTTCGCAGAGCGCGCAGTTCCGCGCCATTGAGGCGACCAGCGGCCTCCGCGAATCGCATTTCATGGCCGCGCTGCGCGAGCACGGGGAGATCCCGGCGGTCGTGCAGCGTGCGCTCGAGCGGCCGACGTTGCAGGATCTCTACCTCCGCCTGCTCGCCCATGAGGGCGTGACACTGGACGCCGTGTACCAGGACCCGCAGCACACGCTGCTGCACATGCTCGCGGAGAGTTTCCTCGCCTACGAGCAGGGCTTCGGGCGCTGGCGCTTCCTGCACGTGCAGATGG
>CAZCIM010000066.1:0-8211 GCA_964498895.1 uncultured Gemmatimonas sp. | reverse complement strand
GCGTGTCCACGTGCGGCAGCGCGGCGCGGATCGCGCGATTGAAGCGCTCGATGTGGCCGATCTGGATCAGCTTGCCCACCCGCGCGGCGATCGCGAGCAGCTCATCCGCCTCCTCGAGCGTCACCGTGATCGGCTTCTCGATGAGGATGTGCTTCCCCGCCTCGAGCGCCTGCTTGGCGACCGCGTGGTGGAAGCTCGTCGGCACGACGATGCTCACTGCATCCACGTCCGCCAGCAAGGCATCGAGACTCGCGTAGGCGCGAATGCCGAGCTCCCGCGACACCGTCCCCGCGCGGTCGGCGTTCGACTCGTAGAAGCCCTTGAACACGATGCCCGGCAGGTCGCGCAGGATGCGCGCATGATGGTAGCCCAGGCTTCCCGTCCCGATCACGCCCAGACGCAACGGCTGGTTCACGTCACTACTCCACGGCCCGAGGCCTCGACGAAGTCCACGAACGCCTGCACCTCGGGGAACGGCTTCAGTTCGCCGACCTTCTCGAGGGCCTGCGTGATGTTGAGGTCAGAGCGGAAGAACAGGCGATACGCCTTCTTCAGCTCGCTCACGACCTCTTCCTTGAATCCACTGCGCTGCAGGCCTACGGAGTTGAGCCCATAGAGCTGCACCGGGTTCCCCACGGCCTTCACGTAGGGCGGGATGTCCTTCGAGATGCGCGAGCAGCCGCCGATGAAGGCGTGCCGACCGATCTTCGCGAACTGATGCACCGCGCAGAGGCCCGAGATGATCGCCCGGTCGTGCACCGTGACGTGCCCGGCCAGCTGCGTGCCGTTCGAGATGATCACGCCGTCGCCCACGTGGCAGTCATGCGCGAGATGCACGTACGACATCAGGAAGCAGTTCTTCCCGACCGTCGTCTTGAACGACTCGCTGGTGCCGCGGTTGATCGTGAGGTACTCGCGCAGCGTCGTGCCCTCGCCGATCTCGACCGTCGTGACCTCACCCTTGAACTTGAGGTCCTGCGGCTTGCCGCCCAGCACGCTGCCGATGCCTACCGTGACGCGCGGCGCGAGGATCACGTGCTCCTCGAGCGTGGCGCGCATCTGGATGCGGCTGCCGTCGCCGACGATGCAGTGCGGCCCGACATAGGCCCAGGGGCCGATCTCGACGTCCGCCCCGAGCTCCGCCTTGGCGTCGACGATCGCCGTCGGATGGATCTTCGCGCTCATCGGTCGCGCACCATCGCGGCCATCTCGGCCTCGCACACCACCGCGCCGTCCACCTTCGCGACGCCGGCGATGCGCGCGACCTTGCCGCGCAGCTGGACCAACTCCACCTCGAACCGCAGTTGGTCGCCCGGCTTCACCGGCTTGCGGAACTTGATGTTGTCGATGCTCATGAAGTACACGACCTTGCTCTCGGGGTCCTCGACCGCGCCCATCAGCAGCACGCCGCCCGCCTGCGCCATCGCCTCGACGATGAGCACGCCCGGCATGATCGGATGCCCAGGGAAGTGGCCCTGGAAGAACGGCTCGTTGATCGTGACGTTCTTGATCGCCACCACGCGCTTCTGCGGCTCCAGCTCCAGGACGCGGTCCACGAGCAGGAACGGATAGCGATGCGGCAAGATCTTCATCAGGTCTTCGATGTCGTACACACGTTGCTCCTGTAGTGGGGCCCCCGCCGCCGGCACCGCATGCGCCAACATCTCACGCAGCAGCGTCACCGTCCCGCGGTGGCTTGGCTTCGTCGCCGTGATCTTCGCCCGCACCCGCTGTCCCGCCAACGCGAGGTCGCCGACCACGTCCATCGCCTTGTGACGCACGAACTCATCCGTCCAGCGCAGCGTGGTGTCCACCACGCCCGTCTCGTCCAGGACGATCGTGTTCGCCGTCGAGGCGCCCTGGATGAGGCCCTTCGCCCGCAGCCCCTCGACCCAGCTCAGCATCCCGAAGGTACGCGCCGCAGAGAGCTCGCGCGCGAACGACTCCTCCGTCACGGTCCACTTGCCGTCCTGCGCGCCGATGAGCGGATGCGGGAAGTCGATCTTCACTTCGAGCTCGAGCGCATCGGCCGGATGCGCCACATACACCGACTCGCCGTCCACGACGCGCACCGGCTCGCGCAGGCGCAGGACGGACGGCTCACCCGACTGTTCCTTCAGCCCGGCGGCCACCAGCGCGGCGCGGAACGGCTCCGCCGAGCCATCCATGATCGGTGGCTCTGCGCTGTCCATCTCGATCCACAGATCGTCGATGCACAGTCCCGCCACGGCGGCGAGCACGTGCTCCACCGTGTGCAGCGCGCCCTCGCCCTGCCCCAGCTGTGTGCGGCGCTCGGCGGCAACGGCCACGCTGGCCAGCGCAGGAATCTCTGGGCGACCCGCAACATCCGTCCGGCGGAACCGGACGCCGGTGCCGCTCGCTGCTGGGAGGAAGCGCAGCGTGCACTCGCGGCCTAGATGCAGCCCGATGCCGCGCAGCGTGGTCTCCGTCGCGATCGTCCGTCGCGTCACGCGTCGCCCTCGCGGCTCACGAGCCGCTCCAACTGCCGGATGATGCGCACGAGCTTCGACGTGGCCGCGTGGCCGCGGAGGGTCTCCTTGTGCGGGCGCGCCGGGAACCCGCTCCACAACTCGCCCGCTGGCACGTCGGAAATCACGCCCGTCTGCGCGGCGAGCGTCGCCTTGTCGCCGACGCTGAGATGCCCCGACACGCCGACCTGGCCGCCCATGACCACACCGTCACCGATGCGGACGCTGCCGGCCACGCCCACCTGCGCCGCCATGAGGCAGAGCCGGCCGACGCGCACGTTGTGCGCGATGTGCACGAGGTTGTCGAGCTTCGTGCCATCGCCGATCACCGTTTGGTCGATGCTGCCGCGGTCGATCGTGCAGTTGGCACCGATCTCCACGTCGTTGCCGATCACGCAGGCCCCGACGTGCGGCAGCTTCTGGTGCACGCCACCGCGGAACACATAGCCGAAGCCATCGCTGCCGATGCGCGTGCCGCTGTGGATCGCCACGCGATCGCCCAGCACACTCCCCGGGTAGAGCGTCACCTGTGGATACAGCCGCACGTCACGCCCCAGCGTCACGCCCTCGCCGATCACGCAGTGCGGGCCCACCCACGCACCGGGCCCGATGCGCGCACCGGCCCCGATTACCGCGTAGGCTTCGATGCACACGTCGGCGTCCACGACCGCCGTCGCATCAACGACCGCCGTCGGATGCGCGCCGCGAAACGGACGCTCCGGCTGGCGGTAGAGGCGCGGCAACAGCGCGAGAATCGCTTCATGCGGCTTCTCCACCACCACGCGGTTCGTGCAGCGGCCGGGCGCGTCCTTCAGCTCCGGCGCCACGAGTACCGCCGCCGCCGCGGAGTCCACGAGCAGCTTTGCGTACTTCGGCGCCGCGAGAAACGAGAGCTGGCCCGGCCCCGCACGGTCGAGCGGCGCGATGCCGACGATGCGGAGGTCCGCATCGCCCTGCAGCGCGCCGCCAACCGCAGTCGCGATGTCCGCGAGCCGCAGTCCGTCCGCCGTTGCCGCCGGCATCGCCTGGTGGGAAGGCGACGTCACAGGCCCCTTACGGGCGCCGCACGCCCGACGGCTGGGCCACCGGGCCCGGCGTCGCCGGACGAGGGGTCGTGGCCGCCGGCGTCGCCGGAGTGTTCCCCGCGGCCGGCGTCTGCGCCGGCGGACGCTGCGCCGCCGGGGCGGGCGCCGTGCCCGGACGGGCCGGCGCGGCCGCGGCGCGAATGCGCGTGAGCACCTTGTCCGAGATGTCGAGGTTACGATCGAACGCCACGATCTGGCTCGTCTGCGCCGAGAGATCGATGATCATCGTGTAGTTGCTCGCCGCACGCTCCTCGTCGAGCGCGATGCGGATCTGGTCGTAGAGCGGCTGCATCACCGTTGCCTGCGCCTGCTGGCTCTCACGCTCGAGCACCTCAAGCGTGTCCCGATAGCGCGCGTCATAGGCCTGCATCGCCTGGAAGCGCGTCACCCGCTCGGCCTGCGGCAGCGAGGACGAGTCCTTCTCGAACGCGGCGATCATGCCGTTCAGCGAGTCCACCATCACCTGCTGGCGGGCGGCCAGCGCTTCGAGCGCCACGCGCATCTGCGCCTCGGCGGCGGCGCGCTGCGGCATCTCCGACAGGATGCGCTGCGTGTTCACGAAGGCGACACGCTGCTGGGCGACCAAGGGCGTCGCGGCCACGGAGAGGATTGCGGCCACGAGCAGGGCGCCGCGCATACGGATGGACATTGACACGTACTCCAGAGGTTAGAAGAACTGCCCGAGGCGGAAATGCAGCTGCCACCGCGGGTCGGGGCGGCCCAGGGCGTCGAGACGATCGAAGCCGTAGGCGATGTCGAGACCAAGCGGACCCAGCGGGCTCACGGTCGAGGCGCCGAAGCCGGCGCCGCGGAAGAGCCGCGTGGGATCGAAGTCGCGGGGCCGGTCCCAGAGGTTACCCGCGTCGTAGAACGCCGAGATGTAGAGCGACTGATTGAAGCGCAGGCCGATCTCGGCCGTGGACGAGAAGAACGCACTGCCGAACGACTCGCGCTGCGCGTTGAACGTGCCGGCCGCCGTGCTGAAGCCGCGCGGCGTGATCGAGAACTCGGGATAGCCGCGCAGCGGCTCGCCGAACTGCACGCCGCCGAGCGAGAACTGCTGCGACCAGAAGAAGTCCTGCGTGTTGCCGAACACCGCGCCGGCACGCGCCGTCAGGCCCATCGTGAGCCGCAGCGGCTGCGACCCAGGGTTCTTGCCCCCGATGCGGCCAAGCAGCGTGTAGTTGCGCAGCTCCGTGGTGTAGCGCTGGAACGTCGCCTGACCGCCCAGCGGACCGCCGTTGAACTGCGCGCTGATCGTCTGCAGGCGACCGTCCGTCGCGAAGGGCATGTCCACGCGCGTGTCGCGCGTGATGTCGAGCCCGAGCGTGCTGCGCACGCAACCTTGGCAGCCGTCGGCGTTCACGTCACCGAGCAGGCCACCGGAACCGAAGCGCACCGACTCCAACCCGTACGACGTGAACACGCGCGTGAAGCGCGAGCCCGGGAACGGCGTGCCGACGCGCAGGTTCGTACCGATGCGCGTCGTCTGGCCGAAGTCCGCGATGCGGAACCGCGCCTGCGAGTGGTAGGCCGAGAGCTGCGCCGACACCAACGAGCCGCGGATGTTCGGGTCCGTGTACGACGCGTTGAAGTCGTTGATGAACCGTCCGTACTGCCAGTTGATCGAGCCGCGCTTGCAGCGCCCGAACAGGTTCGGCTGGTCGAGGCCGATGAAGCCACCGATGCCCGTGCCCTGCCCCGCCGACGCGCCGAAGTTCACGTTGCCCGTGTTCTTCTCCTTCACGCGGAAGACGATGTCGATGTCGCCTTCCTCGTTGGCCTGCCGCGTATCAGGGAACGGCAGCGGCGTTTCGAAGAACCCGAGGTTCGAGATCCCCTGCCAGCTGCGGATCAGACGGTCCTGGTTGAACACGTCGCCCGGGATGATGAACAGCTGGTCCCGGATGCAGTTCTCGATCGTGAAGTCGTTGCCGATGATGTCGACGCGATTGATGATCGCCGGCGTGCCCTCGCGGATGTCCCAGCGCACGCGCAGCATCGCGCTGTCGCCGGGCTCGCGCTCGATCACCGGGTTCACCTGCGCGTAGATGTAGCCGTCGTTGCTGTAGAGGGTCTGCACGGACCGCGTCGCCTCTTCCCAGCGCACGCGGTCGAACACGTCACTCGGCGCCGGGTCGCGCTTGATCAGCGCGCGGGCCCGCTCGGTGAGCGTCGGCGTGCGGTCGCGGAACGGGAAATAGCTCGCCAGCTGCTCGGAGGTGAAATGCCGGTTGCCCACGACCTCCAGCCCGCTCACGCGATATTGCGGCCCCTCGCGCACCTGCAGCTCCACCAGCGCCTTGCCGCGCTCCTCATCGACGATCAGCGTGTCGCGCTGCAGCTGGAAGTCGGCGTAGCCGCGACGCGCGAAATACGTCGGCACCTTCTCACCCAAGTCCGTCGCGTAGACGTCCTCGTCGAACTCACCCTTGCGGAACCAGAAGAAGCCTTCGGGCTTCGTTTCCATCTCCGCCACGACCTCGCGCGGGTCGCTGCGCTCGGTGCCCACGACCCGGATGCCGGAGACGGCCAGGCGCCGACCCTCGTTCACGCGGAACGTGATGCCCACGCGGTCACCCAGCGACGTGGTCTCCGGCGCGATGCGCACGAGGTAGTAGCCGCGCGACTTGTACAGCGAGTCGATGCGCCGCATGGAGACGGCCAGCTGCGCCGGATCTACCGGACGGCCGATCAGCAGCGTGACCTTGTCCTCCACGGTCCCCACGGGAATCGCCTGCGGGCCCTCGACCGTCACGCGCCCGACCACCGGACGCTCCGTCACGCTGATGACCAGCACCGACCCCGTCGCCGTCGCCGGCAAGCCGCACTGGATCTCGACGCGATCGAAGTCGCCCGTGCCGTAGAGATCGCGAATCGCCCGCTGGATGGACGGGAAGCTCAGGGAGTCGCCGTCGCGCAGGCCGCTGGCGGCCACCACGCTCGCGCGCCCGACGCGCACGTTGCCCCGGACCACAATAGAGTCCGGAACAAGACAGCGGCCAGTTTGGTCCTGCGCAAGCATCGGCGTCGCCAGGCCCAAGGCCAGCAACGCCAAGAGGATACGGAGCATAGGGGGAATATACACAGGGCGGGACCGGACATGTTCCAAAGGTCCGGTCCCGCCGGAAGTACGGGGGGAGGTGAAAATCAGGCTTTCGGGCTGGCCGCCGGGGTCCGGAACTCGAGCTTGGCCCCGTCCGCCGACACGTCCACGACGATCTCGTCCCCGCGGCTGAATTCGGCCAGCAGGATGCGCTCCGAGAGCGGATCCTCGATCCAGCGCTGGATGGCCCGCTTGAGCGGCCGGGCGCCGTAGCTCTGGTCGTAGCCGTGCTTCACCAGGAAGTCCGTCGCCCCGTCCGTCAGCGACAGCGTGAGCTCTTCCTCGCCCAGACGCTTCTGCACGTCCTTGAGGAGGATGGAGACGATGCTCCCGATGTGCTCCTTGGTGAGCGGGTGGAACACGATCACGTCGTCGAGGCGGTTGAGGAACTCGGGGTTGAAGGCGTGCTGCAGCTCCTCCTTCACCTTGTCCGCCATGCGGTCGAAGTTCTGCGCCTGGTCCGCCGCGCCGAAGCCCAGCGCCTTGCCCTTCATGATGTCCTTGGCGCCGACGTTCGACGTCATGATCACGACGGTGTTCTTGAAGTCGATCACGCGGCCGTAGTTGTCCGTCAGGTGGCCCTCATCCAGCACCTGCAGCAGGATGTTGAACACGTCCGGATGCGCCTTCTCGATCTCGTCGAGCAGGATCACCGAGTACGGCTTGCGACGCACGGCCTTGGTGAGCGTGCCCGAATCCTCGTAGCCCACGTAGCCCGGCGGCGCACCGATCAAGCGCGACACGGAGAACTTCTCCATGTACTCGCTCATGTCCACGCGGATGAGCGCCGAGGTGTCGGCGAAGAGGAACTTGGCCAGGGCACGCGCCAGCTCCGTCTTGCCCACGCCCGTCGGGCCGCAGAAGATGAACGACCCGATCGGCCGGCGCGGATCCTTGAGCCCCGCGCGGCTGCGGCGGATGGAGCGCGCGATCGCCTTGATCGCGTCCTCCTGCGCCACCACCGAGGCGTGCAGCTCCTCCTCCATGCGCAGCAGCCGCGTTGTCTCGGCTTCCTGCAGGCGCGTCACCGGGATGCCCGTCCAGCGGCCCACGATGAACGCGATCTCCTCTTCGCCGAGCACGGGACGCAGCGACTGGCGCTTCTGCTCCCAGTCTTCCTGCCGCGCGCGGATGTCGGCCTGCAACTGACGTTCGGTGTCGCGCAGGGCGGCGGCGCGCTCGAAGTTCTGGTCGCGCACGGCGGCGTCCTTCTCGGCGTTGACCTCTTCCAGCTTGGCCTTGAGGTCGGCCACCTCCGGCGGCGGCACCTGCGCGGCCAGGCGCGCCCGCGCGCCGGCCTCGTCAATGACGTCGATGGCCTTGTCCGGGAGGAAACGGTCCGTGATGTAGCGCTCCGACAGCTTCGCCGCGATCGCCAACGTCTCGTCGGGGATCGTCACGCGGTGATGGTCTTCGTACTTGGCCCGCAGCCCCTTCAGGATCTCGACGGTCTCGTCGATCGACGGCGGGTCCACCACCACGGTCTGGAAGCGACGCTCGAGCGCCCCGTCCTTCTCGATGTACTTGCGGT
>CAZCIM010000065.1:0-8309 GCA_964498895.1 uncultured Gemmatimonas sp. | reverse complement strand
GCCCGCTTCGCGGGCGCATCTTATGGAGTGTCCGCAGCAGAAGCACACGTTATGCTGAGCCACACACTCTTGCGGCTCCGACTGAGACCACGCGACCACCGCTGCCCGGTTCGCCGATGACATCTACTGTCGTGCCGGACGCTGGAGTCGGAGCTGATCGATCCGTACCTCAGGCTCTCCGAGCGGGGAAGTCCCGTAGACGGCAACACGCCCCGACCCAAGTGTCGAGATGACTAGGCCTGGAATGTCGCCGCGTGCGATTAACACCGCGCGCGCTGGATCCATCACCTCGACTCGGGTGTTGAAGAGCTTGGACCACTCGATCTGCCGACGCGAAGCCTCGCTGGCTCCGGGCGGGAGTGCGCTCCACGCCTGGCGCCACGTGGTCGCAGGCACTCGCAAGAAGCTCCAGATGAGACCCTCGGTGTCAACCATCAGTCCGGTCACCGCTGGTGACGGTGGAGTGCGCGGGGTGCCGACGTCCTGCTCTGGTACATTGACGGGGATCGAAGGGCCGCGGCGCACGAGTGACGACTTCAGCCTGCCATCCAGCACCCACGAGTACACGGCGAAGGAGTGCGGTGTCGCACTCAAGAGCTCACCGCTCGACGTTGACGCGACGTAGTGAAAGGTCGCTGCCCAGCTGCTCGATTGCGAGGACTCGGACGTCGGCGCGAATGTGCGGACAACTCGCGCACTCGAACCGGACAGGTCCACGATATGGAGCCCGCGTCCCCTCGCGTCGGGCGATGCCATTGTCGCCGACCCGACAACGCGGGAGGGCCACTCGAGGACCAAGAGATTCAAGAAGGTCGAAGGCATCTGGATGGCTCGGTGGACGCGCCCGGTCGGCGACAATACCGTCGCGCGTCTATTGATGCCATCGACGAGGAGCACCGAGTCGCCAGGCAGCCACACCAAGTCGTCTACCGCACTATACTCACCAGGACCGCGACCAGTTCGACCAATCGCGCGCGAGAAGCCGCCGCGCGAGTCGTAGATTCGCGGGCCCATGGCCTGCGAGAGCACCCACGTCTCGCCACGCGCATTGCGACGCACTCCGAGCGGCATTTCGTCGATCTCACCCTCAGGTGCGGCCGAATGCAGGCGCGCTTCGACGTTGCGCACGATCTGGCATCGGGGGCACTCCAGCGAGTCGCTTACCCGGCGCGCGGGCGCGGCTTGTGAGCCTACTTCCGCCCACGGGCACGCGAGCATACCGAAGAAAATCAGTACCACCATGCAGCTTGCGCGACGCATACGCACCAGGACCGGTTGGGTTTGTCACGGAAAGTGGTGTCGCGTTGATCCGCCGGCAACCGTCCCCGCCGCAGCGAGGCGCAACTGACTGGGTTCGGTACTGATGACTCGACGCCCGCCAGCATAACGACGCTTGCTGCCGACGGCCGCAGGTGAGGAGTGGGTTGGGCGGGGCGTCCGCCTGTGGCCTAGGATTGCTTGCGGCCGCCCCGCCCAACCCTCTTATTGGAGCGTCCGCAGCAGAAGCAAACGTTATGCGGACTTGCCCGAGGTACGGATTTCGCAGTTCCGGCGTGCGTAGCCGTTCCATGCCGCACCGACAATGAGTGCGAGGGCGCCGCCATAGATCATGTGCATCGCTGGGAACCCGTGCACGAAGATCACCCCTGTGGCCAGAGAGATCGCGCCCAGTCCTCCAATCACGAGTGGCGCCCAGCGGCCATGCGTCCTCGCCCCCGTCCAGAAGCCCGTGACGGCCACGCCAAGTGACAGCAGCATCGCCGGCCAGAGGATGCCGTCGTTGCGAAGGAAGCCGAGGCCGAGTGCGGCGAGACCCGCAACAATCAGCGGGGTACCCGCACAGCATAGCGCGGCGAGCACCGCGCCGAACACACCTGCCGCATCGCGCATCGCCGGCTTCATCGTCCGGCCTCCATTAGGGCGGCCCGCAGCGACTCGACACTTGGTCCGCCACCAACCGCACACCCCGCTCCACTGGTTGGCAACTTCCGCTCGACGTCGATCCCGTTCACCAGGACAGTCGGCGACGAATACCCGCGGAGTCGCGGGGGCGTCGCCGCATCCTCCGAATCCCATTCAGTCCAGCGGGCGGCGGACCCGAGGCTCACGAGCACCTCTCGGAGCCGCTGGCGGGCCGCGTCGGCGTGCGGACATCCTTCGAAATACACTAGGTCAATCTGCATCGCTACGGCTCCAGCGCGGGTTCCAGTGCGGAGAGGATCGGACACGCGTCCGTGACGGCGCGTGCGTCGCAGGCGCGAATGAGACGGCCCAGTACCGCGTCCATGCGCTGCAGAGTCTCGAGGTGCTCGCGGACGCGTTTCCGCGCGGCCGATGCCGACTGCTTCACCGCTTCGCAGCGCCGTGGCTCGCGGACCCGCAACGCCAGCAGCGCGCGAATCTCATCCAGCGTGAACCCCAAGGCCTGCGCGCGCCGGATGAATGCGACGCGACGAATCGCATCCGGGCCGTACTCACGGTACCCAGCGGTCGTCCGTCGAGTGGCCATCAGCAGGCCGCGCCGCTCATAGTATCGGAGCGTCTGCACCCCGACACCGGCCGCCGCGGCCAATGCCCCAATTCGCAGTGGGAGCGTCATGCTTCATCATAAACCCTATACGTGGGTAGAGAGTCAAGAGCGGCCACCGGGCGGCGCGCGCCGACGGTGCCGCATAACGAAGCTTGCTGCTGACGGACACGCTATTGTAGCGGCCGCTTCGCGGCCGCATTTTATGGAGTGTCCGCAGCAGAAGCACACGTTATCCGGACTGGACGGTTAGGAGGGATCGGATGTCAGCACTGAGGTTGTGCGCCGTCATTCTCGCTGCAGTGCTGGCCGGTGGCTGCTTCGCCCCCATTGGTCCCGCCACGCGCGAGAATCTCGGCGTTCCGTATCCATCGTTGGCCGCCGCGCGTTTGGCCGTGGACAGTGCGCAGACGGCGCTCATCATCGTCGTCGACACCCTTGTCTTCACCGGCAATGATCCGATGCCGGCCCCTCGCGATATCGCCCGCGTTCGGCTCGTCCGGAACCGGCCCACCTGTGGGCGTCAGAACTTCGCCTGCCCCTCGATCATCTGGGTCGAGACGCGACGGCCGCAATGGACCCCGCCCAGCACTTCCGCGCCGTGACGCATCTCCAATCGCGCGCGGCCGGATAACGACGCTTGCTGCCGACGAGGGCAGCTAGCGTAGCGGTTGTGGGGCCCCAGCCTCATCTTTTGGAAGGTCTGCTGGGGCCCCACAACCGCATCTTATTGAAGCCCTCGCAGCAGAAGCACACGTTAGGCGGACACGCGAACACTCATGCTGATACTGAGTCTGGTCGTCATCGCAGCCGTCCTCGCACGCCTTGAGTGGGTCCGCCGCCGGCACGAGCGCCAGCGCGCCATCACGCACGGTTGGCTCCACGAGCGCGGCGTGAGCGCCGAGCGCGTCACGATCGGCTCCTCGTACGGCTGGCCGCACTACGAAGTCGTGTTTCGCTCCGCCGACGAAGCCGCGCGCTTCCGTGCCTCGCCGCACTACCCGGAGCTGCTCCGGCTGGTTGAAGCGCTCAACGCATCGCACCGGAGGTCCGGACGCGCCTTCGACCCGCGGCTGGCAGTGCTGGTCATGCCCCCACCAGACACGCGCGCCACGACGGGTGCCGCCTAACGACGCTTGCTGCCGACGAGCGCAGCTAGTGTGGCGGTTGTGGGGCCCCAGCCTCATCTTTTGACAAGGTCTGCTGGGGCCCCACAACCGCATCTTATTGGAGCGCTCGCAGCAGAAGCACACGTTATGGCGATGCGCGTGATGGCCGACCCAAGGACCATGCTGATTCAGAGCAATGAGAGCGCCGACGCCGTTCGTGCCCGCCTACACGCGTGGTCGAAGGAATGGCGCGAGTCGAAGCTGCTGCCTGAGCTGCGCGCTCTTGGGCACCGCGCATGGCCGCTCATCCAGGATGGAGAGTCCCGCTATCGGTACGAGGCCGGTGCGCCCTGGCCGCTTCACGCCTTCGAGGGTGTCGTCACCATCACCCTCGAGGTCAACTCCGACGGCACGGACCTTCGCTGCAGCCTCGACGTTCGGCCGAGCGTGCGCACTGTTCTGAACTTCGGCTTCGTGTTCGCAGTTCTCGTGGCGGCGTACGACGCTGTGACATCGGGACCCTCTGTCGCGTCGCTTGCGCTGGCCGCCGGATCTTTCTCCCTCATGGTCGTGACGCTGAGCCTGCTTCGGCCAATCGCCATCGGTCGACTCACCCCAACGTTGGCCGCCGTCGTCGCGCTCGTGCGCGCGGCCCTTGCAAGTGCGCCGGAGACGGGCACGCCATAACGACGCTTGCTGCCGACAGCCGCGGGTGCGGAGTGGGTTGGGCGGGGCGTCCGTGATGGCCTAGGCTGGTTGCGGACGCCCCGCCCAACCCTTCTTATTGGAGCGGCTGCAGCAGAAGCACACGTTATGGCGACCTACACCCATTCACGCGAACTCACAGGATGAAACTCTGGCGTCCGCTGCTGCTCTTCTATGCAATCGGGGCTGCGCTGATGGGCTTGGCGTCTCTCGCGTACTCCGCGCCGTTCGCGCTCGCGCTCTTGGTGTTTGCAGGTTCCGCCGGGTGGGCCGCACGTAGTCGCTCGCGGATCGCGACCGTGGGATGCGGAATCGCCGGCTTCCTTCCAGCGCTCGCGGCGACGCGCCTCGACGTTCCCGGCGGAGACCCGACTCAGTTCTTCCTGGCCGCACTCATTGGAGCTAGCATGTGGTGTGCAGTCTGCATCATCGTGTCCCGCGCCCTGCCAGTCGGAGCGCGCCCGGCGCCATAACGCCGCTTGCTGCCGACAGCCGCGGGTGCGGATTGGGTTGGGCGGGGCGTCCGTGATGGCCTAGGTCTGTTGCGGACGCCCCGCCCAACCCTCTTATTGGAGCGGCTGCAGCAGAAGCACACGTTACAGCGACCAAGCAAAGATTGGTGCCAACCGGAAATCGATTGACACCAATCAGTGGCCCTAGCCGATCGCTTCTCCCGATCAGCAGGCAGGTGCTCGTGAACTGCGGCCCTACTTCAGCTGCTCGTTGCAGGTCGGCTTCCACTTTCCGACGAGGTCCTTCTCCTCGTCGAGACGCGTCTGCTCCGTGCTGTTGAGATGAGCGTGGATGTGAGTTGCTCCGTTTCGCTTGGCGCACGCTTCCTTCTCGTGTCCATCGAGTCGCTCATCGAGGTTTTTGGTCTGCCCCATGTACTGTGGCGACCATACTCCGGGACTCGTCTCCTTCGCGAAGATGTAGTTGCCGCCCTCCTTCTTGAGCGACGTCCCGATCTTGTAGATCCAGTACTTGTACTCCTTGCCGCTCTTGCCAATCCAAGTGTGCGTCGGTGCGTCTGACATTTTGTACAGCTCCATCTTGAGGGAAGTTGCCGACGCGCGCCGAGTGCGCGCGCCATCTGGACTCGACTTGCCGAGGTCCTCCCTCGGCTCTACTCTTCCCTCCGCAGGTTGTCGCTTTCGTGGCTACGAGACGACGGTGGATGTTCACGGGCCCCGTTCCCTGCCCCGTGGTGGTTTCCCTGAGCCCCTTCATCCTGGTCGCCACCAGGTGGAGGGGTTCGGTGTATCTTTGGACAACGCTCCACGGTACAACAGTTTGGCACTCTGCGCAATAGAGTGCTAAAGCTCCTAAGTCATTGCTGAGCAACGCCTTGTGAACGTTTTCACAAGCGTGTTTTGTAGATTGGCGCGCGCGCTGTAACGACGCTTGCTGCCGACAAGCGCAGGTGCGGTGGCGGTTGTGGGGCCGCCGCTCCACTTTCTGAAAGGTCTGCAGCGGCCCCACAACCGCATCTTATGGAAGCGCTTGCAGCAGAAGCACACGTTATGCGTATCACCGGAGATTAGGCGTGTCACCAGCTAGTCGAACCACAGTTTGGCTTGTCGAAGCTGAGGACTCTGCCGGTCCCATCGGTCCCTACATCCCGACGGAAGGCCACCCGACATCGGCAAGCGACCTTTACAGAGTGCACGGCATCCACGAGACCGGACACAAGGGATGGCACTCGTGCCTCACTGACCAGGCGACAGCAGCAGCGCTCGCGAAGCTCATTGAGGGTCCTCTTGAATCAACCCGCGAGATCGCTGCGGCCGAGGCTGCCCTCCAGGTGCTCCTGCTGTACGACCGCGCCGACGTGGTTGTCCCCGGCTTCAAGTACCGGCTCGGCTCGCTTGTCAGCTATGGCAGGCAACGAGAGACCCGATCGGAACTCGCATTCAATCTCTTCAACGAAGTAGCCGCGTACGATCAGATCTTTGCGACCGAGCGTGTTGAGGTTCGAGAAGATGTGATCGTCTCATCGAACGACTCCCAGTCTGGCATTATTGGCGACGACCTCGCCGCAGCTCGCACACGCTATCTCGAGCGGTCCGGCTTCCAGGCGGCTGCTATTGCTTCAATGCCTCTTCATCTGGGTGTGCCCGCATACTTCTCCGATCCGCTCATCACGCCATTTACGAGAGGTCGGGGAATGCTGGGCGAGTTCCACGCGCGAGTCAGCAAGGATTGGGACACCGCACTTGGACTTGTCCCAGACTTCGACTTCTCTGTACCGTTGCCTCCGTTGCTTGCCATCGTACTCGATCGCGCAGCGCATCGGGATGATATCCCCGCGCAGATTCGAGCTCTGCGCGCCGAGCTCGCTCCGGTTCGGCGGGAGCTGCACGCGCTGTCAGCTCTTCTTGAAGGTGCCCTCGATCAGCGGGCCATTGAGGAGCGCTGCAAGGATGTTACTCAGTCCTTTGGCGCAATTGTGGCGGCCTCACGCCTTCGTGATGCGTCGCTGCTTCTGCCGCTCCTAAAGCTTTTCAAAGCCGCGAAGAGTCCTCTCGACTCTGTCATCAGCGCACTCAATCCGCAGTATCAGTCCACCGACCCCAGAATCATCGCTGACCGGACCATTACTGGTCGAACGTTTGCGCGCCTGTTGAGGACTGATTCTGTCGCGGCGATGCTGAAGCATCACTTCACGGAAGCGGAGCGTCGAGCGCTCGCAAGATCGAGCACACCGTCTGCGAACGCATAACGAAGCTTGCTGCCGACGAGCGCGGGTGCGGTAGCGGTTGCGGGGCCACTGCTACACTTTATGGAAGGACTGCAGTGGCCCCGCAACCGCATTTCATGGGAGCGCTCGCAGCAGAAGCACACGTTATGCTGAGCTGTATAGAGTCCACACATCACGGAGATCTTCCCTTGGCAAGCACGCGGCGCCAACAGAAGTCACAGAAGAACTTTCGGCTGACCGTTGAGTGCCAAGACTTGCTTGCCTTGCTTGCAATGGGCAAAGGCATCAACGAGAGCGCTGTCATCGAGATGCTTGTACGCGACGAGGCTATTCGCCTCAATCTGCGTGGCAACGCGGCGGCGCCTAGCCCCAAGTAAAGGCCCGTTTGCGGGAAGCGCCGGTCGCGACGCTTCAGATGGGCCAGCATAACGCAGCTTTCTGCTGATGAACGCGGTGCGGAGTGGGTTTGGCGGGGCCGCCGTGATGCCCTAGCCTGGTTGCGGCGGCCCCGCCAAACCCTTCTTATTGGAGCGTTCACAGCAGAAGCACACGTTATGGCGATGAGAGAGACATGCGCGACACAGGCATGTTGATTCCGAGTGCAGACAGCGCCGACGTCATTCGTGCGCGCTTTCGCGCATGGTCTAAGGAATGGCGCGAGTCGCGCTATCCGCCGGCGATGCGCGCGCTCGGACACATCTCGTGGCCACTCGTCGAGGACGGTGCCGCTCGCTACCGGTACTCTATCCACTTGGGCTGGCCGTTTCGCGTCTACGACGCGGAGCTGAGCATCGAGCTCATCGAGAATGACACGCGCGTGGCGCTCCGCGCGGTGCCGCGCCTCAGTCCCTCGCTGCGCACGGTCGCCGCGCTGTCGCTGACTGCCGGGCTCGTGGTCGTCGTGGGGCCGACCATCAGTGGCGGCTGGGACGCACGCGCGCTCGGTCCCGCACTCGGGGCGGCTCTCGCCATCGCAGTGGCGCTTCTGGCGGAGCGCCCGTTCGCCGCAGCCCGCCTGCGCAGGAAGCTGCCGGGAATCGAGGCGTTCTTGCGCGAGGTGGTGGTCCTCGATCCCCCCGCGCCCACGCCATAACGCCGCTTGCTGCTGATGAACGCGGTGCGGTTTGGGTTTGGCGGGGCGTTCGTGATGACCTAGGCCGGTTGCGAACGCCCCGCCAAACCCTTCTTATTGGAGCGTTCACAGCAGAAGCACACGTTACACGGACTCCCTGATCGGAAGGAGCGCCCGATGCATTCGTTCCCCAGC
>CAZCIM010000064.1:0-8522 GCA_964498895.1 uncultured Gemmatimonas sp. | reverse complement strand
AATGCCTCGGGTTCGCGCCACTGTGGCAGGGTCGCCGCCGTGTCTGCTCCCATCAGCAGGATCAGCTCGGCGTCAGGATGTGCGGCCCGCAAGGCCCGCACCGTATCAACCGTGTAAGATAACCCGCCGCGCGCGACCTCCGAACCATCCACGCGTAACCGGGAATCTGCGGCCGCCAGGCGCTCGGTCATGGCGAGCCGGTGCTCGGGGGCGGTCATGGCGACGCCCGCCTTGAGCGGCTGCCGCGCCGCCGGGACCAGGACGAGCTGGTCCAAGGCCAGATGGTCCAAGGCATCGAGCGCCAGCAGCAGGTGGCCCGTGTGCGGCGGGTCGAAGGTGCCGCCGAAAATGCCGAGCCGCTGCCCCACGCTGGGCTAGCGCCCCGCCGGCGCGGCAGGAGCGGCCGGCGCCGGACAGGCCTGGCGAACCTCGGCGTCATTCGGGAACCCGCCGCGCAGCGCCGCGCAGACTTCCTCGGCGTCCTCCGTGTAGTTCAGCACCGGCAGCCGGAACACCCGCACCATCTGCAGCATCGCCTGGCGCGCCTTGTCGGTGTTCGGATACTCCGTCACCACCGCGCGGAAGTACAGCAGCGCCGAGTCGTACGCCTTGCGGCGCACGTAATGCATGCCGGTCTCGAAGTCCTTCGTCGCGAACCACTCGTCGAGCTCCGCGAGTTTTGCGCGCGCGGAGTCCGCGAACGGCGAATCGGGGAACACGCCCTCGACGAGCCGGAACTGCGACTGCGCGAGGATGCCGTATTGCGGATCGAGCGTCGGCCGCCGCCACATCTCGCGGTATGACACGCCCGCCATGTACATCGCATCGTCGGCCAGGCTGTCGTTCGGGAACTGCTCCGCGAGCCGGTTGAAGCTCTGCGCCGCCAGCAGGCGCTCGTCGTTCTTGCGCCGAGCCTGGCCCAGCCACCAGTGCGCGCGCGGCAGCAACGTGTCGCGCGTCGGGAGATCGAACGTCAGCCGCTCGAACGCCGCAATAGCGTTGGCCCACTTCTCCTTCTCGTACTGCGCCATGCCGGCCCCGTACAGCGAGGCCGCCGATGGATAGTTGCGCACGTTGAACGGGCGGAAGCAGCCCGCGACCACGACGGCAGCGAAGATCAGGAGCAGCGACGGACGGAATCGAGACATTAAGTCGGCGGTTGCAGGCGCGGCGTACCCTTCAAGCCGCGGAAGTATTCGATGGTACGCTCCAGCCCCTCACGGAGTTGGACACGCGGTTCCCAGCCAAGGATGCTCTTCGCCCGGGTGATGTCCGGCTGGCGCACCTTGGGATCGTCGGCCGGCAGCGGGTGCGAGACGATCTCGCTCGCGCTCCCTGTCAGCTCTTGCACCAGCTCGGCCAGCTGCCGCACGCTGAACTCGTTGGGATTGCCGATGTTCACCGGCATCGGCTCCGACGAGTTGAACAGGCGGTAGATGCCCTCGACCTCATCGGCCACGTAGCAGAACGAGCGCGTCTGGCTGCCGTCGCCATAGACCGTGAGCGGCGCGCCCTGCAGCGCCTGCACGATGAAGTTCGACACCACGCGGCCGTCATGGGGCCGCATCCGTGGCCCATAGGTATTGAAGATGCGCACGATCCGCGTGTCCACGCCCTGCGCGCGATGGTACGCCATTGTCATCGCCTCGGCGAAGCGCTTGGCCTCGTCGTAGCAGCCTCTTGGCCCCACGGGATTGACATTGCCCCAATAGGCCTCCGGCTGCGGGTGCACGAGCGGATCGCCGTACACCTCACTCGTGCTCGCCAGCAGGAACCGCGCCCCCTTGGCCAGCGCGATGCCCAGCGCGTTGTGCGTGCCCAGCGAGCCCACCTTCAGCGTCTGGATCGGCATCTCGAGGTAGTCCACCGGGCTCGCCGGCGACGCGAAGTGCAGGACGCCATCCAGCGCGCCCGCCACATATGTGTACTCCGAGATGTTGTGCCGGATGAACGTGAACCGTTCGTGCCCGATCAAGTGCGCGATGTTGTCCGGATGGCCCGTGAGGAAGTTGTCGAGCCCCACCACCTCGTGGCCGTCCGCGAGGAAGCGGTCACAGAGGTGTGAGCCGAGGAACCCGGCTGCACCGGTGATCAGGACCCTCACGCGCGGCCTCGGCCGATCGAGCGGTAGGTGAAACCCAGGGCTTCCATCTTGGCCGGATCGTAGAGGTTGCGGCCGTCCACGACGATCGGCTGGGCCAGCGCGGACTTGAGTCGCGCGAAGTCCGGGAAGCGATACTCGTTCCAGTCCGTGACCACGACCATCGCATCGGCGCCCTGTGCGGCCTCGTAGTTCGTCTTGGCGTAGGCGATGCGGTCGCCGAGGCGCCGCTGCGTCTCGTGCATCGCCGCCGGGTCGTGCGCGACGACGGTCGCACCGGCCTCGAGCAGCGCCTCGATCAGCACCAGCGCCGGCGACTCACGCATGTCGTCGGTGTTGGCCTTGAACGCCAAGCCCCAGAGCGCGATGCGCTTGCCGCGCAGGGAGCCGCCGAACACCTCCTGCACCTTCTCGAACAGCCGCTGCTTCTGTCGCTCGTTGGCGGCCTCCACGGCCTTCAGCACGCCCATCGGCGCGCCACGCTCCTCGGAGGTGCGCATCAACGCCTTCACGTCCTTGGGGAAGCAGCTGCCGCCGTAGCCCGGCCCCGGAAACAGGAATGCCGGCCCGATGCGCGAATCCGACCCGATGCCCTTGCGCACGAGATCTACGTTCGCGCCCACCTTCTCGCAGAGGTTCGCGATCTCGTTCATGAACGAGATGCGCGTCGCGAGCATGGCGTTGGCAGCGTACTTCGTCATCTCCGCCGACGGGATGTCCATGAAGATCACCGGCTTGCCCGTGCGCACGAATGGCGCGTAGAGCTCGGCCATGCGCTCGCGCGCGAAGTCGCTGTCCACCCCGACGACCACGCGGTCGGGCTTCATGAAATCGTCCACCGCGGCGCCTTCCTTCAGGAACTCGGGGTTGGAGCACATGTGGAACGGCACCTTCGCCTGCGGACGGATCGCCGCGGCCACCTTCTCGGCTGTGCCCACCGGCACGGTGCTCTTCGTGACGACCACCACCTCGCGCGCCGCGTGCTGTCCGATGCTGTTCGCCACGGCAAGCACGTGCTTGAGGTCGGCCGAGCCGTCTTCATCCGGCGGCGTGCCCACCGCGATGAAGATCACTTCGGCGTCGCGGATGGCCATCGGCACGTCCGTGGTGAACACGAGACGGCCCGCCGCCTGGTTGCGCTCGACGTACTCCTCGAGCCCGGGCTCGTAGATCGGCAGCACGTTCCGCTTGAGGCCGTCGATCTTGTTCTGGTCGACGTCCGCGCAGATGACGTCGTTGCCCGTCTCCGCGAGACAGGCGCCGACGACGAGGCCGACGTATCCAGTGCCGATGACGGTGATCTTCACGGGTGCGTCAGTGCGTGCCGATGGGGAGGCGCTGCGCCGTGAGCGGGATGACCCGCGCCTTCGACGCCTTTACCTTCGCCAGGGCGTTGCGCGTGTCCACGACCATCGCCGCGTGGTCCACGACGAACTGGTAGTCCACGGTCGTGTGGTCGGTGACTACGACGACCGCATCGGCTTTCGCCAACTCGTCCTTGGTCAACGCTACGCCGTGCGCCTCATGCCCGTCCTCACGGAAGCTCGGCACGAAGGGATCGTGATAGTGCACCGTCGCCCCGCGCGTCTCGAGCAGGCGCATCACATCCAGCGCCGGCGATTCCCGCATGTCGTCGATGTCCCGCTTGTACGCGATGCCGAGCACCAGCACGCGGCTGCCGTTCACCGCCTTGCGGTCCTCGTTCAGCGCGTGCGCGATCTTCTCGACCACGAAGTCCGGCATCGCCGAATTGATCTCGCTGGCGAGGTCGATGAACCGCGTCTTGTAATTCAGCGAGCGCATCTTCCACGCCAGGTAGTGCGGGTCCAGCGGGATGCAGTGCCCGCCGATGCCCGGGCCCGGCGTGAACTTCATGAACCCGAACGGCTTGGTCGCCGCCGCGTCGATCACTTCCCAGACGTCCACTCCGAGCCGCTCGCAGACGATGGCCATCTCGTTCACGAGGCCGATGTTCACCGAGCGGAACGTGTTCTCGAGCAGCTTCACCAGCTCCGCCGCTTCCGGAGACGACACCGGCACCACCGTGTCGATCGTCGAGGAGTAGAAGCGCGTCGCCACCTCGTTGCAGGCCGGCGTGATGCCGCCCACCACCTTGGGCGTGTTCTTGGTGTTGTACTTGGGATTGCCGGGGTCCACGCGCTCCGGCGAGAAGGCCAGGAAGACGTCCGTGCCAATGGTCAGTCCCTTGGCCTCCAGCCGCGGCTGCAGCAGCTCGCGCGTCGTACCGGGGTACGTGGTGCTCTCGAGCACGATCAGCTGTCCCGGACGCGCCTGCGCCGCGATCGTCTCGGCGGCGCTCAGCACGTAGGACATGTCCGGGTCGCGCGTCTTCGCGAGCGGCGTCGGCACGGCGATCGAGATCGTATCGGCGTCCTTGAGCTTGGTCGCGTCCGTCGTGGCGAGGAACTTCCCCGCCTTCACGTGCTTGGCCACGTGCGCCGCCGGCACGTCCTGGATGTGCGACTCGCCACGCATCAGGAGGTCCACCACGCGCGTGCTCACGTCGTAGCCGATCACGCGGAAGCCGGCCTCGCAGAGCTCCATCGCGAGCGGGAGCCCAACGTAGCCAAGGCCGATTACGGCCGTCACGGCAGTGCGGTCGTCAATTCTCTTGAGAAGCGTCGCCTTAATCGAGGACATGGACGTCGGAATGGGTTACTTGCCGAAGAAGCTGCGCACCGCCGCGACGACTTCGTCGCGCTGCGCGGCCGTGAGCTCCGGGAACACCGGCAGCGACAGCACTTCCTTCGCCGCCTTCTCGGCCTCGGGGCAGGCGCCTTCCTTGTAGCCGAGGTACGCGAAGCAGGGCTGCAGGTGCAGCGGCAGCGGGTAGTACACCGAGTGGCCGATCCCCTTCGCCTTCAGGTGATCCTTCAGCGCATCGCGCTTCGGGACGCGGACCGTGTACTGGTTGTAGATGCTCTCGTTGGCCGGATCGATGTACGGCGGCACGATGTCGGCGATGTCCGCGAAGGCCTGCGTGTAGAACGCGGCGTTGTCGCGGCGCGCCTGGCTCCACGCGGAGAGGTGCGGCAGCTTGGCCAGCAGCACCGCGGCCTGCAGGGCGTCGAGTCGGGAGTTGTAGCCGACTTCCTCGTGGTAGTAGGTCTGCACCGAGCCGTGCGTGCGCAGACGCATCAGGCGCTTGAAGATCGTCTCGTCCTGCGTGACGATCATGCCGCCGTCGCCGTAGCCACCGAGGTTCTTCGACGGGAAGAACGAATATGTGCAGATCGTCGCGTGCTGGCCAGCCATCGTCCACTCGCCGTTGATCTTCCGGCGCGCGCCGATGCTCTGCGCGGCGTCCTCGATGATCGGCATCGTGGGCAGCAGCTTGCGGATCTCCTCGATCGCCGCCATCTGGCCGAAAAGGTCCACCGGAATCACGGCCTTGGTCTTCGGCGTCACCGCCGCGGCCGCGAGGTCGGGGCGGATGTTGTACGTCTTGGGATCGATGTCCACGAATACCGGCGTCGCGCCGACGTTGTGGATCGTGCCCGCCGTCGCGAAGAACGTGAACGGCGTCGTCACCACCTCGTCGCCGCGGCCGATGTCCAGCGCGCGCATCGCGATGAGGATCGCATCCGTGCCATTGGCGCAGCCGACCGCATACTTGGTCTTCGAGAGACCGGCGACCTCGCACTCCAGCTTCTGCACCGGCTCGCCAAGGATGAACGCCTGGTCATCCACGACCTTCATGAGCTGCTGGACGACTTCGTCGCGGATGGTGGCGTGCTGCGCCTTGAGGTCGAGAAGGGGGACGGACATCGCGGTCTGAACTCCAGGAGGGATGGAGGACGTTTCGGAACGGGTCTTAGAGCCTTGTAAGTTCGCTACCTGCCGCGACTTAGTCAACAAAAAGGGGGCCGATTCGGCCCCCTCCTGACCCATCCGTGACACAGCGCACTAAATCTGCGCTCGCAGCGGCAACGGGACCTCGCGCCCGGTCTTGGCGGACTCGTAAATCCCGAGGATCAACTCCAGCGACTTCCGCCCCCCGCGACCATCGGTGTCCGGCACGGCCTCGCCCCGCAGCACCCTGAGCACGTTGCGGTAGTACGGCTCGTGCCCGAAGCCATACACCGACGGCGGATTGGTGTTCGCGGCGTCGACGAGCTTGTCGTCGTCGTCGTAATCCGCGAACTGCCAGTGCTCGATCTTGTTCACGGCCGTGCCGCCGACGCGCACCGTCCCCTTCTCGCCGAGCAGCGTGATCGAGCCCTCGTAGTTCTTGGGGAACGTCAGCATCGTCACTTCCATCACGCCGATCGCGCCGCTGCGGAACTTGAGCAGCGCCGCGCCGCTGTCCTCGGCCTCGATGCGCCTCGCCATGGTCGCCGTCTTGGCCATCACGCTCTCTACCGGCCCCATGAACCACTGCATGAGGTCCACGTAGTGCGAGGCCTGGTTCATGAACGCGCCACCATCGAACTCCCAGGTGCCGCGCCACGGCGCCTGGTCGTAGTACTCCTGCGGTCGCGCCCAGCGCACCGTCGCGTTCGCCATGTAGAGCCGCCCGAAGCGGCCCTTGTCCAAGGCCCGCTTCACGAGCTGGATCGTGGCGTTCAGGCGGTTCTGCTTCACGACGAACAGGTGCACGCCCGCCTCGTCACAGGCCTTCACGAGTTCGTCGGCGCTCGACAACGTGATCGCCATCGGCTTCTCGCAGACTACATGCTTGCCGGCCCGAGCGGCCGCGATGCCGTGCTGCGGATGCAGGCCCGACGGCGTCGCGATGGCGACCACCTCACAGTCCACCGCCTTCAGCATCTGCTCCTGCGACGTGAACCACGGCACACCCCACTTCTCGCCTGCCTCTCGCGCCCGTGACTCCACTGTGTCGCAGACGGCGACGAGGTCGAGGCCATCGATCTTTGAAAGCGCCTCGAAATGATTGTGGCTGATGCGTCCGCAGCCGACGAACGCGACGCGGAAGGTCTTGGCGGGCTGGCTCATCGCGATTCTCCACCGGCCGGGCGGATGCCCTCAGCCGTCTCCGTGTACGCCGCCCCGCAAGCCGCACAACGCAGGACGCCTCCCTCAGCTTTCGGCAGCTTCTCGCCGCACTGGCACATCCAACCGATACGCCGCGCCGGCACACCGGCCATCATCGCGTACGCCGGCACGTCCTTCGTCACCACGGCGCCGGCGCCGATGAAGCTGTACTCGCCCAGCGTCGCCCCGCAGACGATGGTCGCGTTCGCCCCGATGCTCGCGCCGCGCTTCACCAGCGTGCGGCGGTATTCGTGCTTCCGCGACACGTGGCTGCGCGGGTTGGTCACGTTCGTGAACACCATGCTCGGGCCGCAGAACACGTCGTCCTCGAGCTCCACGCCCTCGTAGATGCTCACGTTGTTCTGCACCTTCACGTTGCGACCCATCTTCGTGCCCGGCATCACCACGACGTTCTGCCCCAGCGAGCAGGCCTCGCCGATCACGGCACCCGGCATCACGTGGCAGAAGTGCCAAATCTTCGTACCCTTGCCGACGACGGCGCCGTCGTCAACATAGGCCGACTCATGAACAAAGAAATCCGTCATCGTCATTGGGCGAAGGGGGAACCCGCTCAGGCCTTTCCGATCGTCGCCTGCCACTCCTGCAAGCTGCGTACCGCTGACTTCGTCGTCCGCATGGTCTCGATCGCTTCGCAGGCCGCGCTCGCACCACTGAGCGTCGTCGTGTACGGCACGCGATTGGCCACTGCCGCCTGCCGGAGCGAGTAATCGTCCTTCTGCGCGCGCTTGCCCAGCGGCGTGTTGATCAGCAGCTGCAACTCCCCGTTGACCATCAGGTCAATGCCGTTGGGCCGCCCGCCGCTCACCTTGAACACGCTGCGCGTCTCGATGCCCTGCCCGGCCAGATGCTTCGCCGTCCCCTCGGTCGCGACGACGCCGAAGCCCAGCGAGGCGAACCGCGCCGCGATCTTCCCGGCCTTCGCCTTGTCGCGGTCGTTCACCGTGAGCATCACCGTGCCCTCGCGCGGCAGCGCATTGCCCGCCGAGATCTCGGCCTTCGCGTACGCCATCCCGAAGGTCTCGCTCACGCCCATGACCTCGCCCGTCGAGCGCATCTCCGGGCCAAGGATCGGGTCGAACTCGCGGAACTTCGTGAACGGAAACACCGCTTCCTTCACACTGACGAACGGCGCGATGATCTCCTGCGTGTAGCCAAGCTGCTGCAGCGTCTCGCCGAGCATCACGCGCGCCGCCAACGAGGCCAGCGGCTTGCCGATGGTCTTCGAGACGAACGGCACCGTGCGTGACGCGCGCGGGTTCACCTCGAGCACGTACACCACGCCATCCTTGATGGCGTACTGGACGTTGATCAGCCCGACCACACCCAGCGCCTTGGCGAACGCCACCGTGTGCGCCCGCATCTGGTCCTGGTGTTCCTTCGAGAT
>CAZCIM010000063.1:0-8562 GCA_964498895.1 uncultured Gemmatimonas sp. | reverse complement strand
GCGCATGCCCCGTGTACATCTGCGTGCGCGTGCGCGGGTGCAGCGCGATGGCGCGTACGCCGGCTTCTTGGCACTTGAGCGCGATCTTCACGGGATCGCGCATCTCCTCGCTCCAGCCGCTGCGGATCTTGCAGGTCACGGGCAGGTGCGTGCCGCTGATGACCGCGCGGATCACGCTCTGCACGAGGTCGAGGTCGCGGAGGCAGCCCGAGCCGCCGTTTCGCTTCACGACCTTCTTCACCGGGCAGCCGAAGTTGATGTCGATGTAGTCCGGCTGGAAGACGTCGGTCACCGCCGCCGCGGCTTCGCGCATCGCGTCCGGCTCGGCGCCGAAGATCTGCACGCCGATCGGATGCTCATCCGGCGTGAAGCGCAGCTTGTTGAGCGTCGCCTCGTTCTCGCGGCGGATGCCCTCGGCCGAGAGGAACTCCGTGACCACGACGTCGGCGCCCCACGCGCGGCAGAGGCGCCGAAACGGCGACTCCGACACGCCCGCCATGGGCGCGAGGAACACGGGGACGGCCGACGAGCCGGTGGGGTATGGAAAGCGCATCTCGGGAAAGCTAGGAAGGGGGCCAAACGCTTGCAATATAACCATTTGACGCCCTTCGGCGGGGCCATTAGCTTCGGGGGATGGAACTCCGGGAATTCTTCGCTGAAGACGCGGTCCAGCTCGAGCTGGCCAGCAGCAACAAGGATGACATCCTCAAGGAGCTCATCGGGCTCCTCAAGCTCCCCGAAAAGGACGAGGCGACGCTCTTCAAGATGCTGAAGCGTCGCGAGAACCTCGGCTCCACCGGCATGGGGCGCGGCATCGCCATCCCGCACTGCCGCTCGATGGTCGTCAACAAGCTCCGCGTAGCCTTCGGCCGCAAGAAGGCCGGCGTGGACTTCAAGGCGCTCGACGACAAGCCGGTGCACTTCTTCTTCCTCATCGTCGCGCCGCCACTAGAGGTCTCCAACCAGTACCTGCCGGTGCTCGGCAAGATCGCCCAGTTCTCGAAGGAGGGCGACATCCCGGAGAAGCTGATGTCGATCAGCGACCCGAAGCAGTTCATGGAGCTGCTCGCGTCCAAGGGCGTCTGACCGCGTTCACCACGAAGGCACGAAGACGCGAAGGACACCGTACCGTTGCATGCCTGATGACCATAGGGGGGTCCGCACCGAACCATCGGCGCGGACCCCCAATTGTTTCCCTCCTCTGCGGCGCGTAGCCGCTTCCTCCGTGTCTTCGTGCCTTCGTGGTGCATGCAGTTCCATTCCCGCAGCGCAGATGCGAGAATAAGACCATGGCCAACCCGCTGATCATCGCGAAGAACGCGACCGCAGAACTCGCCCTCCTCCCCGCCCTCGCCAACCGCCACGGCTGCATCACCGGCGCCACCGGTACCGGCAAGACCATCTCGCTGCAGGTCCTCGCCGAGCAGTTCTCGCGCATTGGTGTGCCCGTGTTCCTGGCCGACGTGAAGGGCGATCTCGGCGGCATCGCGCAGAGCGGCGCGATGTCTCCCAAGCTGCAGGAGCGCCTCGACAAGCTGGGCCTTCCGGCGCCCACGTTCGGCGCCTGCCCCGTGACGTTCTGGGACGTCTTCGGCAAGCGCGGCCACCCCGTGCGCGCGACCATCTCCGACATGGGGCCGCTGCTGCTCGCCCGGTTGCTCAACCTCAATGACACCCAGGAAGGCGTGCTGAGCATCGCGTTCCAGGTGGCCGACGACCACGGCCTGCTGCTGCTCGACCTGAAGGACCTGCGGTCCATGCTGCAGTTCATCGGTGATAACGCCGCGCAAATCAAGACGCAGTACGGCAACGTGTCGGCGGCGAGCATCGGCGCCATCCAGCGCGGCCTGCTGCAACTCGAGCAGCAGGGCGCCGAAGCCTTCTTCGGCGAGCCGATGCTCGACATCGCCGACCTGATGCAGACCGTGGACGGCAAGGGTGTGGTGAACATCCTCGCGGCCGACACGCTGATGCAGAACCCGCGGCTCTACGCCTGCTCGCTCCTCTGGTTGCTGAGCGAGCTGTTCGAGAATCTCCCCGAGGTCGGCGATCTCGAGAAGCCCAAGCTCGTGTTCTTCTTCGATGAGGCGCACCTGCTCTTCGCCGACGCGCCGGCCGCGTTGCTCGAGAAGGTCGAGTTGGTGGTGCGGCTCATCCGCTCCAAGGGCGTCGGCGTGTACTTCGTGACGCAGAATCCGATGGACATTCCCGAGAAGGTCCTCGGGCAGCTCGGCAACCGCATCCAGCACGCGCTGCGCGCCTTCACCCCGCGTGACCAGAAGGCCGTCCGCGCCACCGCCGAGACAATGCGTCCGAACCCGGCCCTCGATATCGAACAGGCCATCCTTGAGCTGTCCGTGGGCGAGGCGCTGGTCTCGGTGCTCGACGCCAAGGGCACTCCGGGCATCACCGAGCGCGCATGGATGCTCGCGCCGGGCAGTCGCATCGGGCCGCTGTCGGACGCCGATCGGCAGGCGGTGATGGCGCAGAGCGTCGTGGCCGGTGTCTATGAGAAGCACGTGGACCGCGAATCGGCCTTCGAGATGCTGAAGGCCCGTGCGGAGTCTGCGCCGACGCCGCAGGGAGCGGGTAGCCGAGGTCCGGCAGCGGAGCGCGCGCCCGCGACCACGGCCGGCGGAGCGGCGGCGGGCGCGGGCATCGCCGGCACGCTGGGCGGGCTCCTCTTCGGCACAGTCGGGCCGCGCGGCGGCAAGCGCGATGGCCTCGTGGATATCATGGCGAAGAGTGCCGCCCGCTCGACGGGCACGGCGATTTCGCGGAGTATCGTGCGAGGGGTGCTGGGCAGCCTCCTCGGCGGCGGGCGACGACGTTAGTGCTGGTCGACGCGGATTCGCTGCAGATCGGTCCCGAGCTTCGTCCGCACGCGCTTCAACTGTAGGACGGCCGCCGCCGCGAGGCCCGCCGTGAGGCCCCACCAGAGGCCGATCGCCCCCTGCTCGAAGCGGAAGGCGATCAGCGCCCCTAGCGGGATGCCCACCGCCCAGAAGCTCAGCGCGTGCAGGATCGCCGGCACCCGCGTGTCGCCGGCGCCGCGGAGGATGCTCGCGCTCACGACCTGCGTGCCGTCGAAGACCTGAAACACGGCGGCCACGGGAATCAGTGATGCCGCCAGCGCAAACGTCGCGGCGTCGCGCGTGTACAGGCCCGCGAGCGACTGCGGGATGAGCGCGAACACGACCGCACAGAGCGCCATGAATCCCACACCGACGACCAACGCGGCCACGGCGTCGCGGCGCGAGGCGGCCATGTCGCCACGGCCGATGGCATGGCCGACCATCACCGCGGCGGCAGCGGCCACGCCCATCGGCACCATGAAGGTCATTGATGCCAAGCTCAGCGCGATCTCATGGCCGGCGAGCACGGTCGTGCCCATCCACCCCGTCATCACCGTCGTGAGGCCGAAGGCACCCGCCTCGGCGAGGAACTGCAGCCCAACGGGCAATCCGAGGCGGAACATGCGCAGCAGCGGCGCGAGCTGTGTGCTCTCCGGTCGCCAGCGCGTCAAATACGGCTTGAGACTTGGCCACGCGCCCGCGAGCACCACCACAGCCATGACCCAGCGGGAAATGCTCGTCGCGATCGACGAGCCCACCACGCCGCGCGGCTCGAACCCAAGGTTGCCGTAGATCAGCACCCAGTTGAGGAAGGCGTTCACCACGTTGCCGACCGCGACGCCCCACACCACCGGCGCCACGCGATGGAAGGCCTGCAGGGTCTGCCGCAGCATGTTGAAGGCGAAGAACGGCAGCATGCCCGGAATGCTGTAGAGCACGTACGCCGATGCCAGCGGCACCACCTCCGCCGGCTGCTGCAGCAGGGCGAGCACCGGTCGGGCGAACAGGAACAGCAGCGAGACGACCAGCGCGACAATGACCGCCATCAGCACGCCGCGCTGCACGCCGCGCGCGATCTGCGCCTCGTCCTTGGCGCCCACGCCTTGGGCGATCACCGGATCCAAGGCCATCAGCACGCCGATGCCGATGATCGCGATGCCGAAGAAGTAGAAGTTGCCGAGTCCGCCGGCAGCGAGGTCTGCGGACGACACGCGCCCGAGCATGATCGCGTCCACCAGCCCCTGTCCCTGCATCCCGACGTTCACGAGCACGATCGGGAGGGCCAGTCGCGCCATCTCGACCAGCTCAGACTTCGTCGGGCGGAGCTCCCTTACTCCCACTCAATCGTCGCCGGCGGCTTCGAGCTGATGTCGTACACGACGCGGTTGATGCCCTTCACCTCGCGGATGATGCGATTCGAGATCCGCGCGAGTACGTCGTGCGGGAACGCATACCAGTCCGCCGTCATGCCATCGGTGCTCGTCACCGCGCGCAGCGCGATCACGTGCTCGTACGTACGGCCGTCGCCCATCACGCCCACCGAGCGCACCGGGAGGAACACCGCGAAGGCCTGCCAGATCTCGTTGTACAGCCCAGCGGCGCGGATCTCCTCGAGGTAGATCGCATCGGCGCGGCGCAGCGTCTCCACGTTCACGGGGTCCACGGCGCCAAGCACGCGGATCGCGAGGCCAGGGCCCGGGAACGGATGCCGCCCGACCATCTCCTCGGGCAGCCCCAACTCGCGGCCGACGTTGCGCACCTCGTCCTTGAACAGCTCACGCAGCGGCTCGATGAGCTTGAACTTCATGTCCGGCTTCAGGCCACCCACGTTGTGGTGCGTCTTGATCGTCGCGCTCGGGCCGCCCTTGGCGCTCACGCTCTCGATCACGTCCGGGTACAGCGTGCCCTGCACGAGGAACTTGGCGTCCTTGCCCTCGCGCGCGCTCGCGTCCTCGAACACGTCAATAAACGTGTGCCCGATCGCCTTGCGCTTCGCCTCCGGGTCGTCGAGGCCCTTGAGCGCGTTCAGGAACCGATCCTCGGCCCGCACCGTCACCAACTTGATGCCCAAGTGCTGGCCCATCGTGCGCTCCACCTGCTCGCGCTCGTGCAGGCGCAGGAGGCCAGTGTCCACGAAGATGCAGGTCAGCTGGTCGCCAATCGCCTTGTGCACCAGCGCGGCCGCCACCGACGAGTCCACGCCACCCGAGAGGCCGCAGATCACCTGCGCGTCGCCCACGAGCTCCCGGATACGGGCGACCTCCTGCTCGATGAAATGGCCGGGCGTCCAGTCCGGCTTCGCGCCCGCGATGTTGAAGAGGAAGTTCTGGATGATCTCCGCGCCACGCACCGAATGCGCTACCTCGGCGTGGAACTGCACCGCATGGATCGGCTTGGACTCGTGCCGGAAGGCGACCACCGGATTCCCGTCGCTCGATGCCGTCAGCACGTAGCCCTTCGGCACCACTTCGACGTGGTCGCCATGGCTCATCCACACGATGCTGCGCTCGCCCTTGTCGAAGCCCGCGAACAGGCCGGTGTTCTCCTTGACCTCGATCTCGGCGCGCCCGTATTCCCGGTGGCCGCCGCCCTTCACCTCGCCGCCACTGACGTGCGCGATCCACTGCATGCCATAGCACACGCCCAACACGGGCGCGATGTCGAGGATTGCCGGATCGAAGCTCGGCGCCCCCTCGTCCGTCACCGAGCTCGGTCCGCCCGAGAGGATGATGGCCGTCGGCTGCCACTCGCGGATCCACGCCAGCGAGCGCGTGGGCGGATGGATTTCCGAGTACACGCGCGCCTCGCGCACGCGGCGGGCAATGAGCTGCGTGAACTGCGAGCCGCAGTCGAGGATCAGGATCCGGGAGCCAGGATGCATCTCAGGTCTTCCACTCAGGGCCGTCGAGCTTCAGGAACTCGACCTGCTTCGTGTCGAGGTCGAGGATCGCCGCCGAGGGCGCGCCGTAGAGCCACCCGCAGGCCTCTCCCGGATTCACCACCAGCGTATTGTTGCGGGTCTTCATCTCCTGCAGGTGCGTGTGGCCGTGCACGACGATCGCGTGCGCCAGCACCGAGCGCTCGACGACGTCGCCGATGTCGTGGACCACGAGGATCTTGTGGTCGGCCATCGTCATCGCATGCGGCGCCTCGAACAGCTCCTGCCCCATCGCCTGCGCGGCCATCGCCCGCAGGCCCTCATGGTCGCCGTCGTTCCGGCCGAACACGCCGGCTAGCGCGATGCCGTGGTCCTGGAACGGCTTCAACGAGAACGGCGAGCAGAAGTCGCCGGCATGCAATACGAAGTGCACGTCACGGGCCAGCATCTCGCGCAGCAGCGCGTCGATCGCTGGCACGCGGTCGTGCGTGTCCGCCATCAAGCCGATCCGCATGTTAGATCTCCTGCCAGTTGGGGGAGTCGACGTCCTGCCGCACGAGGTCCGTGTAGTCCTCTGGTTGCGTCACGACGGCCCAGCGATTTCCATCCACCAGCACTTCCGCCGCGAGCGGGCGCGCATTGTACCGCGATGCCATCGCAGAGCCATAGGCCCCCACGGTGTGGATGGCGAGCAGGTCGCCGGGCTGAACGTCCGGCAGCTGCCGCGCCACGGCGAGGAAGTCGCCGCTCTCGCACACCGGCCCCACCACGTCCGCCGTCACCTGCCCGTCCACCGCACCCACCGCCTCGACGTGGTGGTACGCGTCGTAATGCGAAGGACGGATCAGCTCGGTCATGCCCGCATCGCACACCACGAAATCCACGCCGCCGTTGTGCTTGCGGTACAGGACTTCCGTAACCAAAACCGCTGACGCCGCCACGAGATAGCGGCCGTGCTCGACCAGCAGCTCCACATCGCCCAGCGCGTGCGCGGCCTCGCGCATAACGGCGCCGTAGGCGGCGAGGTCCGGTTCGCCTTCGTTCGGCGCGTACGGCACCGGCAGGCCGCCGCCGAGATCGAGGTACCGGATCGGGGCGCCCTCGCTGCGCAGCGACTTGGCCAGCGCCACCAGCTTCTCCGCACCCTCGCGATATGCCGCATACGAGTACAGCTGTGAGCCCACGTGCATGTGCAGGCCCTGCAGCGAGAGGCCCGGCAGGGACATCGCCACCCGCGCGACGCGCAGCGCATCATCGAGCGGAATGCCGAACTTGTGCTCCTTGTCACCGGTCGCGATGTACTCGTGCGCGGTTTCCACCTCCACACCTGGATTCACCCGGATGCCGACGGCCACGCTCTTCTTGAGCTCCCCCGCCATCTCGGACGCGAGCCGCAGCTCCGCCTCGCTCTCGACGTTGAGCAGCTTCACGCCGACGCCGATCGCCTCGGCGATCTCGCGCAGCGTCTTCCCCACGCCGCCGAAGATGATGTCCTCCGACGGCCGGAAGCCCGCGCGGATCGCCTTGAACAATTCCCCGCCGCTCACCACGTCCACGCCGACGCCGGCATCGCGCAGCGTGCGCAGCACGCCGCCGCTGGAGTTCGCCTTGGCGGCGAAGTGCACGCGGTGTGGGATGCCCGCCAGGGCCTCCTCGAGCCGACGCACGCGCTCGCGCATCGTCTCGGCCGAATACACATATGCCGGCGTGCCCACCTCCGCGGCGATGTGCCGCAGGGGCACGTCGTCCGCGTACAGCTCGCCGTCGCGGCGCGTGAACCCCTCGGCCATCAGTACGCCTTGGCCCACACGACCTCGTGCTTCGCCGGTTCCCCGGTGATCAAGCAGCGCGCCTGTCCACCCGGCGTGCGGAACTCCTCGTCCGGAATGCAGCGGATCGTGGCCTTCGTCTCTTCCTTCACCTTCGCCTCGATCGCCGGATCGCCGTTCCAGCCGGCGTAGATGAAGCCGCCAGGCCCCTCGATGATCTGCTTGAACTCGTCGTAGCTCTTCACATTGCGGTACGAGTTCGCCTCGCGACGCGCCTTGGCCGCAGCGAGCAGGTCCGCTTGGATCTGCTCAAGCAGCTTCGCGACGGTCTCGGGCAGGCCAGCCATGGGCAGCGCGGCCTTGGCGCGCGTATCGCGACGCGCCGAGAAGACGCTCTGCTTCTCCAAGTCCTTGGGGCCGATCTCCAGGCGCAGCGGCACGCCGCGCATCTCCCACTCGTAGTACTTCGCCCCGGGCTTGATGCCGTCGCGGTCGTCCACGCGCACGCGCAGGCGGTCGGTGGCGCCGCGGCCCGTCCACTCCGTGAGCTCGCGCTTCACGCGATGCGCAGCCTCCACCACTCGGCTGCGCTCCTCGTCGCTCTTGTACACGGGCACGATCACGACTTCCGTCGGCGCCAGCTTGGGCGGCGTCACGAGGCCGTTGTCGTCCGAGTGCGTCATCACCAGACCGCCGATCATGCGCGTGCTCACGCCCCAGCTCGTATTCCACGCGAACGCCATCTCGCCGTTCTGGTCCTGGAACTGCAGCTCGAAGGCCTTCGCGAAGTTCTGGCCGAGGTTGTGCGAGGTGCCGGCCTGCAGCGCCTTGTTGTCCTGCATCATCGCCTCGCAGGAATACGTGCGCAGCGCGCCGGCGAACTTCTCGCTCTCGGTCTTCTGGCCCGTCACGACGGGCATGGCGATCCAGCCCTCCATGAACGACCGATAGACCCCGAGCATCTTGCGCGCTTCTTCCTCCGCCTCATCGTGCGTGGCGTGCGCCGTGTGGCCTTCCTGCCAGAGGAACTCCAGCGTGCGCAGGAACAGGCGCGTGCGCA
>CAZCIM010000062.1:0-8620 GCA_964498895.1 uncultured Gemmatimonas sp. | reverse complement strand
TCGACGCGAGCATCGTGCAGTTCATGCGCAAGAGCTACAACCTGCTGATCGGCGAACCGACGGCGGAGCAGATCAAGATCCAGATCGGCAGCGCCGCGCCGCTTGGCGAAGAGCGCGAGATGGAAGTGAAGGGCCGCGACCTCGTCTCAGGCATCCCGAAGACGGTGCGCGTGCACTCGCAGGAAATCCGCGAAGCGGTGCAGGAGCCGATCCAGCAGATCGTGAACGCGGTGCGTCGCGCGCTGGAGATCACGCCGCCGGAGCTCGCGAGCGACATCGTGGACCGCGGCATCGTGATGACGGGCGGCGGCGCGCTGATCCGTGGGCTCGACGTGCTGCTCACGCAGGAGACGGGCCTGCCGATCCACGTGGACGAGGATCCGCTGACCTGCGTGGTGCGCGGGACGGGGCGCATCCTCGATGACGAGGCGAAGTACTGGTCGGTGCTGAGCACCTGAGGGACGGGCGCCGGTGTCGCGCGGAGCTCGTGGAGACTCAGGGGCCGACACCGCGGTCGCGGTCGTCTGCGCGCTCGTCGCCCTCACGCTGCTCATCCTGCCGCCCGCGCCGCGTGACCGCGTGGCACAGGTCATCCGCGGGAACCTGATCGGCCCGCTGGCCATCCTGCAGACCCGCGCCGTGCAGACAGGCCGCGCCCTCGCGGTTCAGGACTCGATGCTCGCCGTACGGGACAGCGTCGCGGCGCGGTCGCAGCGACTCGACGCGGTGGAGGCCGAGAACGCACGCCTGCGCGAACTGCTCGGGCTCGGACGCGCGCTGCGCACGGGCTTCGTGCCCGCCGAGGCGCTGACGGGTGCGGGCGACGGCGCCGAGCACACACTGCTGCTCTCGGCGGGCGCGGTGCAGGGGGTGCAGCGGTTGAGTGCCGTGGTTGCACCGGAGGGTCTCGTGGGGCTCGTGCACACCGTGGACGCGCAGACTAGCGTGGCGCTCGTGTGGCCGCATCCGGATTTTCGCGTGAGTGCGACCACGGCGGACGGATCGGCGGTGGGCATCGTCACGGCGCACGAGGGCGAAGGCGCCGACCGCTGGCTGTTGGAACTGCACGGCGTGCCGTATCGCTCGGCGGTCGCACCGGGCACCCCGGTGGTGAGCTCGGGGCTCGGCGGCGTGTTTCCCCGCGGCATCTTGATCGGCACCGTGCTGCGGCAACTGCGCGAAGAGAGCACGGGCTGGGCGCGCAGCTATCTCCTGCGGCCGGCCGTGCGGCCCAGTGACATCCTCTCAGTGATGATCCTGACGCCGGAACGCAGCAGCGAAGGCGTGGAAAGCGTCTGGCGGCCACGTGTCGAGGCCTTGGAGCGTCGGCTGCGCGCCGCGGCCGACTCGCTGGCGGCGAAGGCCGCGGCCGACTCCGCGGCGGCCCAGCGCGATACGTCGCGCGCTGCGACCGCGGCTGACTCTGGGCAAGGGCGGACGCCGTGAGTTTCGCGCGGCGCGTGGTGCTCGCGGTGGTGCTGCTCGCGCTCGTCGCGCTGCACTTCACGCTCCGTCCGCTCCTGGACTGGCGCGCCGGCGTGGACTTTCTCGTGATCGGTGTGCTCGTGGTGGCGGTGCGGGTACGGCCGGGCGCGGCGGCGGTGGTCGGGCTGCTCGTCGGGGCGGCGACGGACGCAATGACGCCTGAGGCCCTCGGCGCCGGTGCGTTGGCGATGACGCTGGTGGCGTTCGCGGCGTCGCGGTTGAAGGCGGCGTTCTTCACCGACGAACTCGGGCTGAATGCCGTGTTCGTCTTTCTTGGCAAGCTGGTCTACGATGTGATCGCCGTATTGGCCGAAGGGCGACTCTCGGGCATGACGTTGCTCTGGCAGCTGGTGGCGTGGACGCCGCTCTCCGCGCTCGCGACCGCGGCGGTGGGCTTGGTGGTGCTGGCGGCGTTGCGGCCGGCCTTCGAGACGAGGCGCTTCGGATGAGTTTCCAGCCGAATGCCGTGCAGGAGCGTGCGCGCATCGCATCGGCGCTGCTGTTCCTGATGTTCCTGTTCCTCGCAGGATCGTTCTTCCGCACGCAGGTGCTGCAGGGCGCGCGGTACGTGCTGCAGGCGGAGACGAACCGCCTGCGCGAGGTTCCGCTGCCCGCGCCGCGTGGCATGATCCTCGACCGCACGGGCAAGGTGATCGCCGAGGACTTGCCGGGTTATTCGATCTCGCTGCTGGTGCGCAACGAGGATTCGCTGCGCGTGATGATGCGGCGCATCGGCGAGGTGGTGCCGGTGGGCGCGGATCAGGTGGGCGCCGCGGTGCGGCGCTTCCGTCGCGAGCCGACGCGCCCGACGGTGCTGTTTGCCGATGCCTCGTTCGAGTTGGTGAGCGCGCTGGAGGAGCGGCGCACGGAGTTTCCGGGGCTGATCATCCAGAGTGCGCCGCGGCGGCACTACCCCGACGGCCCGGCGGTCTCGGCGCTCGTCGGCTACACGGGCGAGATCAGCGACGCCGAGCTCGAGAACGAGCGCTTCGCCGACTATAAGCCAGGCCAGCAGGTGGGCAAGGACGGCCTGGAGCGGCAGTACGAGGACCGGCTGCGCGGGCGGGAGGGCGCACGGTTCATCGAGGTGGATGCGCGCGGTCGCGTGGTGCGCGAGCAGGCGCGCCCGGACCTCGAGCCCGAGCGTCCGGCGGCGCTGTACACGAACATCGACCTCGACCTGCAGCGCTTCGTGTATGAGCTCTTCGCCGATTCACTGATCGGCGGCGTCGTGGCCATGGAGCCGCATTCCGGCGAGGTGCTCGCCCTGCATTCGGCACCGACGTTCGATCCGAATCGCTTCATCGGCGGCATCCCGCGCGACTACTGGGACGCCTTGCAGAACGATCCGCGGCGGCCGCTCTACAACAAGGCGATCAAGGGCGCGTACCCGCCAGGGTCCATCTGGAAGCTGCACACGGCGATCATCGCGATGGAGGCGGGGCAGGTGCGCATCGATGAGCGCATGCAGGTGCCTTGCAACGGCGGCTTCCAGTTCGGCAATCGCTTCCAGCGCTGCTGGAAGCGCGACGGCCATGGTGACGTGACGTTGGCGCAGGCTCTGGAGCAGTCCTGCGATACGTACTTTTACCAGCTGGGCCTGCGCATCGGCTTGCAGAATCTCGTCGCCGGCGGGCTACGGCTCGGGGCGCGCGATCGGTCGGGCATCGACCTGCCGGCGGAGACGCGCTCGGTGTTCCCGACGGATCCGCCGAAGGAGTACTACGATCGCTTGTTCGGGCCGCGCGGCTGGTCGAACGGCGTGGTGCTGAACCTCGCGATCGGCCAGGGCGAGAACTCGCAGACCGTCGTGAACATGGCGCGCTTCTACACGGCGTTGGCCACCGATGGCGAGGCGGCGCGACCCGAGGTGGTGCGCGGACAGGCGGAGCGCAGCAAGATGTTCAACATCACGCCGGAGCAGCTACGCCAATTGCAGGACGCGTTGGCGGGCGTGCTCTCTCGCGGCACGGCGGCGGCGTCGCAGCTCCAGGGCATCGCGATCGCCGGCAAGACGGGCACGGCGCAGAACGCGCAGGACCAAGTGCGTGACCACAGTTGGTTCGTGGGCTACGCGCCGGCGGAGGACCCGAAGATCGTGGTGGCGCTGCTGCTGGAGTTCGGGGGCAGCGGCTCGCGCGCGGCGCGCATGGCCTCGCGCGTCTTCGAGTTCTACCTCAAGCAGCGGACGAGCTTCACCACCGCCACGGAGGGACCGTGAGGTCGCGCGTGGTCCCCACCGAATGGCCGCTCGTGGCGCTGGCGCTCGCGCTCACGGGGTTTGGGACGCTGATGGTCTACTCCGCGGGCCAGACCGATGTGCCGAGTGCGGTGGAGTTCCTCTGGCGCACGCAGCTGGTGTGGGCGGCGCTTGGCGTGTCGGTGGCCTACGCGACGACGCGGACGTCGGTGCGCTTCCTCGAGTGGGCTTCGCTGCCGGTGTACCTCGGGGCCGTGGCGCTGCTCGTGCTGCTCATCTTCATCGGGCAAGGCGCCGGCACGGCGGCGAGTACCAAGAGCTGGCTCGCCGTCGGCGGGGTGCGGTTGGGCCAGCCGTCGGAGTTGGCGAAGGTGGCCGTGGTCCTGATGATGGCGCGCGTGCTCAGCGCCCAGCGCGAGGCGGCCAAGGGCTTGTTCGACCTGTGGCGGCCCGCCGTGGTGGCGTTCGTGCCGTGGCTGCTCGTGATGGCGCAGCCGGACCTCGGCACCGGCCTCGTGTTCATCGGCATCTTCTTCGCGATGCTCTTCTGGAGCGGCGTGCAGTGGCCGCTGCTCGTGATGGCCGCGAGCCCGGGCATCTCGCTGGTGCTGGCGTTCGGGCCTGGCGTGTGGGGCGCGTGGTTCCTGCTGTTCCTCGCGCTGCTGGCGTGGAAGCGACCGACGTGGCTGGAGAGCAGTGTGCTGGTGCTGGCGAACGTGGCGATGGGCGTCGTCGCACCGATTCTGTGGGACAAGCTGAATCCGTACCAGCAGCGGCGCTTGCTCGTGTTTCTCGATCCCTCGGCTGATCCGCGTAACTCGGGCTATCACCTGATTCAGTCGCAGGTGGCCATCGGGTCCGGCGGATTCCTGGGCAAGGGCCTCACCGACGGCTCGCAGAAGCGCCTCGCGTTCCTGCCCGAGCAGGAGACGGACTTCATCTTCTCGGTGGTGGGTGAGGAGCTGGGCTTCGTCGGCGTGGCCGTGGCCCTGGGGTTGTTCTGCGTCCTGCTGCTGCGCACCACGCGCATCGCGGCGCGCAGCGGCAATCCGTTCGCTTCGCTCGCCGCGTTCGGGCTCACCGCGGTGTTCGTCACCCACATCTTGGTGAACGTGGGCATGACGATCGGGCTGATGCCCATCACGGGCATCCCGCTGCCGTTCTTCTCGTACGGGGGCTCGTTCATGCTGTCCTGCTGGCTAGCCATCGGAATCCTCGCGCTGGTCTCCGCCGAAGGCCGCGGCCGCGCCGACGGGCTAGTGATTTAGGTCACGGGACGCCAGTTTTCAGGCATGGCCTGGTTCCGCAAGGACAAGAAGCCCCGCCCCCCGCGCCCCCAACGTCTGGAGATTCCACCGGACGCCTGGGAGAAGTGCGAGGCCTGTGGGCATACCGATATCCGCGACAAGTTCTCCCGCAACCACAACGTCTGCCCGAACTGCGACCATCACCGGCGCATCCGGGCGTACGAGTATGCGGCGCTTCTGCTCGATGAAGGCTCGCTGGACGAGAAGGACGTCGAGCTCAAGAGCGTCGATCCGCTGGAGTTCCCGGAGTACAAGGGCCGCCTGAAGAAGGCGCTCGAGAAGGCCGGCGAGCATGACGCCATCCTGACGCTCGGCGGCCAGATGGACGGCATGCCCGTGCATCTCGGCGTGATGGACTTCGCCTTCATGGGCGGCTCTATGGGCTCGGTGGTGGGCGAGAAGATCGCGCGCCTGGGCCAGCGTTCGCTCGAGAAGAAGTGGCCGCTCATCATCATCTCGGCGTCGGGCGGCGCGCGCATGCAGGAGGGCGTGCTCTCGCTGATGCAGATGGCGAAGACCTCCGCGATGCTCGCGCAGTTGGCGGAGCGGCGCATTCCCTACGTTTCCATCCTCACGAACCCGACCACGGGCGGCGTGAGCGCGAGCTATGCCATGCTCGGCGACGCGATCATCGCGGAGCCCGGTGCGGTGATCGGCTTTGCCGGCCCGCGCGTGATCAAGCAGACGCTGGGCCAGGACCTGCCCGAAGGCTTCCAGACGGCGGAGTTCCTGCTGCAGAAGGGCATGGTGGACCGCGTCGTGCACCGCCACCAGCTGAAGCGTGTCGTGGGGACGTTGCTGCGGCACATGAGCGGCAAGCCTGCCGCGATGGGGTGGACCTCCACCTGAGCGATACCGCGTACCGGGCCGCGCTCGACGCGCTGTTCGCTCGCACGACCGGCCAGTGGAAGCTCGGGCTCGAGCGCGTGACCGGATTCCTCGCCGCGCTCGGGGATCCGCATCGCCAGTTGCGGGTGCTCCACGTCGCAGGCACCAACGGCAAGGGCAGCGTCTGCGCGATGCTCGAGGGGGCGCTGCGCGCTCGCGGCCTGCGCGTGGCCAAGTACACGTCCCCGCATCTCGTCGACTTCCGCGAGCGCTTCCTGGTGGATGGGCGACCGGTGCCCGACGAGCGCATTGCCGCATGGCTCGAGCGCTACACGCCGCTCGTAGAGGCGCATGGCGCGACGTTCTTCGAGGCCACGACGGCGATGGGATTCCAGCTCTTCGCCGAGGCGGGTGTCGAGGTGGCGGTCATCGAGACGGGGTTGGGCGGGCGCTTGGATGCCACGAACGTCGTGCAGCCTCTGGTGGCCGGTGTGACGGGCATCGGCCTGGATCACACTGAGTGGCTGGGCACGACGCGGGAGGCCATCGCCCCGGAGAAGGCGGGCATCTACAAGGCCGGCGTGCCGGCGGTGGTCGGGGAGCCGGATCCGGCCATCCGTGCGATTCTCGCGCGCGAGGCGCAGCGGCATGGGGCCGTGCCGGTACGGGTGGTGGCGGAGGAGGGTGAGGCAGTGGCCATCGCCGTCAGCGCGCAGGGGACGGCCTTTGAGTGGAGACGGCCGAGCGGCACGATGCCGGTCCGAACGGCGCTGGCTGGACGGCATCAGGCGCAGAACGCCCTCACGGCCCTGACGATGCTGGACGCGTTGCCGCCCGACCTCTGGCGACCCGTCGAGGAGGACTTGCCGGCCCTCCAGCAGGTGCGCTTGCCCGGCCGCTTCTCGCGGCATGGGGCGTGGATCTTTGACGTCGCGCACAATCCCGACGGCTCCGCTGTCACCGCCCTCACCCTCAAGGGCACCGCCGCACCGCGGCCGGTGGTGGCTCTCGTGAGCGTGCTCGGCGACAAGGACTGGCGGGGCATGCTGCAGGCCCTGCGGGGGGCCGTGGACCACTTCGTGCTGACGGACACCCCGACGGCGCCGGCGAGCCGCGCGTGGGACAGCGGGGCCGCCTTGGCGTGGGCGCAGGCGGCTGGGATGAGCGCGGAGTTGGAGCGGGATTTTGACCGCGCACTGGCCCTGGCGCCGACGCGCGGAGCCACGGTGCTGGTCACGGGGAGTTTCCATACCGTCGGCGATGCCATGTCGCGGTTGCAGGTGTCTCCGCTGACCGCGTAAATTGCGGGATGGCAAGCAGTTCGACCGCACTTCCCGGATTTCGCGACTTTTATCCTGAGGAACTGGCCCGCCGCGCGCACATCTTCCGTGCCTGGCGGGCCGTCGCGCACAAGTACGCCTTCGTCGAGTACGACGGGCCGCCATTGGAACCGCTCGACTTGTACACGAAGAAGTCCGGCGAGGAGATCGTCGGGCAGCTCTACAACTTCACCGACAAGGGTGGGCGTGAGGTGTCACTCCGGCCGGAGATGACGCCGACGTTTGCGCGCATGGTGGGCGCGAAGGCCAACGCGCTGCGCAAGCCGCTGCGCTGGTTCTCCATCCCGCAGCTGTTCCGCTACGAGCGCGCCCAGCGTGGCCGCCTACGCGAGCACTTCCAGCTGAACGTGGATATCGTCGGCGAGGCCAGCGAAGTGGCCGATGCCGAGCTGCTCTGTGTCGCGGTGGACATCATGCGGGAGCTCGGACTCTCGCACGAGGACGTGCGGGCCCGCGTGAGCGATCGGCGGCTGTTGGCGGGGGTGCTCGAGGCGATGGGTGTGACGGCCGAGCAGCGGCCGGCGGTCTTCGCCGTGTTCGACAAGATCGCGCGGCAGCCGCGCGAGGTGAGCGCGCAGAAGCTCGCTGATGCGGGCATCGCGCCGGCGCTGGCGGAGCGCGTGCTGGTGCTGGCGAGCGGGACCACGTTCGCCGCGCTGCAACAGGAGTTCGGGGACGCGCCGGCCGCGCGCGAGGCGATTGGGCGGTTCGCGAAGTACCTCGCGCACTGCGAGGCCCTCGGCATCGGCGAGTGGGTGACGCTGGATCTCTCCATCGTGCGCGGGCTCGCGTACTACACGGGCGTCGTGTTCGAGCTCTTCGACGCCAAGGGCGAGCTGCGTGCGATTTGCGGCGGCGGCCGTTACGACGATCTGCTCAAGGCCATCGGCGGCAGCGACCTGCCGGCGCTCGGCTTCGGCATGGGCGACGTGGTGCTCGGCGAGCTCCTGACGGAGCGCGGGCTGTGGCCTGAGCCGCAGCAGGACGCCGTGGACTTTGCGATTGTCGCCGGCAACGGGGCGGTGCATCAGGCGTATGCGGACGTGCTCAAGCTGGCGCGGGCCCTGCGCGATGCTGGGTTCAGCGTGGCGCACGGCATGAACGAGGAGCGCTACAAATCTCAGGCGACGCGCAATCAGGTGGACGCGGCGCGCAAGGCGGGCGCGAGTGCGGTGATCTATTTCCGCGAGGATGGGGCCGTGGAGGCGATGAGTCTCCTCGGCAAGATGACGGGGGCCGCGACGCACGCGGTGGATGCCGGCGACGCGCTCACGGGCGAGGCGCAGGCGATGCAGGCGCTGCGGCACTGGTTGCACACGCAGCGCGCACGCTGACGGAACCGATGGCTGACGACAAGAAGCTGACGACACGCGCGGAGAACTTCTCCGACTGGTACAACGAGCTCGTGCTGCGGGCCGAGCTGGCGGACTACTCGCCGGTGAAGGGCTCGATGGTGATCC
>CAZCIM010000061.1:0-9343 GCA_964498895.1 uncultured Gemmatimonas sp. | reverse complement strand
CCGCAATGGACTCGCCCATCTGGGGCATGATCACGTCAACACGGGCCATTATCGCAAAACCTCAGTCAGGTCGTTCGGTCAGTTCTTGCGGTCGGTCGGCTCGGCCGGAGGCGGCGCGGGTTGCCGCATCGCCGAGACCACGAGCCACGGAAGCGTCAGGGCCGCCAACAGGCCCCCGACGAACATATAAATGTACCAGTCGCAGGTCGGGATGCCGTCGCACTTCGGGGCCTTCGTGAAGAACGCCACGATCTTGCTGACCAGCACGCCCACCATGCCGCCGGCAAAGAAGCCGACAACGGCCATGAAGCAGCCGATGCCCACCTGCCGCGCGACAGACGGCTTCTCGAAGTCCTGCGGGGGCGTCGTCATCACCAGGCCACCAGGCGGCGGACCGCCGTCACGATGTCATCCACCTGCGGCAGCACGAAGTCCTCAAGCTGCGGCGCGTATGGCAGCGGGATGTCGTGCGCCGTCACGCGCAGCACCGGCGCATCGAGAAACGCGAAGCAGCTCTCGTTGATTCGCGCCGTAATCTCGCCGGCGATGCCGCCCGTGCGCGTGTCCTCATGCACGATGAGTACGCGGTTCGTCTTGCGCACCGTGTTGAAGATTGCTTCGTCGTCCATCGGGGCCAGCGAGCGCAGGTCAATCACCTCGACCGAGATGCCTTCGGCCGCCAGCCTCTCGGCTGCCTCGAGCGACTTATGCACCGTCGCCGCGTAGGTGATGATGCTGACGTCCTTGCCCTCGCGCGCCGTGCGGGCCTTGCCGATCGGCACCACGTGGTCGCCGGCGGGCATCACACCCTTGATGCGCCGGTATAGATACTTGTGCTCGAAGAACAGCACGCAGTCGTCGTCGCGGATGGCGGCCTTCATGAGGCCCTTCGCATCCTCGGCCGTGGCGGGATACACCACCTTGAGGCCCGGCGTGTGGATGAAGCCGGCCTCCGGGTTCTGCGAGTGGAACGGCCCGCCGCGCACGTAGCCGCCCGAGGGGCCGCGCACGACCATCGGCGTGGGCAGGAACGCGCGATAGCGCGCCGTCGCCACGTAGTTGGTCAACATGTCGTAGGCGTTGGCGATGAAGTCGATGAACTGCATCTCCACCACCGGCCGCATGCCCATGTGGGCCGCGCCCGCCGCCGCACCGACAATCGCGATCTCGCTGATCGGCGAGTCGATCACGCGCTGCTCCCCGTACTTCTTGAGCAGGCCGTCCGTGACCTTGAAGGCGCCGCCGTAGGCGCCGATGTCCTCGCCCACGAGGAACACGTTCTTGTCGCGCGCCATCTCTTCGTCGAGGGCTTCGCGGATGGCTTCGAGGTAGGTGATCTCGGCCATTAGGCCTTCCCTCCCTTCGACGCATCCCAGGTACCCCAGCCCTCGGCGCGCTCCTTGCCGAGGTTGGAGACGTCGGCGCCCTCACGGAACCACAGCGGCTTCTCCACCGGCGGGTCGGCGTACACGCCGATCATCGCGTCCAGCGGCTCCGGGAACGGCGACGCCTCGGCGATGTCCGTCGCCTCATCCACTTCCTTGGTCACGCGCGCGTCGATCGCATCAAGCGTGGCCTGCGCGACCTTCTCGCGGTCGAGCAGCACACGCACGTAGCGGTCCAGCGGATCGTTCTCGGCGGCCCAGCGCTCGATCTCGCCCTCGGGCACGTACGACTGGTTGTCGTGCTCGGCGTGGCCCTTGCGGCGGTACGTCATGAACTCGAGCAGCTGCACGCCCTCGCCGGCGCGCGCACGGTCGACGGCGCGCTTGGTGCAATCATAGACCGCGAGCACGTCATTGCCGTCGCACTGCTCGCCATACACGCCGTAGCCGATAGCCTTGTCCACAAACTGCTTGGCGGCGGTCTGCTTCTCGGTGGGCGTCGAGTAGGCGTAGCCGTTGTTCTCGATGATCACCACCAGCGGGCACTTCTGCACGGCGGCGAAGTTGATGCCCTCGTGGAAGGCGCCGGTGCTCGTGGCGCCGTCACCGACGTACACCAGGCCCACGCGGTCCTCGCCGCGCATCTTGAAGCTCATCGTGACACCGGTCATCACCGGCACCATGTCGCCGAGCGGCGAGATCTGGCCGAGGAAGCCGCGCGTCTTGCCGGCCTCGCCGATGTCGCCGAAGTGGATGTTGAGCTCGCGGCCGCGCGTGGGCGAGTCGCCCTTGGCCATGTACTGCTTGAGCACTTCGACGGGCGTCGCGCCCTTCACGAGCATGGCGCCCAAGTTGCGGATCAGCGGCGACATCACGTCGCGTTGCTCGAGCGCGTAGCAGGAGCCGACGGCGTCAGCCTCCTGGCCCAGCGAGCGGAACAGGCCGCCGACGACCTTCGTCTGGCGGTACAGCGCCACGAGCCGCTCCTCGAGCGTGCGCGTGAGCCGCATCCAGTAGTACAGCTCGAGCTTGCGCTCGATCGGCAGCGCTTCGCCGAGGTGAGGCTGGCTCCCGCCCTTCACGGGGCGGGCGGGCTTGGCAGGCATTCAGTAGGCCGGGGCGAACGTATGCTTGGCGTCCACCTGCGTGTGCAGGGCGACGAAGAACTTCTTGACGTTGCGGTCCAGCCGGCTCTCGCCCATCTGGTCCGTGTGCGCCTCGACGAACGTGTAGTGCCCGCCTTCCATCTTCACGGTGAGCGTGAGCGTGGACGGCTGCTCCGGCGTGCCGACCGATCCCTTGAACGTGCGCGAACGCACCGTCTGGCCCGCCGGCATCATCCCGATGGTCGGGAAGAAGGCATCAGCGGTGGCGAGGACGGCGTCAGGGTGGAGGGAGGTGCGATGGAAGTGCTTCATGGGGGGACTTGAGACGTGAGACTTGAGAAGTGAGAGACACCTTTTGCGCGTGCGATGCGGCCAGTCGAGAGGGGACTCTCACGTCTCAAGTCCCCCGTCTCCAGTCCGCTAGTTGCTTCCCGTTGGTACCACCTCATTCCTCACCTGCTGCCGCCAATCCTCCGTGCGCTGCAGCGTCTGGGTGGAATCGCGGCGGAAGCGGAAGCCCATGGCCCATTCGCCGGCGGTGATGAACATGATCTTCGCGCGGTACGTGCCGGGCTCGGGGCCGTAGGTGAGGCCGTTGTACACGGTCTTGCGATCGGCATTGGTCGCGAACAACTGGCCCTCGCCGTTCACGATCGGCTCCTTCGTTTCCTTGTCGTGCACCGTGATGGTGTACGTGATCGGCTCCAGCGCGCGCGGCGGGACGACGTCCGGCTTGAGCCGGATCTCGTAGCTGTCCGTCCACAGCCGAATGAGCCCGATGTCCTCGGGCTTGGGGCCGCAGGCCTGCACCGCGGCCACGAAGGCGACGGCGGCAAGCGCGCTGGACAACAGACGAACACGGCGCATACGGGACTCCGGAAGGTCAGGAAAACCGGGAACCCGTGAAAAATAGCGAGGTTACGCGTTCCGGGCGACGTGTCGCACCCGCTGCACGACCGTCCACACGGCAGCGGCGGCCAAGAGGAGCACCACACCCTTGAGCACCCAGCCGTCCCAGCGGAGTCCGAAGAACGCCTGCGGGGCCGCCAGCAAGGTGATCCGCTCCGGGCGCTCCAGCGCACCCACCCCCTTGAGGTCCACGCCCAATGCATCAGCCTTGGCCCGCGTGTAGCTCGTGATCTGCACGGCGCTCAGGCCCACGAGCGCGACACCAACCATCGGCGCGGAGCGATGCGGGCCGTCGCTCGCGAAGAACCACGCGAGCCCCCCGAACAAGAATGCGTCCGCCACGCGGTCCAACGTGGAGTCGAAGAACGACCCGAACACCGTGGCCTTGCCGCTGGCCCGCGCCACGGCACCGTCGATGACGTCGAAGAACGCCGTGAGCCCGAGCGTCCAGCCCGCCGCGTGAATCCATCCGGCCCCGAACATCGCGCCGGCCACGGCACAGCAGAGCGTGCCCAGCACCGTGAGCGTATTGGGCGAGATCCCAACCCGCACGCACCAGGCCACCAGCGGACGCACGAGCCGCAGGTAGCCATCGCGGATGGCATGCCACACCGAGAGCGGAAACGCAGCCATCAGCGGTAGAGCAGGTATTGCCGCGTCGCGCGTTGCCAGGCCACCACGGCCGGGAGCTGCTGGTCCAGCAACTCGTCGGGATCGCCGCCGGTCAGCAGCCGCTCGCGCACCACGGCCGCGCCGAAGCGCTCGTCCCACCCGCGGGCATTCACCTGCAGGGAGTCGCGATGCACCGCATGCACGGCCCAGAGCACCGCCGCGCCGAGCCGCGCCATCTGCGCGCGATCGCGGTCCACGACGATGATGCGGACGCCGGGAATCGTCCGCCCGCCGAACTTGCCATCGGTCGGGTTCCGCGGCGTGAACCGCTCGGCCTCGAAGCGCAGTCCCGCCAGATTCCGCGCGTTCAACGAATCCACCACCGCCGCGGCATCGAGCCACGGGGCACCCACGCGCTGGAACGGGAGGTCAGTCCCCCGCCCCACCGAGAGGTTCGTGCGCTCGAAGGCCACGAGGGCGGGATACACGAGCGCACTCATCGGCGTGACCATCGCGGGCGACGGCACGATCCACGGCAGCTTGGTGTCCTCCCACCACATGCTCCGCGTGTATCCGCGCATCGGGACGACGTGCAGGTCGGCCCCGAGTTGCAACTCCGCGGCGAACCAGCGCGCGAGCTCGCCCATCGTCATCCCGTGCCGCAGCGGCGCGGGGTATAATGCATAGGCGCGGCCACGACGCTCGGTGCTGGGATCCTCCGGGTTCGCGAGCGCGCTGTCGAGCAACGGCCCTTCCACGCGCCCCGTGATCGGGTTCGGGCGGTCGAGCACGATGAACGGAATGCCCACGCGCGCCGCGGCGCGCATCGCGTAGACCATCACGCCCACATAGGTCCAAGTGCGCGTCCCGATGTCCTGCAGGTCGAAGACCAGTGCGTCGAGATCGCGCAGCAGCGAGTCGGGCGGCGGGATTGTCTCGCGCGTGTACAACGAATGCACCGTAAGCCCGCTGCGCTGGTCCACTTCGTCCGGCAGGTCAGGGCGATCGGCCACGCCGCGGATGCCGTGCTCGGGCGAGAAGAGCCGCACCACCGTGATGTTCGCCGCACGCGCCCGCGCATCGCGCTGGAGCAAGTCCACCACGCTGCGGCCGTCGGCGTCCACTCCGGTCTGGTTCGTGAGGATGCCCACACGCTTGCCCCGCAGCAGCGCCAGTGAATCTTCCATGAGCACGGTCACGCCGGGCGCGAACGCCACGCGCTCGGCGCGCGGCTCCTGGGCCCGCGGCCGCGGTGCGCAGGCCAGCAGTCCCAGCAGCAGCGTCACGCCATTCCATTTCACGCGATTCCAACCCTGATGCGCCACTCGCACCTCCGTGCGGCCCTGCTCGGGCTTCTGCTCGTCTCCTGCCGGCCCCTCGCTCCCGCGACTCCGCCCATCGTCGAGCGCGTGACGGCCCCCGACGTCGAGCCGGTCGAGATTCCGTGGTCCATCCACACGCTGCGACCCTCGCTCACGCAGCCGCTGCCCGCGGAGGCCGAGCGCTGGATCGACACCACGCTCGCCGGCCTCACGCTGCGCGAGAAAGTCGGCCAGATGGTGATGATCTGGATCCTCGGGGATTATACAAGCTCCACCGACTCCTCGTTCATCCTCGCGGTGCAACGCATCAAGCAGGACAGGGTCGGCGGCGTCATCATGTCGCTGGGATCGCCGATCGAAGTGGCCGAGAAGGTCAACGCGCTGCAGCGGCAGGCGGCGATCCCGTTGCTCGTGGGCTCGGACGTCGAGCCCGGACTCGGACGCCTCGAAGGCGGCGTGTTCGCGCCGGGCACGCTCGCCGCCGGCAGCGCCACGGTGCTGCCGAGCAACATGGCGATCGGCGCCACGCGACGCATCGAACACGCGCGCGAGGCCGGGCGCATCACCGGCGAGGAATCCCGCGCGGTGGGCATCCACCTCGCTTTCGCGCCCGCCGTGGACGTGAACAACAATCCGGCGAATCCCGTCATTAACGTGCGCTCCTTCGGCGAGGATCCGCTCTTGGTCTCGGCCCTCGGCACGGCGTTCGTCGAGGGCATGCAGGAGACGGGCGTCGCCGCGACCATCAAGCATTTCCCCGGCCACGGCGACACCGACACGGACTCGCACAACGCCCTGCCGGTCGTCTCGGCGTCGCCGGAGCGCTTGTACGCGCTGGAGCTCGTGCCCTTCCGCGCCGCCATCGACGCGGGCGTGGCCGCCGTGATGAGCGCGCATATCGCGTTGCCCGCCGTCACCAACGACCGCACGCCGGCGACACTCGCGCCGCAGATCATGACCGGGCTGTTGCGCGACTCGCTGGGCTTCAAGGGCCTCGTCATCACCGACGCCATGGATATGCGCGGCGTCGGCCAGGGCTATGACAACGCGACGAGCGCCGTGCGGGCAGTGCAAGCGGGCGCGGACATCCTGCTCATGCCGCCGGACGTGCCGCTCGCCATTGACGCCGTGGTGGCCGCGGTGGAGCGCGGAGACATCCCCGCCACGCGCATCGACGCCAGCGTGCGCCGCATCCTTGCGCTCAAGCTGCGCACGGGCGCCATCCAACGCCCCATCGTGCCGCTCGATTCCCTGCGCGAGATCGTCGGTCAGCGGGCCCACCGCGCCAAGGCTGTCGAGATCGCCGGCGACGCCATCACGCTGCTGCGTGACACGCGCGCCGAGCTCCCGCTGGCCACGGCGCGGCCGACGCTGGTCATCACCTACGCCGCCGAGACCGACGTCCTCGCCGGCCGGCCCTTCACCGCAGAACTGCGCAGCGGGCTGCTGTCGTCGCGGGCCGCGCGCGTGATGCCGAGCACGCCGCGCGCGCGCTTGGACTCGATCCTCACGGCGCGCCCCGCTGGCAACGGCGCGAACAGCGGCAACGGCCAAGAGCAGATCGTAATCGCGACCTTCGTGCGCACGATCGAAGGTGAAGGACGATTCGCAATCGCCGAGCCGATCGCGCGCTGGATCGACTCCGTCGCCCTGCTGCGGCCTGTGACGGTGGTCGCGTTCTCGAGCCCGTACGTGCTGCGCGACGTGCCGAACGTCAGCGGGTTCGTGGCGGCCTACGGCCGTGGCGAGTCCATGGAACGCGCCGCGGCGCGCGCGCTCACCGGGCGCAGCCCGATGCGCGGTGTCGCGCCGACCTCGCTGCCGGGGTTCTTCGCCGCGGGCGTGCCCTACACCGCGCCGCGGCCCGCGTGGGCCAGCGCGGTGACGGACTCGGTGCGCCGCGTCCTCGAGCAGGCGCAGCGCGACTCTGTGTTCCCCGGCGCCATCGCGCTGATCGGGACGCGCACGCAGATCGTGAGTGAGGTCGCCGTCGGCCGCATCGATTGGGCCGACGACGCCGACGCGCCGGACGACCACACGATCTGGGACATCGCCTCGCTCACCAAGGTGGTGGGTATGACCACCGCGATGATGCAGCAGGTGGAGCGCGGCGCCATCGCCCTCGACGCTCCCGTGCAGCGCTATCTGCCGGAGTTCGTCGGGCCGTCGAAGGAGCTCGTGACCATCCGGCAGCTGCTCACGCACACCTCCGGACTGCCGGCCCATCGCACGCTGTGGCTCGAAAGCGAAACGGCCGACGAAGCTCGGCGGATTGTCCTCGCCACGCCGCTCGACACCCTGCCCGGCACGCGCTACCTGTACTCGGACCTCGGCGCCATGCTCGCGGGATGGGTGATCGAGCGCGTGAGTGGCCAGCCCCTGGATGCGTATCTCCAGACCAACGTGTTCGGTCCGCTCCAGATGAGCGACACGCGGTACCACCCGCCTGCGAGCGACCTTGCGCGCATCGCGCCCACCGAGCGGGATCCCTGGCGCGGCCGGCACCTGCGTGGGGAGGTGCACGACGAGAACGCCTTCCGCCTCGGCGGCGTCTCGGCGCATGCCGGTCTCTTCAGCACTGGGGCCGACCTCGCGCGTTTCGCCCAGATGTTGCTCAATGGCGGTGAACTCGGGGGCGCGCGCATCGTGCGGCCCGGCACCATCGCCGACTTCACACGCGTGCAGGACTCCGCGCGCTCGCACCGGGCGCTTGGCTGGGAGACGCCGAACCGCACGAACTCGGCCGGCACCGTGCTCCAGCGGCCGGCGTTCGGGCACACGGGCTTCACGGGAACGTCCATCTGGATCGATCCGGCGCGGAATCTGTTCGTGATCATCCTGACCAACCGGGTGAACCCGTCACGGGCGAACTCGCGCATCGGCCCCGTGCGCACGACGATTGCCGATCTGGCGGCGCGTGCCGCCGGGGCGACGGCAGCTCCGAGCCGAGTGCCGGCGGCGCCGAGTGCGCCGGCCGCTGGGAGCACGCCATCCGCCGCGCGCCCGGCCTCCCGGGGCACCCCCTGACTTGCCGCCGGAACCCCGAACCCTATATTCAGGATTGTTGAGTCACTGCGGCGGCTGCCGCGCGACGCTGGAACCCTTGGAGGGATCCCCATGAGCACGATGAACACCCCCGAAGTGATGGTCACCGTGACGGCTGCCGCGGGCGCCGAGGTGCAGAAGTTCATGCAGGCCGAGAACGTGGCCCCGGAAGTGGGCGGCCTGCGCGTGGCCGTGCAGCCCGGTGGCTGCTCGGGCTTCAAGTACAGTCTCTTGATCGAGGACAAGCCGGCGGACGACGACACCGTCATCCCGCAGGGCGGCTTTAACCTCTTCGTCGATCCGTTCTCGATGCAGTACCTGAACGGCGTGACGGTGGACTACGTGAGCTCCATGCAGGGCTCGGGCTTCACGTTCAAGAATCCGAACGCCAGCGGCGGCTGCGGCTGCGGCTCGAGCTTCTCGGCGTAAGTCGCGCGCAGCGCGGCGGCAGCGAAGGGCGCTCCTGACGGGGCGCCCTTCGGCGTTTTTGGCCATCTTTCCCCGATGTCGACGACTGCCGCCGCCTTCACGCCGCTCGATTGGATCGTGCTCGTGCTGTATCTCGTCGCCACGAGCGCCATCGGCGTGTGGCTCGGACGCGGGCAGAAGGACGCGAAAGATTACTTCGTCGCGGGCGGCGAGATCCCGTGGTGGGCGGTGCTGTTCTCGATCGTCGCCACGGAGACGAGCGCGCTCACGTTCATCTCGATCCCCGGGCTCGCCTACCTCGGCGATTTCACCTTCCTGCAGGTCGCCACGGGCTACCTCCTCGGCCGCATCGTCGTCGCATACACCCTGCTGCCGCGGTACTTCGAGGGCAATCTCGTCACCGCGTATGCGCTGCTGGAGCGGCGCTTCGGGCTGGCCACGCGGCGCGTCGCGAGCGTGACGTTCATGGTGACGCGCGCGTTCGGCGATTCGGTGCGCCTGTTCGCGACGTCCATTCCCGTCGCGCTCATCCTCG
>CAZCIM010000060.1:0-9724 GCA_964498895.1 uncultured Gemmatimonas sp. | reverse complement strand
ACGCAGGGTACGAGCTCAAGCAGCACCTGAGCCGTGCCCTGCGCGAGCTCGGCTATGACGTCGAGGACCTCGGCACCAATTCGCCGGCGTCGACGGACTATCCGGACTACGCCCACCCGCTCGCGGAGAAGGTGGAGCGCGGTGAAGTGAAGCGCGGCGTGCTGCTCTGCGGCACGGGGCTGGGGATGAGCTATGCGGCCAATCGCCACGCCGGCGTACGCGCGGCGGTGGCCTGGGCGCCGGAGATCGCCGCGCTGGCGCGTCAGCACAACGATGCGAACGTCCTCGTGCTCCCCGCGCGCTTCGTCAGCGAAGAGGATGGCGTGCAGATTCTCAAGACTTGGTTGGAGACGCCGTTCGAAGGCGGCCGTCACCAGAAGCGCGTGGACAAGATCGAGGCCACGGGCCACGAACACTCGGGGGACAAGTGAAGCCGGGCTGGAACACCTGGGACCGTCGCCTGCCGGGGCAACAGCTGCTCGGCTCCGATCCCGAAATCGCCGCGCTGATCGCCGAGGAGACGAAGCGGCAGAGCGACCATCTCGAGCTGATTGCCAGCGAGAACTTCGTGTCGCCGGCGGTGCTCGAGGCTATGGGCTCGTCCTTGACCAACAAGTACGCCGAGGGCTTGCCGGGCAAGCGCTATTACGGCGGCTGTGAGGTCGTGGACAAAGTCGAGCAGTTGGCGATCGACCGCGCGAAGAAGCTGTTCGGGGCGGATCACGCCAACGTGCAGCCGCATTCGGGCGCGACGGCGAATGCTGCGGTGTACCTCGCGTTCCTCAAGCCGGGCGATACGGTGCTCGGGCTCGATCTCTCGCAGGGCGGGCACCTGACGCACGGGTCGCCGGTGAACTTCTCGGGCCTCAACTACCGCGCCGTGCACTACGGTGTGGATGCCAACGGCCTAATCGACTACGCGCAGATGCGCGAGTTGGCGCGCAAGGAGAAGCCGAAGCTCATCATCGCCGGCTATTCCGCGTACTCCCGCGTCCTCGATTACGCGCAGTTCGCCGAGGCGGCCAAGGAGGTCGGCGCAATCTTCATGGTGGATATGGCGCACTTCGCCGGCCTGGCCGCGACGGGCGTGTATCCAAACCCCGTGCCGTTCGCCGATGTCGTCACGACGACGACCCACAAGACGCTCCGCGGTCCGCGTGGCGGCCTGATCCTCTGCAAGGCCGAGCACGCGAAGGCGATCGACAAGGCGATGTTCCCGGGCACGCAGGGCGGCCCGCTGGAGCACGTGATCGCCGCCAAGGCCGTGGCGTTCCATGAGGCGCTGCGCCCGGAGTTCAAGGACTACTGCGTGCAGGTGGTGAAGAACGCGCAGGCGATGGCGGCGCAGCTGGTGCTGCATGGCGTGCACGTCGTGTCGGGCGGCACCGACAATCACCTGATGCTCTGCGACCTCCGCACTAAGGGGACGTCGCTCACGGGGAAGCTGGCCGAGAACGCGCTCGACAAGGCGGGCATCACCGTGAACAAGAATACCGTGCCGAAGGAGACGCAGTCGCCGTTCGTGACCAGCGGCATCCGCATCGGCACGCCGGCCGTGACGACGCGTGGCATGCGCGAGCCGGAGATGGTGCGCATCGCGGGGCTCATCGACCGCGTGCTCTCCGCCCCGGAGGACGCCGCCGTGCTCGAGGCGGTCAAGCGTGACGTGCATGCGATGACGGCCGAGTTCCCGCTGTATCTCTGAGTGATGCCCGAACTCGCCTTCCGCGACGGGGTGTTCGACCGCATTCGCCTGCGCGAGTCGCGGTACGACGAGCGGGCGTACCTATTCGTGCTCGCGGCGCTGGAGTTGGTGCAGCAGAAGCTGCCCGAGCGCCGGCACCTGACGGGCACGGAGCTCGTGCATGGCTGCCGCGAGCTCGCCTTGCAGCGCTACGGCGTGCTCGCGCGCACGGTGCTCGAGCATTGGGGCGTGCGCAGCACCGCCGATATCGGCGAGGTGGTCTTCGCGCTGGTGGACACGGGCCTGCTTGCCAGCCAGCCGCAGGACACGAAGGAAGATTTCATCGGCGTGTTCGATTTCCACGAGGCGTTCGACCGCGCCTATCCGTGGACGACACCCGCCGACGCGTGATGCGGGCCGCTCCGCGATGAGTCACGCGACGACCGCCGCGCTGGCCCCGGTGACTCCCGTGCGCGTGACGACGGCAGAGCAGGCGCGGGCACGCGATGCGGCGGCGATCGCGGCGGGTACGGACAGTTACGCCTTGATGCAGGCGGCCGGGCGGGAGGCGGCACGGCTCATCGCGACGCGATGGTCCGATGCCGCGGCCCACGGCGTGGTCGTCTACTGCGGCGGTGGCAATAACGGCGGGGATGGCTGGTCACTCGCGGCTGAGTTGCGGCGTCGCGGACTTTCCGTCGCCGTGGTCGAGGTGTTGCCGCCGACGACTGCCGATGCCGAGCGCGCGAAGGCCGAGGCCGAGCAGTGGCTGAAGGCGGCATCGGTACCGAAGCGCATGGGTGTTGTCGTCGATGCGCTCGTCGGCACGGGCGCCGGCGGCCCGTTGCGCGAGGCGCTGCGGCCCGCGGTCGAAGCAATCGCGGCGGCTCGCGCGGCTGGCGCGCTCGTGATCGCGCTCGACCTGCCGAGCGGCATCAGCGCCGACGACGGCGCGGGTGCCCCTGCGGTGCACGCCGACATCACGCTGACCTTCGGCAGCGTGAAGCGCGGCCTGTTGCTGCGGCGCGACGAATGCGGACTGGTCGTCTGCCTCGACATCGGCTTGGGCGCGGCGGCCGCAGTCGACGACGGGGCGCCCACGCTGGTGGACGCGGCTTTCGTGCGCGCGGCGATCCCACCGATTCCCGCCGACGCGCACAAGGGCGTGCGCCGTCGGGTGGCGATCGTCGGCGGCGGCGAGGGCATGGCCGGCGCGCCGATGCTCGCCGCACGCGGGGCGATGCGCTCAGGCATCGGCATGGTGCAGCTGCTCGTGGCGCCGACGAACGTGCCGGTGGTGCAAGCCGCACTGCCCGAGACGATGGCCGGACGCTGGCCCGTCACGGCCGAAGACCAAGACAAGGTGATGCACTGGGCGCATTGCCTGTTGCTGGGACCGGGGCTCGGCCGCACCGCGATGACCCGCGCGCTGGTGGAGCGGCTGCTCGTCGAATGGAAGGGGCCGGTGGTGCTCGACGCCGATGCGCTCAACGTGTTCGAAGGCGAGCCGCGCATGCTCGGCAGCCTGCTCGGCGCACGGCCGGCGATCGTCACGCCGCATCCGGTGGAAGCCGGGCGGTTACTCCGCCGCGACGGCGCACAGGTGAGCGACGAACGCTTCAACGTCGGCCTCGAGCTCGCGAAGCAGCTGGGGGCGACGGTCATCTTGAAGGGCGTGCCAACGGTGATCTCTGCGCCCGACGGCCGCGTTGCGGTGAGTGCGAGCGGCAGCCCTGCACTCGGGACGGCCGGCAGCGGTGATGTGCTCGCGGGCATCGTCGCGACGCTGCTCGCGCAGACCGGCGATCCGTTCGCTTCGGCCTGCGCCGCGGCTTGGATTCACGGGCGCGCCGGCGAGCTCGCGGCCGGCGAGGGCTCGGTGCGGGGCACGTCCCTTGAGGACGTCGTCGTGGCGCTCAAGCATGCTTGGCGCCTCGATGAGCCGGCCCAGGACCCGGCGGTGCTCGCGAGCTTGCCGGCGGTCGGGCAGTCTCGATGAGCCGCCATCTCCCGATGGGCCCGGGACGCGAGTTTGACGCCGTGCGCGCGTTGCTCGCGCAGTGGGGCAGCGCGGCGGAGGGCGTCGGTGATGACGGGGCGGTGCTCAGCGTGCCCCCTGGCTCGAAGCTCGTCGTCAGCACGGACACGACGGTCGAGGACGTGCATTTCCGCCGTCAGTGGCTGACGCCCGATGAGATCGGATGGCGTGCGACGCAGGCCGCGCTGAGCGATCTCGCCGCGATGGGCGCCGCGCCACTCGGCGTGCTCCTCGCGTTGACGGTGCCGCCGGGTTGGCGGCCGCAGCTCCGCGCGCTCGCCGATGGCATCGCGGCCGCGACGCGCGGTGCTGGCGCGCCGATCGTAGGCGGCGACGTCACGGATGGCGATCGCCTGGCGCTGGCGATCACCGTGCTCGGTCATGCCGCGGCACCGCTGTCGCGCAGCGGGGCGCGCCCCGGCGACACGCTCTACGTCACGGGCCGACTCGGCGGTCCCGGGCAAGCGCTCGCCGCCTGGGAGTCGGGTGCGCAACCGGCCGCGGCGGCGCGTGCCCGCTTCGCGTGGCCTGCGGCGCGCATCGCGGCTGGCCTCTGGTGTGCGGCGCAGGGCGCGACGGCGGCGATCGATCTCTCCGACGGGCTCGCCGGCGACGTGGCGCATCTCGCCGCCGCGAGTGGCGTGACCTGTGTGCTCGATCTCGATCGCGTGCCGACACTCGAGGGCGTGTCTGTGGAGGCCGCGCTGGCCAGTGGCGAGGAGTACGAGCTGTTGGTCGCGGCCCCCGCGTTGGACGTCGCGGCCTTCGCCGCCGCACACGGCGGGCTGCCGCTCACGGCCGTTGGACGCGTGGAGCCGACGCAGGGCGGCGGCGATGTGCGCGCGGAGCGCGCCGGACGCCCCGCCACGCTGCCGCGCGCGCACGATCACTTCGCGCTGGGGCGCCGGACGGACGACCGCTGATGGGCAGCACACGCGGACGGGCCCCATGATTCGTGCGCTGATCGTCCTCGTGGGGACGGTGCTCGCGACGATCGTCTTCGGTGGGTGGGTGCTGCTCGCGGCGTTGTTCCGCGTCCGCGACCGCGTGGGGGCGCCCTACGACCTCGCGCCGCGCTACTGGGCGCGGTTCATCCTCTGGATGAGCGGCGTGCGGCTCACGCAGCATGGCACGGAGCACAAGACTGGGGAGCGCCACATCTTCGTGGTGAACCACGTCGCCAATTACGACGTGCTCGCCATCGCGGCGACGCTGAGCTGGATCAAGTTCGTGGCCAAGGTCGAGCTCTTCAGGATCCCGCTCTTCGGCAAGGCCATGCTGGCCGCGGGCATGATTCCCATCGAGCGCGCCAACCGCAAGGCGGCGTTCGGCTCTTACTCGCTGGCGACCAAGCGCATCCAAGCCGGCGCGTCGGTGGCCGTGTATCCCGAGGGCACCCGCGGCAACGCCTATCCGCTGCGACCGTTCAAGAAGGGGCCTTTCGTGCTCGCCATCCAGGCGCAGGCGCCGATCGTGCCGGTGGTGGTGTATGGGCAGCTCGCCGTGAATCCCAAGGGCAAGTTCCTCGTGCGTCCGGGGCATATTCACGTCCATTTCCTGCCGCCGATCGAGACGGCGGGGATGTCGTACGATGACCGCGATCGGCTGGCCGACCTGACGCATGCGGCGATGCGGCAGTGTCTTGCGACCGAGTACGGGGTGGAGTCGTTCAGCGGACGGATGACGGATGACGGAGGCTGAACGGCCTCCCGGCTTCGGCTCTCGCTAGATTTCCCGGACGGCGTCGCGACGGAGCATCCGTCCTCCGTCATCCGTCCCTCTCAAGTCCCACGTCTCCCGTCTCATGTCTACCATCATTGCCGTCCAAGCCCGCGAAATCCTCGACTCGCGCGGCAACCCCACCGTCGAAGCCGAGGTCGTCCTCGAGGACGGCACCTACGGGCGTGCGGCGTCGCCGAGTGGTGCGTCCACCGGTGAGCACGAGGCCAACGAGCTTCGCGACGGCGACGCCAAGCGCTACCTCGGCAAGGGCGTGCGCAAGGCCGTGCAGAACGTCGGGAAGTTCATCGAGCCCGAGCTGATCGGCATGGACGTCGTGGACCAGATGGGTATCGACCGCGCGATGATTGCGCTCGACGGCACGAAGAACAAGTCGAAGCTGGGCGCCAACGCGATGCTCGCGGTGTCGATGGCGGCGGCGCGCGCGGCGGCGGCCAGCGTGGACCTGCCGCTGCATCGCTACTTGGGTGGCCCGCTGTCCCGCACGCTGCCGGTGCCGTTGATGAACATCCTCAACGGCGGGGCGCATGCCACCAACACCGTGGACTTCCAGGAGTACATGATCGTGCCGGTGGGCGCGACCTCGTTCAGCGAGGCGCTCCGCATGGGTACCGAGGTGTTCCACTCGCTCAAGAAGGTGCTGGTGAAGCGCAAGCTCTCGACCGGCGTGGGCGACGAGGGCGGCTTCGCGCCGGACCTCAAGAGCGACGAGGCCGCGCTCGACGTCGTGATGGAGGCCATCGAGGCCGCCGGCTACCAGCCGGGCACGCAGATCGCGCTCGCGCTCGACTGCGCGGCCAGCGAGCTCTACACGAAGGGCAAGTACACCTTCAAGAAGAGCGGCGCCGGCACCAAGACCGCCGACGAGATGATCGAGCTCTACGCGAAGTGGCTGCGCAAGTATCCGATCGTGAGCATCGAGGACGGCCTCGCCGAGGGCGACTGGGAAGGCTGGGGCCGCCTGACCGAGGCGCTCGGCGACCGCGTGCAGCTCGTCGGTGACGACCTGTTCGTGACGAACGTGGAGTTCCTCGCCCGCGGCATCGAGGAGGACGTGGCCAACGCGATCCTCGTGAAGGTCAACCAGATCGGCACGCTCACCGAGACGTTGGAGACCATCGAGATGGCCGACCGCAACGGCTATCGCTCGATCATCTCGCACCGCTCGGGCGAGACGGAGGACACGTTCATCGCCGACCTCGCCGTCGCGACGAACGCGGGGCAGATCAAGACGGGCTCGGCCAGCCGCACGGACCGCGTGGCGAAGTACAACCAGCTGCTGCGCATCGAGCAGGAGCTAGGGCTGCACGCCGAGTTCCCGGGCGGCGGCATCTACGGGATCGAGTGAGTGATCCGCGGCGGCGGCACGATCGTGCCGCCGCCGCGACGCTCAAGGGCTTTCGCGCATGGCGACTCGGAAACGGAGTTCCTCGGCATCGGGCGGACCGCCCGCCCCGCGCACACCGGGTTGGATCGCCCTGCGCGTGGGGCTTGGGGCGCTGGCCATCGGCGTCCTCAGCTTCGCGGTGCAGGGAGGCGAGTACGGCACGACGGATCTGCTGAGCCAGAAGCGTCGGCTTGCGGCGGCGCAGGCCAGCGTGGACTCGCTGCAGCGCCGCGTCGACTCGCTGGCGGCCTACCGGAAGCGCGTGGAAACGGACCCAGCCACGCAGGAGCGCATCGCCCGCGAGGAGTTCGGCATGGTGAAGCCGGGGGAAGTGCTCTACCGGTTCGCGGAAGAGCCGTAGCAGAGCGAACTGCGGACGGAAGACGGAAGACGGAAGGAGCTTGCTCCTCGAGATCCTTCCGTCCTTCCGTCTTCCGTAATCCGCCTCAAGTCCGCGTACCGCCCTTGAAATTCGCCCTAACCCCGCCTATGTTTCCCAGACTACCGCGGGGTGGAGCAGCCTGGTAGCTCGTCGGGCTCATAACCCGAAGGTCGCGGGTTCAAATCCCGCCCCCGCTACTCGCAGGACTCGGAGCGCCTCCTTGCGGGGCGCTTCGTTGTTCACAGGACAGGGCTGGGTAGCTCAGCTGGTTAGAGCACGGCACTCATAATGCCGGGGTCGCGGGTTCGAGTCCCGCCCCAGCTATCGGTTACGGAGTAACGCGCGCGGTGGACCCTCTGGGGTTCACCGCGCGCGTTTTGCTTGTGCGAGCCTTGGCGGCCGGCAACAGGGTGCGCCTCGCGCCCAAGCGACTGGGGCGGCATGTTCTAGCGTCCTCACACCTGGAGCATCCGATGCATGCGGACCGCCGGCAGTTTCTCGACGCCATCGCCACTGGCGCTGTCGCCATGGGCGGCCTCTCGCTGGGCCTTTCTGCACTGCCGGCCGAGCTGCGCGCCGCGAGCCGTGCCGAGCCGGCGACGGCCGCGGACTGGGACGTCACCTGGCCGTCTCGCCTGCGCGGTCGCGTGAAGACGGTGTTTGACGTGCCGGAAGTCGAGGCCGGCTACGGCGTCTGGCGCGCGTCGATCTAGGCCCGCCAGTTCGAGTCGGTGCTCGGCACGCCGCGGAGTGAGTTGGCCACCGCGCTCGTAATCCGGCACAATGCGATCGTCCTCGCCATGACGCAGGCGTTCTGGGACCGGTACGGACTCGCGGACCTCGCGAAGCCGACGCATCCGGTCACCGGCGAGCCGACACGGCGGAATCCCGCGCTCCTGGCGGTCACGGATGGCGTGGAAGAGACGCAGGCGACCTTCGCGCTCCCCGCATTCATCGCTCGCGGGGGCGTGGCGTTGGCCTGCGACCTCGCGCTGCAGGACCTCGTGGCGGTGGTACAACGCGTGGACGGCGTGGATGAGGCGACGGCCCAGCGGCGCGCCCGCGAGGGCCTCGTGCCCGGCGTGATACTGCAGCCCTCCGGCATCTTCGCGGTGCTGCACGCGCAGCAGGCGGTGCAGGCGCTGTACATCCGCGCCAGCTGAGGGCGGGCGGTGCCATTCGGCCTCGGGATGATGCGATATTGCATCGTCCCCAGCCTCCCCGATTCGCGATGCAGCTGCGCTACCGCTTCACGTATGACTCAGGCGTCGAACGCACGTTCGACGTCCGGCTCGACGCGTCGACGTTAGCGCTGCAGCTGCCGCCGCGAGACACAGCGCCCCCGGCCTGGACGGCCCTCGAGAACGAGCGCTGCCCCAACTGCCCGCTGCGCAGTGACGCGTCGCCGCAGTGCCCCGTGGCGCTCGCCCTCGATCCTGTCATCATGGCCTTCCATGACGAGATCTCGCACCACGAGGCCTTGGTGACGATCGAGACGCCGGCGCGCACCTACACCAAGCGCGTCCCGGTGCAGGCTGGCATCTCGGCGCTGATCGGTGTGCTGATGTCCACCGCGGGCTGTCCCGTGATGGACAAGCTGCGCCCGATGGTGCGCACGCACCTGCCGTTCGCCACGCTGGATGAGACCATGCTGCGCGCGATGTCCACGTACTTGCTGGCCCAGTACGTGATCGCGCAGCGCGGTGGCGTGCCGCGCTGGGATCTGCAGGGCTTGGCGGACATCTATGCGGAGATCCGTGTGGTGAACAAGGCGTTCCTCAAGCGCCTGCGGACCCTGCGGATCGAGGATGCGAGCCTGAATGCGATCGTCGGCTTGGATTGCTTTGCGATGTTCACGACGATGACGCTCAAGGACGACGCGGTGGAGGACGTGGCGGCGTTGTTCGGTGCGTACCTGCCGGCCGAGCGGGCGGAATGAGTCAGCCGGCCGCCCGCCGCTTCTGGCGCGATCCCATCGGCGTCCTCATCGGTCGCCTCGCCGTGGTGCTCGCCGTCTACACGGCCATCCGCGCGACGTTCTTCCTCGACCACCGAGGCGTGTTCGCCGACACGCCGCCGGCCGAAGTGGCCTGGGCCTTCGTCCACGGCCTGCGCTTCGATCTCTCGGCCATCGCCTACACCAACATCCCGTTCATCCTGCTGTCGTTGGCGCCGGCGGCGTGGTTGGCCCGGCGCTGGTATCAGTGGATGCTGCGCGGACTGTTCGTCGCCACCAACGGGGCCGCGACGATCGTCATGGTGGGCGACGTCGGCTACTACCCGTTCACCGGCACCCGCGTGACGATGGACGTCTTCGCGCTCACCGGGGAAGCGACGGCGCAGGCCGACCAGCTGTTCGTGAACTTCGCGGGCCTCACGCTCTTGGGCGTGGGATTGGTGGCGGGGTTGCTGCTGTTCTATCCGAAGGCTCAGGTTGAGGCCACGGCGCCCGTCCCGCGATGGCGGCGGTTGGCCACGGCCCTCGCCGTGCTG
>CAZCIM010000059.1:0-9738 GCA_964498895.1 uncultured Gemmatimonas sp. | reverse complement strand
TCTTGAGGGGGTGGTGCCGCAAGGCGTCGCGGTTCGAGTCCGCGCCAGGGCATGCAGGACGGCAGCACCCGTGGGATCCGACGTACCCGAGTGGGATTCTCGCCCCGCCACAGTAGCTCAGGGGTAGAGCACTCGATTCGTAATCGAGCGGTCGTGGGTTCAATTCCCACCTGTGGCTCTCAGTCCGTGGCCTCGCGCAGTCTGCGCGGGGCCACGCGGCGTTTCAGGGGCTGCCGCCGCCGCGACGACGCGGCCGCGCAAGGCCTGCGCCGCGCCTCCGCCGTGTTTGTGCGGCGAGCCGCGCCGCACTTAACTTCTTCGCGTCCGGAGCGTCCGCCTCTGCGGATCCCGCCGTTCCCACGCGTCTCCATGAGGAGTGCCCATGCGTCGTCTCGTCGTCGCCCTCGGTTCCGCCGTCCTCAGTGCCTGCGCCAGCGCCGGCAGCGGCTCCAGCACCGAGCCCGCCGTCACCCCGACGGTGCGCACGGAGCGCGTCGTCACGTCGTCGGGCGGCGGGGGCGTCGCCGTCACGACGGCCAACCTCGACAACAACATCCGCCTGCTCTCCACCGGCACGCCGGCGCAGGTCTGGTCCGTGCTGCCCGCCGTCTACGAGGAGCTCGGCATCCCGCTCACCGTGAAGAACGACGCGCAGCGCGTGATCGGCAACGAAGGCTGGCGCACGCGGCGCCAGATCGGCCGCGTGCCGATGCAGCGCTATCTCGACTGCGGGCGCTCGGGCACGATTGAGAACGCCGAGAACTATCAGGTGAACATCTCGATCATCACCACGGTCTCCGCGAATCCCGGCGGCGGTTCGGTCGTGGGTACGATCCTCACGGCGACGGGCCGCAACCCGGTCACGTCGAGCACGCAGGAAGTGCGCTGCGTCTCGCAGGGCGATCTCGAGATCCGCATCCGCGACATGGTGCAGGCCAAGGTCACGGCACTGGCCGCGCAGCCCTAATCTCGTCCCGCGATCAGTCGCACCCTCGCCGCGGCGCCTCAGCCGCGGCGAGCGGCTTTCTGGAGGTCGGCGCGGAAGTCCGGGTGGGCGATCGAGCTCAGCAGTTCGGCGCGCTCCCGCAGCGATCGCCCGTGCAGGTTCACCGCGCCGTACTCGGTGACCACCCAATGCACGTGGCCGCGCGTCGTCACGACGCCGGCGCCTTCGTCCAGCACGGGCGCGATGCGGGAGACGCTGCCCTTCGCGGCCGTGCTGGGCAGCGCGATGATCGGCTTGCCGCCCACCGAGCGTGCGGCCCCGCGGATGAAATCCATCTGGCCGCCGATGCCGGAGTAGATGCGCTTGCCGATGGAATCCGCGCAGACCTGCCCGGTGAGATCGATCTGCAATGCGGAGTTGATGGCGACGACCTTCGGGTTGCGGCCGATGCGACCGGTGTCGTTCGTGTAGTCGCAGCCCTCGAATTGCACGGCGGAGTTGTCGTGCACGAAGTCGAAGACCTTCTGCGAGCCGAGCACGAAGCTCGTGACGATGCGACCGCGGCCGAAGGCCTTCCGCTCGTTGGTGATCGCGCCGCTGTGATAGAGGTCCACGAGGCGATCCGAAAACATCTCCGTGTGGACGCCAAGCTGCTGGCGATGGCTGAGCCGCGACAGCACGGCATCCGGGATGGCTCCGATGCCCATCTGCAGGGTCGAGCCGTCGTCGATCAGCTCAGCGACGAGCTCGCCGATGCGGGCGATCTCCGGCGTCTCGGGCTCGGGCGCGTGGCCGGGCAGGGGCCGGTCCGTCGTCGTGAAGGCACGCAGCCGGCTGAGCGGCACGGCGGTGTTGCCATGCGTGCGCGGCATCTGTGCGTTGATCTCCGCAAGCACCATGCTCGCGCTGTCCACGGCCGCACGCGCGGCATCCACCGCGGTGCCGAGGGAGCAGCGCCCGTGGCGATCCGGGGGCGACAGCTGCACGATGGCGGCGTCGAGGGGCACGATGCCGTTCGTGAACAGCGCGGGCACGTCCGAGAGGAAAATCGGCACGTAGTCGGCGCGGCCGGCGTTCACGGGCTCGCGCTGTGACGGCCCCGTGAAGAGCGAGACGCCGCGGAAGCGCCCCTGCATGCCGGGCGCCATCCATGGGGCGGCGCCGTCCGTGTGCAGATGGTAGAGCGTGACGTTCTCGAGATCTGTGCGGCGGCAGAGGGCCTCGAGCAGCGGATGCGGCGTGGCTGCCGATCCGTGGACGAAGACCCGCATGCCGGACTGAATGTGCCGCACGACATCGTCGCTCGAGCCGGCGGCCGCGGCCCAGGTGGGGGGAAGCGTCATAGCGGAAAAGTCTAACCGCTGGGCCGCGATCCGCGACCCGTCCGCTCCGGCGGCATGAGTCCCGCCTTACTCGCTCGGCACCGGCGTGACGGCCGACTCGTTGCGTTCGCCCGTGCGGATGCGCACCACCTGCTCGACGGGCAACACGAAGATCTTGCCGTCGCCGACGTCCCCGGTGCGGGCCCCCGCGAGGATCGCGTCGATGGTCGGCTGCACGAAGTGCTCCGACACGCCGATCTCCAAGCGGACCTTCGGCGAGAGATCCACTTTCACCGTCGTGCCACGGTAGGTCTCCACGTGCTCGGTCTCGCCGCCGTGGCCCTGCACCTTGCTCACGGTCAGGCCGCGCACGTCGGCGCGGTAGAGCGACTCGAGCACGGCGCTGAGCCGCTCGGGGCGAATGATCGCGACGACGAGCTTCATGCGGCGCTCCGGGTGTCGAGGGTGGTGGGAGCGGCCGCCGCGGCGTCGAGCACGAGGATCGCGCCTTCCCCGTCGGAGTAGCCTTCCTCGCCATGTTCGCTGACGTCCACGCCGGTGGCTTCGTCGCGGGCCGGCACGCGCAGCGGCGCGATCGCCCGCAACAGCGCCAGGATGCCCCAGGTGGCGACCGCGGTGTAGGCGATCGTGGCGACGACGCCGACCCCCTGCATGAGGAACTGGCGGACGTTGCCGGCGAGCAGCCCAGTGGGACCGCCCCAAGCCGGCGAGCAGAATACGCCCGTCAGCATCGCACCGACCACGCCGCCCGTGCCGTGCGCGCCGAGGACGTCGAGCGAATCGTCGAGGCGCGTGCGGGCGCGGTACTGGATGGCGAAGTGGCAGGGGATGGCCGTCAACGCGCCGATGATGAGCGCCGACGCCGGACTCACGAAGCCACAGCCCGGTGTGATCGCGACGAGGCCCACGACCATGGCGGTCCCCGCGCCGACGGCGGTGGCGCGCCCGAAGCGCCAGAGGTCGAGCACGAGCCATGCGAGGATCGCCGCCATCGGGGCCAGCAGCGTGTTCACCGTGGCCTGCACCGCGGTCGCGTTCACGGCGAGCGCGCTACCGCCGTTGAAGCCCACCCAGCCGAACCACAGCAGCGCGGCGCCCGTGAGCATCATCGGGACGTTGTGCGGCAGGAATGCCTGGCGCCCGTGGTTCTCGCGCGGGCCCACCATCGTGGCGGCCACCCAAGCGGCCGTGCCCGCGGTGATGTGCACGACCGTGCCGCCCGCGAAGTCGAGGATGCCCAGCGCATGCATCCAGCCACCGCCCCACACCCAGTGCGCGACGGGGGCGTACACGAGCAGCGACCACAGCGCGAGGAAACTCACATACGCGGTGAATCGCATGCGCTCGACGATGGCGCCCGAGATCAGCGCCGCCGTGATGATCGCAAACGTGCCCTGGAAGCCAAAGAAGAGCAGCGAGGGGATCGTCGTGCCATCACGGAGGTCCGGCCCGAGCCCGCGCAGCAGGGCGTGGTCGAGGCCGCCGACCGCCACGCTCCCCGGCGCGAAGGCCATCGAGTACCCGATGAGGCTCCACAGGAGGCCCACCACGCCGAGCGCGATGAGCGACATCATCATCGTATTGAGGATGTTCTTGGCGCGGACGAGCCCGCCGTAGAACAGGGCGAGCGCGGGGGTCATCAGCAGGACGAGTGCGGTGCTGATGAGCACGAAGAGCGTATCGGTGGGATTCACGGACGGAGCGGTGAAGGGCGAAGCGGTCAATGTAGGGTCCGAGCGGCCGCCGGCCTTCCCCCGAACAGGTAGGCCGATGGTCGCCGAACTGGTGGTGTGCGGAGCCGCGTAAGCCAAGACGCAGCCAAGAGTTACGCGCCGCGGCTTGATGCGGACCCCGCCGGGCGGTAAGTTCCCACCCACGCGGGCGTAGCTCAGTTGGTAGAGCGCCAGCTTCCCAAGCTGGATGTCGTGGGTTCGAACCCCATCGCCCGCTCTGGCAAGTCCTGATTGGGTCCCTCTGGCCGGTGGCCGCAGGGACCTTCTCGTTTCCCAACGGTATGAGTCCGATCGTCGCGACGGTCATCGTCGCATTGATCCTCGGTAATGCGCTCTACGTCGCCGCAGAGTTCTCGGCGGTGAGCGTGCGGCGTAGCCGCCTGCAGCAGATGGCGGAGGAGGGGGACACCCTCGCGGCGCGGATGCTGGCCATCCTCAACGATGGCGTCGCGCTGGATCGCTACATCGCGGCCTGCCAGGTGGGCATCACGATCGCCAACCTCGTGCTCGGCGCATACGCGCAGGCCACCGTGGCGGTGGACCTCGCGCCCGTGCTCGCGGCGCGCCTCGAGCTCGAGATGCTAACGGCGCAGAGCGCGGCCGCGGTGATCGTGCTGGTGATCAACACGGTGCTCATGATGGTCATCGGCGAGCTGGTGCCCAAGTCGCTGGCGCTGCAGTTCCCCACGCGCACCGCGCGGTGGACGGTGCTGCCGCTCGAGCTGTCGCTGAAGCTGCTGCGCTGGCCGATCACGGTGCTCAACGGCAGCGGCGCGGCCATCCTGCGCGCGCTGCGCATGCCGACCCACGGCCACGCGCACATCCACTCGCCGACGGAAATCGAATATCTCATCGCGGAGAGCCGCGAAGGCGGGCAGCTGGATCCGCAGGAGTCGCAGCGCCTGCGTGAGGCCTTGCGCCTCGGCATGCGCACGGTCGGCGAGCTGATGGTCCCGCGCACGCGCGTGGTGGGCGTGGCGGAGGATGCGCCCTGGCCCGAGGTCGTCGAGCTACTGCGGCGCACGCCGTACTCACGCCTGCCCGTGTACGAAGAGACGCTGGACCACGTGATCGGCGTGCTGCATGTGCGCGACGTCGTGCGCCGCCTCGTGGATGGCGCGGCGCCGCCGGCTTCGCTCCGCGACGTGGTGACGCCGGTGCTTGTGGTGCCGGAGACGATGACCGTGGACCGCCTCCTCGAGCGACTCCGCGCCGAGCGCCGCGCGATGGCGATCGTCGCCGATGAGTTTGGCGGCACCGCGGGGCTGATCACCGTCGGCGACCTGCTCGACGAGCTCTTGGGCCAGACCGGGGATGAGTTCAAGCCGCATGAGCGCAGCGCGCAGCGCCTCCCTGACGGTCGCGTGCGCCTCCCCGGCGCGCTGCGGCTGGATGAAGCGACGGCCTGGGTGCACGTGCATTGGGAAGCTGATGCCTACACGGTCGGCGGACTCGTGATGGAGCGGCTGGGCCGACTGCCGGTCGTGGGCGACACCCTCACGGTGGACGGCGTGCGCATCGAGGTCGAGGCGTTGCGCGGGCGCGCGGTGGAGTCGTTGTTGGTGACGCCGAAGCCGTTGCCGGAGGCCAGCGATGCCTGAGTCTGTGGCGGCCGCCTTCGTGCCGACGCTGATCGTCACGGTACTCGTGCTCGCGAACGGGCTGTTCGTCGCCGCCGAGTTCGCGATCGTCTCCGCCCCGCGCGCGACGATCGACCGCTTAGCCAACGCGGGCAACCGCGCGGCCCGCCTCGTGCGGCGCGTGGTCTCCGACCCGCGCGAGGTGGACCGCTTCATCGCCACGGCCCAGCTCGGCATCACCTTGGCCTCGCTGGGGCTTGGCATGTATGGCGAGCACCTGCTGGCCGAGTGGCTGTCGGTGAAGTTCGAGGCGCTGGGGGCGGGGAGATGGATCGCCGCGCACACGCTCGGCAGCGTCGTGGCGATCGCGCTGCTCACCTACGTGCACATCGTCGTCGGCGAGATGGTGCCGAAGAGCATCGCGCTGGCGCGCGCCGACCGCGCGGTGCTGTGGATCGCGCCGGTGATGCGTGCGTTCCAACTGCTGTTCTATCCGTTCGTGGTGCTGCTCAACGGCATCGGCAACGGCACGCTCGCGCTGTTCGGCGTGCGCCGGCAGGAGATGAGTCCGGAGGCGGTGCGCACGCCGGATGAGTTGGCCTACATCGTGCGCGAGAGCTCGGCCGGTGGCCTGCTCAAGAAGCAGAGCGCCACGGTGGTGCAGGAGCTGCTCGAGTTCGGCGATCTCACCGCCGAGCAGGTGATGGTGCCGCGCGTGCGCGTGGTCGGCCTCGATGTCGCCGATGGTGCGGCGGAAGTGTCGAAACTGCTGGCGGCGGCGCCGCACTCGCGGTATCCGGTGATTGACGGCGACCTCGACAATATCGTCGGCATGGTGCACGTGAAGGATCTCCTCGGCGGACTGGCGCCGGGCGAGCAGGTGCGCTCGCTGCAGGCGCGGCCCGTGCCGTTCGTTCCCGCGACCATGACGGCCGAGCAGGTGCTCGCGACGATGCGCCAGCAGCGCTCGCAGTTGGTGATCGTGATGGACGAGCACGGCGGCACGGCGGGCATCATCACGCTCGAGGACTTGGTCGAGGAAGTCGTCGGCGAAGTCACGGAAGACGCGTCCGCGCCGTCCGAGATCCGTCCGCGCGGCGACGGTCGCTTCGTCGTGGCCGGCACCGTGCGTGTGCTGGATGCCGGCGCTGCCATCAACGCAGTCGTCGAGCATCCCGACGTCGAGTCGGTGAGTGGCCTCGTGCTTGCGCTCCTCGGCCGGCCGCCCAAGGTCGGGGACGTGGTCGAGTACGAGGAGCTGCGCGTCGAAGTGCTCTCCCTGCGTGGGCGCGGCGTGCGCGAGGCGATCATCGCACGCCGGCCCGGCAACTGACACTTGGCGACAGGGCGCCTCGCGTCAGGCCGCCCGTCGCGCCGCCAGTGTCTCCACGGCCTCGAAGAGTTGGTCGAAGTGCTCGACCACGAAGAGCACGTCCTGGAAGTGATCGATCTCGAAGGCCTGGTTGATGACCGCGTCGAGTGAGAACGGGCGACGGTCCACCTTGGGGCCCAGCGCGTTGGCGGCGTCGCCATGGGAGGAGATGAGTCCGCTGCCGTAGATGCGGACGGCCCCACGCTCGCGGATCAAGCCGAACTCCACGGTGAACCAGAAGAGCCGCGCCATCTGCGTGGTTTCCTCCGGCGTGCGCGCGCCGGCCGCGAGCGCGCCGAAGCGCTGCAGGAAGTCCGCGAACACCGGGTCCGCGTGGAGCGGCACGTGGCCGAACACATCGTGGAAGATGTCGGGCTCGGGGAGGTAGTCGAGCTGCGCGCGTGGGCGCACGATGAGCGTGGTGGGGAAGCGGCGCCGCGAGAGGCAGCGGAAGAACTGCGCAGCGGGGATGAAGCCGTCCACGCCGACCGCGTTCCACCCCGTGCTGGCGTCGAGCCGGCGGTTCACGTCCGCCAGGTCCGGCACGCGATCTGGCGCCAGCCCGATGCGCGCCATGCCGTCGAGGAACACCTGGCTCGCCGTGTCCTGCAACGTGGCCATACGACGCTCGAACAGGATGCGCCACACGTCATGCGCCTCGCCGTCGTAGCGGTCGTACGCCTGGGCGCGGAAGTCCGGAAGCTCGGCTTCGACCGGCGTGACGGCATCGTGGTGGTGATGCATATGGTGATCGCGATGATGATCGCGATGGTGCTCACTGTGCGCGTGCGTGTGCGACATGGCTCAAGTGGGTGACAGGAACGAAAAAAACGCCCCGTGGAGGATCCACGGGGCGCTGGGAGGTCGAGGTGGCGCTGTGTTGCTAGCTGCGCACGGCTCGGGGTCCGCGTCCCGGGATCCGGGGCGCGTAGTAATACGAGCGGGTGTGCAGGGCAACGCGAAGCATCGTGCACGCATCATACGCCTGTGGTGTGCCGACTGTCAACGTGGACGCCGTCCAGCATCCATGTCGCAAGGCAGCAGCGGCACTCGGACGCAGGCTCGGTGGTTGATTCGGGATGCGCGATGGCTTCCCCGTCCAGATTGTCTGGTTCAAGCGCGATCTCCGTGTGCACGATCACGCGCCGCTCGCTGAGGCCGCGCGTGCCGGGCCGACAGTCGCGCTGTATGTGTACGAACCGTCCATCGTACGCGCCCCGGACTTCGACGCGCAGCATCTCGCGTTCATCAACGAGTCGCTGGCGGAGCTGGACGGGCGTCTCGCCGCGCGCGGTATCCCGCTGCTGTACCGCGTGGGCGAGATGCCCGAGGTGCTGGAGCAGCTGTGCACCGAGATCCGCGTCGCCGGTGTGTGGGCGCACGAGGAGACCGGCAACGCGCTGAGCTACGCGCGCGACCGTCGGTTGCGTGCGTGGGCCAAGCGCCTGCGACTGCCGTTCCGCGAGCTACAGGGCTCAGGCGTGGTGCGCCGACTCGACAGCCGTGATGGTTGGGCTGAGCGTTGGGAAGCGGCGATGCGTCGGCCGCTGCGCGCCGCGCCACGGCAGGATGTGGCCGTCGCTGCGTCCCTGCACGACGAGCTCTCGCGCGGCACGCGGCTCGATGCCGCCGCGCTCGGTGTGCGCAGTCATGCGACGCGGACGCATGCGATGCGGGGCGGGGAGCGCGCGGCGCACGAGACGCTGCGCAGTTTCCTGGAGACGCGCGGTGTGGACTATCGCCGCGCCATGTCCTCGCCGTTGACGGGTGCGGACGCGTGTTCGCGCCTCAGCGCGCACCTTGCCTGGGGCACGATGTCCCTGCGGCAGGCCTGGCAGGCCGCGATGCGGCAGCGCCACCTGTTGCGCGAGGCGGCGGCATCCGGCGTTGCCGTGGATCCGCGCTGGCGCGGAGCGCTGGAGAGCTTCGTGTCGCGCCTCGCGTGGCGCGACCATTTCATCCAGAAGCTCGAGGACGAGCCGGCGATCGAGACCGAGAACTTCGCCCGCGCGTACGATGGGCTCCGCCCCGAGACGCCCGACCCCGAGCGCCTCGCGGCCTGGCTCGAGGGGCGCACCGGCTATCCCTTCGTGGATGCCTGCATGCGGTTCCTCCGCGCGGAAGGTTGGCTCAACTTCCGCGCGCGCGCGATGCTCGTGAGCTTCGCGTCGTATCACCTTTGGCTGGATTGGCGCGCGACCAGCGTGGCGCTGGCGCCGCACTTCCTCGACTACGAGCCCGGCATCCACTACTCGCAGTTCCAGATGCAGAGCGGCACCACGGGGATCAACACGATCCGCATCTACAATCCGTACAAGCAGGGGCAGGACCAGGATCCGGACGGCCAGTTCCTGCGCCGCTGGCTGCCGGAGTTGGCGGCAGTGCCGAGCGATTATGTGCATGCGCCGCAGGAGATGCCACCGCTCGTGGCGGGCATGTCGGGGTTCGCGCTGGGGCGGGACTACCCACCGCCGATCGTGGACCATGCGACAGCCTATGCCGCGGCCAAGGCCAAGATGTTCGCGGTGCGGCAGCGGCTGGAGGCGCAGCAGGAGGCGCGGGGGGTGTTCGCGCGCCACGGGTCACGAAAGTCGCGTGAGAGGGTGGAAACGCGGCGGGTGGGTGAGTAGCTTACGCGGTCTGTCCGCGGGCGTCGCTCGCTCGGCGCCTCCGGCGGACGGGACGTAGCGCAGCCCGGTAGCGCACCTGAATGGGGTTCAGGGGGTCGCGGGTTCGAATCCCGCCGTCCCGATTGCACAATAGA
>CAZCIM010000058.1:0-9741 GCA_964498895.1 uncultured Gemmatimonas sp. | reverse complement strand
GTCCTCGCGCTGGTGCCGCGTCATCCGGTGGATCACCGCCTGATATTCTTTCATGCGTCCGAAGCTACTACCTTCTCGCACATGCCGACCACCCCTGCGCTCCCCGGCCTGACCGTCGTCTCGCATCCGCTCGTCCAGCACAAGCTCTCCGTGCTGCGCGACCAGGCGACCCCGAAGAAGATCTTCAAGGAGCTCGTGGACGAGATCGCGATGCTCATGGCCTACGAGGCGACCGCCGATCTCCCGCTCGCGCCCGTCGAGGTCGACACGCCGCTCGAAACGACGACCTGCCAGCGCGTCGCGGGCAAGAAGCTCACGCTCGTGCCCATCCTCCGCGCCGGACTCGGGATGGTCGAGGGCATTCTCAAGCTCGTGCCCTCGGCGCGCGTCGGACACATCGGCCTCTATCGCGATCACGATACGCTCGAGCCGGTGGACTACTACTTCAAGGTCCCGGGCGATGCGGCCGAGCGCGAGTTCTTCCTGCTGGATCCCATGCTCGCCACCGGCGGCAGCGCAGCGAGCGCGGTGAGTTCGCTGAAGCGAGCGGGCGCCACCCGCATCAAGTTCCTCTGTCTCGTCGCCGCGCCCGAAGGCGTGCGGCGCCTGCGCGAGGCACATCCGGACGTCCCGATCTACGCCGCCGCGTTGGATCGCGAACTCAATGCGAACGGGTACATCTTGCCCGGACTCGGCGACGCCGGCGATCGGTTGTTCGGGACGCGATAACGCGGACGCATGACGGAAGACGGATGCCTCGGCATCCGGTTTGCTCCGTTACACGTCCTCTTGTCTGGAAACACGATACATCGTATCGTTCGCGCGGGTCGGTCCCCCCAATCTGTTCTCGCCTCGCCCCCACCGAATGCTCATCAACCTGCTGCCGGATTTCTTCGCCGCGCTCCAAAGCGTCGATCCCGTCGCAGCGTATCATCGGTACTTCGAGGCCAACCGTCCCGTCCTCGCGGCGTACTGGCACAACTACGTCATCGAGCCCACGGGGCCGCACTTCCAGGATGTGATCCGGGAAACGGTGCGCGCCGATCGCAGCGATCTCCGCGCGATGCTCGAGCGCACCGACGTGGTCGCGCTGGCCAAGCAGGCAGAAGCGGCGTGCACCGAGCTCTTCGGCATCGACTCCACCATTGACGTCGTGCTCATGGCCGGTGTCGGCGCCGCCAATGCCGGCGAGCTCGTCGTCAACGGCCGCGGCGTCGCGTTCGTGTGCCTCGAGCATTTCACGAGCGTCGCCAATCCGCAGACGCGCGGCCTGGGCCTCGATCCGGAATTGATTCCGATGTGGCTGGCCCACGAGCTCGCGCACTGCGTGCGCTACACCTCGCCGCAGAGCCGCGCCGAGATGCGCCGCGCCGTCGCGGGCGCCGGCGGCTTCTACAGCTATTGGGAAACTGGGCGCGTCGCCACGCTTCGCGAGCATCTCGTCAATGAAGGGCTCGCCGTGCAGGCCTCGAAGCTCGTCAGCCCGGGGCACGCGCCCTGGGAGTACTATGGATTCCAGCGTCGCCAGTACGCGCGTGTGCGCGAACTCGAGGCGGTGCTCTCGCGCGCGGTGGCCGACGACCTCGACCGGGCGGGTCTCGGCCTCCGCTTGCGCTGGCTCTCCGGTGGCATGAGCGACGAAGCACGCACGGTGCAACGTCACGTGCTGCCGGAGCGCGCCGGTTATTTCGTCGGCGCCCAGATGGTCGAAGCCGCGATCGCCGAACACGGCATCGCCTGGGCGCTGCGGGCCGAGGCCCGCGAACTTACCTCTTTCGCCGACGCGGCCGCTCGCACAGCATAATCGAACGGGCGAACCGCTGAGGGGAACGCGCGCGACCGGCTCCGGGGCCGGCCGCGCGTCGTTCGTTTTGAGACGGAAGACGTGAGATTGGAGACGTGGAACTCGGGGGTCGCGAGATTGTGCCGCTGGACTCACGTCTCAAGTCTCATGTCTCACGTCTCACTTCCCAATACAGAAACTCCGGAACACCCGCTCCAACACCTCATCCACGTCGATCGCGCCCGTGAGATCCTCGAGGGCGCCGATGGCCGCGCGTAGGTGCGTCGCGATCACCGGGGCCGGCAATGCGTCCGCGTGCCAGCTGTCCACGAACGCCGCCACTTCCCCGCGAGCCCGCGCGATCGCGGCCGCGTGACGCGCGCGCGTGACGATCGGCGCCTCCTCGGCGGGCACGGGATGCACGGCCGACACGGCGGCGCGGATCGCAGCGCGCAGCTGCTCGAGCCCCAACCCGTGCTGCGCGCTCACCGCCACGACATCGGCGCGCGCACTGGGCCGCACATCGCTCTTCGTCCGTACCGCGATGCGCGGCGCCGACGTGTGCGCGGCGACCGCGGCCTCCGCTTGCGCGAGCGCCGCATCGTCGTCGGCACACACCAACACGACACCGGCGCGGCCTAACCACCGAGCGCTCACTTCCACACCGAGTCGCTCCAGCCGGTCGTCGGTCTCGCGCAACCCCGCCGTGTCGACGAGGCGCCATGGATACGGGCGCTCATCCACGAGCGTCTCGAGCGCATCGCGCGTCGTCCCTGGAACCTCGCTGACGATCGCCCGTGCGTCGCCGAGCAATGCGTTGAACAGCGAGGACTTTCCGGCGTTCGGTGGGCCGGCCAGCACCACCGCCACCCCGTCGCGTCCCAACTCCGCCATCGGCAACGTCGCACCAAGGGCGTCGAGCGCCTCGAGCACCGCCTGCGCAGCGGCGGCAATGCGCGCGCGCGGTTGCGGGCCGTCGTCCTCCTCCGGAAAGTCGATGTCATACGCGAGCAGCGCCTCCACCTCGAGCAGGGCATCTCGCAACGCCAGCAACCGGCGCGACAGCGCGCCGGAAAGTTGCGTGAGCGCCGCGCGGTGCATCGCCTGCGAGCGCGCGTCGATGAGATCCGCCACCGCCTCGGCTTGCAACAGATCCAACTTGCCGTGCCGGACGGCGCGTTCGCTGAACTCGCCGGCCAGCGCCGGCACCGCGCCCGCCGTCACCAGCGCGGCGAGCACCTGCGCGCAGACGTAGTGCCCGCCGTGCAACGACAGCTCGAGCACGTCTTCGCCCGTCGGCGTGTGCGGCGCCACATACCAGGTCGCCACGGCGTCATCGAGGGCCTCCGCCTGGTGGTCAGGCGCGTGCAGGCGCACGCGCGTGGCGCGCCGCGGCGTGAGATCCGCGGGAACCCCGATGCGACGCGCGATCGCCGCGGTCGCCGGGCCACTCATCCGGACGACGGCCAGCGCCGCCCGACCGGGCGGCGTGGCCAGCGCGACGATCGTGGCGTCGCGCCGGTCAGCGCTTGCGGGCGCTGCCCCCACCGGCCACCACCGTCGTCGTCGCTGCCTTCGCGCGCTCGTTCGAGATGAGCCACTGCTGCGGCAGCGCCGCCAGGTTCTGCACCGTGTAGTACAGGTTGAGGCCCGACGCGAAGTTGAGGAGCAGCACCGTCATCATCACCGGCATCAGCACGGCCATCATCTTCGTCTGCGGGTTCGGCGGCACGTTGCGCATGCCCATCCACGACAGCGCGTACATCGAGGCGCCCATCGCCAGCGGCAGGATGTAGAACGGATCCTTGAGCGAGATGTCCGAGAGCCACAGGAAGCTCACACCGCGGAACTCGATCGTGTTCTGGAACACGAAGAACAGCGCGATGAGGATCGGCATCGGGATCAGCATCGGCAGGCAGCCCGAGAGCGCCGCGAACGGGCTCACGTTGTGGTCCTGGTACACCTTCATGACCGCCAGTCGCTGCTTCTCGGGATCGCCCTTGTGCTTGTTCTGGGCCTCCTGCACGAGCGGCGCGATGCGCTGCATCTCAATCTGCGTGCGCATCATGCGGCTGTTGAGCGGCCACATCAGCAGGCGGATCGCGACGCCGAACCCGACGAGGATCCAGCCGTACTCCAGCGCCGTGCTCTTCTTCAGCCACAGCAACAGGCGCATGACGATCGTCGCGAACGGCTGCACGACACCGCTGATCCAGCCGCCATAGGGATTCGACTTCTCGAACTCGCGCCCCATGCCGACGAGCCGCTCCCACTCCTGCGGGCCGGCGTAGAGCTCGAACGCGACGCCCGACTCCGGCAGCGGCGACACCACGACGCCCTGCGCGCGCGTGGCGATCTTGTTCTCGCGCGCAGCGCCCGTGACCTGCAGTTCCGCGAACGGGCTCTGCTGGCCCTCCGGGTTGAGCAGGCCCACCAAGAAGTACTTGTTCTTCGCCACGGTCCACGTGAACGGGCCGCTCTCCAGGAGGCGCTCGCCAGGATCCGGCTTCCGGAAGTCGATGCGGTCCGAGCCGCCCGTGAGCGGCTTGAACGCGTACGACAGATGCCGCGCATCCTCCGCCGGATCCGCTTCCTGCGAATCGAAGCCCGTCGGCAGGTGCGTGAGCAAGAACGCCGGCTGCGGGATGCCGCTCGCGGCCACGCGCACCGTGGCGAGATAGTTGTCCGCCGCCAACGTGTACTCGATGCGCAGCGTGCCCGAGCCCACGCTGGCGTCGAACCGCAGCTGTTCCCCGCTGGCCGTCGGCGTACGCGTCGCGGTGAACGCGAGGCTCGAGACGTCAATCGTGTCGCCGCCCGCCAACAACGTGTAGCGCAACAGCGCCTCGCGGCCGTGCGCGAGGGCCACGGTACCCGTCGTGGCGCCGAGGCGTCGGAACTTCGGCAGGTCGGCGCGCAGCAACTGCGCGCCACGCGTCGAGAACGCGAACGTCGTGAGCGTATTGCCCACGGTGACGGTTTCCGGCAGCGCAAGCGGCGCCGGCGCGGCCGCGGTGCCTGCTGCGCGTGGTGCACCCGGCAGCGCGGCAACGGTGCCCGCGGCGGGAGTCATCGCCGCCGGCGCCGATGCGGCAGGCGCGGCGTTCGCCGCCGAATCCGCCGGCGTCGTGACGACGGGCACCGGAACGCTGGGGCGCGGGAACAGCACCGGCGTGAGCAACACCACGCCGCCGGTGAGGAGAATCGCCAAGAAGAACCGCTTATCCATCGCGTCGAGTCAGGTCAGGGGTCGTGGGCTCGGGCACGGGATCGAAACCGCCGGGCCGGAACGGATGGCAACGGGCAATCCGCTTTACGGCGAGCCAACCGCCACGGAGCGCGCCGTGTTTCTCCAGCGCCTCGATGGCATAGTGCGAACACGTGGGATGATAGCGACACGCTGCCGGCAACAGCGGCGACAGCGCGACTTGATACGCCCGCACGAACAGGATCAACAGCGGTCTCATGCGAGTTCCGCGGCGCGGGTGCCAAGCCGAATCACGTCGGCGCGCAGCGCCTCGAACGTCGCGGCGTACGCGGCCGGCAGCGCGTAGAGCACGGCATCGCGCGTGACGTCCGTGGCGTCCGCCGCCTCCGCGCGACGCGGCGCGTGTTGCCACGCCGCTGTCCAGTGCGCGGCGAGCAGCGCCCGAAGCCGACGCTTGAGCCGGTTGCGCTCCACGACCGTGTGCCGATGCTTGGGCACCACAAGGCCCACGCGAAGCCGCGCCGATCCATGCAAAAGGGAAGCGAGCACCCGAACCTCCAACAGCGCGGTTCGGACTCGCTTCCCTTCGCGGCGGACCAGGGCGAGGTCAGCCGTGCGCGTCAGCCGATGCGGCGACGCCACGCGCTGTCCGGCCTCAGGCGCCCGCGTACTTCGAGGGCAGCTGCACGGTGAGCCGCTTGCGCCCCTTCTTGCGACGCCGGCTCAGCACTTCACGCCCCCACTTGGTCTCCATGCGCGCGCGGAAGCCATGCGTCTTGATACGACGCTTGTTGCGCGGGCGATACGTCGGCTTTCCCATCGTTGCTCCAGGTAACTGAAATCACTTCGCGGACAGACCGCTAAACGTAGTCGGCTCTGGGGGTTACGTCAACGGCAGTGGACCCGGAGTACGCTTGTGCGGACACACGAGCGTTGACTTATCCACACGGGCGGGGTAGGTTCGCCACCCCTGCCGGATTTCCACATTTCGCGCCCTCCCACCGGATGTCCCTCTCCGCCGCCGATGTGTGGTCCCGCCTGCTCGATCGCGCGCGGACTGAACTCTCGGATCACATTGTTGAGACCTGGCTCGCGCCGCTCGAGGCCGCCGAGCTGACCGGCGACCAGCTGGTGCTCAACGCCCCCGACCAGTTCTCGGTCGAGTGGAATGAACGCCGCCACACCGCCCTCCTCGAGTCCTTCGCGCCGGTGGCGGTGGGCCACCCGGTGAAGATCGCGCTGCGTGTCCAGCAGGAGCGCCTGCAGCGCAGTCAAATGGACCTGTTCGTGCCACAAAAGGGACAAGAACAGCGCACCATAGAGCCAGAAAAGCAGCCGAACAACGTGACGCTGTCGTCCCTCAACGACCGCTACACGTTCGAAACCTTCGTCATCGGCAAGTCCAACGATCTCGCCGCCGCCGCCGCCATGGCCGTCGCGCAGGCCCCGGGCAAGACCTACAACCCGCTCTTTTTCTACGGGCCCACGGGACTCGGCAAGACGCACCTCATGCAGGCGATCGCGCAGGAAATCGTCCGCAAGAACCCGCAGGCGCGCGTCACCTACATCACCACCGAGCAGTTCACGAACGACGTCATCACGTCCATCGGCAAGGGCGCGATGCACGACTTCCGTCGGCGCTATCGCGAGACCGATCTCTTTCTCGTGGACGACGTGCACTTCATCGGCGGCAAGAACTCCACGCAGGAAGAGTTCTTTCACACGTTCAACGCGCTCTATGAAGCGGGGCGCCAGATCGTCCTCACGTCCGACCGCCCGCCGTCCGAAATCTCCAAGCTCGAGGCGCGCCTCGCGTCGCGCTTCGCCTGGGGCATGGTCGCCGACATCGGCCAACCTGACCTCGAGCACCGCATCGCCATCCTGCGCCGCAAGGCGCAGATGGACCACCTCGAGCACACCATCCCCGATGATGTGCTGCACTTCATCGCGGACCACGTGCAGTCGAACGTGCGCGAGCTCGAGGGCTCCATCATCAAGCTGCTCGCCTACGCGTCCCTCAAGCATCGCGTCGTCACGGTGGACCTCGCCCGCGAAGCCCTACGCGACAAGCTCCGCACCTCCGAGGGCGCCCCGGTGCGCTCCGAGCGCCAGGACCGCATGGGCGTCATCCAGCAGCGCGTCGCCGCCGAGTGGGGCGTCACGGTCGAAGGCCTCCAGTCGAAGACGCGCACCAAGACGCTCACGATCCCGCGGCAGGTGGCCATGTACCTCGCCCGCGAGATCCTCGGGCTGCAGCTGGTCGAGATCGGCCAGGCGTTCGGCGGTCGCGACCACTCGACCGTCATCCACTCGTTGGAGCGCGTGGCCGAGACAATGAAGGAAAGCGCGGAGTTCCGGAGCCGTGTGGATCGCGTGCGGGAAACGGTCCGACATTCCGCATAGTCTCCACACCATCCACATCAGGCCCTGCGCTTCGGCGCGCTTTCCCCGCTCGTCCCCAGTTCGTCCACGCAGGTTGCACGTGAGGGGCGTCCGCGAACTTCCGATGCCACAAGCACTTTCGCGGTTCGTCCACAATCCACACCTTTCTACTACGTCTACTACTTAAGAAATTCAGTAGACAGCAACAGCCGGTCTTCCGCTCCGTCCACAATCCTCACGTCCGCCGCAGATGCGCTTCACGATCACTCGCGAGAAGCTCCAGGAAGGGCTCGCCGCCGTCACGCCGGCCGTGCCCAACAAGACCACCCTGCCGGTCCTCGCCAACCTCTTGGTGCAGACCACCGACAAGGGCATTCGCATCTCCGGCACGGATCTCGACATCGCAGTCTCGACCGAAGTAACGGCGGACGTCGAAGCTGCCGGTGCCATCACGATTCCCGCACGGAAGCTCGCGGAGATCGCCCGCGAACTTCCGCCCGCGCCAGTGCGCATCTCCTCGACGGGTGATCAACGCATCACGCTTGAATGCGGCCGCTCGAAGTTCAAGCTGCTTGGACTTCCCAAGTCCGAGTTCCCGAGCTTCCCCGCCGTGCAGTTCGAGAAGGCGGTGCGTGTTCCCTCGGGCGACCTGCAGAAGCTCATCGGCCACACCGCGTTCGCAGCGAGCACCGAGGAGAGCCGTCCAATCCTTAATGGCGTCCTCTGGGAGCTGCGTGGCGACGCCATGCGCATGGTCGCCACCAACGGCCATCGCCTGGCCAAGATGGAAGTGCCGGTGAAGGCCGGTCAGAAGGCGGATCTCATCATCCCGCCGAAGGCGCTCGAGCAGATTCGCCGGCTCTTCCCGGCCGAGGAGGAACTCGAAGTCGCGCAGGGCGAGAATCACCTCGGCTTCCGCTCGCCGTTCACGTCCGTGTACACGCGCCTCATCGAAGGGCCGTATCCGGGCTACGAGCAGGTGATCCCGAAGGACAACGACAAGTACGCCATCGTGGATCGCGCGGCCCTCACCAGCGCGCTGCGCCGCATGAGCGTCGTCGCCTCCGACCAGACGCACCGCATTCGGCTGTCGTTCAATGCCGGCATGCTCAAGTTCTCCGTGAGCACGCCGGACCTCGGCGAAGCGCAGGACGAACTTCCGATCCGCTACGAGGGCGACCCCCTCGACATCGGCTTCAATGCCGCGTATCTGCTCGAGATCCTGCGGTATCTGCCGACGGATGAGGTGCGCATGACGTTCCGCGCGCCGGAGCGCGCGAGCACCATCGAGCCCGAAGGCTGGAGCGACGCGGCGAAGTACCTCTGCCTGTTGATGCCGCTGCGCCTGGTGGACTGACCGCCGCGGCGACGAAGACTACGGCGTGAAGATCTCGAGGGCGCCGGTTTGCACGAGCTCCTGCGTGCGCCGGCGCCCTCGCAGTTCAAGGCGCAACACCGACTGGCCGCGCGCGGTAACCACCGCCCCGCAATCTGGCGAGACGAATAGGGTCGCGTCACCGGCGCCCTGCCCCGCCACCTGCACCGTATCGCCGAACTGCACCCCGCGGCCGCTGAGCTGGCTCCTCGAGCGCCGCTGCACCTCGAGCACCAGCGCCCCGTCGCGCACGGCCGACCCAACGACTTCATAGTCGCGCACCACGGTGGCGCTGAGCGGAATTCCGTCGCGGCACAGCGGATACGTCGTCGAGTCACGCCACGTCGCACCGCGTTGCACGAGCGGTGGCGCGGCGAGCCAGGTCTCGCGAAACGCCTGCACGGCAGCGCCGCGCGCCTCACACAGGAGCGCGGGCGACAACTCCAGGTGCGGCTGCGCGCCCTCCGCTTCGATCGACGCCGCGAACGTCACCGGGAACTGCAGCCCCGCCGGCGCGCGCCACCCGCTGTCGCCAGCGATCATGAGTTCAAAGCTGCGCACCATCCCCAGCACGCGGGACGAGACGCGGCCCACCGCCACGGACCACTCGAGCGCCGTGCGACTCGCCACGGAGTCCACGCGCCACGTGGAATCAACGCGCGACCGAAGCTCGGCCCGCTGGACGATCACCGCCGCACGCGGACGTCCGGCGTTGCGCAGGGCCCAAGGCCCCGCGAGCGAATCGCGCGGCGCGGCCGCAGGCGCGGCGCCGGGTCGCGGCGCGGGGCCACTGCGAGGAGCGGGAGCGCAGCCGGCGGTCAGGCCGAGGGTGCAAGCGAGCGCGACGGCAGCAGCCGAGGAGCGGGGCAGCATCCGCGTAGGATACACCATGAACGACGAACGGGGCGAGCACCGCGTGCGGCGCCGCCCCGTCCGGTCCATCGAGGGTTCCGTCTGTAAGCCGGGTTCTGTCGACGCGTTGCCGCGCCGGAC
>CAZCIM010000057.1:0-9831 GCA_964498895.1 uncultured Gemmatimonas sp. | reverse complement strand
GGCCGGGTCGGAATCCTCCGATGTTACGCTGGCCTACTTTCGGGGGTAAGGTCATGCTCACGACGAGCCCGATGGGCCGTACGACCACGACGGTGTACGACGCCGCGGGTCGCGTCCTGAGCTCGACGGTGCCGGGCATCCTGCCGGCCACGTTCCAGTACGACGCCCGCGGTCGGTTGGAGCGGGCGCAGAGTGGCGGGCGCGTCTCGACCTTCGCGTACGACGCGCGCGGCCGCTTGCTGTCCACGACCGACCCGCTGGGTCGTCGGGATTCGCTCTTCTATGATGATGCGGACCGGCTGACGCGGCGCGTGCTGCCCGACGGGCGGGCGGTGACCTTCGCCTACGACTCGGCCGGCAACCTCACCCGCGTCACGCCACCGGGCAAGCCGGCGCACACGTTCACGTATGCGCCGGCGGACCGCTTGGCGAGCTACAACCCGCCGAGCGCGGGGCTTCCGCAGAGCGCCACGGGCTACAGCTACAACACGGCGGGGCAGGTAACGGCCATTCGCCGGCCCACCGGGGATTCGATCGCCTTCGCTTACGACGCGGCCGGCCGCCCGAGCGCGGTGAACTTCGACCGCGGCACGATCGGCTTCGTGTTCAACGGCTTGACCGGTAATCTCAGCTCGCTGAGCGGCCCGGGTGGCACCGGCCTCGCGTTCGCGTACGACGGCAGCCTGCCGACCAGCGTGACCTGGAGCGGGCCCGTGAGCGGCTCGACCGCCGTGACGTACAACAATGACTTCCGCGTCGTCGGCCAGACCGTGAACGGCACGCACGCGGTGAGCTTCGGCTACGACCTGGACGGCCTGCTGACGCAGGCGGGCGCGCTGGGCCTCCGGCGCAGCGCCCAGAACGGCCGCCTCGACGCCGACAGCCTCGTGGTGGGCGGCGGCACGCAGCGCACGGCCTACGGCTACGACGCCCACGGGGCCCTGAGCGGGATGGCCAGCACGCAGGGCAGCGACACGCTCTTCGCGACGCAGTACGTCCGCGACTCGCTCTCGCGCATCACGCAGCTCACCGAGACCGTGGGCGGCGTGCCGCAGGTGCTCGCGTTCACGTACGACGCGGTGGGCCGCCTCGCCACCGTGACCCGCAACGGGACGCTCGCGGCGAGCTACACCTACGACCTGAACGGCAACCGCGCCACGAAGACCACCGCCGCCGGGACGCTGGTGGCGGCCGTGGACGCGCAGGACCGGTTGCTCTCCTACGGGGGCGCGACGTACGCGTACACGGCGCACGGCGACCTGGCGATGAAGGTGGAGGGCGCGGACACGACGCGGTACACCTACGACGCCCTCGGGAACCTCACCGCGGTGCGCCTGCCCGACGGCACCCAGATCGGGTACCTCCTCGACCCCCAGAACCGGCGCATCGGCCGCACCGTGGACGGGGTGCTGGAGCGGGCCTGGCTCTACCAGGGGCAGCTCACCCCCGTGGCGGAGCTGGACGGGGCCGGGCAGGTGCTGAGCCGCTTCGTGTACGCGACGGGCGTGAACGTCCCGGACTACCTGGTGCGCGGGGACTCGACGTACCGGCTCATCCGGGACCACCTGGGCTCGGTCCGGCTCGTCATGAACGTGGCCTCCGGCGCGATCGCGCAGCGGATCGCGTATGATGAGTTCGGGATCGAGACGGAGAACACCAACCCGGGCTGGCAGCCGTTCGGGTACGCGGGCGGGCTGACCGACGCCGCGACCGGGCTCGTGCGCTTCGGGGCGCGGGACTACGACCCCGAGAGCGGGCGCTGGACGGCCAAGGACCCGATCGGGTTCGCGGGGGGGACGACGAGTCTCTACGCCTACGTGGCGAACGATCCCGTCAACGCCATCGATCCCACGGGGACGGTGGTCGAGACGGTCCTTGATCTCGTGTCGCTGGCGGTGAGCCTCAGGGACTTCATCTGCAACCCGAGTTGGGCGAACGCCGGGTGGCTGGCGGCGGATGCGGCCGGGGCGATGTTGCCGTTCGTTCCGTCGTTGGGTGTGATTCGCAGGCTCGGCTCTGCCTCACCTTCGCTAGGAATGAGTGGAGGTCCGGCGCTCACACTAGGTTCCGCGATCTCGTACACCGCTCGAACCAATCGTCACCACCCGATCCCGAAGTACCTCGGTGGTCACCAGAGGCAGCCTCTCGCTGAGATCGACGCTGCCACTCACATTGAGCTACACAAGCTTCTCCGTGCAGACGCTCGCCTGCCGCTGCCCGAAGGTGGACCCTCCGGCAGCGCTGCAGCGTGGGCTCGCGAGATGGCAGCCAACCCAGGAACCCAAGCTCGAGCGCTCGACGCTGTGCTGGACGCTTCGAGATCCGTCGACGCTCGATACGGGACAAACGTAACGTCGACGGTCTGGCGCGCCATCTACGGCGGCAACTACACTCCGTATCCATGACACGCGCATCTCTGACCCACCTCTTCCCACTCGGTGTGAATCCGTGCACACCGGATACCATTTTTCGAGAGGCCGCTCTTGCCGAATGGTTGTGCGGCGCGTGTTCGCTTCCACGTGCGAGCCACGCGGGTGCTGTCGACGTTCGAATTCAAGAAGAGCGTGTACCCGGAAAACATCTGAACTTCGTGGCTGGGCTCGGCGTAACTGTTGCGAGCAAAGCACTGACGGCGCTCCTTATTGAGGAAGTCGGACTGGAGTCGTTCGAACGACAGGTACGCGTTGGCCGAGTGTTCCTTCCTTCGGGTCTGGAGGCAGGCGCGTGGTTATCCATTCGCGCCTTGACCGAGATAACGGTTCGAGGATCTCGCCACGCAAAGATTCGGCGTTGCAGTGACTGTGGCCGCCTTCTCTACTCCGCTCAAGGAGCGCGATATCTCGCCGAACCCCTTCCCACAGGCGTGACGATAGCGTCATCAGACTTGTTTGGTCTCGTCACGTCAGCGTTCTCTTCGCGTCGTGTTCGGTCTGAAGGTTGGCGGGGACTCGGTGTGGAGGACTTGTCAGTTCAGGAGCCTGCCGATGGGCTTCCCAGTGACCTTTTGCGAGCGACAGAGGGAACGGCGTGACCGTCAAGATGGCTACGCACGCAGGAAGGCATTCGCGTTGCGACGGACGTCTCCGCGCGCTCCAACGTACGGAGGTGACGCAGGCGCCCTAACGTCGGGCGCCTGCAAGGGGAGCAACCAGAGGACGTCCTGTCGAGCGCCCAAGGGCGCAAGCTGCGCCTCAACCGCCCACGGCGACTTGGCGATGACGGTAGAGGGCGCGGACACCACGCGGTATTCCTACGACGCCCTCGGGAACCTCACCCAGGTGCGCCTGCCCGACGGCACCCAGATCGGGTACCTCCTCGACCCCCAGAGCCGCCGCAGCGGCTGGAGGTGAACGGGGTGCCGGAACAGGTCCGACTGTCGCAGGTGAGCCGCTTCGTGTACGCGACAGGCGTAAGCGTGAGCACCGGCGACACGCCGCCCCATCCGACTCCTCGAAGAGCCACACAGCATTCACAGAAACACTACCCAATACTTCGTTTAAATCATGAGCGGATTCTGATTCGTTATGTCCGGAATCCGCCGTTAGCACGCCGCGATCCGCGCCACAGCCACGCGCAAAAGCCGGCGCGTCCTCACGCCCAACGACGCCCGCGCGATGGTGCACGTCCGTGAGGCGCGGCGCGCCTCTCGCCACCGTCGCGCGTTCCGAGCGCTGTCTGGTGGGCGGTGCCGCGTTTCAGCGCGACACACTCGGCGGCCTCCTCCTTCATCCCGTGGAACCCGCCATCAACTAGCTGGTCGCGGTCGGCGGCCGCGATGAGCCGCGCGGCTTCGTCGATGTCCTCGGGGCGCACGAGCACATTCTGCCGGTGGCCGGACTCGTGTGGGCTGCCTGAGGAAAGGGCCCCGGGCGGCGTGGTACCACGACTCGCGTACGCCCCGCTCGCGCATGGCGAGCCGCAGAGCTATCGCCGCGTCTGCCGCACCACCACCGCCCCGGTCGCAGCACCGGCCGCATCCGCGGCGAGATCGCGCCACGAGAAGAAGCGCCCATCCGCGCGGTCGTGCAGTTCCTTCGCCACGCCCGCTGAGAGCGTCAGCCCCGCGGCCGTCCACGCCGCCTCGCGATAATCGAGCCCCGCGCTGCGCCCGAGCGCGTGCCCCGCGCCTTGGATCAGCGCCGAACCGACGACGTGATACAGTTTGTCCCGCCCGAACCAGGGATCGCGCGGCGCGCGCTCCGGCGGCGCGCCGAAGCTGCCCGAGAACAAGACGAACACCAGCGCAAACTTCATCCGTCGTCGCGGTCACGGGCCCAGCTCACCGCCGCGCGCGTCGCACGGCGCCAGCCGCCCAAGCCCTGCCGCGCGACGTTCACGCCAGCGGCCGGCGTGAAGCGCGTAAACCTGCGCGAGGCATGGAACGCCGTCGCGTTCGGCCACACGCCACCGGCGATGCCGGCGAGGCCCGCGGCGCCGAGTGCCGTGGTCTCCACCAGATCGGGCCGCTCGACGGGCACGCCGAGCACGTCGGCCTGGAACTGCATCAACCAGTCGTTCTGCGCCGCGCCACCGTCCACGCGCAACACATCGAGCGGCGATCCGCTCGCACCGCGCATCGCCTCGAGCACGTCGGTCGTCCCGTAGGCCATCGCTTCGAGCGCCGCGCGCACGAGATGTTCGCGCGACGTGCCGCGCGTGAGGCCGACGATCATGCCGCGCGCCTCGGGCTCCCAATGCGGCGCGCCAAGCCCGGTGAGCGCCGGCACGAAGTACACGCCGTCATTCTTGTCCAGCGAGCGCGCCATCGCCTCGGTCTCGCTGGCCTTGGCGAGCAGGCCGAGGCCATCGCGCAGCCACTGCACCGCGGCGCCAGCGACGAAGATGCTGGCCTCCAACGCGTACGCGGGCTGGCCCTGCGCATCGCAGGCCAGCGTCGTCAGCATGCCCTGCCCGCCCGGCGGACGCGCCGCACCCGTATGGAAGAGCAGGAACGCACCGGTGCCGTAGGTGTTCTTGCTCTGGCCGGCGCTCCAGCAGCCCTGCCCGAACAGCGCGCTCTGTTGGTCGCCGGCCACGCCGAGGATCGGCAGCGAGATCCCGAGATGCTCGCGCGCCGTCTCGCCGAACGATCCCGACGACGGCCGCAGCTCCGGCAGGATCTCCCGCGGCACGCCAAACAGCGCGCAGAGCTGGTCGCTCCACTGCTTGGCGCCGATGTCGTAGAGCATCGTGCGCGAGGCGTTCGTCGGATCGGTCGCATGCACGGCGCCGTTCGTGAACTTCCAGATCAACCACGTATCGATGGTGCCCGCCGCCAACGTGTCGGGCGAGACGCCGCGCGCCCGCTCCTTGAGCAGCCACTCGAGTTTCGTCGCGCTGAAGTACGGATCCGTCACCAAGCCGGTGGCCGCGTAGATCGCCGGCGCCTGCCCCGCCTCGCGCAGCGCCACGCAGCGCCGCGTCGTGCGCCGGTCCTGCCAGACGATGGCGCGGTCCACGGGCTTCCCCGTCTTGCGATCCCACAGCACGACGGTCTCACGCTGGTTCGTGATGCCTAGCGCATCCGGCGTGACCTTCGCCATCGCCAGCGCCTCGCGCGCCGCCTCGAGCGTGCGCGCGAAGATCTCCTCCGCGTCGTGCTCCACCCAGCCCGGCTCGGGGAAGTGCTGCGTGATCTCGCGATACCCACGCCCCACCACGCGCCCGTCCTCGGCGATCATCAATGCTGTCGTGCCAGTCGTGCCTTCGTCGAGGGCGAGTACGTGGCGCACGGATGCTCCTTACGCGGGGGGAAGCGGTAACGTCGCGCGGTCGAAATGATACGGTGCGCAGAGCACGCCCTGCTCCGTGACGATATGCGAGATCAACGCGGCGGGTGTCACATCGAACGCCGGATTGAACACCCGCGCGCCCTCGGCCGCGACACGCGTCCCGGCAACCTGCGTGATCTCCTCGGCGGCGCGCTCTTCGATGGGAATCAGCTCACCCGTCGCGATCTCGCGATCCACCGTGCTCGAGGGCGCCACCACGACGAACGGAATCTTGTGATGCTTGGCCAGCACCGCGAGTGAATACGTGCCGATCTTGTTCGCCGCGTCGCCGTTGGCCGCGATGCGATCCGCGCCGACCAGCACGAGGTCCACCTTGCCTGCGGCCATCAGCGAGCCGGCCATGCCATCGGTGACCAGGGTGACGGGGATGCCCGCCTGCGAGAGCTCCCAGGCCGTGAGCCGCGCGCCTTGCAGCAACGGGCGCGTCTCGTCGGCGAACACTTCCAGCGCCAGCCCCTCCGCCTTGGCGACGTACAACGGCGCCAGCGCCGTGCCGATCCCCGCCGTGGCGAGCGCGCCGGCGTTGCAATGCGTGAGCACCCGCATGCCATCCTTGAGCAGCGTGCGGCCGTGCCGGCCGAGGGCCTCGCACTTCGCCACGTCGTCGAGGCGGATGCGCTCGGCTTCATCGCGCATCGCCTGCACGAGGGCCGGAGCGTCGCCCGACGTGCGCTGCAGCGCGGCGAGCATGCGGTCCAGCGCCCACATCAGGTTCACCGCGGTCGGCCGCGTGCCGCGCAGCACCGCGGCGCCGGCCTCGAGAAACTGCCGCATCCGCGCTGAATCACCCAGCGACCGCAGATGCGCATCGCTCGCAGCGCCACGCAGCGCGGCGTCAGCCGCCGCCGCGAGCCCCATCGCCGCCGCCACGCCGATCGCCGGCGCGCCGCGCACCGCCAGCGTGCGAATCGCCTCGGCCACTGCGTCGAGCGTATCGAGATCGCGCATCACCAGCTCGACGGGCAAGCGCCGCTGGTCCACGATGCGCAGCGCCCCGTTGGGCGCCCAAGCCACGGTCGGCACGGGAGGTGTGGGCACGCTCCAAGATATAGATTGTAGGCATGACGACGCCATTCACCTTCCTCACGCTCGAGATCGCCGACGCGTTGGCGATCGTCACCGTCAACCGGCCCGACAAGCTCAACGCGCTCAACGCGACGGTCATCGCCGAGCTAGACAAGGCGTTTACCGAGCTCGCGCAGCGCGAGCAGGTGCGGGCGGTGATCCTCACGGGCGCGGGGCGCGCGTTCGTCGCGGGTGCCGACATCGCCGAGATCGCCGACGCGGCGGACGGGCCGGCGGGGCTCGAATCGCTCTCGCAGGTGGGCTCACGCGTGTTCACCAAGATCGAGCGGCTCAACAAGCCGGTGATCGCGGTGATCAACGGCTTCGCGCTCGGAGGCGGACTCGAGCTCGCGCTCGCCTGCCATGTACGCGTGGCGGCGGAAGGTGCGAAGTTCGGGTTGCCCGAGGCCAAGCTCGGGCTCATCCCTGGCTACGGCGGCACGCAGCGACTCCCGCGGCTCATCGGCACGGGTCGTGCCATGCAGATGATCCTCACCGGCGGCATGATCGACGCCAGCACGGCGCTGCAGTACGGGCTCGTGAATGCGGTGTATCCGGCTGAGGCCCTCCTCGACGTCGCGCGCTCGATGGCCAAGGAGATGATGGCCAACGGGCCGTTGGCGCTGGCACATGCCATCGAAGTCGTCGCCAAGGGCGTGGGGCTCTCGATGGACGACGCCCTCGCCCTCGAGAGCCGGCACTTCGGCGAGCTCGGCCGCACGGCTGACATGCGCGAAGGCACCAAGGCCTTCCTCGAGAAGCGCCCCGCCGCGTTCAAGGGCGCGTAAGCGCAGGCGCCACGCGATGACCGCCGCAACGCCGCGCGCGGCGCGCCTCGATGCGCTCACGCTTCACGACTTCCGCAACATCGCGGCAGCGCGCATCGAGCTCCCGCCGGAGGGCATCGCGCTCGTCGGCGAGAACGGCCAGGGCAAGACGAACGCCGTCGAGGCGATCGCGTATCTCCGCCTGTTGCGCTCGCTGCGTGGCGCGCGCGACCGCGATCTCATCCGCTTCGGCGCGCCGGCGTTCCATATCGCCGCCGAGCTCGGCAACCTCCCCGCGATGCGCGCGAGCATCGGCGTGGACCGCGCCGGCCGCAAGAAGGTCACGCTCGATGGCGCCGAACCGGAGAAGCTCACCGATGCGCTCGACGCATTGCCGAGCGTGAGTTTCTCGCCGCGCGATGTGGACCTGATCGCCGGCGCGCCGGCTGAGCGCCGGCGCTATCTCGACATCACGCTGGCGCTGACCTCGGCGCCCTACCTCCACGCGCTGCGGCGCTATCGCGCGGCGCTGTTGCGGCGCAACGCCGCGCTGCGCGACGCAGCCCGCAAGGGCGCGGCGCGTGCGCAGATGGCTGCGGTGGCCGCTTGGGAGCCCGCACTCGCGGAGCAGGGTGCCGTGCTGGTGCGCGCACGCCGCGCATGGGCCAGCGCGCACGCCGAGCGCTTCGCCGCGCTCTCGGCGGCCATCGGTGAGACGCAGCCCGCCGCACTGGAGTACGCGGGCAGCGCGGCTGGGGCGGACGACCCGCAGGCCGAGTTGTTGGCGCAACTCGAGCGCCAGCGCGAGCAGGACCTGCGCCGCTGCCTCACGCACGCGGGCCCGCATCGCGACGACCTCATGCTGCGGCTGGACGCGCACGACCTGCGCCAGGTGGGCAGTGCGGGCCAGCAGCGGACGGCGGCCATCGTGCTGCGCATGCTCGAAGGCGCCACGCATCGCGAAGCGACGGGCATCATTCCCGCGCTGTTGCTCGACGATCCCTTCGCCGAGCTCGACCGCCGGCGCACGGGCCGCATCCTCGCGTTGCTCGAGGAAGCAGGCGTGGGCCAGTGCGTGCTCTGCGTGCCGCGCGAGGACGAGATTCCGCCGCAGTTCACGCGTTTGGCGCGCTGGAGCGTGCGCGCCGGGACGTTCGCACGATGACCTTCTACGACGACTCCCGCGCCAACGGACGCAGCGGGCGCAACGCCCCGCGGCCGATCGGCGAGATGCTGGCCGAGGCGTTGCGCGAAAGCGGCTTGGATGAGGACGTGCAGCGCGCGCAGGTGCTGGAGCTCTGGCCGCGCGTGGTGGGCCCGCAGATCGCGAAGGTGACGCAACCGCGGTTGATCGCCGAGGACGGCACGATGGTCGTGGGCGTGAAGACGCACGCGTGGATGCAGGAGCTCGCGATGATGGAGCGTTCGCTGGTGGCGAAGCTCAACGCCGCGACGGGCGAGGCGAGCGTGAAGAAGCTGCGGTGGGAGTTGCTGCAGGAGCCCGGTCCCGGACGCTCGCGCTGAGCGCGCGTCTCGCATGGGGGAGGGCTCGCCGTCAAGGGTCCCCTAACCCGTTGCAGGACGGCCATTTGCCGCCGTCGTTTTGCGTTGCATTTCCCTCTGAAAACGCTTAGGTTTTAGGGTCGCTCTCACGAGCGGATTTTCGGCATTTCTTCGCGCGGTTCCCACGCCCCATTTTCGCCTCCAAATGGCCAAGACGAACGACGTCGCCGACTCGCAGTACGACTCCTCTGGCATCCAAGTCCTCAAGGGGCTCGAAGCCGTCCGCAAGCGCCCCGGCATGTACATCGGCTCGACGTCGCACCGCGGCCTGCATCACCTCGTCTACGAGGTGGTGGACAACTCGATCGACGAAGCGCTCGCCGGCTACTGCGACACGGTGAACGTGATCATCCACCCGGATGACTCGATCTCCGTGGAGGACAACGGCCGCGGCATCCCGGTGGACATCCATCCGGTGGAGAAGCTCCCGGGCGTCGAGCTCGCGCTCACGGTGCTGCACGCCGGCGGTAAGTTCGACAAGAACACGTACAAGGTGTCGGGCGGCCTCCACGGCGTGGGCGTGTCCGTCGTGAACGCGCTCTCCGAGAACCTGAAGGTCTGGGTGAAGCGCGAGGGCAAGGAGCATTACATGGACTTCGCGCGTGGCGACACGACGACGAAGCTCAAGGTGCTCGGCCAGGTGA
>CAZCIM010000056.1:0-9984 GCA_964498895.1 uncultured Gemmatimonas sp. | reverse complement strand
GCCACCGAGAGCAGCAGCTTGCGATAGCTCTCGACCTGCCGCTCCTCGCGCGACGCCATCGGCAGATGGCCGATCTTCGTGAGCCCGTCCACGATCTGCGCGATCTCGCGGCCGAACTCGCGCTCGACGTCCTCCACCGAGTACGCCGTGTCCTCCACGACGTCGTGGATGAGCCCGCTGGCCACCGTGATGGAATCCAGCTGCAGCTCGGCCAGGATCTTGGCCACCTGCACGCAGTGCGTGACGTAGGGGTCGCCGTTGCGGCGCGTCTGGCCGGCGTGGGCCTTCTCGCTGAACCGGTACGCCTTGGCCAGCAGGTCCAAGTCCAAGCGCCCCGACGCCTGCTCGGACGTCAGGTCCCAGCCGGGAATCAGGTCGGTGAGGACGGGGGCGCTCATGGTCTGTATATCGCGGGTTCGTCGGGCGGGGTCAACGCCTGCTCCTGACAAACCCCTGACGCAGGCCGGGCGCTCCCGCACGATATTCCTTGCGTGCCTGTCCGCCGCTCCCCGCTGGTCCTCGTCCTAGCCGTCACCCTCGGCCTCACCGGCTTCCTGGCCTATGAGGCCTGGGACGCCGCGCATCGCCGGCGCTGGGACGCTGTCCGGACCCTCCATGAGTACGCCGCCTTCGCCGCCTGGGAGATCAACATCTCGGTGAAGGAGGCGCTGTACGCGCAGCTCATCTGGCTGTTCTCCCCCGTGAACCCGGCGGCTCCGCAGCCGGCGGGAACCGCCCTTCCGGGGGCGGACGCGCTCGCCAGCACCCTCAAGCCCGCCTATCGCTGCGAGCCCGACGCGCCACCCAGCAGCTTCCGGGTGGACCTGCGCGATGGCTCGCTCCAAACGTCAGGCCCCGGCATTGACCCCACCTTCGCGGCCTGGATCCGCGATACCGTCCCCGTGCACGCCCGCCTGCGGCACGCCCGCGACGCCACGTTCTCCGGCGTGTGGGGCCAAATAGACGGAACACGGCGTGGGATCGTGTTCACCGTGAAGTGGGACGACGCCGGCCGCCAGCTGGCCGCCTACGGCACGGAGTTCTGCCTCGCCAGGCTCGGCCGCAGCAGCATCGAGAAGGTCTTGGCCACCGGCCACGTGCTGCCGCCGAACCTCACGCAGGGGCGCAGCAACGACTCGCTCTTCAGCGTCGTCGTGCGCGACGACCTCGGAGCCACGCTCGCGACCTCGAAGTCCCACTACGAGAGCCGATACCGCGGCGGGCACTTCCTCGACGGCTTCGGCGGGATCCGCACGGAGGTCACCTTCCGCCCGGATGTCGCCGAACTCGTGTTCCCCGAGGGCCTGCCGCGCTCGAACCTGCCCTTGGTGCTGGCGTCCATCGCCCTCGCCCTCACGCTGATGGTGGTGGGCGCGCTGCAATTGCGCCGCGAGGCCGAGCTGCAGCGCCTGCGCACAGACTTCATCGCCTCGGTCTCGCACGAACTTCGGACGCCACTCGCGCAGCTCCGCATGTTCGCCGAGACCCTCTTGCTCGGCCGTGTCCGCAGCGACGCCGAGCGTGACCGCTCGCTGGCGATCATCGACCAGGAAGCGCGGCGTCTCTCGCACCTCGTGGAGAACATCCTGCAGTTCTCACGTGCCGAACGCCGCAGCCTCGCCTTGGCGCGCCAGCGGCAACCGCTCGCCCCACTGCTCCGCGAGACCGTCGAGATGTTCCAGCCGATGGCGCGTGCACGGCAGGTCCAGGTCACCGTGGCGCTCTCCGAGACCGCCGAGGCCCCGGTGGATGCCGATGCACTGCGGCAGATCGTCGTGAACCTGCTCGACAACGCGGTCAAGTACGGGCCCACAGGCCAAGTCATCCTGGTGGCGCTGCGCGAGAGCGGTGCGTCGGTGCTGCTCAGCGTCGAGGACGAGGGCCCCGGTATTCCGCTCACCGATCGCCAGCGCATCTGGAAGGCCTTCCAGCGCCTCGAGCGCGACGTCAACTCGGCCGTCGCCGGCAGCGGCATCGGCCTCGCCGTCGTCTGCGAGTTGGTGATGGCGCACGGCGGTCGCGCGTGGGTGGAAACGCCGGCCTCCGGCAAGGGCGCGCGATTCGTCATCGAACTGCCGGCAGGAGGGGCAGCCGCATGAAGGGCAAGGTCTTGATCGTTGAGGACAATCCTGACCTCGCCTTCGGGTTGCGCAACAATCTGGAGATCGAGGGCTACGACGTCCGCGTGGCCGAGGATGGCCCCAGCGGCGTGCAGCGCATCCTCGAGTGGAAGCCGGACCTCGTCATCCTCGACCTAATGCTGCCGGGCATGGACGGCTATCGCGTGCTGCGCACCGTGCGCGATGCGGGCTTCGCGAATCCCGTGCTGATGCTCACCGCGCGCGGTCAGGAGTCCGACAAGGTGATGGGCCTGCGCTCGGGCGCCGATGACTACGTCACGAAGCCCTTTGGCGTGCTCGAGCTCATGGCGCGGGTCGAGGCCCTGATGCGCCGGTTGCCCGGGAATGGCAAGCCCAGCGTGGACGGCTTCGGGCGCGTGAAGGTGGACCGTGCCGCGCGCAGCGTCACGCGCGATGGCCAGCCCGTGGCGTTGGCGCCGATGGAGTACGAACTCCTCGTGGCCCTCCTCGACCGTGCGGGCAGCGTCGTCACGCGACACGACCTCATGCGCCAGGTGTGGGGCTACGACGCCAGCATCGTCTCACGGACGGTGGACACGCATGTGATGGAACTGCGCCGCAAGCTCGAGGATGAGCCGGGCGAACCGAAGCACATCCTGACGGTGCGAAAGGCGGGATATCGGCTAGAGGTGTGAGTCGCGCTCACATTCCCCTGACTTTCCCCCCACACCGTCCCCTCGTCTCACCCACCATAGCAACATCGCGCCGCCGTACTCTGCCGGAGTCACTCACCCTCCGAGCAGATCGTGCCTCGCGCTCTCGTTCACCTCGCCGCCGCCCTCGTCTATTGCCACGGCCTCGCTGCCGACGCGCAGGCACAAGTCCTCGCGCGCCGCGCCGAGACATCCATCACGATTGACGGGCGGCTCGAGCCCGGTGAGTGGGCCAGTGCCAGTCCGGTCAGCGGCTTCGTGCAGGCCGCGCCGGAACCGGGGCGCCCAGCATCGCAGCCCAGCACGGCGCGCGTGCTCTTCGACGATCAGGCGATCTATGTGGCGCTTCGGCTCGACGATGCGGCGGCCGATTCGATCGTCGCACCGCTGGCCCGGCGTGATTTCACCGGCTACTCCGACTGGGCGCATGTCATCATCGATTCGTACCAAGACCGGCGCACGGCGTTTCGCTTCGCGCTGAATCCGGCCGGCGTCAAACGCGACGGCTACATCACGGGCGACAGCGAGAACAGCGAGGACCTCGGATGGGACGCCGTCTGGGACGGCGCCGTGCGGCGCGACGCCTCGGGTTGGACCGCGGAGTTCCGCATTCCCCTCACGCAGCTGCGCTTCGACGCCTCGCGGGCCGACGCCAGCTGGGGCATCCAGTTCGGTCGCGACATCGCGCGCCGCGCCGAGCGCTCGCATTGGACGCTCATCACGCCCGCGCTCGGCGGCTACGTCTCGCGCTTCGGCACGCTCGAAGGCCTCCGGGCCCCCGCGCGCCTGCGGCGGCTGGAGCTCATGCCGTTCACGCTCGGCTCCCTGACGCGCGCGCCGCTCCAACCCGGGAACCCATTCACCGCGCAGGGGCGGCTCACGCGAAGCGCCGGACTGGACCTGCGACTTGGCGTCACCAGCGACCTCACCCTCAGCGCGTCGCTGTTGCCAGACTTCGGCCAGGTCGAAGCCGATCCGGCGATCGTGAATCTCAGCGGGGTGGAAGTGGCGTTCGCGGAACGTCGGCCGTTCTTCGTGGAGGGCGGTGACCTCTTCCTGCAGAACATCGCGGCGCAGGAGTGGGTCGTGGGGCGCGATCAACTGTTCTACTCGCGGCGCATCGGCCGCGCCCCGCAGGGTGCGCTGCCGGCCGCTGCGGCAGCCGGCGAGCGCCTCGAGGCCACCCGCGTCCTCGGTGCACTCAAGCTCAGTGGCAAGACGCGCAGCGGTTGGTCCATCGGGGCGCTCTCCGCCACCACGGAGGAGGCGCGGGCCGGCTTCATCGACGGCGCCGGCCTGCAGCACGCCGCGGTCGTCGAGCCGCTCACGCACTACGGTGTGCTCCGCCTCGCGCGCGACCTCCGCGGCGGCGAGGGCACGCTCGGGCTCTTCGCCACGAGCACCCATCGCCGACTCGAGGACACTCCGCTCAGCACGCTGCGCAGCGGCGCGCTGGTCGGAGGCCTGACGATGCGGCAGCGCTTCGCCGCGGCACGGTGGCAGGTGGAGGCCGCCGTCATGGGCAGCGAGGTACGCGGCAGCGCGGCCGCGATGCTGGCGACGCAGCAGAGCATCACTCGGCTCTACCAGCGCCCGGACGCTCGGCATCTGCGCGTGGACAGCAGCGCCACCGCGCTGCGCGGGCTCGGGGCGAACCTCAGCGTCGCGAAGGTCGCCGGCGGGTTCTGGCGCGGCGGCGTCGCTGCCGGCGTGAAGACGCCGGGCTTCGAACCCAATGATCTCGGACTGATGGCACGCGCCGACGTCGTGCACAGCGGGGGCTGGTTGGGCTACGAATCCTTCGCCCTCACCGCCCGCACGCGGGCTCGCGCCGTCTGGCTGAATACCTGGTACCAGACGACCACTGCCGGCGAGAACACGCTGCGCGGCGCACGGCTCTGGGGCCGCGTCCAGTGGCGCAACTTCCACGCGCTGGCCAACGAGATCTTCCTCGACGGCAGCGCGCTCGGCACGCACCTCCTGCGCGGCGGCCCGGCGCTGCTCGTGCCGACGCGCGTCGCGCACGCCGTCCGCTACACCAGCGACACGCGCCGCCCCGTGTCGGTGAGCGTCAATCACTTCTATCTCCGGGCGCCGTCGGCGGTCGGATACGTGCACACGCTCACACCCGACGTCACGCTGCGGCCGTCGGCGCGCACGGAGGTCACGCTCGGCAGCCAGTTCAGCCGCAATCGGCTCCCCTGGCAGTTCGTCGGCAACGCACGCTCGGCCGACGGCGCGCTCCGCTCGATCGTCGGTGACCTACGGCAACAGCAGGCCTCCGTGACGGCCCGCATCAACTACGCGTTCTCGCCGGAGCTCTCGCTGCAGCTGTACGCACAGCCCTTCGTCGCGGCCGGTCGCATCGCCGGCTTCGATGCGGTGACCGCGCCACGCGCCGCGCGCTGGGCCGACCGCGTGACGCGCTACGCGCCAGAATCCGTCGAGCGCCTCGCCAACGGGCGCGTCCGCCTCGGCAGCGGCGATGCCGCCGTGGTGGTGATGGATCCGACCTTCGGACGCTGGCAGTTCCGCGGCAACGCCGTGCTGCGCTGGGAGTACCGGCCGAGTTCCACGCTGTTCGTCGTGTGGAGCCAGGCCCGCGACCACGAGGGCGATCCGGCCCAGCAGGCCCTCGGTGAACATCACAGCGGCCTCTGGGCACAGCCCGGGACCAACATCGTGACGGTGAAGTGGACGCACTGGATCGGTCGCTAGCGACGGGCTCGGCCGGCCGCTCCCGCAGCATCGTCCATCATCCGTCATCCATCATTCGTCATGCGTCATGCGTCATCCGTCATCCGTCTCACATCAACCCCAACTCCGCGAACGATACGAATCGCCCCCGCCCGATCACCACGTGATCATGGATCGGAATGTCCAGCAGCCGCCCCGCCGCCACCAGCTGGCTCGTGATCGCGCGGTCGTCGGCGCTGGGCGTGGGATCGCCGCTCGGGTGGTTGTGCACTAGCACCAGACTCGCCGCCCGTTCTGCAATCGCCTCACGAAACACCTCGCGCGGGTGCACTAAACTCGAGTTGAGGATGCCGCGACTGACCAGCACGTCGCGCTCCAAACGATGCTGGGAGTCCAGCACGGCCACATGGAACTCCTCGACGGTGAGCCCTTCGAGCCGCGGCGCATAGAATCGCCACACATCGCGCGGGCCCCGCAGCGGTTCGCCGTCGTCGGCGGCCTCCGCGGCCAGCCGACGCCCAAGCTCCAGCGCCGCGTGCACGGCGATGGCTTTGGCCTCGCCGAGCCCGTGCAGCTCGGTGAGCGTCGCCACGGGCAGCTGCCCGAGGCGCCGCAGGCTGCCACCCGCACGGTGCAGGATCGCCTGCGCGGCGTCCGTCGCCGACTGACCGGCACCGCCGGTGCCGAGGAGCAGTGCGACCAGCTCGGTGCTGGTCAGCGCATGCGGGCCGAGGGCGCGGAGGCGTTCACGCGGACGATCGGCGGGAGGAATCGAGAGGATGGAAGCCATGGGGAGCGAGACTAGGGCTCGCGCCACGCATCTGCGCCATCAGAACATTTCGGGTGGAAGCGGGAAGGATGAGGAATGACGGAATACGGAAGCAAGAACGGCGCGAGGATAGAAATCCCCGCGCCGCTCAACCTTCCGTCTTGTCACTTTCGTCTTCTAGGCCCCGTGACACTTCTTGAACTTCTTGCCACTCCCACACGGGCAGGGATCGTTCCGGCCGACGCCGGCGTATGGATCGTCGCCGCTGGCGCCCGGTGTGCCCGCGCCGGTTACGGCCGGCGGCGGACCGGCGTCGAGCGACTTCACGCCACGGCCGGCGCCCACCACGCTCGGCGGCTTTGCGGCGCCGCCGGTCGAGCCCGTGCTCGTGGCCGGTGGCGGCACGGGCGTGAGGCCGAACGGATCGGCTCCAGCGCCCGCAGGCCCGCCATCGCTTGGTCCGCTGGTCGTCGTGATGATCGGCGGCAACGGCTGCGGCGGCGGCTCGAACACCAGCTGCACCTTCAGGAAGCGCTCCGCGAAGGTGTGCTGGATGTCACGCATGAGGTCTTCGAACATCGTGAACGCGTCCTGCTTGTACTCCACGAGCGGATCCTTTTGGCCCCAGGAGCGATAGCCGATCGCGTTGCGCAGCTGGTCGAGGTCGTAGAGGTGATCCTTCCACTTCTCGTCCAGCACGTTGAGCATCACCAGCGAGAGCAGACGTCCGCCGAACTCGCCCAGCGATTCCAGCTTCGCGTCGAAGGCCTTGATGGCCTCCTGCTCGGCCTCGTCCTGCGCCTCGCGCACGTTCGCCGCGCGGCGGCCGTCCGGCTCGAAACCCGGCACGCGCAGCAGGTACTGCATGAGCAGGTCCTGCCGCACGAGTTCCACGTCCCACTCCTCGGCCGTCTCGTACTCGGCCAACGACGTCTCCACGCGCCGCGCGACGGCGGCGGTGACCATCTTCGCGGCTTCGCCCTTGAGCTCTTCCCCGCCCTCGAGCGCGAACGAGCGCAGCGAGTAGATCACCTCGCGCTGCTGGTTCATCACGTCATCGTAGTCGAGCAGGCGCTTGCGGCTCTGGAAGTTCTGCAGCTCGACGCGCTTCTGGGCCTGCTCGATCGCCCGCGTGATCAGCGAGTGCGTGAGCACCTCGCCGTCCTGCGCGCCGAGCCCGTCCATGAGGCGCGCGATGCGGTCGGAGCCGAAGAGCCGCATGAGGTCGTCTTCGAGCGACAGGAAGAACTGCGAGCTGCCCGGATCGCCCTGCCGACCCGCGCGACCGCGCAGCTGACGGTCGATGCGGCGCGACTCGTGACGCTCAGAGCCGATGATGTGCAGGCCACCCGGCTCCTGCACGTTCACGTCCTTGCCCGAGGCCGCGTCCTTCACCACCGAGGGCTTCGGCTCGCGCACGCCAGCGCCGAGTTTGATGTCGGTGCCGCGGCCCGCCATGTTCGTCGCGATCGTGATCGCGCCCGGCTGACCGGCCAGCGCCACGATCTCGGCTTCCCGCTGATGGTACTTGGCGTTCAGCACGTTGTGCGGCAGGCCCGCGCGCTGGAACAGGCGCGACAGCGTCTCCGACGCTTCCACGCTCGTCGTGCCGACGAGCACCGGGAAGCCCAGCCCGTGCAGGCGCCGCGTCTCCTCGACGATCCCGTTGTACTTCTCGCGGCGCGTCTTGTAGACGAGGTCATGCCGGTCGTCGCGCTGGATGGGCTTGTTGGTGGGGATCACCGCCACTTCCAGCCCGTAGATCTGGAAGAACTCCGTTTCTTCCGTCTCGGCCGTGCCGGTCATGCCGGCGAGCTTCTCGTAGAGCCGGAAGTAGTTCTGGATGGTGATCGTCGCGAGCGTCTGCGTCTCGCCCTTCACCTGCACGCCTTCCTTCGCCTCGACGGCTTGGTGCAGGCCCTCGCTCCAGCGACGGCCCGGCATGGTGCGGCCCGTGAACTCGTCCACGATGAGCACCTGGCCGTCCTGCACGACGTAGTTGACGTCCTTCTCGTAGAGCGCGTGCGCCTTGAGCAGCTGATGGATGATGTTCAGCTTCTCGCTCTTCACCGCATAGGCCGCCTCGATGGCGCGGCGCGCCTCGAGCTTGGCCTTGGCGTCGAGCCGCTCGTCGCGCTCGATCTTGCCCATCTCGGTGGAGATGTCCGGCAGCACGAACTCCGTCGGCGACGACGGCGACAGGTAGTCCACGCCGGCGTCCGTGAGGTGCACCGAGTGGCCCTTCTCGTCGAGCACGAAGAGGAGATCCTCCTCGATGTCCCGGTACTGCTGCTTCACCGCCGCGAGCTTGCGGTCGGCAAGGTGGGCGAGCTCCTGCTGGAGGATCAACTGCTTGACGCCCGTCTCCTGCATCACCTTCAGCAGGCGCTTGTTCTTCGGGCTGCCCATGCGAGCCTTGTAGAAGCAGAGCGCGGCCGTGTCCTTGTCGTCGCCGGCGAGGGCCTTCTCGCCCTTGGCCACGAGGTCATTCACGAGCTCCGTCTGCCGGCGCACCAACCGCGACACCGCGGCGTTGTGCTCGGCGTAGGCGAGATCGCCGTCGTTGCCCACCGGACCGGAGATGATCAGCGGCGTGCGCGCTTCGTCGATCAGCACCGAGTCCACTTCGTCCACGATCGCGAAGATGTGCTGGCGCTGCACGCGCTGCTCGAGCGCGACGACCATGTTGTCGCGCAAGTAGTCGAAGCCGAACTCGTTGTTGGTGCCGTACGTGATGTCGCAGGCGTACGCGGCCCGGCGCTGCGGCGTCCCGGGCTCCGTGTCGTCGAGGCAGCCGACGGTGAGCCCGAGATACTTGAAGAGGTGCCCCATCCACTGCGAGTCGCGGCGGGCGAGGTACGAGTTCACCGTCACGAGGTGCGTGCCGCGGCCGGGGAGCGCGTTCAGGTACAACGGCAGCGTCGCCACCAGCGTCTTGCCTTCGCCGGTCGCCATCTCCGCGATGCGCCCGAGGTGCAGCTGGATGCCACCGATCAGCTGCACGTCGTAATGCACCATGTCCCAGGTCAGCTCCTGCCCGGTGACCGCGACCTTCGAGCCGACCAGCCGTCGGGCCGCTTCGCGGACCGTGGCGAAGGCTTCCGGCAACAGCTCGTCGAGGACCTCGGCCAACAGCTCGCGGTACTCGCCCTCGACGCCGCCCTGCCCGTCCGGACCGACGAGCTCGAGGTCGATCGCCTCGCGCGCCGCCGCGTCCGCGGCCTCGTGCTTGCGGCGCTTCAGCTCGGCGATCTTTGCCGTCAGCTCGGCCGTGCGCTCCGCGATGATCGCGCGGAACTTTTCGGTCTGCCGCTGCAACTCGTTCTCCGAGAGACCGCGCAGGCGTTCGCCCTGTGCGTTGATCTCGTCCACGATGGGCTGCACGCGCTTCTGTTCCCGCTCGTGGCGGGTGCCGAACACGGCCCCAATCAGCTTCTTCAACATTGCTCAGTCACTCGGTAGTGTTGCGGTACAACCCATGGGCGGCGATGTACTCCGCCACGGCATCCGGCACGAAGCCCCGGATGCTGCGGCCCGCGCGAACCCGTGCACGAATCTCCGTCGCGGAGACGTCCACGCGCCGCATCGGGAATGGCTGGGCGCGGAACCCCGCCGGCAACTGCACCGGGTCGGCCCCGCGCCCCGCCACTGCCACCTGCACGAGCAAGGCCAATGCCTCGGGTTCGCGCCACTGTGGCAGGGTCGCCGCCGTGTCTGCTCCCAT
>CAZCIM010000055.1:0-10210 GCA_964498895.1 uncultured Gemmatimonas sp. | reverse complement strand
CCTCCACCCACGCATACGCCTTCTGAACCGCGGGCGTCACGTCGTAATGAACCTCTTCAGAGCCTGACGGATAAAAGCGACGCAGCCAGGCTGACTCGGCTGCCGCCCAGTCTTCAAGGTACGTTGCAGGCTCGGCGGGGTAGCGGTCGGGCTCAGAACGGTGGATGACGTACAAGAAGTCGTCGAGCGCCGACACGAGCTGACTGGCGGGCGCGGCCCCTCGGTTCGCTTCGATGAAGTACGTGCCAAGAAACGACAGAACGAGGGGTGCATTGCGCGCGCGCACCAGGCGCCACGCGGCATGACGCTCCCACAGCCGATCCAGCTCGTCGAGTTCCATATGCTCTCAAGAGTAAAGGTGAGGGCAGACACCCCTCGTTCGGATTTCGCTGAGTCTCCGCCGCCATCACCGAGGCATCCCGGATGCTCGCCGCAGCCGAGCACACCCTCCAGCACCTCGGCACCCCGCCCGGCCCCTACATGCTGCAGGCACAGATAGCTGCCGAGCACGCGACCGCCTCGACGGCCGCGGCGACCAACTTCGCCCGCATCGCCATCATCTACGCCCACCTCAGCCAGGTGGCTCCGTCGCCGATCGTCGACCTCAACCGCGCGATCGCCGTGGCCTTTTCCGAGGGCCCGGATGCTGGCCTCGCCCTCCTCGACACCCTCAACCTCGACGCGCAGCTGGGGGAGTACCACCTCCTGCACGCCACCCGCGCAGACCTGCTGCGCCGCGCGGGCCGCCCCGCGGATGCTCTCCCGCACTATCGCCGAGCGCTCGAACTCGCCCCCTCCGGCCCCGAGCGCCGCTTCCTGCAGGAGCGTCTCAAGGACCTCCTAGAGGGGGAGGGGAATCCGGGAACGAGCACCGGATCGGGCTTGGGCACCTAACTTTTTCGAACGACGATCCACACGCCCAAAGCTCCGTACCCTAATCAGAAAAGAACTCGTTCTCGTCCACGGTGTTAGCCGACTTCTGAGCGGCCTCGTCGGCATAGTGGACAACTCGAACGAGTTCGTTCAGGAGCACAACCAAGCGGATCGCACCATGTGCGGCGAGCAGAAAACAGATCTCTAGAATCCAGATTGCTGCACTCGTAAATGAAGCGGTTGCAGCGGCGGCGGCAACTATGGCGCCAAATGCCGCGGCGAGAGGTGTGGTGACGATAGAGGTCCAGTTTCGACGGAGGCTGGTAGACGCATTAAGGCGAACAAGTCGAAATCTGTCGTCTTCGTTGGAGAGCCCGAACACCACAACTACACCAGCAAAACCGCCGACCATCGCAGCGACTGCAGCCACGCCCAGTGATAGGGAAGAGATCGCAGACGGCAGATCTTGGACATCAACTGCGCCGAAGAGACTGGCCGGAGAAAGCTCGGGTAGCCACAGCCTGGAGACGGTGAAGTGGGTCAAGACGAACGCGATGAGTATGCCGGTGACAGCCGAAGGGCGGTCGAGTAGACGACCCCCAATGATGCGTACGTGCTTCATCTCAACACCTCCGAAGACGCGAGACTAGCTCCCACCACCGTCGCTCGCTATCTTGTCGGCGCCAGCGCCACCGCGATGAGTGCGCTTCCTCACGACTGTCATTGCCTTAGAGACTTCTTTCAAGATCGATTCGGTGGTTTGAGCCGCGTCGGCATCGACCCGGTACTTGACGTTCGCGACGATCTTGTCCTCGAAGAGATTGTGCGTCTCGCGCCGAACATTGCCGTCCTCGTCCTCGACTACCAGGTTGGCGGTTGCGCGCCGGGCAAGCTTGCCCTGAATGATCTTCTCAGCGACCTTTTGAAGCAGGTCCTTGTCATGACTGCTCCCGCCGTCGATTCCCAAGGACCAACCCACTGTGACGGTCCCCGTCGACGGGCCTTTGGTTCGTACTTCGTTAACCGCGTCCAGGAGTTGGGATCCGGTCTTGTCGAGCGAGGTGCTCGCGTCAAAGTTGAACTCAATCCCGACGGCCCCTTGAGACGCGAGAACCTTCGCGAGGATGTCCGGGTCGAAGACCGGGACGAATCGAATCGACTTCCCCTTTGGCAGGTAGTTGAGGACGCTGGTAGCCCAATGACCGATCGTCTCGTGCCGAGTGAGGCGACCCGGGCTTATCATCGCGACGCGCCCGCTTCCCGAGAATGGCACGACAAAAGTGGGCTCAGACACACGGAGGTCTTCGTCCGGCAGAATCAACGGTCCCACATCTCCAGACGCGAGGTTTGTCTGTTCTAGATGCTCCGAGCGGTCGCGGAGTCGGCCAACCTGGAGATGGCGGATTGCCGGCGACAAGGGCAACACGACCTGGCCGTAGTAGCGAACACTCGAGATTGTTTGGATTCGGCGCTGGTGCTTTGTGCTTTCGAGCTTGTCCATCAGTCTTGGCCAGAACTTGGGACCGACAAACTTGGTCGTCTCCCTGCCGTTCTCGTCGGTCACATCGACCACGGTGTCGTAGAACGTGACTCGTTTCGCAACTAGGGCCAAGACTCCTCCAAACACATCGGTGATTCACGTTAGCGGAGGAATTGTCCTTTTCCACGGTGCCAGTGTTTGTTTTCGAGACGCCACTTCATGGAGGATGCCTTTGAGCTGCTGCCCACGGCGCCCTCGGCTGGGCGAAGCCATACCGCCACGAACTAGAGCCGCATGTCCTCTCAACCTGATTGACTGTCATCAGTGTCGCAGCGGCCGGGCTGTCGGCACGAGCGTTCGACTCAACTCCGGCCCCATCTCAGGAGTGCACGTGGCCGGCAAGACCCCAAAGTCCGCAGCAGCGAGTCTCGAAGACGCGCTCTGGGCCTCGGCCAATCAGTTGCGCTCGAGCATGGACGCCGCCGAGTACAAGCACGTCGTGCTCGGCCTGATCTTCCTGAAGTACATCTCTGACGTCTTCGAGAAGCAGCGCCTTAAGCTCGATGCACTCTCGCGAGACGACACGAGCGACTTCTTCAGCCCGTCAGAGCAGGCAAGAGCAGCAATGCTCGAAGACCGCGACGAATACACCGGCGACGGAGTCTTCTGGGTTCCCGAGGGCCACCGCTGGCACGATCTACGCAAGGCTGCGAAGCAAGCCGACATCGGCCGCCGCATCGACGACGCTATGGAGGCGATCGAGCGCGAGAACCCCACCCTCAAGGGCGTGCTGCCCAAGAACTACTCCCGCCGCGAGCTCACTCCGCAGACGCTCGGCGGCTTAATTGACCTGTTCTCGAACGAGAACCTTGCCGCTGAAGAGCACGACAGCCTTGACGTGTTGGGCCGTGTCTTCGAGTACATGCTGAGCAAGTTCGCCAGCGCAGAGGGCAAGCTCGGCGGTGAGTTCTTCACGCCCCGCAGCGTGGTGAAGCTCATGGTCGAAATGCTCGAGCCGTTCCGCGGTCGTGTGTATGACCCGGCGTGTGGCTCGGGCGGCATGTTCGTGCAGGCCGACCGGTTCGTGAAGGCCCACAACGGACAGCGCAACGACATCAGCGTCTTCGGGCAGGAGCAGAACCCCACCACGTGGCGCCTGGCGAAGATGAACCTGGCGCTGCGCGGCATCGAGGCGAACCTCGGCCCGCAGTGGGGCGATTCGTTCACCAATGATCAGCATCCTGATCTGCGGGCCGACTTCGTGATCGCGAACCCGCCGTTCAACAAGACCTGGGCGGCGGGCCAACTGGCGGGGGATGCTCGCTTCAAGTTCGGAATGCCCCCCGCGTCGAACGCGAACTTCGCGTGGGTGCAGCACATGTTGCACCACCTCGCCCCCACGGGGACGATGGCGACGGTGCTGGCGAACGGCTCGCTGTCGAGCCAGTCGGGCGGCGAGGGTGACATTCGCCGCTCACTGGTCGAAGCCGACTTGGTGGAGTGCATCGTGTCGCTACCGGGGCAGCTGTTTTTCACCACTCAGATTCCGGTGTGTTTGTGGTTCCTGACGAAAGAGAAGAGCGGCAAGCAGGTGGCCACCGAACGCTCGCAGCGCAGTCGCGCTGGCGAGGTGCTGTTCATTGATGCTCGGATGCTCGGTTCAATGGTCTCGCGCACCAATAAGGAGCTGACCGAGGCCGATATCGCTCGCATCGCCGACACGTATCACGCCTGGCGTGGTGAGCCGGGGGAACAGCCCTACGAGGATGTTCCGGGCTTCTGCGCGAGCGTAACCCTCGACCAGATTGAGGAGCACAGCCACGTGCTCACTCCTGCTCGCTACGTCGGCAGCGAAGAAGCCGAAGTGGATGACGAGCCGCTAGAGGAGAAGCTTGCGCGCCTTACGGCCGAGGTGGAGGCGGGGTTCGAGCAACGGGCCGAGCTCCAGGAGCGCGTTCTCACGACGCTCTCTCGTCTGAGGGCGGCGCATGATGTGGACTAGGACAACGTGGGGCGCGGTCTCTGATCTGAAGTACGGAAAGGCCCTGCGCGGCTACTCGGCGGATGGCGGTACCGTCGAGGTCTTTGGAACGAACGGCCCGATTGGCTGGACAGGGGAGAGCCTCGCGAACGGCCCGCGACCTGTCGTTGGCAGGAAGGGTGCCTATCGTGGCGTCCACCTAGCCCACGGGCCGTTCTGGGTAATCGACACCGCCTACTGGCTTGAACCTTCGGGTGACCTTGATCCGGTATGGGCCTATTACAACTTGTTAACGGTCGATATCAACGGGATGGACTCGGGTTCCGCAATCCCATCTCTTACCAAGAGCCACTTCGTCTCAATGCCCTTGTGTCTTCCGCCGCTAGACGAGCAGCGTCGCATCGCGGAGGTTCTTGGTGCGCTCGATGATCTCATCGACACGAACGAGCGACTCGCAGACCGGCTTTGGTCCTCGGCTGAAGCAGTGTTCGAGCGCACACAGAACATTGCTACTACGCAGATGGCGCTTGGCGAGGTCATCGAGCTCAGGTACGGCAAGGCCCTCCCAGCTGACTCCCGACGCCCCGGCAGCGTTCCCGTGGTGAGCAGCGCCGGAATCAGCGGCGCACACGACACGGCCTTAGTTGAAGGCCCGGGCGTCGTCGTCGGGAGAAAGGGCTCCGTCGGTTCGGTGACGTGGGTCGACGCAGACTTCTTCCCGATCGATACCGCCTTCTACGTCCACCGAGATCGGGTGCCCATGAGTTGGGCGTTCTTCCTGCTCCAGTCACTGCCGCTCGACACAATGAACACAGATTCTGCAGTTCCCGGACTCAACCGTGCGAACGCCCTCGCGCTTCGCGTTCTTGTCCCTGACTCAGACACTCTGCACGACTTTGATGTGGTGGCATCTGAACTCATCGGCGGGGCAAGGGTTCTCCGAGCCGAGAACGAGCAGCTTCGCCGCACGCGCGACGAGCTGCTTCCGCTCCTGATGTCGGGCGCGGTGCGGGTGCGGCCGGAGGGGGTCGCGGCATGAGCGGAATCCCGACCGAGGCGGAGTTCGAAGAGCTGGTGCTCGACGAGCTGCAGTCCGCCGGGTGGGCAGTGCAGCACGGGCCGGAGATCGACCCGGAGTCGGAGCATCCGGAACGCCATGACTACCGCGAGGTCGTGCTGGCCCCGCGACTGCGCGCGGCCGTCGCACGTCTGAACCCGCAGCTCGACGCCGACGAGGTCGACGAGGTCGTGAAGATCGTGGTGCGGCCCGAGTCGCAGGGGGTGATGAGCGAGAACTGGCGGGTGTACCAGCTGCTCACGCAGGGGGTTCCGGTCGAGACGCGCGACGCCGATGGCAACCCGCGCACCGTGCGCGCCCGGCTCGTCGACTGGGCGGACGCTGCCACCAACGACCTGGTTGCCGTCAACCAGTTCAGCATCGTGTCGGCGAGTGGCGCGAAGCGGCGGCCCGACGTGGTGCTGTTCGTCAACGGTCTGCCGCTCGTGCTCATCGAGCTGAAGCGGGCGGGCAATCAGGGGTCGAGCCTCAAGGGTGCGTTTAACCAGGTTAAGACCTATGTGAACGACATCCCGGATCTGTTCGCGTTCGTGCAGTTCGCCGTCATCAGTGATGGCGTGCAGGCGCGGGCGGGGGCGTTCACGGCGGCGTGGGAGCACTACGCGCCGTGGAAGACGATCGAGGGGGAGTTGGCACCCGCGTTCGTGCCCGAGTATCGGGTGCTCGTGCAGGGCATGCTGCAGCCGGAGCGGCTGCTCGACCTGGTGTCGACGTTCACGGTGTTTCTCGGCGACGCCGGGTCGTTGGTGCGGTTCGGGGCGAAGTATCACCAGTTCTGGGCGGTCAACAAGGCCGTGTTCGCCACCGTCGAGGCCGTCGAGGGCGACGGCCGCGCGGGAGTCGTCTGGCACACACAGGGCTCGGGCAAGAGCTACGAGATGCTCTGGTACGCCGGCAAGGTCATGCGGCACCCGGCGATGGAGAACCCCACCGTCGTCGTGCTGACCGACCGGAACGACCTCGACGACCAGCTGTTCGACGACACCTTCGCCGCCGCCCTGCCCGGAGCGCCCCTGCCCGAGAAGCCCGTGCAGGCCGGTTCGCGCGTCGAGCTCAAGACGTTGCTCGGCGGGCGCGCCTCGGGCGGCATCATCTTCTCGACCATCCAGAAGTTCGGCATCTCGCGCGAAGAGCGTGAGGCGGGCACGGCGTTCCCGCTGCTGTCAGACCGCTCGAACATCGTCGTGATCGTCGACGAGGCGCACCGCTCGAACTACGACTTCATCGACGGCTTCGCCCGCCACCTGCGCGACGGTCTGCCCAACGCCACCTTCATCGGATTCACCGGCACCCCGATCGAGTCGAGCGACAAGTCGACGAAGAACGTGTTCGGCGACTACATCGACACCTACGACCTCACCCAGGCCGTCGAAGACGGCGCGACCGTCAAGGTCTACTACGAGCCGCGCCTGGCCCGCGTGGAACTGCCGACGGATGCTCTCGCCGACCTCGACGCCGCCTTCAGCGACGCCACCTCGGGCACGGAGGAGGAGGCGCGCGACCGCCTCAAGACCAAGTGGGCGCGTGTCGAGGCCATCGTCGGGTCGGAGAAGCGCGTCGCCCAGCTCGCTCGCGATCTCGTCGACCACTGGGAGGAGCGCCGTTCTGTGCTCGCCGGCAAGGCGATGATCGTCGTCATGTCGCGGCGCATCGCGGCCGCGCTCCACGACGCGATCGCCGCCCTGCGACCCGACTGGGTATCGAGCGATGACGCGACCGGCAAGCTGAAGGTCGTCATCACCGGTTCGGCGGCGGATGACCAGTCGCTGCAGCCGCACATCCGCTCGAAAGAGGCGCTGCGAGCGCTGAAGGAGCGGGCGAAAGACCCGAACGATGAGCTCGAGCTCGTGATCGTGCGCGACATGTGGCTGACGGGATTCGACTCACCCTCGATGCACACGATGTACGTCGACAAGCCGATGCGCGGCGCGAACCTGATGCAGGCGATCGCGCGGGTCAACCGCACGTTCCGCGACAAGCCGGCCGGACTTGTCGTCGACTACCTCGGGATCGCCGAAGACCTGAAATCGGCGCTGTCGGAGTACACGCAGCGCGACCAGCAGAACCAGGAGCTCGGGCAGGACGTGCGCGAGCAGGCCGTGCCCGGCATGCTCGAGGCCCACCACGTGGTCGAGACGATCCTGCACGGGTACCCCTGGCGCGACGGACTCGCGGCGGGCGGGCCCAAGGCGTTCATCGACACTCTGACGGGCGCGATCGAGCACCTGCTGTCGGCGCACGTCGATGAGTCGTGCACCTCGGAGGCACCGTGCCTGAAGCACCGCTTCCTGCTGCAGGCCGGCCGGTTCGTGCGGCTCTACGCGATCTGCGCCGGAACCCCGGAAGCCGAGAAGCTGAAGGGCGACGCCGCGTTCTTCGAGGCGGTGCGCGGGCAGCTGTCGAAGATGGAGGGCGGTGACCTGCGCGTCGACCCCAACGCCGAGGTCGAGACCGCGATTCGCCAGATCGTCTCTGAAGCCATGACCGGCGCGGGCGTCATCGACATCTACGCCGAGATCGGCATGGAGAAGCCTGACCTTTCGATCATCGACGACGAGTTCATCGCCCGCTTCAAGACCTCCAACCGCAAGAACTTGCAGCTCGAGATGCTGCGCCGCCTCCTTTCGACGGAGATCGCCCGCATCAGCAAGCGCAACATCGTGGCCGGCAAGCAGTTCAGTGAGCTGCTCAGCGAATCGCTGCTGCGCTACCAGAACCGCACGCTCGACTCGGCCGAAGTCATCGCGGCTCTCGCCGACCTGGCACGACGGATGACCGCCGAAGCCAACCGCGCCGAGCAGCTCGGCCTCACCAGTGATGAGCTCGCGTTCTACGACGCCATCCGCACCAATGACTCCGCCGTCATCGAACTGACCGACGACACGTTGAAGGCCATCGCGCACGAGCTGGTGGAGATCGTGCGCCGCGACGCCAAGACCGACTGGGCGGTGAAGGAGCAGGTGCGAGCGAAGCTGCGCGCGACGATCAAGCGCCTGCTGCGCAAGTACGGCTACCCGCCCGACCAGGCCGAGGGTGCGACTGCACTGGTGCTGCAACAGGCCGAAGTGCTCGCGGCCGCGTAAAGAGCGAATCGCCTGTGAGCATCGTTCCCTAGAGAGAAGCGAGAGCCATGAACTTGCTCCAACGTATGCAGGCTTATCGTCCTGAGGCGTCGTGGGCCGTGTGGGAGCTTGACGAGAATGGCGCTTTGACTGGCAACCCGACATTCCCTTCGAACCAGGCGCCGGGAGTCATCCACGGCCGCGCCATGATCGTGTCACTCAATCCCGCGACGTCGATCGAGATCGCTGAGTCCGACCCGAAGGATGGATGGTCAAACTTCCACGCCATGAACGGGAAGCACAATGACTTGTTCTTGGCTCAGGCTCTCATGGGCACCAGTCTGTGGGGCGCCTACATGACCGACCTGCATCCGGCGATCGTCGACCCCAAGTCGGGGAATGTTCGGCCCAAGCGTGAGCAGGTCAGGATCGCTGTGTTGTCGCTCATTGAGCAGGCGAAGCTGCTCGGCGACGTGGAGCTCATCGTCGGGGTCGGTGCCAAGTCCTACGGGTCGATCAAGCGTCACGCCGCGCTGATTCACAGTGAGCTCGGTGAGGTCGAGATCATCAAGATCCCGCACTACTCCCGGGCGAACGGCGGGCTTCACAAACACGACGTGAAGCTCTACTCGAGTCAGATCGCGGGAGCTCTGGGTGGGTCAGCATCGTGACGAATTACTCTCGACCGTCTCCGTGGGAAGTGGCGTTCGCTGAGGCCGCCCATCGCATTCAGTCCAATCCCTTGGGTCGACTCATGTATGGCCAGCGCGAGTTGTTCCACAGCAACCTGATCGCCTGGTTCTTCGACGAGTTCCCGGAGGCCGCGGATGCAGTATTTCGACCGTTCACCGTCTCGGGAGACGGATCCAGTCGGCACGTAGATCGTGAGCGTCAGAACCTTGACCTCGTCATGCACTGGCCAGATCGCGCTCCGCTGGTGATCGAGAACAAGGTGTTCTCCATGCCCGTCCGTGAACAACTCGACGCCTACACGGGCGTGGCTACAAAGTGGAAGGTGAAGCCTTCGTACGTGCTTCTCTCTCTGAGCCCGCCAACGTTCAGACTGAGTAGCTGGACGCATCTCAGCTACAAGTCCCTGGCCACGCGGATTCTCGAGGAGCTGCCGAACTCCGGTGACTACGAAGTGGAGACCATGAGGCGATATGCCGCACTCGTGTTAGACCTCGAGGACTTGGTGACTGGCGTTGACGTGCGATCTCCGCTTGAGACGGTCTGGTTGCCGGATGAACTGCTCGCCCACGTGGAGAGTTCTCAGATGCGCGCGGCGCTCAGCAAGGCAAGGGCGCAACGGGTTGCCGGATTCATTTCGCAGTCCGTTCCGGGTCTGGAGAAACCTGCGGCCAGCGGGCTCTCGAATTCAACGCCCTTGGTCGAGTCGTTCGAGAGCGTTCACACGGCAGGCATCGACGTCCACCTGGGCTGGCAGCTTCAGGGAGAGCAGTTTCGACGTGCAGTGGTTTACCACGACCCGTCGATCCGGGGCCACGGTAGCGAGAGCCGGATGCAGCGCGAAGCGGTGAGCGCTTCCAATCCAGCCTTCTTTGGCTTCCCTGCCTCGTTGCCACAATTGCCCGCCGGCAAGAAGGCCTTCAACCACTTCGCGCCGAACTTCGTCTACCGGTACGTGAAGACCCCGGGTCTCACGGTGGCTCAGCTCGTTGGTCAAGTCCCTGGAAGTGGTGTAACGGTTGATCCTTCGCTTTAGGCGCTGAGCG
>CAZCIM010000054.1:0-10409 GCA_964498895.1 uncultured Gemmatimonas sp. | reverse complement strand
TCCAGGGCAAGGTGCCGGGCGCGAACATCGTGTCGGCCTCGGGTCGTCCCGGCACGGCGCCGGCGATCATCCTCCGTGGCCCCCAGTCGATCAACGCCTCGGGCCGCGGTCAGGACCCGCTCTACATCATTGACGGCGTGATCTCGCAGGGCGGCATCGCGGACATCAACCCGCAGGACATCGAGAACATCGAAGTCGTGAAGGGTGCCGCGGCCTCGTCGCTGTACGGCTCGCGCGCCGGCAACGGCGTCATCCAGATCACGACGCGCTCCGGCCGCAACTCGGGCGAGGGCATCCGCTTCCGCGCCCAGGCCGAGTACGGCACGCAGAGCATCGAGAATGAGTACCAGTATCCGCGTACTCACTTCATGCTCATGAACGAGAACTACTCGCGCTTCTGCATCAACTCGACGTCGTTCGGCGCCGCGGCCCAGTGCAACGGCACGCTCGACATCGAGGAAGAGGCGCTGATCATCAACGAGCAGGGTCAGGAGCAGTCGCTGGCCCCGTGGGCGATCACCAACGACGCCGGCATCGCGCTGAACCCGGGCACGGTGAACTCGCGCGCGCTGTACCAGTCGAACTACTTCCCGCGCACGTACAACCCGATCCGTCAGTACCTGACGAACGGTGAGTCGTACAACCTCACGGTGGACGCGACGGGCCGCATCAGCCGCACGAACTTCTTCGCCTCGGCGAACCAGTTCCGCCAGGAGGGCGCGGTGCGCTTCCTCCGCGGCTACACCCGTAATGCCGTCCGCTTGAACGTGGACCAGCAGCTGGCCACGTCGTGGAACTTCTCGGTGCGCACCAACTACACCGACGCCACGGACTACAACAACGGCGGCGCGTGGTTCTCGCTGACGCGTCAGCCGGCCAACGTGGACCTGCTCCGCCGCGACAACCAGGGTCGCCTGTTCATCCGCTCGGTGGTGCAGAACCAGGGCGGCGGGAACTCGAACCCGGCGTACAACTCGGAGAACTTCCAGCCGGTCAATCGCATCAGCCGCTACATCGGGCAGGCGACGGTCCGCTGGCAGCCGCTCTCGTGGCTCGACGCCGAGGGTAACTTCGGCTTCGACGGCCGCAGCAACCAGGCCGAGTCCTTCGTGTTCCGCGGCTTCCGCAACATCGGCGGCGCGATCAACCTCGGCTCGGTGAACCGCTCGTCGGCGCGCTCGTACTCGCTCAACAGCTCGCTCGACGTGACGGCCCGCCGGTCGTTCATGGAAGACAAGCTCTCGGCGCGCCTCACGGGCCGCTACCTGTTCGAGGCCCAGGATGACCGCGGCCTCGGCACCGGTGGTTCGAACCTCGCCGCCTTCGGCGTGAACGACGCCGACGCTGCGGTGCAGGGTCAGTTCGCCACGTCGTTCCTCGAGCAGGTTCGCCAGATCGGCATGTTCCTGAACCTCGACCTCGACTGGCAGGACAAGTACATCGTCAGCGCGCTCGTCCGTCGTGACGGTGCGTCGCTGTTCGGCTCGGCGAACCGCTGGCAGACCTACGGCCGCGGCTCGGTGGCGTGGCGCGTGTCGGAAGAAGACTGGTTCGCGTTCGATGCCGTGTCTGACCTCAAGCTGCGCGGCTCGATCGGCCAGGCGGGTAACCGCCCGAACTTCACGGCGCAGTACGAGACCTTCGCCATCGGTGGCGGTGGCGCGCTGATCGCCGGCCAGATCGGTAACCCGCTGCTCGCGCCGGAAGTCTCGACCGAGACGGAAGTCGGCGTGGACGCGGAAATCCTGAGCAAGTACGGCCTGACGGTGAACTACGCCCGCAACGTGATTGACGGGCAGATCATGCCGGTGCCGCTCACGGCGTCGTCGGGCTTCACCAGCCAGTGGCGTAACGTCGGCGAGCTCACGAACAACACGATCGAGATCTCGCTGAACGTTCCGATCATCCAGACGCGTGACCTGAACTACTCGGCGCGCATCAACTGGGACCGCACCACGTCGGAAATCTCCCGCCTGGACATCCCCGAGTTCTTCGTGAGCGCGGCGGGTCAGCAGGGCTCGGAGACCATGTTCAAGATCGTGCAGGGTGGCGAGATGGGCGAGATCTTCGGCCGTCGCTTCGTGACGCAGTGCTCGGAGCTGGTGCTGCCGGCCGGCTCGCCGCTCACCTGCGGTGGCGCGGGCTCGGACTTCCAGCGCAACTCGGACGGCTACATCGTCTACGTCGGCGCTGGCAACACGCTGCAGGACGGCATCACGAAGAACCTGTGGTTCACGCGCCTCCCGGCGGCCCAGTCGCCGTGGTCGGGTGGTACGACGGCCGAGAACCTCGGCTGGGGCCTCCCGATCCTCGTCCGTGACGCGACGGGTGCCGTGCCGGTGCTGCCGGTGGGCACGGCGCTGCCGGACTACCGTTGGGCGCTGTCGCAGCAGTTCGGCTACAAGAAGTTCACCGCCTACCTCCTGCTCGACGCGACCGTCGGCAAGGACGTGTGGAACATCGGCCGTCAGTGGTCGCTGGGTGACTTCATGAACAAGGAGACGGACCAGGCTGGTCGCAATGTCCAGACGGCCCGTCCGATCGGCTACTACTTCCGTGCGCAGTCCACGGGCGGCATCGGCGGTCTGTACGACCTGCTGGCGCCGAACAACAACACGGTCGAGGATGCGAGCTTCGTGAAGGTCCGCGAACTGGCTCTCGGCTACCGCATCGGCCGTATCGCCGGTGTGGGTGACTGGACGGTCAACGTCATCGGCCGCAACCTGCTGACGTTCACCGACTACCGTGGGTTCGATCCTGAGGTGGGCCTGGGCGGCGGTAACCTCGGCTCTGGCGTGCTGAACGCCATTGACGGGTTCACCTTCCCGAACCTCCGCTCGTTCTCCTTCCAGATCGCCACCAGCTTCTGACGCTAGGGTCGGGATGGGCGCGGACGCGCCCATCCCGACGCCGGCTCACCAAGAGGATTGATGATGCGAAAGTCCCTTTCTTACGCTGGCATTGCCGCCGCCGCGCTGTTCGTCGCGGGCTGCGGTGACCTGCTGGCGGTGAAGAACACCAATGCCCCCTCCGTCGAGGCTTCGTTCTCGACGGCCAAGGGCGTCGAGCTGCTGATCGGCGGTCTCGGTCCGCAGCTGAACAACGCGCAACGCGCCACGGAATCCGTGAACACGCAGTCGAAGGTTCTCTCGGGTGAGAGCTTCGCCTCGGTCGCGAACTTCGGCATGGCCGCCCGCGCGCAGATCCCGCGTTCGATCATCTCGAACGAGCTGGGTAACGACAACGGCGTGGGCAACCTCGCCAACTTCTCGGCGTTCCAGCGCTACGCCCGCAACGCGGCCGAGGCGATCCGTCGCCTCGACCTGCTCAAGGCCGCCGGTGACTCGCTCACCACGGGCAACGAGCTCCGCGCCAAGGCGCATGCGTACTTCATCCTCGGGCAGTCCCTGGGCTACCTGAGCATGATGTATGACTCGGCCGCGATCATCACGCCGACCACGGCGCCGGTGAGCCCGGAGCCGGGCGCGCCGCAGGAGCCGCTGTCTGGCTACCAGGCCGTGAACGCCGCGGCCATCGAGATGCTCGACTCGGCCTTCGCCTTCGCCAACCGCACCGTCGGCACGACGACGATGGCTGCGATCCCGGCGACCTGGCTGAGCCAGAACGGCACGACGTCGGCGGCGAACTTCCGCCGGCTCATCCGCTCGTACCGCGCCCGCATCCGCGCGGGCGTGGCCCGCAACGCCGCGGCCCGTCAGGACTCGGTGGACTGGACGGCGGTGATCGCCGACGCCACCAACGGCATCACGGCGGACTACGCCGTGAACATCGGTGGCACCACGGGCTGGTCGGCGCAGTTCGACGCCGGTCAGGCGTACGTGGTGGGCGGCTGGCACTCCGTGCCGATGCTCTACCTCGGCATGGCCGACACGACCAACGCGTACGAACTCTGGCTGCAGGAGGACATCAACTTCCGCCGCCAGTTCCTGCTCCGCACGCCGGATCGTCGCTGGGCCTCGGGCAACACCCGCGGCGCGCAGCAGGCGAACGTCGCGGGCACGCCCGGAACGACCGCGTTCAACTCGACGGGCAACCCGCTGCTGCCGTTCCAGTGCAACGGCGATCCGGCCGGTACGACGAACTGCGCCCGCTACATCCGCAATCGTTCGGCGCAGGACGTGCCGATCGTGGGTTGGGGTGAGTCGCAGTACGATCACCGCCGCTACGCCGCGACGGTCGCGGCTGGCCAGGGCACCTACGTGGACATGGCCCGCGCCGAAGTGGACCTGCTTGCCGCCGAGGGCTACATCCGCACCGGCGCTCCGGCGTCGGCGGAGCCGCTCATCGACCGCACGCGCGTCCGCAACTACCTGTCGTCGGTGGTGGGCGTCGGTGCCGGCGGCACCGTGCCGCTCAACCCGGGCGGTGGTGCGACCAATTGCGTCCCGCGCGTTCCCCAGCCGCCGAGCTATACCTCGACGGCCTGCGGCTCGCTGCTCGAGGCGCTGAAGTATGAGAAGCGTATGGAGACGATGATGACCGGCTACGGCATCTCGTTCACCGACAACCGTGGCTGGGGCGACCTGGTGACGGGCACGGTGATCGAATGGCCGGTGCCGTACCAGGAGCTGCAGGCGCGCGGCAAGACCATCTACAACGGCACGCGTCGCTTCGGCACCCCGGGTACGACGGTCAACACGTACGGGTTCTAACGCAGCGTGATGTACGGTATCGCTCCGGACCGGCGTCATCGGGTCCGACGCTGGTTCGGGGCAATGCTGGCCGGGTTCGCGATGCTGGTCCAACTCGGGTGCTACTCGTTCCAGCCGGCGTTCGGGGTGAACCCACCGGTGGGACAGAAGGTGCGAGTGTCACTGACGGATGCAGGGCGCGCGCTCATGTCGGACCAGTTGGGGGAGGCCATCGAGTGGGTCGAAGGGACCCTCGCGGCGGCTGACACGGCTGGAATGACGGTGGACGTGACCCTCACCCGCAGTTTGCGTGGGTCGTACGCGACGTGGATGTCGGATCGAGTGGTGATTCCGGCCCGCGGCGTATCGCAGACGCAGATCCGAACCTTCTCGAAGTCGAGGAGCTGGATGTTGGCTGGTGGACTGGCGGTCGGACTCGTAGTGCTGGGTCGACTGATTTCGCTGCAAGTGGGCGGAGATGGGGAACCTGGGGATGGTGGCGGTTGCACGCCTCCGGCCTGCCCCGAAGCCTGACCTGGGTTGCCTTGATTTCCTTCATCGATCTTCAATCGGAGTTCAACTCGTGATGCGATTCTCCAAGTACTTCGGCCTCGCGACGATCGCTTTCGTCGCCGCGGCCTGCCAACCGGATGACGGGGGGGTCTCGGTGACCTCCGTGCCGCCGCTGGCTTACGTGCGCTACATCAACGCGGTGCCGGATTCCACGGTCACCACGATCTCGCGTATCTTCAACAATCCCGCCCTTGGCGGCGCCCTCGATACGGCCTTCACCAACGTCACGCACACGACGACGGTGCGGTTCATGGACGGCATCGAGTTCACGCCCACCAGCTGGGCGAACGTGGCCTATCAGGGCCTCGGCGTCGGTAACTATCAGGGCCTCCGCGCCGGCAACCGCCGCTTCAAGATCTTCACGTTCGACCCGACGTTCTTCGGGACGAACGAGCGTGCGGACACCACGTTTAACTTCGTGGCGAACAACTACTACACGATCGTCCACTGGCGGAACGGCACCGGCGGTCAGGTCGTGATCCTCAGCGACACGCTCCCGCCTGTTTCCGCCACGAACTTCCAGTACCGTGGCGTGAACCTTGCGGCGCCCGGCACCAACGTCGACTTCTGGCAGGTGCCGGACTCCGTGCGTAACGGCACCCTCCCGGGCACGCCGTTCGCCACGAACATCGCACCGGGCGGCCGGACGGCGTATCAGTCGATCGCGGCTGGCGCGCAGGCGCAGGGCGTCCAGGCCTCGGCGGTTGGTTCGACCACGCCGCTCAACACCCGCACGGCAGCGGTGGGCTTGCCGCCTGCTGCGGCGACCGTGAACGCCGTCGCGCCGGCTGGCGGCTTCGTGTTCAACGGGCAGGAGTCCAACACGGGCACCAGCGCCGGTGGCAGCGTGATGTCGGCGTTCTACTTCCCGGCTGTCCCGATCGTCGTTGCGTTCGGCGACAACCAGGTTGGCGCCGTGCCGGCCCGCGTCATCTGGATCCGCGACCGTCGTCCCGCCATCGTGCCGTAATCGGCCCGAAGCCGGACACGCTTGCCTCCGACGGCCATCGGCCCCCATCTTGGGGTCGATGGCCGTCGGTCTTTTGGCCAGGGTCCCCCTGCGGTACGCGGCATGCTCAACCACGCCCCCCTCGTCGCCTGCCTCCTCGGCGCCGCGCTGCTCTGCGCGACGCCGGCCGCCGCGCAGACCGTCCGGGGCAGCGTCCGCAGCATCGAGACCGCCCTCCCCATCCCCGGCGTGCAGATCACCCTCCGCGACTCGCTGGGGGTCGTGATCGGCAGCACGACGTCCAATGACGAAGGACTCTTCGTGCTGCGCGCGAGTGTTCCGCGCCCGTTCTCCGTACAGGCGCGTCGGCTCGGGCTGCAGATGGCCGACACCGAGCTGCTGCGCTTCACGCCGGCCGACACGCTCGAGCTGGAGTTCCGCCTCGCGCAGGTCGCGCTGGAAATGGGCGCGGTCGAGGTGACCGGCATGGCCGCGATCAACGAAGAGCGGCTCCAAGAGGCCTACCGGAAGGGCTGGCAGGTGCTCTCGCCGGAATTGATCGCGCAGCACCGCGACCGCGCCCGGGACATCGAGAGCCTGATGCGCTCTGCAGGCGCGCAGCAGATCTCCTGGCCCCGCGGCAATCGCGACTGTGTGCGCAACACGCGCACGAACCGTTGCATCACCTTCGTCGTGGACGGCCAAGTCCTCGGCACCGAGGCGATGATCCTGCCCAACGACATCTACTTCGTCGCGGTGCTCACCCCATCCGAATCACGCTCGATGTACGGCAGCCGCGCCATGGACGGTGCCATTGCGATCTTCACGCGCAACTACGGCGATCGTGCTTCGCCGGGCGGCCCACCGCCGCCGCCACGCGCACGGCGACGGCCGTAACGCGGATTCAACCTGCAGCGCTGCAGTGGCCGCGCGATGGCGCGCGACGCGCGCTCAAGGCGCGGCGTCCGGGAGGACGTAGGTCAGCGGATCCACGGGCTTGCCGTTCACGTGGATCTCGTAGTGCAGGTGCGGCGCCGTTGAGAGACCGGTGGAGCCCACGGCCGCAATCAACTGGTTGCGCGTCACCTGCTGGCCCACGCGCACCGCGATGCGCGAGCAATGGGCGAACTTCGTGCGGATGCCGTTGCCGTGGTCGATCTCCACCACAAGCCCGAAGCCGCCTTCCATGCCCGCGGCGACGACCTTGCCGGCCGCCGGCGCCACGATCGGCGTGCCGGTCGGCGCCGTGACATCGATGCCTTCGTGGGGGCGGTTCTCGTGCAGGATGGGATGGAAGCGGCTCTGCGTGAACTGGCTCGAGAGCCAGCCGGCCGTGGGCAGGATGCTCGGCGTGTTCGCGAAGCGGCGATAGTTCGCGGCCAGCGAATCGGACACGTCGCGGAAGCCGCTGGCGAGGTCCGTCGCCCGTGAGATCAGGCCCTCGACGTCGGGGCGGGCGCTCCAGCCGAGGCGGCCCGCAAACGGGCGCCGCCGCCCGCCGATGTCCGCCACGGATGCCGACACCGGCGCCACCACCGTCGGCTCGGCCGCGCTGGCCACCTCGGCCGCCGGCGAGGCCTCCACGGGGAGCCCGGCGAGCATACGCATCTGCTCCTCGCGCACCGCGATCTGGCGCAGGGTGTCGTCGAGCTCGCGGAAGCGCTCCTCGACGCGGGCGATCTCCTGCTGCAGGGCCCGGTTCTGGGCCGCCACGAGCCGCGCCCCCGGCGTGCCCCACGGCGAGAACAACACGAAGATAGCGCCACCCACGAGCAGCACCGCCGACGCGGCAGCCCACTTGAGCGCGCGGAAGCTCCACGCGGGCACCTCGTAGGTGCGAGCGGCTTCGTTGCGCGGGGGGACCAGGACGACGGTCCAGCGACGGCGGCTGGGCATCCCTGAAATCTAGGGATTTGCGGGCTACGCATCCACCCGAAGAGGCGCCGATGCCTCGTCTTCAGCGCCCCTCGGCGATCCCGGTGCTACGCCGCTTTGGGCGGCTCCGGCCGCGGGAACAAGCCCTCGCCCTTCGCCACGAGCCATCCGGTGCAATCGAGCAGGTCGGCCTGCTCGAAGGTAGTCTCATGGACGCTTCCGGGGCCGCCCAGCGCTTCCCAGAGCGCCTGCGCCTTGTGGGGCATCACCGGGGCCAGATAGACCGCCTGGCGGGCCAGCTGGCGCATGAGCGCCGCCAGCACGCGCTCGAGCTCGGGGCGCTGCGCCGGATCCTTGGCCAGCACCCAGGGCTTCGCCTCCTGGATGGCCAGATTCGCGCGGGCGACGGTCCGGAACACGGCCTCGAGGGCCTCGTGCAGCAGGTAGCCGCGGGAGCCATCCACGGCAGCGCGGGCGGCCGCGAGATCTGCCCGGTCCGCCGCATCCGTGGCGCCGAAGTCACCCGACGGCACGACGCCCTCACAGTACTTCTCGACCATCGCGATGGTACGGCTCGCGAGATTGCCGAGCCCGTTGGCGAGTTCCGCCGTGTATACGGCCTCGAAGCGCTCCCAGCTGAAGGAGCCGTCGCCGTCGAAGGGCACGTCGCGCAGCAGGTAGTAGCGGAAGGCATCGGCGCCGAATCGCTCGGCCGCCTCGCGGAGCTCGAGCTTCACCCCGGCGCTCTTGGAGAAGCGCTCGCCGCCGAGGGAGATGAAGCCGTGTGCCCAGACGCGCTCCGGCAGCGGCAGGCCAGCAGCCATGAGCATGGCCGGCCAAATCACCGTGTGAAAGCGCGTGATGTCCTTGCCGACCACATGCACGCTGGCGGGCCAACTGGCCTTCGAACCGGGGAAGAACTGCGCGGTCCAGTAGTTCGGCAGGGCGTCGAACCACACGTAGGTGGTCTGCACCTCGCCGTCCGAGAGCGGGCGCGGGAAGGGCACGCCCCAGTCGAAGCGCGCGCGGCTGGCGGAGATGTCCTCGAGGCCTTCGTCGAGCAACGCGAGGATCTCGTTGCGCCGCGAAGTGGGCTGGAGGAACTCCGGATGCGCGGCGAAGTGCGCCTTGAGCGGGTCGGTGTACTTGGAGAGCCGGAAGAACCAGTTACGCTCGGTGACTTCCTCGAGCGTGCGCGTGGGATGCAGCGCGCACTTGCCGTCCACGATGTCGGCCGGCTGCTTGAAGCTCTCGCAACCGACGCAGTACATGCCGGTGTAGCGGCGCTCGTAGAAATCGTCCGGGCTGTGCGCGAAGATGCGCTCGAGCAGCGCTTTCACGGCGGCATGGTGCTCCGCCGCCGACGTGCGCATGAACTGGTCGTGCGAGATGCCAAGGTGCTGCCACATGGCGGCGAACTTGGCGGCGATGTCGTCCACGAAGGCCTGCGGCGGCATGCCGGCCTTCTCCGCCGTCTGCGCGACCTTCTGGCCGTGCTCGTCCATGCCGATGAGGAGCCACACGTCGTGGCCCATCTGGCGGTGGAAGCGGCAGATCGCGTCGGCGCCGATCTTCTCGAGGGCGTGGCCGAGGTGCGGCTCGCCGTTCGCGTAATCGATGGCGGTGGTGAGGTAGAAGCGGGCCACGTCAGCTCTGCGGGGTCGGTGGTGCGCTGGGGCCGCGATCGGGGCCGGCGTTGCCCTCAGGGCCTCGGCCGCGGCGTCCACCGCGGCGCCCGCGGCGGCGCCGTCGCTTGCGGTCGGGGTCGCCTGCGCTCGGCGCCTCGGCGCTCGGGCCGTCCTCGGTGTCGCCATCCTCGTCCTGCTGGGGCGATGCGCGGCGCGGGGCGACGGCCGACGGCGCGGCGGGGGCTACGGATTCGTCGTCGTGCTCATCGTCGTCGGAATCGGCGCGCCGGAGATTGAGCAAGGCCCCGGACGCGGCTGCCGCATCGTCGTCGCTGGGCACCACGCCGGGCGCCGTTTCCTTGCGGAGCTGGGCAAGCGGGATCGTGCGGGCCTCGCCCTCGGCCGTGCGCAGCGTGACGAGGTCGCGGAAGATGTCGTTGCTCACGACCTTCTCTTCGCCGACGGCCGTGACGATGACCTTGCCTTCCTTCGGAAAGCGCCGGCGCGCTGCGACGTAGAACTCGTGCTCGTGCCGAAGGCAGCACATCAGCCGGCCGCAGGTGCCGGAGATCTGCGACGGGTTCAGCGTGGAGAGCTTCTGGTCCTTGGCCGTGCTCGACTTCACCGGCCGCAGTTCCGGCAACCAGGAGCTGGAGCAGAACTGTCGGCCGCAGCGCCCGATGCCGTCGAGGCGGCGGGCCTCGTCGCGCACGCCGATGTGCCACATGTGCA
>CAZCIM010000053.1:0-11291 GCA_964498895.1 uncultured Gemmatimonas sp. | reverse complement strand
CTACATCTGGGTGCGCTGGACGCTGCCGCGCTTCCGCTACGACCAGCTGATGTCGTTGGGCTGGAAGGTGATGTTGCCCGTGGCGCTCGCGTACCTCGTGCTCATCTCGGGGGCGATCGTCGCCTTCGACATGATGGGCCTCGGCCGTGGGGCGACCTTCGGCTACGCGATGGGTGCACTGAACCTGGTGTGCCTGGTCCTGTTGTTCCTCGTGCTGGACCGCGGCCGGCTCGTGAGCCCGGCATCGGGCCGCCTGAGCCCCGAGCAAGTCGAACGGCTGCGCCGTCGCGCCCCGATGCGTGCGACGCTGGCCCCCGAGGAGATCCGCTGACATGGCGATCAACGTGAAGGTGATGGAGCGTCCGGTGCAGGAGGTCAGCTACGTCCGCGCGACGTTGAGCGGGCTCGGCCTCACGCTCAAGCACCTGGTGAATCCGCATAAGGTGACGGTGCAGTATCCCGACGAGCGCTGGGACATCTCCCCGCGCTGGCGCGGCACGCACCGCATGCTCACCACGGAAGACGGCAAGGCCAAGTGCGTGGCCTGCGGCCTCTGCCCGACGGTGTGCCCGGCCAACTGCATCAAGCTCGTGCCCGGCGAGGACGAGGCGGGGAACCGCTACCCGCTGGTGTTCGAGATCGACGAGTTCCGCTGCATCTTCTGCGGCTACTGCCAGGAAGTCTGCCCGGAAGAGGCGATCCACATGGGCCGCCACTACGAGAACGCCGAGTACTCGCGCGACAAGTTCGTGTACGACCTCGAGCGCCTCACGGCGCAGACGCATCCGGTGAGCGAGCTCTGGGACCCCGCCGACCCGCGGGGGGAGTGACGGATGAACAACGAGTTCCTCCCGCTCTTCTACTCGTTCCACTTCTATCTCTTCGCGGTGATCGCGCTCATTTCGGCGATCCTCTTCGTGACGCGCAAGAGTCCGGTGGCGGCGGCCCTGTGGTTGGTGAACGTGATGTTCTGCCTGGCGGCGCTCTACGTGCTGCTCGACGCGCAGTTCATCGGCGCCATCCAGGTGCTCGTGTACGCCGGCGCGATCATGGTGGTGTTCCTGTTCGTCGTGATGCTGCTCAACTTGGGCAAGCCAGAAGACGTCAGCGACATCCGCGGGCAGTTGCCGCGCGTGACGGCCGGCTTCGTCGGGGCGGCGCTGCTGGCTGAGGTGATGGTGCTGGCGCGTGCGAAGTGGAATGCGCAGCTCACGCTCCCGGTGCCGGCCAGCGACGTGACGCGGGCGGAGCCTGGCGGCGTGATCGGGCCCATCGCCGACATGTTGCTGAAGGACTACGTGTTGGCCTTCGAGCTGTCCTCGATCCTGCTGCTCGTGGCGATCGTCGGCGCCGTCACCATCGGCCGCAAGAGGACCTGAGCGATGCTCGCGGAATCCCTCGCGCTCTCGGCGGCGCTCTTCACGATCGGCGTCATCGGCGTCCTGACGCGCCGCAACGCCATCATCCTGTTCATGTGCGTGGAGCTCATGCTCAACGCCGTGAACCTCTCGCTGGTCGCCTTCAGCCGCGCCTATGGTGCGGCGGGCGAAGTGTTCGTGCTCTTCGTGATCACCGTGGCCGCCGCGGAGGCCGCCGTCGGGCTCGCGATTGTCATCGCGATCTTCCGCCACCGCCAGTCGGTGAACCTCGATGACATCAACCTGCTGAAAGGCTGATGATCCAGACCCCTCCCCCCGAGACGGGCCATCCGCTGGCCGACACAGTCGCGCGGTTCGCGTGGCTGCTGCCCGTGCTGCCGCTCCTGGGCTTCGTCCTGAACGGGTTCCTCTCGCTCAAGCACGCCGCCCACGCGGGCCCGGCAGACCCTACGGCCGCCTCCGAGCACGCCCACGGGGCGCACGATGCCCATGGGCATGGCCACGGGCACGATGGGCACGGCCATGATGCCCACGGACACGATGACCACCACGCGACGCGGCACCCAGCGGCGGCGCTGGTCTCGCTGATCGGCCCCGGCGTCCTGCTCGCCAGCTTCGGCCTCGCGGTGGCGATCTTCGCCGCCATGCGCGCCGCGCACATCGAGGATCCGTACATCCTCACGCTGTTCCAGTGGATGCCCACCGGTGAACTCAGCGTGGACGTCGCGTTCCAGCTGGACCAGCTGTCGATGGTGATGGTGCTGATCATCACGGGCATCGGCTCGTTGATCCACCTGTTCTCCGTGGGCTACATGCAGGAGGACCCGGGGTACCCGCGCTACTTCGCGTACCTCAACCTGTTCGTCTTCTTCATGCTGCTGCTCGTGCTCGGCGCGAGCTACCCGCTGATGTTCGTGGGCTGGGAGGGCGTGGGGCTCTGCTCGTACCTGCTCATCGGCTTCTGGTTCTCGGAGAAGGCCAACGCCGATGCCGGCAAGAAGGCGTTCATCGTGAACCGCATCGGCGACTTCGGCATGCTGGTCGCGATGTTCCTGATGTTCGCGAACTTCGGCACGCTGTCGTATGTGGGCCTCGAGCAGGCCTTGGGCAGCGTCGACGTGGGCGCGCTGATCCCGACGGCGATCGCGCTGTTCCTGTTCCTCGGTGCCACGGGCAAGTCGGCGCAGATGCCGCTCCACGTGTGGCTCCCCGATGCCATGGCGGGCCCGACGCCGGTCTCGGCGCTGATCCACGCCGCCACGATGGTGACGGCCGGTGTGTACCTTATCGCACGCTCCGGCCTGCTGTTCGCGCTGGCGCCGACGGCGCAGCTGACGGTGGCGCTGGTGGGCGCGCTCACCGCCGTGTTCGCCGCGACCATCGGCCTGAAGCAGTGGGACATCAAGAAGGTGCTCGCGTACTCCACCGTCTCGCAGCTCGGCTACATGTTCGTCGGCGTGGGCGTCGGCGCGTACACGGCGGGCGTGTTCCACCTGATGACGCACGCGTTCTTCAAGGCCCTGCTGTTCCTCGGCTCGGGCTCGGTGATCTACGCCATGCACCAGGCGTACCACGCGACGCACAATCACGAGGACGCGCAGGACATGCGGAACATGGGTGGCCTCAAGGCCCACATGCCCGTGACGTTCTACTTGATGTGGATCGCGACCTTGGCGATTGCCGGGATTCCGTTCTTCTCGGGCTTCTTCTCCAAGGATGAGATCCTCGCGAGCGTCTTCGCGCGCACGCATGGCTCGACGTTGGCGGAGGGCTCGCTGCTAGGCGTGCCGGGCAGCGTCGTTCTCTATGCGGTGTATGCGCTGGGGCTCGCCGCGGCGCTCATGACGGCGGTCTACATGACGCGCATGATGATCTACACCTTCCACGGGCCCAACCGGACGGGTGAGGCGGAGCGCCCGCACCTGAAGGAAGCCCCGTGGATCATGACGGGGCCGCTGGTTGTGCTTGGCCTGCTCTCGCTGGCGGGCGGTTGGCTCAACCTGCCGCCGATCCTCGGCTTCCTCGGCGAGGCCGGCGTCCTGCATCACTGGCTCGAGCCGGTGACGGGCGCCGCGGAGCTCCGGGTGACCCTGGGCGAGGCGCCGCACCTCTCGCACAGCACCGAGTACCTGTTGATCGGGACGGCCGTGCTGATCGCCGTCGCCGGCATCGCCTACGCCTTCGCGAAGCTCAAGCCCGCCGCGCTGACCGCGGCGAAGGACGCGCCGGCGGAGCAGGGTATCGGCAAGACGCTCTACAACAAGTGGTACGTGGACGAGGGCTACGACAAGGCGGTGGTGCAGCCCACGCTGGGCCTGTCGCGCAACGTGCTGTGGAAGGGCATCGACATCGGAATCATCGATGGCCTGCTCGTGAACGGCAGCGCGGTGCTAACGAAGGCCTTGGGCTGGGCGGGTGCGCAGCTGCAGACCGGGCGCGTGGGCACCTATGCCTGGGTGCTCGTGCTCGGCGCAGTGATGGTCCTCGGCGCCTACACTTTCTTCTGATCCGACCGTGACCGCGTTTCTCGACTCTATCGGCTACAACGGCTGGATCCTCCCCGTCCTGCTCGGCTTGCCGTTGGCCGGCGCCGCGTTGCTGTTGCTGCGCGCGGGGCGCGCGGCTGACACGCCGGAGGCCGCACGCAGCGACCGGACGATCGCCCTCGCCGTGTTTGCGCTCGAAGCCCTGCTCTCGCTGGGCCTGTGGTGGTCCATCGACACCTCGTTCCCCGTGTGGCAGGCCGAGTTCAAGACGGCGTGGATCCCCGCGTGGGGCATCACCTTCCACTTGGGCGTGGACGGCATCGCGATGATGCTGGTCCTCCTCACCACGTTGATCATGCCACTCGCGGTGCTCGGGGGATGGACCTCGGTGCGCGAGAAGACGGCCTGGTACCACGCGCTGCTGCTCATCCTCACGACGGGCATGCTCGGCGTGTTCATGGCGTTGGACCTCGTGCTGTTCTACGTCATGTGGGAAGTGATGCTGGTGCCGATGTACCTGATCATCGGCGTCTGGGGTGGCCAGCGACGGCTCTACGCCAGCATCAAGTTCTTCCTCTACACGATGGTCGGCTCGCTGCTAATGCTCGTGGCCATCGTCTGGCTGGGCTTCGCCGCCGCCAAGACGGGCACGCCGACGTTCAGCTATGACGCCTTAGTCGAACTCTCGCGCGAGAGTTGGTGGCGCGGCTCGCTCTGGCTCTTTGGCGCCTTTGCGATTGCCTTCGCCATCAAGGTACCGATGTGGCCCTTCCATACGTGGCTGCCCGATGCGCACGTCGAGGCGCCGACGGCAGGGTCGGTGATCCTTGCGGCGATCATGTTGAAGATGGGCACCTTCGGTTTCGTGCGTTTCGCGCTGCCGCTGTTCCCCGATGCGGCGATGCACCCGACGGTGCGGGCCATAATGCTCGCCCTCGCGGTGGTCGGCATCGTGTACGGCGCGTTGGTGGCGCTCGTGCAGCCGGACTTCAAGAAGCTCGTCGCCTACTCTTCGGTGTCGCACCTGGGCTTCGTCATGCTCGGCATCTTCGCCGCGACGGTGGAGTCGGTGCAGGGCGCGCTGGTGGTGACGATCAGCCACGGCATCTCGACCGGCGCGCTGTTCCTGCTCATCGGCATGATCTACGAGCGGCGCCACACGCGGTTGTTGGACGATTTCGGCGGCATTGCCAAGGTGATGCCCGTGTTCGCGGTGATGCTCACGATCGTCTCCCTCTCGAGCATCGGCGTCCCGGGGACCAACGGCTTCGTGGGTGAATTCCTCGTGTTGCTGGGCTCCTTCCGCACGCAGCCGTTCCACGCGGTGATCGCCGCGACCAGCGTGATCTTCGCGGCGGCGTACCTGCTTTGGGCGGTGCAGCGCATCATCTACAATCCCTTGGTCAAGCCGGAGAACGCGGCCTTGAAGGGCATGGACCTCAACTGGCGTGAGATCGGGCTGCTGGTGCCGCTCATTGCCGGCATCCTGTGGATCGGCGTGTATCCCAAGCCCGTGCTCGCCAAGACGGAAGCGGCGGCCACGAAGCTGGTACGGCAGGTCGAGGCGGTGCGCCTCGGTACGCCGCTGTCCGGAGGCCAGCGATGACCTTCGATCTCAGCAACCCCATGCAGCTGCTGTCGGCGCTGCTGCCCGAGCTCGTGCTCCTCGTGGGCGCGATGATCCTGATGGTCGTCGCATCGTGGCGCGCGGAGTCCGACGCGCACCAGCGCACGGTGGGCTACGGCGCGGTCGGCGTCATCGTCGCGACCATCGCGACGCTGCTGTTCGTGACGTCACGGCCTGATGCCGTGTCGGTAGGCGCCATCGCCTTCGACTCCCTGCGCCTAGGCGTTGCGCTGGTGGTCATGGTCGCGGCCCTCGGCACGGTGCTGTTGTCGATCGAGTACAACAGCAAGAACGGCATCCCGCAGGCCGAGATGCACGTGCTGGTGCTGTTCGCGGCGGCGGGCATGCTCGTGTTGGCCGCGGCGCGCGACCTGCTGCTCATCTTCATCGGCATCGAGATCACCTCCGTCGCGAGCTACGTCCTGGTCGGGCTCAACCGGCGCTCCGCACGCGCGGCGGAGGCGTCGCTCAAGTACTTCCTGCTTGGCGCCTTCGCGACCGCGTTCCTGCTGTACGGCATGGCGCTCATCTACGGGGCGACCGGCGCGACGCAGCTCTCGGCGATCGCGCAGCGCATCGTGGACCTCGCGCTCCTCCGGAACCCGATGCTGCTCGCCGGCATCGGCCTGCTGACCATCGGCTTCGCGTTCAAGGTGGCCGCGGCGCCGTTCCATATGTGGGCGCCCGACGTATACGAGGGCGCGCCCACGCCGATCACCGCGTTCATGGCCTCGGCGGTGAAGGCGGCGGTGTTCGCGGCCATCGGCCGCCTCTGGTTCGAGTGCTTCCGTCTGCTCGTGGTCGCCTGGGGCTCGCCGCTCTGGGCCATCGCCGCGACGTCCATGATCGTGGGCAACATCATCGCGCTGCGGCAGAAGTCCGTGAAGCGCATGCTCGCGTATTCGAGCGTCGTGCATTCGGGCTACCTGCTTGTGACGGTGATGTCCAATACGGTGCTCGGCTCGGCCGCCCTGATCTTCTACCTGTTGGCGTACACGCTGGCGACCTTCGGCGCACTGGCTGTCGTGGCCGTGGTGCAGGGTGCCGACGACCGCGACCCGCAGGTGTCCGACTTCGCGGGGCTGTGGTCCCGCCGGCCGCTGCTCGCCGTCGGCATGACGGTCTTCCTCCTCGCGCTCCTCGGCTTCCCGGTGTTCGGTGGCTTGGGCTTCTTCGCGAAGTGGTACGTGGTGGCGGCGGCGCTCTCCAGCCCGCTCAACCTGAACTCGCTCACGGTGTTGCTGGTCGTGACCTCCGTGATCTCCGCGGGCTACTATTTGGCTGTGGTGCGAAGCATGTTCATGCAGCCGCGCCCAGATGAGGCGCCGGCGGTACCCGTGACGGGTCCGCTGACCCGCGTGGTCCTCGTGGGCACGGCTGCGGCTATCCTTGCGTTCGGATTGGTACCCAGCGGCATCATTCGCTGGGCAACGGGCGGCGAGCCAATCGCGGTGAATCCGGCGAATCTCGACACCAAGGCCTTCGATACCTACTAGATGATCGCAGCAGGCATCTTCCGGCAGTACGACATCCGCGGCATCGTCGGCAAGGATTTGACCGTCGATGCCGCGGAGGCCATTGGCAGGGCCTACGCGGTGCTGCTGCACGAGCGCGGCATCCACGGCGCGGTCGCCGTCGGGCGCGACAATCGGCCGAGTGGCGAGGCCCTGCGCAATGCGCTCGTGCATGGCCTCACGAGCAGCGGGCTCGATGTCGTGGACGTCGGCGTGGTCCCCACGCCGCTCCTGTACTGGTCGCTGCATCACCTGCCGGTCGTCGCTGGCATCCAGATCACCGGGTCGCACAACCCGCCCGAGTACAACGGCTTCAAGTGCTGCGTGGGTACGGGCTCACTGCACGGCGAGGGCATCCAGCGCCTGAGGCAGATCATCGAGGCCGGCGCGTTTCGCTCCGGAGCCGGCACGGTGCGCGCCGAGGCGATCATCGATCGCTACGTGGCCGACATCGCCGCGAGAATCGGACCGTTGCCGAGCACGATGAAAGTGGTGGTGGACTGCGGCAACGGCGTCGGGGCTGTGGTGGCCCCGAAGCTCTTCGCGGCCCTCGGGGTGACGCCGACATGGTTGTTCGCCGAAAGCGACGGCAGTTTCCCGAACCATCATCCGGATCCGACGGTCGTCGAGAACCTGCAGGATCTCATCCGCAGCGTACGCGACACGGGCAGCGAACTCGGCATCGGCTTTGACGGCGATGCCGACCGCATCGGCCTCGTGGACGGCGACGGCACCATCGTGTGGGGCGATTACCTGCTGCTGCTCTATGCCCGCGATGTCCTCGCGCGCACCGGGGCGGGGCAGCCGATCATCTTCGACGTGAAGTGCTCGCAGGCGCTGCCGGACGGCATCCGCAAGGCGGGCGGCGAGCCAGTCATGTGGAAGACCGGCCACTCGCTCATCAAGGACAAGATGAAGGCGCTCAAGGCGCCGATCGCTGGCGAGATGTCCGGGCACATGTTCTTCACGGAAGGCTTCTACGGGCATGACGATGCGCTCTATGCCGCCGCACGGCTGCTGCGCATCGTCGCCGATGCCAAACAGCCGGTGAAGCAGTTGTTGGCGGACGTGCCGCGGTTTGTGTCCACGCCGGAGCTGCGCGTGGATTGCCCGGACGACCGCAAGGAAGCCATCGTCGCCGAGGCGCTGGCGCATTTCCGCGCCAAGTACGACGTGAGCGACGTGGATGGTGTGCGCATCCTGTTCGGCGACGGCTGGGGACTGATCCGCAGCTCGAACACGCAGCCGATTCTTGTCTTGCGCTTCGAGGCGTCCAGCGAGGAGCGGCTGCAAGCGCTGCGCGACGAGGTGGAGGGCTGGCTCGCCACGCGCGGCGTGACCCTCGGGGCGAGCGGCCACTGAGGCCCTGATGCGAGGGCGGCGCGGACTCCTCGGATTCCTCGCCGGCGGCGCGCTGGCGCTGCTCGCGGGCCGCTGGCTCGCCGGCCAGTATGCCGACTGGGCGTTTCATCAGGCGCTCGGATTCACGGAACTCTGGCGGCTGAAGGCACGGACGCTCGGGCTGCTGCACGGGGGCACGTTCGTCGTCGCGGCGATCTTCGCGTTCGTCAACTTCCTCGCGGTGCGGCAGTCCATCGTCTCGCTCGTGCTGCCCTCGCAGATCGGCGGGCTCGAGATACCGGAGGAGGTGCCGGCGCGACGCCTCACCTCCCTGGCGTTCCTGCTCGCGCTGCTCGTCGCCATCGCCTTCGCGTTGCTCCCGCAGGACTGGACGCGCGCCGCCCTTGCATTCGAAGGGGTGAGTTTCGGCGAAGCCGATCCTTACCTCGAGCGCGATCTCGGCTTCTACACGACCTGGCTGCCCTTCGAGCGCGCGCTGCAGGCCCGCGCCATGGCGCTTACGCTCGGCGTGGGCGGACTCGTCCTCGCGCTCTACGCGCTGACGCCGAGTCTCCGCTGGGGTGGGCGGGGGCTGTACGTGTCCACCTGGGTGCGCCGGCATGCCGCCGCGCTCGGCGCCCTGGTGGTGGCGATTATCGGCTGGGGCTGGCGGCTCGACCGCTTCGAACGACTGAGCCCCGGCAGCGGTGTGTGGCTGGACGCCACGACCGATGCGGTGTTCAGCGCCTTCGACCATCGCGTGGCGCTGCCGTATCGCGCGCTCGCCGCCTTTGCGACGTTGCCCTTGGCGGTGCTGCTCTTCTACGCCGGCTGGCGCGGTTATCTGCGCACGGCGGTGACGGTTCTCGCGGCGCTGGTGCTCATGGGGCCGGCGGCGTCCGCCCTCCTGCCGGCCATTGCCAAGCGGCCGCTTTCTACGGCCGAGGCGCGGCAGCGGCGACGCCCGTATAGCAACACGGCGGCGCTCTACACGCGGCGTGCGTACGCGGTGGAGACCATCGAGCGGCGCGACGTTGCCCGCGTGCCGACCACGCGCGTGAGTCGCGCGATTGCGGTGTGGGACCCGGCCGCCCTGTTGCGGTTGGCCAATGACCAGCGCCGCGATTCGACCGTCGCTCTTGCGTGGCGTGCCGCGCCGAGCGGCCTTGAGGCGTTCGCGGTGCTCCAGCCGCTGGCGGACCGCGCCGAGACTTGGCACAGCGAGCGGTATCTCGCCGCGGGCGTGGATGATGCCGGTCGTCCGTTCCACGCGCCCGCGCTCGGCGACGGTCGATTGCCGCAGGTGTCGGTGTATCCGGGCGCGGCGCGGGCGCGGCTCGTGGCCGACGCGCGAGGGACGCTGGCGGCTCCGGCCTTCGAGACCGGCACGCAGCGCATCGCTTTGGCGTGGGCTGAGCAGGATCCGCGCCTGCTCGTCCGTGAAGTTCCGCTGCCACGCCCCCGGCTCATGCTCGCGCGCGACGTGCGCGAGCGTCTCTCCCGCGCGCTGCCGTTTCTCACGATCGGCCCCACGCTGCTGCCCTACGTGCGCGGCGACTCCTTGTACTGGATCGCGGAGGCCTTCGTGACGGCGGCTCGCTATCCGTTGAGTGCAGGCGTGACGCTCGATGGCCGCGAGTATCGCTACGTCCAACGGGCGGCGACCGTCGTGGTGCAGGCACAGACTGGCCAGCTGCTCGTGGTGCCCGTGGACGCGCCCGATCCGATCCTACGGGCATGGCTCACGCAGGCGGGATCCACCTTCACCCCGCTGGCCGCCGCGCCGGCGTGGTTGCGCGACGAGCGGCCACCCGCGGTGGACTGGATGGCCGTGCAAGGCACCGCGTTGGCCGTCGTCGGATTCGCGGATGATTCCTTGGGCGCGCGTCGGCTCACGCGCCCCGACGATGCCGATGCAGACCTGGCCGTCGGTGCGCCGACCTTCTTCGCGTACGACTCGGCCGGGGCGCTTGGCTGGGCGCTGCCTGTGGACATCCCATGGGCCGGACGCACCCTCGGCATCCTCGTGGCGCGGGGTGGGGCGGAGCAGCGCACGGAGTTCCTCGCGTACGAGTCCTCCCGCTGGACCACGCTGCTCGAGTCGCTGCAGGAGGCCGCGGACCGCGCGGGCTTTGGGCGCTCGATGGCCAACGCACGCCGTGGGCGCGTACAGGCCGTGCCGACCGCGGACGGCCCGCTGTGGATCCAGAGCTACTACGACTGGCCGCAAGACGGGACGCCGCGGCTCGCGGGCGTTGTCGTCAGCTGGCGCGGGACCGTCACGGCGGCCCGATCGTTGCCCGAGGCGCTGGGCGAGCGGAGCCCGAGCGCCCGCTTGGACGGCGATGCGTTCCGTGAGCGCGTGGCGCGGATCTACGATGCGATGCAGGCCGCCCAACGCAGCGGTGATTGGCAGGCGTACGGCGAGGCCTGGGCGGCCCTCGGCCGACTGCTGCAGCGGCCCTGAGGGCCCTCGCGGCGGCGGGTGACGCGCGGACTCGTACGCCGCGATGCGCAGCGGTGCCGCTGGCTCGGACAATCGCGTATTTTTAGGGGCTTCCCCCCACTCGAACCCGACACGGAGACCGTGTGAACATCCACGAGTATCAAGCAAAGGAGATCCTGCGCGGCTACGGCGTGCCGATCCCGCCCGGCGAGGTCGCGACGACCCCCGCTGAGGCCGAGGCGATCGCCACGAAGTATGGCACCGCGGTGATGGTGAAGGCGCAGGTGCACGCCGGTGGCCGCGGCAAGGCCGGCGGCGTCAAGTTCTGCAAGACGCCCGCCGACGCCAAGGAGAAGGCGACCGCCATCCTCGGCATGAAGATCAAGGACCTCACGGTCGAGAAGGTGCTCGTCACGGTCGCCGCCGACATCGGCAGCGAGGCCTACGTCGGCATCATCGTCGACCGCGCGACCAAGAAGCCGGTGTTCATGGTGTCCG
>CAZCIM010000052.1:0-11783 GCA_964498895.1 uncultured Gemmatimonas sp. | reverse complement strand
CAAGGGCGCGATCCTCGACGGCGTGGTGCGCACGGTGCCGCAGGCCGAAGGGCTCAAGGCGATGACGGCCGAGATCGGCAAGCGTGTGGACGTCGTGCTCGACTTCCAGATCGCCGATGAAGTGCTGGTGACGCGGCTCTCCGGCCGCACCACCTGCGACAAGGAGCAGAAGCCGTTCACGGGCCTCGAGCCCGGCACGCCCTGCCCGGACCAGTGCGGCGGGACGTTGATGCGGCGCAAGGACGACGAGCCCGAGGCGATCCGCAACCGGCTCAAGGTCTACCACGCCCAGACCAAGCCCGTGCTCGACTGGTACGTGGCGCAGGGCGCGAACGTGCGGCACATCGATGCCGTGGGTTCGTTCGATGACGTGTTTGCGCGTGCGCTCGCGGCAGTCGGCCGCTGAGTCCATCGCGCGGGTGCAGGGCCGGCAGGCCGCGCGCCTGACGACGCAGGAACCCCGATGATCCAACTCAAGAGCCCCCGCGAGCTCGAGACGATGGCGGCCGGTGGCCGCATCCTCGCCGCGACGCACCAGCATATCAAGCCGGCCCTGCAGCCCGGCGCGAGCACGCTCGACATCGACAAGATGGTCGAGGCGTTCATCCGCTCGCATCCCGGCGCGACGCCGTCGTTCAAGGGGCTCTACGGATTCCCCGGCTCGGCCTGCATCTCGCTGAACGAAGAGATCGTGCACGGCATCCCGAGTGCCAAGCGCATCCTCAAGGCCGGCGACATCATCACGGTGGACATCGGCGTGTACTACGGTGGCTTCCACACCGACAGCGCCTGGACCTACGCCGTGGGGGGCGTCACGCCCGAGGCGCAGCGCCTCATGGACGTCACGGAGCAGTCGCTCTACGCGGCGATCCGTGAGTGCACGATCGGCAACCACATCGGGGATCTCGGCGCCGCCTGTCAGGCGGTGGTGGAGAAGGCCGGCTACTCGGTGGTGAAGGACCTCGTGGGCCACGGCGTGGGCGCGGTGATGCATGAGGAGCCGCAGGTGCCGAACTACGGCAAGCCCAAGCGCGGGCCGCGCCTGCAGGTGGGCATGACGCTGGCCATCGAGCCCATGGTGAACGCGGGCGGGCCGGCGACGAAGACGCTGGCCGACAAGTGGACGATCGTCACGCTCGACGGCGCGCTGAGCGCGCACTTCGAGCATACGGTGGCGATTACGGCCGAGGGGCCGCGGATCCTGACGACGCTGGGCTGAAGGCGATTCACCACCAAGGCACGAAGGGCCGCGCGACGGGTACAAGCCCCTATGCGCGGCCCTTCGCTTGTGCACCGACACCTGCTGCGCCGCGGCCTGTGGATGTGGCTGCTTGCGAGACTCGCCCTCCTCGCTGCGGTGCTGTTCTCGGTGACGGTCGGCGGGGGAGCTCCACCCGATCTCACGGGTCCAATGCCGTTGTCGCTCCTGGTCGCGATCGCGCTCGGGTTCGTCGAGGCGCGGCGGCTCGCGGAGACGGTGTGGCTCGCCAATCTTGGCCTCTCGCGGTCGGCGCACGCCGGGCTGCTCGCGCTCGGTGGCGCCATTGGGGAAGCGGCGCTCGCCGTGCGTCAGGTGCTGCTGTGACGGCAGCACGGCTCGTCGCCGATTGCGTCAGCATGTCCTTCGGTGGCCGCCGCGTGCTGAGTTCGGCATCGCTCCGTGCGGTCTCCGGCGAGCTGCGGGTGCTGCTGGGCCGCAGCGGCGAAGGGAAGAGCACGCTCATGCGCATCGCCGCGGGCTGGCTGAGTCCCGACTCGGGCGTGGTGCACAGCGAGGGCGACGCGTTCTTACGCACCTCGCCAGCGGCGCTCGCGGCGCGCGGCGTGTACTATCTGCCCGATGTAGGTGCGTTGAGCACGGGGCTTCCCATCGCTGACCAGCTGGCCATGCTCGCGCAGCGATTCCCCGGAGGCGAGGATGCGGTCACGGCGCTGGCGCGGCTCGGGGTCGAGCGGTTCGCAAACTCGCGGCCGCACATGCTCAGCGGCGGGGAACAGCGTCGCGCCGAGGTGGCGGCCGTGTTCGTCCGCCGGCCCCGGGTGCTGCTGGCGGATGAGCCGCTACGCGGCATCGCGCCAATCGATCAAGCGCGCATCCTCGCGGAGTTTCGCTCACTCGCGGCGATGGGCTGTGCGGTGGTGGTCACGGGACACGATGTCGAGGTGCTGCTGGATGGCGCCGATCATGTCACGTGGTGTACCAGCGGTACGACATACGAACTCGGCTGCGCGAAGCACGCGCGAGCGCATGAGCGGTTCCGCCGGGAGTATCTCGGCCTTCACTCCCGCCAGCCCTAGGCCGGCAACCTGGCTTGACGACCTCTGCGCGGCCGCACACGTTGTGACTCATGCGATTCGTCGTCGTGCCAGCGGTGCTTGCCTGCGCCGGGCTACTCGGCTGTGACTCTTTGTTCGATGCGGAGGAGGTGCGGCTCGTGCCCGTCGAGCGGACCCTTGTGGCCGGCAACTATCACGCCTGCGCGATTACTGCGGCCGGACAGCCCGTATGCTGGGGGATGGACCTCGGGCAAGGTCTGGTCCCCGATGGTTCTGGTTCGACAACCGCGCCTGTCCCCGCATCCACGCCACTCGTCGCGAGATCGCTGGCGGCGGGAAACGTGCATACCTGTGCCATCACGGAGGCGGAGACGCTGTATTGCTGGGGCCGCAACGACTGGGGGCAGCTCGGGAACGGTACCGACGCTCACAGTGAGAATCCGGTGCAGGTCAGCGGCCTCACCAACGTTATCGCGGTGTCAACCGGTGCCGACATCACGTGTGCGCTGGCGAACGGCGGGACGGCGTGGTGCTGGGGCGCGAACCTCGAGTTCTCGCCGGTGTTCGGAGTCGAGTCGTATGCACTGCTGTCGCCCACCGCCGTTGCTGTCCCGGGCGAGTTCGTCCGACTGGCTGCCGGGCGGCAGATGCTGTGTCTCATTCCTGCCTCCGGTGCCGCGGTATGCCAGGGCCGAAACGAGGACGGACAGCTCGGGGTTGGCGGAGTGGGAACTACACGTACCTTTGACCGGGTCGCAACGGTCTCGGCGCTGGGCAGCATCCATCGGCCGCTCGGACGCACGTGGCCCGTGCTCGGTCTTTCTCCCGACGGTCGCCTCTATACGTGGGGCGGTGCCTACGCGATCGGGCCGGGCGGTGTCTTTCTGTATAGGACACCAACGGCGCTCTTCACGGAGTTTCGATTTCGCAAGCTCTCAAACGGGGACCATCACGCGTGCGGCATCGATGCGCGAGGTGTCGCGTACTGTTGGGGCGTAAACGCCAGCGGTGAACTTGGGGATGGCACCACCACAAGTCGCGATGCTCCGACCCCAGTCCAAGGAGATCTTCGATTCGTTGACATCGCGGCTGGCTACGACTTCACCTGCGGCCTGACGACGGACGGAGAGGTCTGGTGCTGGGGTGAGAACAATCGCGGGCAGTTGGGCGACGGCACGACGCTGGCACGCACGGTGCCGACGCCTCTGAATACTGCACTGAGGTTCCGGTTACCGCGGTAGGGGGTCAGTCACGCGCGCGCTGGAACACCTGCCGATAGCGCAGCGGCTGTGGCAACCGCGGTGAGCTCACTCTGACCTCGAGCCGCAGCACGGCGCCGGACGGGTCCAGTCGCCATGTGTTCTCGCGTCGGCCGTCTTCCGCCTCGAACGACTGTCGCACGGTAATGCCTCCGTCGGGATCGTTCACGGCCGTCACGCGCACCGTGAACTCCTCGCCGGCCGCGTTCCGCCACGCACGCGGACTCCCGTTGCGGCGTGCCCGCACCTCCGGTTGCCCGCTGTACAAAATGAAGAGGGAATCGGACGACACCGTGAATCGCACGTTCGCGGGTGGTTGGTTGGTGCCCTGGAGCCGCCGGCGGCCGATGGGCCGCGTGAGCGCGTTCATCTCGCGAACCGCCCGATCGATGGCGGCGTTCACGTCGTCGCTGGCCGCGCTGTCGCGCCGGTACTCACCGGCGAGCGCGTGGATCGGTGAGGGCGTAGCCTGAGCCCGTAGCTCCGGGACCACCGTCGGCGTGACTGCGGCGGAGGCGAGCGCGGCCAGTGCGGCGACTGTCACACGGCGGCATCCGGCTAAGGCGGGAGCTGTGTTCGACATTCGATAACCTCGGGCCGCGGGCCTACAGCTGCGCCTCGACCGCCGTCGTCGCGCGCTGTGCCGCGTCGCTGGCGGCGCGCACCAGGCGCTGGGCTTCGTCCGCCAACGCCGCGCCCGCCGACTGGTCCGGCATGGCCGCCACGTTGATGCGTACGTTGTACGCCGCGCCCTTCGCCGCGGCTTCGGCGAGCAACGCGCCGACGCCGGCATCCGACGCCGCGTTGGTGTTGCCCTTCACGGCGCAGATCGCCGCGAGCTCCGCGACTTCCGCGCACCAGCGCGCCGTTTCCAGCGGGACCTCGGCGGCCTTGATCAGCGCGGCTTGAATGGCTGCCGTGCGCGCGGTCTCCTGCTCGGGCGTGTCCTTCGGGAGCTTGTAGGCGTTGCTGACCAGCGTGTAGGCGGCGGCGTCTTCGTCCTTGAGCGCCTTGAGGCGCCGCACGAGGGCATTGGCGCGGAGGCCGAGCTCCTTCATCTCGTCTTCGACCGCCGCGTACTTCTTGCGGCCAACGGTGAGCCCGGAGACCATCTGCGCGAGCGCGGCGGCCAGCGAGCCGACGAGCGCAACGACGGAACCGCCGCCCGGCACCGGCGCCGAACTCGCGACGTCGCCGATAAAGCCAGCCAGCGACTCACCGCCCTGCTGCGCGGCGCGCACCTTGCGCTCGAGCACGAAGTCCGGCGTGTAGTCGCGCCAGCGCAGGTGCCGCGCCGCGGCCTCGAAGAGCGCGCGCTCGGGCACGAGCCCGACGATCTCGCTCCACGTCGGCGTCACGCCCTGCGCCTCGGCTTCCATCTTCACCATCTCGTAGGCACGGTGCAGGGGCGTGGCATCGAGATCCACGAGGTTCATCGAGACCTGCGCTTGGCCGTCAACCTCCATGCCAAGACCCTTCACGCCCTTCAAGCCGCCGCTCGAGCCGCGCACGGCCTTAGCGACGTTCTTCGCGACCTGGAGATTCTCCTTGCCGCCGAGGTACACGTTGTACGCCACGAGGAACGGACGCGCGCCGATTACCGTGGCGCCTGCCGTCGGGTGAATCTTGTTGGGCCCGAAGTCCGGCACGCGATTTGGATTGGTGCCGATCTCGGTGCGTGCGAGTTCGAACTCGCCGCGGCGAATGTCCGCGAGGTTCACGCGATCGGGTCGCGTGGCGGCGCGCTCGTAGAGGAACACGGGGATGCCGAGCTCCTTGCTGACGCGTTCACCGAGCGTGCGCGCGAGCACGATGCAGTCCTGCATGGACGCGCCGTCGAGCGGGATGAAGGGGCAGACGTCCGTCGCGCCGATGCGCGGGTGCTCGCCCGAATGCCGGTTCAGGTCAATGCGCTCGCTGGCGACCTTGATGCCGCGGAACGCCGCCTCGGCGGCCTTCTCCACCGGGGCCACGAACGTGACGACGGTGCGGTTGTGGCTCGCGTCGCTCGAGACGTCCAACACGACCACGCCGTCCACCGTGGCGATGGCGTCGCGGATGGCGTCAATGGTGGTTTGGTCGCGGCCTTCGGAGAAGTTCGGGACGCACTCGACGAGGGACATTGCAGTCGGCGGGTTCGGGGGTGAACCCGAAATCTAGTCTCGGTCCGAATGACTTGAACCGCATTCACCACGAAGACACGATGACACGAAGGAAGTTGGTTCGGGACGTCATCCGCTCCTCACTCATGGGCCGGGCTTTGTGCGAGACGGAGACCTTTGCGTCTTCGTGACTTCGTGGCGAAGGCAGTTATTGCCTCACGCGCCGAGCGTCTCGCGCAACCAGCGATGCATCGCCGGATTGCCCGCCAGCACCGAGCTTGGCCCGAACGCCGTGAGCTGCGCGCCGCTCAGGTCGGTGGCGATGCCGCCGGCTTCGCGCACCAGCAGCATGCCCGCGGCGAAGTCCCAGGGCGAGAGCTGCATCTCCCAGAAGCCATCGAAGCGCCCGCAGGCGACGCTCGCGAGGTCAATGCTCGCCGCTCCCGGCCGCCGCACGCCGCTCACGTGCGCCATCACGGCGGCCATCTGCCGATGATACGGCGCGATGTCGGTGGCGTCCTTGAACGGGAATCCCGTGCCGATCAGCGCGCGATGCGGCTCCGTGATGGTGGAGACGCGGATCGGCTCGCCGTTGCGCTGCGCACCGCCACCGGCCCGCGCCGTGAACACTTCGTTCCCGGGCACATCGTGCACCACGCCGACGACCGGCGCGCCGTCCACCAGCACCGCGATACTCACGGCGTACTCGGGATAGCCGTGCAGGAAGTTGGTCGTGCCGTCGAGCGGGTCCACGACGATGGCCACGCCCTGCTCGAGCTGGGCGCGCGGGACGGACGCGGCGCTTTCCTCGGCCAGCACCGTGGCCGCCGGGATGCCCTCGGCCATCACCCGCAGGATGGCGGCCTCAGCGGCCAGATCCACCTCGGACACGAAGTCCGTAGGACCCTTGGAGCGCCAGTCGAGGGCGCGCACGTCCGGTGCGGCATCGCGAATCACCGCCGCGCCGGCCTCGGCCGCCCGGACCGCCACCGCCAGCCAGTCCGTCCGCTCCTGTTGAAGCCCCATCTGGCTCTCCGTAACTTCGTGGGATGACGCGTGTCTTCAGCGGGATCCAGCCCTCGGGCGAACTGCACATCGGCAACTACCTCGGGGCCGTCAAGAACTGGGTCGCGCTGCAGGGGCAGCACGAGTCGTTCTTCTGCATCGTAAACTATCACGCCATCACGGTGGCGTATCAGCCGGACGACCTGCGCCGCCGCACGCGCGACATGGCGATCTCGCTGCTGGCCTCCGGGCTCGACGAGGCCAAGTGCACGCTGTTCGTGCAGAGCGATGTGCCCGAGCACACCGAGCTGCAGTGGATCTTCAACACGGTCACGCCGCTCGGAGAGCTCGAGCGACAGGTGCAGTTCAAGGACAAGGCCGGCAAGCAGGAGCAGGTGATGGCGGGCCTGCTCAACTATCCGGTGCTGCAGGCGGCGGACATCCTGCTGTATCTCGCGGATACCGTGCCGGTGGGCGAGGACCAGATCCAGCACCTCGAGCTGTCGCGTGTGGTGGCGCGCAACTGGAATGCGCGCTTCTCGCCCGACGCGCCGTACTTTCCCGAGCCGCAGCCCAAGCTGACGCCCACGCGGCGCATCGTCGGGCTCGACGGCCAGGCCAAGATGAGCAAGTCGTTGGGCAACACCATCGGCCTGCTCGAGTCACCGGACGAGATGTGGAACAAGCTGCGACCGGCGATCACGGACCCGGCACGGCAGCGCAAGACCGATCCGGGCACGCCGGAGAACTGCAAGACGGTGTTCGAGCTGCACAAGGCGTTCTCGCCGGCCGAGACGGTGCAGGAAGTGGACGAGAACTGCCGCGGCGCCAAGTGGGGCTGCATCGAGTGCAAGAAGGTGCTGCACGCGAACATGGTCGAGGAGCTGACCCCGATCCGCACCCGCGCCCAGGCGTTGCAGGCGAACCCGGCGCAGGTGGATGCGCTGCTCGCAGCCGGGGGCAAGAAGGCGCGCGCCGTCGCGCAGGATACGATCCGCACCGTCAAGGATAGGATGGGGCTCGATGCCCGCGGCTGAGCTGCAGGCGTGGATCGAACTGCTGCGCCTCGACCTCGGGGTGAAGCTCCTCGTGGCCATCCTCGCGGGCGGCGCGATCGGGCTGGAGCGCGAGCTGCGGCGCAAGCCGGCGGGGCTGCGCACGAACATCCTCATCTGCCTCGGGTCCGCGCTGCTGATGGATCTCTCCATCCGCATCGCGGGCACGAGCGGCGGCGATCCCGGGCGCATCGCCGCACAGGTCGTGACGGGCATCGGCTTCCTCGGCGCCGGCACGATTCTCCACGCGCGCGGCACCATCACGGGACTGACCAGTGCGGCGACCATCTGGGTGGTCGCGGCCATCGGTTTGACCGTGGGCGCGGGCTACATGTTCGAGGCGCTCGGCGCGACCGTCACCGTGATGGCGGTGCTCGAGGGCCTCGGCTACATCGAACGACGGTTCATCGACCAGCCCAGCGACAGCGGCGAGGGCGTGCCGCCGGCCGAGTGGGATGCACGCAGTGCTGGGCGTCGCGGCGCGGACGCCACGCAGCAGCGTCGTGCGACGGATCGCCCGCTCAAGGGCGACGAGTGATGCGCACCGCAGCGCGCATCGCAGCGCGCATCCAATGACCGATACGCGCTTAATGGTGGTGGACCTGCGCTCGACGGCGCAGGCGTTCAACCTGCCGGATCGCGTCGCACAGGCCATCACGGATGCCACGCCGCCGGGCTGGCGCGTGCACATCGTCTCGGCCGTCACCGATTCCTTCGGCGATGGCGCGCAGGCGCCGAGCGAGGAGTCGTTGCGTGTGATTCCCGACGCCGAGGTGTACGTGGGCTTCGGCATGCCGCGGGCGCTGTTTCTCGCGGGGCCGAAGCTACAGTGGGTGCAGACGGGGACGGCGGGCGTGGCCACGCTGCTGTTCGACGAAATGCGCCATGGCCCCTGCCTGCTGACGAATGCCGCCGGCCTGTACGGCCCGACGATCGCCGAGCATGTGCTGGCGGGTGTGCTGCACTTCCTGCGCGCCTTCGATCTCGCGGATGAGATGCGCCGCGCGAAGCACTGGGATCAGAGTGCCTTCGCCACGCCGCGCGCGATGGTGCGCGAGGTGGACGAGTTGCATGTGCTGGTGATCGGCGCCGGCGGACTCGGCAGCGAGATCGCCCAGCGCTTCGCCGCCTTAGGCGCCAAGGTGACGGGGGTGCGGCGTCGCCCCGGGCTCGGCGCACCGCCGGGCTTCGGGGAGATTCACGGTCCCAGCGAGCTCGACGGCCTGTTGCCGCTGGCCGATGTAGTGGTGCTCGCGACGCCGCTCACCGAGGAGACGAGGGCCATCCTCGATGCCACGCGCATGAAGGGGCTCAAGCCCGGCGTCATCGTGGCCAATGTGGCGCGCGGCGCGTTGCTGGACGAAGCGGCGCTGATTGACGGGCTCACGGCTGGCTGCATCCGGGGTGCCGTGCTCGACGTGTTCGCCAAGGAGCCGCTGGCGGCGGACAGCCCGCTGTGGCACCTTCCACGGGTCGTCTGGACGCCGCACGTGAGTGGCGTCTCGCCGCGGCGGTTCTGGGACCGCCTGCAGGACCTCATCCTCGAGAATTGGGCGCGCTACCGGGCCGGAGAACCCCTCCGCAACCTGGTGGACAAGCGCGCTGGCTACTAGGCACTACACGGCACCAACGGGCCCGATGGAAAAGATCATCAAGGCAGCAGTGGAACGCGGCGCCTCCGACCTGCACATCAAGGCCGGCGACGTGTTCCGCGCGCGCATCGACGGCAAGCTGGTGCCGCTCACCAAGCAGGCGCTGACGCCGGACCAGACCAAGAGCATCGCGCTGCGCTTGATCGCCAACGAGGACGATCGCGCGCGCATCGACAAGATCAACGACTACGACTGCTCCTGGGGCGCGCCGGGCATCGGGCGCTTCCGCGTGAACATCCTGCGGCAGCGCTCGAGCTTCATGATCGTGATGCGCGTGATCCCGTTCGAGGTGCCGAGCTTCGAGCGGCTGGCGGTGCCGCCGGTGCTCAAGCAGATCGCCGAGGCGGAGCGCGGCATGATCCTCGTCACCGGCGTCACGGGCTCGGGCAAGAGCACGACGATGGCGGCGATGATCAACCACATCAACCAGCATCACAACAAGCACATCGTGACGCTGGAGAATCCGATCGAGTTCCTGCACCGCGACCTGCAGAGTTCGGTGACGCAGCGCGAGATCGGCGTGGACACCGAGAGCTTCCGCATGGGCCTGCGCGCCGCGCTGCGCCAGGACCCCGACGTAGTGCTCATCGGCGAGATGCGCGACGCGGAGACGATCGACACCGCCATGAAGGCCGCCGAGACAGGCCACCTGCTCATCTCGACGGTCCATACGCCGGACGCGCAGAGCACGGTGCTGCGCATCATGGCGATGTTCCCGCCGGAGGAGCAGGACGTCGTCCGCGTGCGGCTCGCCGAGTCGCTGCATGCGGTGGTCTCGCAGCGCCTTTTGCCCCGCAAGGACGGCAACGGCCGCGTGGCGGCGCTGGAGATCATGATCGTGACGCCGACGATCCGCGACCTCATGCTCGACCGCGACAAGGTGAACGAGATCCGCGACTACATCGCGCAGGGCCGCGAGCAGTACGGGATGCAGACCTTCGACCAGCATCTCGAGCAGCTGGTGCACGAGGGCCAGATCGACCTCAAGGTGGCGCTGGCGGCCTCGACGCGACCGAGCGACTTGGCCCTCAAGTTCAACATGGGGAGCTGAGATGCAGCTCCACGGCATCTTTGCGCCGGTGGTCTCGACGTTCCACGCCGGCTCCGAGGATCTCGACCTCGGCGGCTTTGCGCGCAACGTGCAATCGCACATGGCCGAGGGGCTTGCCGGTGTAGTGGTGGCGGGCTCGACCGGCGAGGCGGCGCTGCTCTCGGAGGATGAGCGCCGCGCGTTGGTGGCCACGGCGCGCGAGCATGTGCCCACGGGTCGGTTGGTGATCGCCGGTTGCGGCGGCGAGAGCACGCGGCAAACCGTCGCGCGCACGCAGGCGGCCAAGGCCGCCGGTGCCGACGCCGTGCTCGTCGTGGCGCCGCACTACTACGCGAACGCGATGACCGAGGAGATCCTACGCGCGCACTACCGGCGCGTCGCGGACGAATCGCCGCTGCCGGTGATCCTCTACAACATCCCGAAGTACATGCACTTCGCGCTCTCGGCCGAGCTCGTGGCGGAGTTGGCGCAGCACCCGAACGTGATCGGCATCAAGGACAGCTCTGGCGTGTTGGATATGCTGAAGGGCTTCCTGCGCGCGCAGTCCCCGACGTTCAGCGTGCTGACGGGCAGCGGCAGCGGCTTGCAGGCGGGTCTCGAAGCTGGTGCGCGGGGTGGGATTCTCGCGGTGTCGCTGTTTGCCGCGGGCTTTGCACTTGAGGTGATGGCGGAGCTGCGGGCGGGCAACACGGCCGCGGCCGCCGCGGCGCAGGCGCGACTCAAGCCGATGGCGGACGTGATCGTCGCCAAGCTCGGGGTGCCGGGGGTGAAGGCGGCCATGGACGCCGTGGGCAAGGTGGGTGGCGTGCCGCGCATGCCCTTGTTGCCGCTCGACGCCGCCGGCCGCTCGGAAGTCGCGGCGGCGCTGGCGGGCTAGGCTCTGAGGGCTTCACCGCGGAGCCACAGAGACACGGAGACTGCCGGACCGTTGAAGTCTCTGTGTCGCCGTGTCTCTGTGGCGAAAAACAGTTGCTGTTCGCCGGGTCACGCCATAGATTCTTTCTACGCCCCGCGCATCCGCGGGGCGTTTTTTTGTGCCCGCTCGCGGGCGCGGCTGCGTCCCTCGCCTGACCGATCAATGTTCGATTCCAAGACCCGTACCGTCGTCATCGTCGGCGCCCAATGGGGCGACGAGGGCAAGGGCAAGCTGGTGGACGTGTTGGCCGAGAAGGCCGACTGGGTGGTGCGCTATCAGGGCGGCGCCAACGCCGGACACACCGTGCACGTGGGCGACGAGTCGACCGTGCTGCATCAGGTGCCAAGCGGCATCCTCCATGCCGGCGTGCGCTGCGCCATCGGGAACGGGGTCGTGCTCGATCCCGAAGGGATGTTCGAGGAAGTGGACGCGCTGGTGGCCAACGGCGTGGACGTCGCGGGCCGCC
>CAZCIM010000051.1:0-11989 GCA_964498895.1 uncultured Gemmatimonas sp. | reverse complement strand
TCGCCGCGCAGGGCGGCATCAACGCCGCCAAGAACTACCGCAACGACGGCGACTCGGTGCAGCGCCTGTTCTACGACACCATCAAGGGCGGCGACTTCCGCGCCCGCGAGGCCAACGTGTATCGCCTCGCGCAGGTGTCGGTGGACATCATCGACCAGTGCGTGGCGCAGGGCGTGCCCTTCGCGCGTGAGTATGGTGGCTTGCTCGCCAACCGCTCGTTCGGCGGCGCGCAGGTCTCGCGCACGTTCTATGCGCGTGGACAGACGGGCCAGCAGTTGCTGCTCGGTGCGTATCAGGCGCTTGAGAAGGAAATCGCCAAGGGCGGCGTGAAGATGTACGAGCGCCACGAGATGCTCGAGCTCGTGGTCGTCGACGGCAAGGCGCGCGGCATCATCGTGCGCGATATGGTCACTGGCGAGATCGAGTCGCACGCGGCAGATGCGGTGCTGCTCGCGACCGGCGGCTACGGCAACGTCTTTTATCTCTCGACGAACGCCAAGGGCTGCAACGTCACGGCGACGTGGCGTGCGCACAAGAAGGGTGCGGCCTTTGCGAATCCTTGCTTCACGCAGATCCATCCGACCTGCATCCCCGTCGCCGGCGACCATCAGTCGAAGCTCACGCTGATGTCGGAGTCGTTGCGCAACGACGGCCGCGTGTGGGTGCCGAAGAAGCGCGAGGATGTGGGCAAGAATCCTTGGGACATCCCTGAGGAGGACCGCGACTACTACCTCGAGCGCAAGTACCCGAGCTTTGGCAACCTCTCGCCCCGCGACATTGCGTCGCGCGCGGCGAAGGAAGCCTGCGACGACGGGCGCGGCGTGGGTCCGGGCGGCCGCGGCGTGTACCTCGACTTCGCCGATGCCATCAAGCGCCTCGGCGCCAAGGCCATCGAGGAACGCTACGGCAATCTGTTCGAGATGTACCAGCGCATCACGGACGAGGACCCGTACAATCGTCCGATGCGCATCTACCCGGCCGTGCACTACACGATGGGCGGCCTCTGGGTGGACTACAACTTGATGAGCAGCATCCCGGGCCTGCACGTGCTCGGCGAAGCCAACTTTTCCGACCATGGCGCCAACCGCCTCGGCGCCTCGGCGCTGATGCAGGGCCTGGCCGACGGTTACTTCGTGATTCCGTACACCATCGGCGACTACCTCGCGAGCAACAAGCTCGAGAAGGTGACCACCGATCACCCGGCGTTCCGCGAAGCCAAGGAGCAGGTCGAGCAGCGCACGAAGAAACTGCTGAGCATCAAGGGCAACCGGACCGTGGACTCGTTCCACCGCGAGCTTGGCCAGATCATGTGGGACAAGTGCGGCATGGCGCGCGATGCGGCGGGGCTCAAGGAAGCGCTCGTGCGCATCCCGAAGCTGCGCGAGGAGTTCTGGCAGAACGTGCGCGTGCTCGGCAGCAACGAGGAGATCAACCAGTCGCTCGAGAAGGCCGGCCGCGTGGCCGACTTCCTCGAGTTCGCGGAACTCATGTGCATTGACGCGCTGCATCGTGAAGAGAGCTGCGGCGGGCACTTCCGCACCGAGCACCAGACGGAAGATGGCGAAGCGAAGCGCAATGACGCGGAGTTCGCCTACGTGGCGGCCTGGGAGTACGCCGGGGAGGGGAAGGCCCCGATCCTCAACAAGGAGCCGCTCGAGTTCGAGAACGTCCACCTGAGCACGCGGAGCTACAAGTGAGCGGGTCCAGCACGGCCACTCTCAACCTCACGCTGCACGTCTGGCGCCAGAAGGGCCCGAACGCGCAGGGCCAGATGGTGACGTATCCGGCGCCGAACATCAGCCCGGACATGAGCTTCCTCGAGATGCTCGACGTCGTGAACGAGCGCTTGATCGAGAAGGGCGAGGAGCCCATCGCGTTCGACCACGATTGCCGCGAGGGCATCTGCGGCAGCTGCGGCATGATGATCAATGGCGCCGCGCACGGCCCGATGAAGCTCACGACGACCTGCCAGCTGCACATGCGCAGCTTCAAGGACGGCGACGACATCTACATCGAGCCCTGGCGCGCGAAGGCCTTCCCGGTGATGAAGGACCTGATGGTCGACCGCTCCGCGTTCGACCGCATCATCCAGGCCGGCGGCTACATCTCTGCGCCGACCGGCACGCCGCAGGACGCCAACGCGCTGCCGATTCCGAAGCCGGATGCCGACCTTGCGATGGACAACGCGGCCTGCATCGGCTGCGGTGCATGCGTGGCGGCTTGCCCGAATGCGTCGGCTTCGCTGTTCACGGCGGCGAAGATCAACCACCTCGGCGTGTTACCGCAGGGTCAGCCGGAGCGGCGGAAGCGCGCGCTGGATATGGTCGCACGCATGGACCTGGAGGGCTTCGGCGGCTGCTCGCTGTTCGGCGAGTGCATGGCGGCTTGCCCGAAGGGGATCTCGATCGATGCCATCCAGCAGATGAATCGCGACTATGCGGTGGCGATGGCGACGAAGAGTGAGGCGAAGGAGTGGAGCGGCGCCGCGTGATCCCAGGCCAGAAGACCGCCAAACCCGTCTCGCTGTACCGCGAGCTGCCCGCCGCCAAGCGGGTCTCCCTCGTCACGACCCTGATGACCAACCGCAAGGAAGCCCGCGCGGTGTTCATTCAGCGGATGGTTCAACGCGGGGGTGGTTTCCGCGCGGTGACGCTGCAGCAGTGGCCGGTGTCGAAGCTGGCGGCTGAGGTGGTGCGGCTGAACGCGCAGTCGGCGGACGACGAGCTCGATCTGCTGCAAGCGCTCTACGTGGACGTCGAGCCAGCCATTCAGGAGACCTTCCTGAAGGTGGCGGGCGTGAAGGCCAACGGCGCATCGATTGATGAGTCGTTGGAGCCGCCGTTCGCAGATGCGGCCGCCGTGAAGAAGGGCGCGGAGGCGATCCTCGCACAGTTCGGTGACGATGCCAAGCACTACCTGCGGACGATCGCGCATTACAATGGCGCGGCGTGGCCGGGGGTGGAGGCGATCGTGGCCGGCTTCACTGAGGCCGCTGCGTGACCGCGCCGGTTGAGGAGGACGTCTCCGCACGCGAGCTGCGCGACCTCGGCCTCGGCAAGGTCGTCGCGAACGCGGTCCGCGGGCGCTTCATCAACCGCGACGGCACGCCGTCCAGCCACAAGTACGGGCTCGGCGCGCAGCGCATCGAGCGGGCGTACCTCGCCGCGCTGGCGGCCAGCTGGCCGCAGTTCCTCGGCTGGTCGGCGGGAATCCTGCTCCTGGCCAACGGTGTGTTCGCCATGGCGTACCGCTCGCTGGGCGCGGAGGCGCTCGTGGGCGGGCGATTGCTCAACCAGGCCGATCCCTTCCTGCGCGCGCTGGCGTTCAGCGTCGGCACGTTCACGACCGGCAACTTCACGGGTATCGACGCCGTGGCGCCGACGGCGGTGTGGCTGGCCTTGTTCGAGACGCTGTTTGGCATTGTCACGCTGGTGGTGATCGCGGGGCTGATCATTGCGCGGATGACGCGGCCGCGCATGCAGCTGCTGTTCTCGGAGTCGGCCGTGGTGGCGCCCTACGAGGATGGTCGCGGCTTGATGTTCCGCATGGTCAATGCGCGACCGGGCGAGCTCAGCGACGTGCGCGTGCGGGTGATCCTCATCTACTACGAGACGGTGGACGGCCGCCGTGAGCGCGCGTTCACGCCGCTGGAGCTCGAGCGCGACAGTGTGGAGCTGTTCAACCTGCATTGGACGGTCGTGCACCCGATCACGGCCAAGAGCCCGCTCGCGGGCTTCACGCCGGACATGCTCCGCGAGGCCGAGGCGGAGATCATCGTGTCGGTGAACGCGCACGAGGACACATTCAGCACCCGCGTGCGGCAGCGCATGTCGTACCGCTGGGACGAAGTGCGCTGGGACGCGAAGTTCGCGAGCATCTTCACGAGTGCGCCGGACGGCATCATCGCGATTGACGTCGAGCGCCTGAGCAGGACCGAGCCGCTGGCCGATGGAGCAACTGCCACGCCGGCTCCGCGCGAAGGAAAGGGCGGGCTGTCGCTGGTGTGAGCGACAGGGCGGCGCGTCCTCCGCGCGCCTCGACGACGCCTACCGCTGTTCGCCGGCGCCCGCGCGGATGGCGTCGAGATCGAGCTCGCGCTCGATGTGCATGAGGACTTCGTCGCCGATCACGCCCTCGTTGCGGAGCCGCACGAGCATGCGTCGCTGGGCGTCCAGCATCGTGCGCCGTAGCTGCTGACGACCGGCCACGGTGCCGCCGGTCGCATCGGACTCATGGCGCCGCTCCTTGAGCTCGGTGCGCAGCCATTGCACGTCGGCTGGATCCACGCCGGGGAGGCGCGCGGCATCTTCCAGCGCCTCCGCGGCACGGCGCGTGAGTTCCTTGCGGGCGATGCGTTCCTCGTCGTGATGCGCGTGCTCGGGCTCGAAGCGCATCCAGCGGATAATCGGTTCGAGCGTGAAGCCCTGGGCGATGAGCGTGATCACGATGATCACCATCGTCATCACGAGGATCTCTGAGCGGTACGGGAACGGCGTACCGTCGGCGAGCGTCAGCGGGAGGGCCAGCGCCGTCGCCAGCGAGACGATGCCGCGCATGGAGGTCCAGGCGACAAGTGCCACCACCTTCGGGCGCGGCGGCGGTTCCTTGCGGCGAATCTCCGCGCTCCACCAGCGCGGGAGCCACGTGGCCAGGGGCACCCACGCGAGCCGCACGAGAATGGCGGCGACGCTGATCCACACGCCCGCGACGGCCACGCGCACGAGCGACTCCGCCGGCACGGCGTCGATGAGCTCGCTGAACTGCGCGCCGAGGATGAGGAAGATCAGCGCGTTGAGCAGGAAGACGAACAGGTCCCACACGGCCCGCGCCTGGATGCGGGACATCGGCGACACCACGAGAGACAAGTGCTGCCGGAGATACAGCCCACCCGTGACGCAGGCGAGGACGGCCGAGACGTGCAGTGATTCCGCCGCCACCCAGGCGATGTACGGACCCGAGAGCGTCGCAAGCACTTCGGCGAGGGAATCCTTGGTGCGCGCCAACGCCCAGATGATCAGCCAGCTGACCGCGAATCCGATCGCGATGCCCACGCCCGCATCAATGAAGAAGCGGATGATGGATTCGCCCCAGCTGAACACGCCGGTCACGGCCGCGGCGACAGCGGTGCGATACAGCACGAGAGCCGAGGCGTCGTTTACCAGCGACTCGCCCTCGAGGATGACGATCATCCGGCGCGGCACGGGCAAGCGCGAGACGATGGCCGTGGCGGCCACGGCGTCAGGCGGCGAAACGATGGCGCCGAGCGCGACAGCCACGGCCCACGGCATGTCCGGGAAGATCCAGCGCGCGACCATCGCGACGACGATCGTCGTGACGAGCACGAGGCCGATGGCCAGCAGCGAGATGGGGCGGAGATTCGCCTTGAACTCGCGCAGCGACGTAAAGAACGCGGCCGCCCAGAGGATGGGCGGCAGGAAGACGAACAGCGCGAGGTGCGGATCGAGCTGCGGGATCGAGACGCCGGGAATCAGCGCGACCAGCGCGCCGGCGGTGACCTGCAGGATCGGGGTGGGGATGGGGAGCCGGCGCGCGAGGGCCGTCAGCGCGACGACGAGCGCCAGCGCCGCGATCGGCAGGATGAACCCAGTCACGACGCCAGCCCCGCGCTCAGATCTTCGGCAGCGTCACCCCGACCTGCCCCTGATACTTGCCCTTCTTGTCCTTGTAGCTGACCAGCGGCCCTTCATCCCCCTCGAAGAACAGCACCTGCGCGATGCCCTCGTTCGAGTAGATCTTGGCCGGCAACGGCGTGGTGTTCGAGATCTCGAGCGTCACGTAGCCCTCCCACTCGGGCTCGAATGGCGTGACGTTGGTGATGATGCCGCAGCGCGCGTAGGTGCTCTTGCCGACCGTGATCGTCATGACGTTGCGCGGGATGCGGAAGTACTCCACCGAGCGCGCCAGCGCAAACGAGTTGGGCGGCACGATGCACACGTCCCCCTCGTACTCGACGAAGCTCTTGGGATCGAAGTGCTTCGGGTCCACGATGCTGTTCAGCACGTTCGTGAAGATCCGGTACTCCGGCGCCACGCGCATGTCGTAGCCGTAGGCGGACACGCCGTAGGACACGACGCCCTCGCGCATCTGGGAGCTCTCGAAGGGCTCGATCATCCCCTTCTTGGCCTGCTCGATGATCCAGCGGTCGTTCTTGATGGACACAGTGGTCGGCGGTGAGGGTGGGGCGGGGTGGACGCGAGAAATCTGCCCTCCGGCCTCGCGCGCGGAAACCCCGTCCGAACCGAACCGTGACGAACGCCACAGGTGTCCGCTGTCGGGGTATGCTATCTTGCGAGTATGACGCACACTGCCTCCCCCCTGATCGGGGCGACGCTGCTCGTCGCCCTGCTGAGCCCCGCGGTGCTGGGCCAGGCGCCCACGGCGGCGCCGTCAGCCAGCGCTGCCGCGGTCGCCAATCCCTGCGACGTGGCGTCCATGGACGCGATCCTCGCGGCGCTCTACGACGTCATCTCGGGCCCCGCAGGGCAGGTGCGCGACTGGAATCGCTTCCGGTCGCTCATGGCCCCGAACGCTCGGTTGATTCCGACCGGTCGCAACCAGGCGGGGGCCGCGGTGATGCGGACCCTCTCCGTGGACGAGTATGTCACGACGATCGGCCCGCGGCTGGAGCAGCGCGGGTTCTTCGAGCGGGAACTGGGACGCAAGACCGAGCGCTACGGCGACATCGTCCATGTGATGAGTGCCTACGACTCCAAGCGTCGGCTCGAGGACCCCGCGCCGTTCCAGCGCGGCGTGAACTCCATCCAGCTCTGGTTCGACGGCCAGCGCTGGTGGGTGGTGACGATCTTCTGGGAAGCCGAGACGCCCGAGCGCCCGATTCCCGCAGACCTTTTGGGAGGACGGCCCTGATGTGGCGGCGGATGCTCACGGCTGGCGCGTTGGCGGCGGCCGGTCTGGCCTGTGAGAAGGGGCCGAGTCCAGTCAGCGGCGAGACGGTATTCCGCGACGGCGCCGAGGTGGGGGAGCTGCGCGGCGCCAACCTGCGCGAGACCTCAGGCATCACGCGTTCGCGACGCTTTCCCTCGGCGTTCTGGACGCACAACGACTCCGGCAACGATCCGGAGCTGTTTCTGATCAGCGGCAGCGGCGAGACGCTGCTGCGCGTGCGTGTGGACGGCGTGCGGAACCGTGACTGGGAAGACATCGCCCGATACGGCGACACGCTCTACATCGCCGAGACGGGCGACAACGACGCGCGGTACGATACCGTCTTCGTGTACGCGGTGCTGGAACCCGCGGCACTCACGGACACGGTGGCCACGCCGCTGGCGCAGTATCCGATGCGATACCCCGATGGCCCGCGTGACGCCGAGACGTTGCTCGTGGACCCGCTCACGGGCGACTGGTTCATCGTCTCCAAGCGCGAAGAGAAGGTGCGCCTCTACCGCTACGCCGCACCGCAGCGCCCCGGCGTGGTCGCCACGCTGGAGCGCGTGCCCGGAGAGTTTCCGTTCCGGCTCGCGGTGGCTGGAGACGTCTCGGACGACGGCCAAGAGGTGCTGATCAAGACGTACGACGCCGTGTACTACTGGCGCCGAGCCGGCAACGAGCCCTTGAGCGCGACGCTCATGCGGCCCGCCGAGCGGCAGCCGTACACCCCCGAGCGTCAGGGCGAGGCCATCAGCTTCAACGCCGACGCGTCGGCGTATTTCACCACGTCGGAGGTGGAGCTCGACGCTCCGCAGCTCCTGCTGCGCTACGCTCGCCGTGCGCCTCGATGAGGCGGGCGGCGAGCGTCGCGACGAAGCGACGCATGGAGCGGAGGACAAACATTGCGCGGGTGGGATGAGAGGGTTCGGCACAGCGCGAACCCGCACAACCTCACCCGCGCCTGTCACGGCGGCCGTCGCCTCCGGTCACGCCGGCGTAACGCTTCCGTCTGCGTCCTGCCGCGCGCGTTAGGGCATAGAATCGCGCTTCGCCTTCAACCGCGCATTCTGCGGGAACGCCTTGATCGCCGCATCCAACTCGGCCTTCGCCGCTTCTGGTTGCTGCATGGCGACCCACACGTCAGCCGCGAGCATCGCGCGGCGCGGCGCAAGGCGCGCATCATCGGCGCGCACGCCGATGGCATTCAGCGCGACCATTGCGTCGGCGGGCTGGTTCAGGTCGCGCAGCAACGACTCCGCGCGCAGGAACTGGACCGTGGTGTCGGTGGGGAAGCGACGCATCATCTCTTCCACCAGTCGCGCTGCATCGGCCGGCTTGTTGGCTCGGCGATCAGCTTGCGCCTGCGAATGCAGGCCGGCGAGCAGCAGGTTGCCGATGTCGGCATCGTCGCCGCTCCGGAGCCCGGGGCCACCGGCGTACTTATAGACAATCTCGCCGCCCAAGTGTCCGGTGCGCACCAACGAGGCACAACCCCAGACGCCGATGACGGCGGCCGCGAGATGCGTGCCGCGGACGAAGCGCTGCGTGCGGTTCGAGAGTGCGAGGGCCAGCGCGGCGGCTTCCAGGACGAGCACGCCGAGAAATAGCCGCTCGGTCCACTCCGCGGCTTCTTCATGCTCGATGACCGCCGCCCGGACGCCCGGGATGCGCTCAACGGGTCCATGCGCCGCGTCACCCGACTTCACGGAAACCACGGTAGCAAGCGTGCCGAGGAGGATGAGCACCGCCGCCGCGTGATCGGTGAACTTCAAGCGACCCGTGAGACTGATGAGCCGGAACAGCACGCCGACGATGAGCAGCGCGATGGCGAAGTGGACGACCTGCGGGTGGATCTGCGCGAGCGTGGGCATGGTGGTGCGAACGGGAGGGCGTCCGAAACGGACGAAGCGTCGGCCTCCGTGTGAGACCGACGCTTCGATGATATCGTCGCCAGTGGGTGGCGGCTAGCGTCGCCCGCCGTAGTTGAGTGCGACGCCGATGCCATAGATGGGATCGTCGAAGCTGGCGCCAGTCGGCACGCGCACGCTCGGGCGAAGGCTCAGGGCCTCGTTAAAGACGAGACCCAGCGCGAGTCCGAAGCTTCCATACGTGTCAGAGATGTCCGCGCCCGCCAGCCCACCCACGTTCAGCACGTCGCGCTGCACACCAGCCTGGAGCGAGGGAATCAGCGCAAAGCGCTCGGCGCGGAACACGGGGCCGCCGAGGGCGACACCGAAGCCGAACGATTGAGTTCGGTACTCATTACCTGTGCCGCCGAAGTCATCCGAGGGCAGTCCGATCGTGGCGCTCAGCACCGGGCAGATCTGCACGCGGCCCGACGCGCTGACCGGCACCTGGTAGCCCAGCGATCCCCCGATGCGAACGCTCGAGGATCCGTCGCCGATGCTGTAGCTGCTGACGCCGAGCCCTGCGAAGACACTATTGCTGCCGCTTACGAGCGCCGCGCCCACTTCGTCGACGTCATCAACGGTGGTGTAGGCGGCATTCATCTGCATGTGGTGGCCGGCGAAGGAGCCGTTGCCGAGGCAGGCCTGCGCGAAGGCGGCACCGGGCACGGCGAGCGTCAGCGCGAGGGCAGGGAGGAGCAGCGAGGAAGGGCGAGTCATTGCGACCTCAAAGAGGGAAGAACAACGGGTGACGGGCATCCTACCCTACGCGCGCCGGAGGGTTCTCCAGACGCCACGCGGAATGCGGATGGATGGATTCGGGATTGGAATGCCAAGTCCAATACTGACTAAGGTTTGCAGTTGCGATGCGGGGTGTGTCGGGATAGTTTCCCACCCGAAAGTATGAAGCTCGTGAAATAATTCACGAAACGCGCTCCGACCCCCATCTCCCCCCGAATGGAACGGACGTACCTCCCGGTCCTGTTGCTGCTTGGATTCGTGGCCGCCAACGCGGTCATGATCCTTGGCATCTCGCACTATCTGACCCGCCACCGGCCGACGCCGGTGAAGCAGGAGCCCTACGAGTCGGGCATGCCCGTGCTGGGCGACGCGCGCGAGCGCTTCTCGGTCAAGTTCTACATGGTCGCCATGCTGTTCATCGTCTTCGACGTCGAGACGGTGTTGCTTGTGCCGTGGGCGGCCTACTTCCAGCAGCTGTCCTGCAAGGTGCCGTTGGTGAACGGCGTCTGTGCGCCTGAGCAAGTGACGTTTTACGGCCTCGGGACGATGCTGATCTTCATGACCGTGCTCGTGGCGGGCTTCATCTACGAGTGGAAGAAGGGAGCGATGCAATGGGATTGATCACGCAGCCAGATCCGGCGACGGCGGTGTCGTACAACCCGCAGTCGCAGGAAGGGTGGATCACCACCCGCCTGGACTTCCTCGTCAACTGGGGCCGTGCGAACTCGCTGTGGCCGATGCCCTTCGGCACCGCCTGCTGCGCCATCGAGTTCATGGCGACGGCGGCCAGCAAGTTCGACCTCGCGCGCTTCGGCATGGAGCGCATGAGCTTCTCCCCACGCCAGAGCGACGTGCTCATCTGCGCGGGCCGCGTGCCGTTCAAGCTCGCGCCGGTGCTGCGCCGCATCTATCAACAGATGCACCAGCCGAAGTGGGTGATCTCGATGGGCGCCTGCGCGTCGTCGGGCGGCATGTTCGATAGCTACGCCGTGGCACAGGGCATCGACACGATCATCCCGGTGGACGTGTACGTCCCGGGCTGCCCGCCGCGTCCGGAAGGGCTCATCTACGGCATCATGATGCTGCAGAAGAAGGTCATGCAGGAACGCATGAGCAACGAGTCGCTGCGCGACGAGCTCATCGTGGACCCGACGTCGCAGCTGTACATCCCGCCGAGCCGCATTGACGAGCTCTCCGAGCCGTTCGGCAACTCGGTGCACCAGACGCGGTCGGCGCCGTGAGCAAGCACGCCGCCCCCGCCTTCACGATCGTTCGCCCGGGCACGCCGGGTGAGCAGCCCAGCACCCCGCGTGGTGTCGTCCACCGCGGTGGCGCGATGAACCCCAGTGTGGACGCGCTCCGCGCGCGCTTCGGCGCCGTGATCGGCCGCGCGGAGGTCGTCTGGGGCGAGACCACTGTGTACATCGAGCGGACCAAGGTCGCGGAGGTCGCCGCCTGGCTGCAGGCCGACCCCGACCAGAGCTACGAGATGCTCGTCGACGTGACGGCCGTCGAGTACCGCGACGCCATCCGGCCGATCGAGGTCGTGTGGCACATCCGGTCGCTCAAGTTCCGCCGATTCCTCCGGCTCAAGGCCGAGTTGCCGAAGGACGGCAAGACGCCGCTGGCCGTCCCGAGCGTGTGGGACGTGTGGAAGGCGGCCGATTGGATGGAGCGTGAGTGCTACGACATGTTCGGCATCCGCTTCGAGGGCCATCCGGACCTGCGCCGCATCCTCATGTGGGAGCAGTACAAGGAGGGGCATCCGCTGCGGAAGGACTTCCCGATGCGCGGACGCTTCTCGCGCTCGGAGCAGCTGCGTCAGGCGCTCGCGGCCAATCCGGAGGCGCGGTACTCGAAGGAAGAGCTCTCGATCGCCGATGCGTTCGAAGACCTGCCGATGGACATGCGGCGCCGCTTGGGCGGCGGCGAGAAGACGGGAGAGTAAGCGCACATGGCGACGATGACGGACAAGCGCACCATCGAGGTGGCGCTTTCGACGACGGGCCTCGGCCCCGACGGCAAGCCGCAGCGCATCCCGCTGGGCGCCGAGGGGCTCACGCAGGGCCATCCGCCGGTGGAGCCGGAATTCGAGGGTGAGCACATGCTCATCAACATCGGCCCCCAGCACCCGGCGACGCACGGCGTGCTGCGCCTCGTGCTCGAGCTTGACGGCGAGACGGTGGTGCGCTGCATCCCGCACGTCGGCTACCTGCACTGCGGCTTCGAGAAGATCGGCGAGTACCGCCAGTACAACCAGATCATCCCGTGGACGGACCGCGAGGACTACCTCAACTCGCTGGGCAACAACATTGCCTACTCGTTGGGGGCGGAGCGGCTGTTCGGGATCGAGATCACCGAGCGTTGCAAGGTGTTGCGCGTGATCGGGATGGAGCTCTCGCGCATCATCTCGCACCTGGTGTGGCTGGGCA
>CAZCIM010000050.1:0-12251 GCA_964498895.1 uncultured Gemmatimonas sp. | reverse complement strand
GGCATGGACCTCGTGATCACGACGGCGCAGATCCCCGGCCGCGCGGCGCCGCGCCTCATCTCCACCGAGACGGTGAAGACGATGGCCCCGGGCGCGGTGATCGTGGACCTCGCCGCTGAATCGGGCGGCAACTGCGAGGCCACGAAGGCCGGCGAGACCGTGGACGTGAACGGCGTGCAGGTGATCGGCCCCGTGAACCTCCCGGCGACGATGCCGACGCACGCGTCGCAGATGCTCTCGCGCAACATCCTCACGTTCATCCAGCACATGCTCCAGAAGGACGGCACGCTCAAGGTGGACCGCGCCGACGAAATCACCGGCGCGATGATCGTCACGGGGAGGGCCGCCTAATGGATCTCATCGGTTTCATCGTCGTCTTCATCCTGGCGACCTACCTCGGCGCATCGCTCATCGGCCGCGTGCCGCCGACGCTGCACACGCCGCTCATGAGCGGCGCGAACGCGGTCTCGGGCATCACGGTGGTCGGGGCGATGGCCATCGCCGGCCACAGCGACTACGGCATGCTCGGCAAGGTGCTGGGCTTCCTCGCGATCGTGTTCGCGATGATGAACGTGGTCGGCGGCTACGCCGTGACGGACCGCATGCTCGAGATGTTCAAGAAGTCCCCGACGGCCGGCGCGAAGGAGGCGGGCAAGTGATCTCCATCGCGGTGGAACGCCTGCTGTACTTGGTGGCGTCGGTGTTGTTCATCATGGGGCTCAAGCAGCTCGGCAGCCCCGAGACCGCCCGCAAGGGCAACCAGCTGTCGTCGGTGGGCATGCTCGTGGCGATCATCGTCACGCTGCTCTCGACCAAGACGATCGAATACGGCACGATTGCGGCGGGCTTGATTGTCGGCGGCGCGCTCGGCCTGTGGATGGCTCGCACGGTCGCCATGACCTCGATGCCGCAGATGGTCGCGCTCCTGAACGGCGTGGGCGGCGGCGCCTCGCTGCTCGTGGCCAGCGCCGAGTACCTGCACGGCGTGGACGTCGGCGCGTCGGCGACCTTCGACGTGTCGCTCTCGACGCATCTCGGCGTGCTGATCGGCGCGGTGACGCTCACCGGCTCGGGCATCGCCTGGGCCAAGCTGCAAGAAGTCATGACCGGCAAGCCGATCACCTTCGGCGGCCAGAAGTTGGTGAACGGCCTGCTGTTCGCGGTGATCGTTGCGCTGATTGCTTGGCTGGTCGCGACGCCAGCCACGGTGCCGATGTGGGCGTTCTATGTGTTGATCGCGCTCTCGCTGTTGATCGGCGTGCTGCTCGTGATCCCGATCGGCGGCGCGGACATGCCGGTGGTAATATCGCTGCTCAACTCGTACTCCGGCATCGCGGCCGCGATGACGGGCTTCGTGATCAAGAGCGAGGTGCTGGTCATCTCGGGCGCGCTGGTGGGCAGCTCGGGCATCATCCTCTCGCAGATCATGTGCAAAGCGATGAACCGCTCGCTCACCAACGTGCTATTCGGCGCCTTCGGTCAGGCGGCGGGCGGCTCGGGCAAGAGCGCGGCGGGCCTGACGGTGAAGGAGACGAACATCGAAGAGGCCGCGCTGCAGCTGGCGTACGCGCAGAGCGTGATCGTGGTGCCGGGCTACGGCCTCGCGGTGGCACAGGCGCAGCATCAGGTGCGCGAGCTGATGGAGCTGATCGAGAAGCGCGGCGGCACGGTGAAGTTCGCCATTCACCCTGTGGCGGGCCGCATGCCGGGCCACATGAACGTGTTGCTGGCCGAGTCGAACGTGCCCTACGACAAGCTCGTGGACATGGACGAGATCAACGGCGAGTTCGAGCGCACGGACGTGTGCCTGGTGATCGGCGCGAACGACGTCGTGAACCCGGCGGCCCGCACGGATCCGTCGTCGCCGATCTTTGGGATGCCGATTTTGAATGCCGATTACGCCAAGCGCTGCATCGTGATGAAGCGCGGCATGAGTGCGGGCTTCGCGGGCATCGAGAACGAGCTGTTCTATGGCGATAAGACGCAGATGCTGTTCGGCAATGCCAAGGATACGCTGGTCAAGCTCGTGGCCGAGGTGAAGCAGGTGTAACTGCTTCGCCACGGAGGCACAGAGGCACAGAGGACTGCGCTGGGTCGGCAACTGCAAATGAAAGGGGGTCCGCACCGAACGATCGGTGTGGACCCCCAGTCATCTGAGCCGCACTGGCCGATCTCTTCGTGTGGCACGCAACACTCCGTGCCTCCGTGCCTCTGTGGCAACGCCGTTCAGGCCGCCGGCGCCGCGTCGTAGGTCCGCGTCCGCCATCGCGTCGGCCGGCGCAACGTGCTGAGCACGAGCCGCAGCGCGGCGATTGGGTCGGCGAGCGGCGACAGCCACCATGTGATGCCGCGTCGCTCATAGCTCGGCGCAATGCCAAACAACAGCAGCCAGCGCACAGCCACCAGCACGCCGATGCTCGCCGCCAGCAGCGTGCGCCACGCCGAGGGCTCGAGGGTGGGCCACAGTACCCAGAGCGCGAGTGCCGCTGGCAACCAAAGACCCTGCGCCAGGACCACGAATAGCGTGTCGAGGGCCTGCTGCGCCTTGGCGGTCGCGTCCTTGAGGTCCAGCGAGCGGCCCCACTCGCGCCACATCTGCGCGATGCCGGTATACGAACGCACGCGGTAGAGCCGCGAGCCATCGAGGAATCCCACCGGAACCCCGCGCTTGGCGAGATGCCGCACCAGCGACACATCTTCGGCGAACGAGTCCTTCACCGGCTCGTAGCCTCCGTGGGCGAGAATCACCTCGCGCTTGGCGAGGAAGCACTGCCCGTTGGCGATCACCCGCTCGGGCTTCACCCGCGGGTCACCGGCCGCGCCGCTGCGGTAGATCAGCGTCACGAGCAACGCCGGCTGCAACCAGCGTTCCGCGGCCGTCTGACCGTCAAAGCGTGGCGCAAAGCTCACCACGTCGAAGCCATCGCGGAGCGCCGCAGCGAGCACGGCGGCCGCGCAGCCGGCCTCGGCCTCGGTGTCCGCGTCCATGCCGAGCACCCACGGCTGCGACGCTTCCGTGGTGCCGTGCTGGAGGGCCCAGGCCTTGCCGATCCAGCCGCGCGGCAGGGGCGGATCGGTGAGCAAGCGAATACGCGGGTCCGCGGCGGCGGCCGCCGTCACCAGCTCGCGCGTGCCGTCGGTACTGCCGGAATCCACCACAAGGATCTCCCGCACGGGCGAGCCCTGGCGCTGCAAGCCGCGGAGGCAGGGGCCAATGCGGTGCGCCTCGTTGAGCGTCGCGATGACGATCGTGAGCCCCGGCTCGGGCTGCCCCTCAGGGCGCGGCGGCTCCGGCGGGCGACGCGTGCGCCCTCCGCTGAGGCGGCGCAGGAGCGTGACGGCGAGCGTGAGGTGCAGGAGCGCGAGAGAGACGAGCATTGCGGGGATGAACGGGCGATGGGCGACGCGCGGTTCCGCATCGGTCCCGATGGTTCGCGCTACTTCTTGCGTGCGGCGCGTGATGTGGTGGTCGATCGCGGCGCGCCAGATGTGCGCCGCTTCCCCTCGGCGGACAGGGCGCGCGTTCCGGCGCGCCGCAGCGTCTTGATACGGCCGACCTGCCGGAAGCGCAACGCAGACCAATCGTCATCGATCGCGACCTGCCGCACGCCCTCGTAGCCCGCACGGCCCAGTGCCGCCCAGCCGCTGTCGCGATTGAACTCGCAGCGGTAGCGCTTGGACGTCTGCTTGGGATAGCAGAACCACAGGATCGCATCGTCACCGGCGCGGGCCGTCAGCGCGGCGGCGGCGCGGTCCACATCGGCCTTCGTGATGGCGAAGGCCATGGCGAACGTGACCGTCCCGGACGCCGGGGCGCGCTGGAGCACCGGCCGATCCAGCGTCGCGAGGGCGGCGGCGAACTCCGGCGGCGCGTTGAGCACCACCACGGGGGACTGGTCCTTGAGGTTGAGCTTGTCCCAGAGGGTCATCTCGGGAAATCTAGGCATTCAAACGCCCCAAACGGCTGGGCTGTCTATTCTGGCATCGAGGGGGCAAGGCGCGAGCCGTCCACGCTCCCTCGCCGCAACCGGCATGGGTCGCCCGCCGTAGGACCTATGCCCGACAACTCCGCCCTCCTCACGCATTGAGGTCTTCGTGTCACGCTCTCTCCTGCCCCACTCCCTGCTCGCGGCGCGGCGTCGCAGCCTGGCCCGCGTCACACTTCTCGCGGCCCTCGGCACCCCAGCGATGGCGCTGGAGGCGCAGTCGCCGGAGCGCCACGTCCTGCGCGGTGACCTCGTGAGCATCTGGAACCTCGCCGGCCGCGCCGAGTTGGTGGCCGGCAGCGGGAGCGACGTGGTCGTGGAGCTCAGCCGCGGGGGCGATGACGGGCGTCGCCTGACCGTCGAAGCGTCGAGCGACCGCCTCGTCGTGAAGTATCCCGCGCGGGACATCGTCTACCGCGGCCGCGAGGATTCCCACAGCTACAACAGCACCCTGCAGGTGGACGACGACGGCACATTCTCGGGCGGCTGGGACGACGACCGCAGCGGCCGGCGCGTGCGGATCAGCAGCAGCGGAAGCGGCCTCGAGGCGCACGCCGACCTGCGGATCCAGGTGCCCAACGGGCAACGCGTGGCGCTCTACGTCGGCGTGGGCAGCATCGAAGTCGCCAACGTGGACGGCGTGCTCGAGCTGCGCACCCATGCCTCGGCGATCCGGGCACGCGGGGCCCGCGGGCGCCTCGCGGCCCGCACCAGCTCGGGGCGCGTGCTGTTCGAGGACGTACAGGGCGATCGCATCAGCGCGTCCACGGGCTCCGGCAGCATCGATCTCATCGGCGTCCGTGCCGACGAGCTGCGGTTCAGCACCGGCTCGGGGTCCATCGAGGGCCGCGACGTGCGCGGCACGCGGCTCGATGCGAGCACCGGTTCGGGCGGCGTGCGCATGGAATCGCTCACCAGCGACGACGTGCGCGCCTCCACAGGATCGGGATCGGTGCGCCTCGACTTCTCGACGGTGCCGCGGGACCTCACCGCCCGCACGGGCTCCGGCAGCGTGACCGTGGGCCTGCCGCGCAATCCGAACGTGGACGTGGATGTGCGCACTGGCTCCGGCGGGATCTCGACGGACTTCCCCGTCACGATGGACATGGTACGGCGCAATGAGCTGCGCGGCCGCATCGGTACCGGCGCGGACGGGCGCCTGCGCATCTCCACGGGCTCCGGAGGCGTTCGGCTCGAGCGGCGCTAACGGGTGCGTCGCTAGCGATTGCGGCGCGCGGGATGTGGGGCGAATCTAGAGGATCACCTCTCGCCCCCATCCCGATGTCTCGTCTGTCTGCGCTGGGCCTCGCAGCCCTGCTCACGCTGGTCGCTGTCCGCCCTTCACTTGAGGCCCAGGCCCGCGGCCGCGGTCCCGCCGCCACTTCAGCGGCGCCGGATTCCTCGCTGGCCGATTACGCCGCCTTAAGCTGGCGCAACATCGGCCCCTCGCGCGGGGGACGCTCGGTGGCCGTGAGCGGCGTGCGCGGCAAGCCGCTGACCTACTTCGCGGGCTACACCGGCGGCGGCCTCTGGCGCACGGATGACGCGGGCATCAACTGGCGCAACATCTCCGACGGACACTTCCGCGTCGGTAGCATCGGCGCGATCGCCGTAGCGGAGTCGGACGCCAACGTCGTGTACGTCGGCACGGGCGAGCACGCGATCCGCGGGCAGTCGTCGAGCTACGGCGACGGCATGTACAAGAGCACGGACTTTGGCCGCACGTGGTCGCACATCGGGCTCGAGGCCACGCGGCAGATCTCCGCCGTGCGCGTGCATCCACAGGACGCAAACCTCGTGTACGTCGCGGCGCAGGGCGACCGCTGGCAGGGCTCCGGTGACCGCGGCATCTACCGCAGCAAGGACGGCGGGGCGACCTGGCAGCTCGTGCTCAAGGGGCAGAACCCGACGAGCGGCGCCAGCGACCTCTCCATGGACCCCAACAATCCGCGCATCCTCTATGCCGCGTTCTGGGACCATCAGCGGCAGCCGTGGTATGTGCGCTCGGGTGGCGCGGGTAGCGGCATCTGGAAGTCCACCGACGGTGGCGACACATGGACGCGGCTCACGAACGGCCTGCCCGCGTTGATGGGCAAGATCGGCGTCGCGGTGTCGCCGGCGAACCCGGACCGTGTGTTCGCAATTATCGAAGCCGAGAATGGAGGACTCTTCCGCTCGGATGACGCGGGCCGCAGCTGGCGTCGCCTCTCCGGCGACCGCCTCATCCAGACGCGGTCGTGGTACTACATGAAGGTCTTCGCGGACCCGAAGAACGAGAACGTGGTCTGGGTGCTCAACGCGCCGGTGCTGCGCTCAATCGACGGCGGCGCGACCTTCCAGACGGTGAACGCCACGCACGGCGACAATCACGCGCTGTGGATCGACCCTGATGCGCCCGAGCGCATGATCAACGGCAACGACGGCGGCGCCAGCGTCACCCTCGACGGCGGCCGCAGCTGGAGTTCGCAGGACAACCAGCCCACGGCACAGTTCTACCACGCCACCGTGGACCGGCAGTTCCCGTACCGCGTGTACTCGGGCCAGCAGGACAACTCGTCGGTGTCCATCGCCAGCCGCACGGACGGCGGCAACATCGGCATCCGCGATTGGAACGAGAGCGCGGGCTGCGAGAGCGCCAACATCGGAGTGGGGCGCAGCGGCCGCTACGTGTATGGCGGCTGCTATCAGGGGCTCATCAACGAGCTCGATACGCAGACGGGGCTCACCCGCGCCATCATGGTCTATCCGGCCATGAACCTCACCGAGCGCACGGATTCGACGCGCTATCGCTTCAACTGGACGGCGCCGATCCTCGTGTCGCAGCACGACGAAAAGGTCATCTACTACGGCGGCAATCACCTGTTCCGCACGACCGATCGCGGCACGTCCTGGGCGCGCATCTCGCCGGACCTCACGCGCAACGATTGCGCGCGGCAGGGCTGGGGCGGCGGTCCCATCACCAACGAGGGCGCCGGCGGTGAGGTGTATGCGACGATCGTCGTGATCGCAGAGTCGCCGCACGACGCCAGGGTGCTCTACGTCGGCACCGACGACGGCCTCATCCAGCGCACGGCCGACGGCGGCCAGACCTGGACCAACATCACGCCGGCTGCCGCGGGCGATGGCCTCGTGAACGAGATCGAAGTCTCGCCGCACGACGCGAACACGGTGTACCTCGCGTTCCGCAAGGACCGCGTCGGCGACAACACGCCGCACATCTTCCGCTCCACCGATGCGGGGCGCACATGGACGCGCCTCGTGGATGGGCTGCGCGCGAACGAGCCCGTGCGCGTGGTGCGCGAGGATCACGCGCGCCGCGGGCTCCTGTACGCCGGCACGGAGACGGGCGTGTACTTCTCGCTCGACGCCGGCGCGCGCTGGCAGCCCTTCACGCAGTTCCCGAAGGTGCCGGTGACCGACCTCGACGCCAGTACGGGCGACCTCGTCGCCAGCACCGAGGGGCGCGCGTTCTGGATCCTCGACCACCTGGGCCCGCTGCAGCAGTACACGCCTGAGGTGGCCAGCGCGCCGGCGCATCTGTACCGCCCGCCGACGGCCTATCTCACGGCTGCGGGCGGCGGATTCGGCGGCGGCGCGGCGACGCGCGTCGGGGCCAACCCGCCCGCCGGCGCCCGCGTCGACTTCACGCTCGCCCGCCACGATTCCACGCAGAAGGTCACGCTGGAGATCCTCGACGCGCAGGGCGCGGTGATTCGCCGCTACGCCTCCGACGCCACGGGCCGCGCGCGGCTCGCCCTGCGGCGCGGGCTCAACCGGCACGTCTGGGACCTGCGCTACGAAGGCCCCACGCAGCTGCCCAACGTGGTGCTCTTCGGTGCGCCACCGGCCGGCGCGGGACCGCGCGTGAAGCCGGACACCTACACCGCGCGCCTCAGCGTCGGCGACCGCGTCGTCACGCAGCCGGTGCACGTCATGCGCGATCCGCGGCTCGACGCAGCCGCCGACCCGCGTGCCGTCGTCGTGCGCGACTCCGTGGCCCGCGTGCTCAACACGCGGATCGGCGAGATCCACGACTACGTGCTGCGGCTGCGGGACATCCGCACGCAGACGCAGGGCATTCTCTCCCGCATCGGGGACCACGCCGCTGCCGACTCGGTCAAGCTGCTCGGCGGCAGCGTCACGCAAGGCACGGATCGGTATGAACCACGGCTCACCACCAAGGCCGGCAACGGTCAGGACATCATCAACTACGCCAACGGGCTCAACGGCCAGTTCGGCTTCCTGCTCGGAGAGGTCGAGGACCACCCAGAAATCACCGCCGGCGCGCGCGAGCGCGTGGGAGACGTCGAGGCCCTCTGGCGCGCGCTCCGCGCGGAGCTCGAGCAGTTCGAGGCGAACCAACTCGCGGCATTCAATGCCTTCCTGACGCGTCAGGGTCTGCCGACAGTGCTGCTGCCGGCGCCGAAGCGGCCGCCGCCGATCGTCTGATGCGGCGCAGCCTGCGCCCCGCGCTCGCCGCGGCTTCGGTGTTGCTGCTCGCGTGCACACGCGAGCAGCCGCCGGATCTCGTGCTCTACAATGCGAACATCTGGACGGGCGACACCGCCAACCCGAGCGCCACGGCGCTCGCGGTGCGCGGCGATCGCATCATCGCGGTGGGCGGCGACGCGGAGATGCTTGCCCTTGCCGACGAGCAGACGGCGCGCGAGGATCTGCAGGGCAAGCGCGTGATTCCTGGCTTGCACGACGCGCACTGGCACTTCCCCACGCGGCGCAGCGCGGACCTCGTGGGCGCGAGCGGCACCGCGGATCTCGTCAGCCGCCTCGCGGCGTTCGAGCGCGACCTGCCACAGGATGCCTGGCTCGTCGGACGCGGCTGGACGCCCGACATGTTCCCCGGCAATCGCGCGCACAAAGACGTGCTGGACGCGGCGTTTCCCAACCGTCCGGTGCTCATCACCGACCGAGACGGACACCAGGCACTGGCCAACACCGCGGCCCTCCGGCTCGCCGCCATCAGCGCCGAGACGCGCGATCCCACGGATGGGGTGATCGTGCGCGATGCGCGGGGCGCGCCGACGGGCTTGCTGCAAGAGTCCGCGATGGGGCTCGTGCGACGCCTGCTGCCCGTACCGAGTGAGCTCGAGGTGTACCTCGCCTTGCGCGAACAGATGCGCAAGGCGGCGGCGCTCGGCCTCACGGCCGTGCAGATGGCCGCGGCCACCACGCCCATTGAAGATGCTGCGTTCGCGCGCGCCATTGCCGAGGACTCCATGCAACTGCGCTTCCGCATCGCGGTGCCGTTCACCGAAGCGGCGACCGACTCGGCGCTTGAGGCCTACGCGGCGAGGGCGCGCGACGCGACCGGCCCGTACCTCCGCTTCGGAATCGCCAAGGGCATGCTCGATGGCACGGTTGACGCAGGAACGGCCGCGATGCTCGAGCCCTACGCCGGCAGCGAGAGCCGCGGGCTGCCGATGTGGGAGCTCGATCCGCTCGTCCGCACGCTCGTGCGCTATGACCGCGCGGGTATCCAGGTAGAGCTACACGCCATCGGGGACGCGGCGATCCGCCTCGCCTTGGACGGCTTCGAACGACTCGCCCAAGCCAACGGCCCGCGCGATCGCCGCGGCCGCATCGAGCATCTCGAGGTGCCCCACCCTGCCGACATCCCGCGCTTCCGCCAGCTCGGCGTGATCGCCAGCACGCAGGCGATCTTCGCCACGCCCGACGCCACCGCACTCAACAACTACGTGCCGCTGCTCGGCCCACAGCGCGAGCGCCGCGCGATGCCGTTCAAGGCGCTCGACGACGCGGGCGCGATCCAGGCCTTCGGCTCCGACTATCCCGTATTCCCCATGGACCCGCTGCTCGGCATCTACACCGCGGTCACGCGGCAGTTGCCCGACGGCACGCCGCGCGGCGGCTGGGTGCCGGAGCAGCGCATCGGTGTTGCGCAGGCCCTCAAGCATTACACCTGGGGCTCGGCGTACGCGGCGTACCGCGAGCAAGAACTTGGCGTGCTGGCGCCCGGCTACTACGCGGATCTCGTGGTGCTGAGCGAGGACATCCTGACCGGTGATGCCCAGGCAATCCTGCGCGCCAAGCCCATGCTCACCATACTCGGCGGTCGCGCCACCTTCCGCGCGCCGCGCTGAACGGCATCGCCACAGCAGCACGGAGGCACAGAGCCATGCATGCCTCGCGGATACCCCACTCCGACGACGCGGCGAGGGAGCCCCGTGGCAAGCAATCCTCTGTGCCTCTGTGCCTCTGTGGCTAGGCCTTGCTACCGAGCTGGTCGAGCACGAACGCATAGCGGAACGCGACTTCGCGATATTGCTCGTAGCGCCCCGAGCCGCCGCCATGCCCGGCGCTCATCTGCATCTTGAGCAACAGCGGGTTGCGATCGGTCTTCATCGCGCGGAGCTTCGCCACCCACTTGGTGGGCTCCCAGAACGCGACGCGTGAGTCGTAGAGCCCGCTCACCACGAGCATCGCAGGGTACGCCTGCGCCCGCACGTTGTCGTACGGCGAATACTGCCGGATGTAGCGGTACTCGGCTTCCACCTGCGGATTCCCCCACTGCAGCCACTCCTGGGCCGTGAGCGGGATGCTCGCGTCGAGCATCGTGTTGATGACGTCCACGAAGGGCACATCGGCGACGATCGCCTTGAACAGCTCGGGGCGCTCGTTGGCGATGACGCCCATGAGCAATCCGCCGGCACTGCCGCCGTGCGCGACGAGCCGGTCCGCCGAGGTGTAGCGCTCCCGCACGAGAAACTCGGCGACGTCAAGGAAGTCGTGGAAGGTGTTCCACTTTTTCTGCATCTTGCCGTCATCGTACCAGCGGCGGCCCATCTCCTGCCCGCCACGGATGTGCGCGATCGCGTACGTCACGCCGCGGTCCACCAGCGAGAGCCGCACGGAACTGAAGGTGGGCTCGAGCGTGTGCCCGTACGACCCGTAGGCGTAGAGGAGAAGCGGTCGCGACCCATCACGCGGGGCGTCACGGAGCGAGAGCAGCGAGACGGGCACGCGCGTGCCGTCGCGAGCCGTGGCGTAGCGACGCTCCACGGCATACCGCGAGGCGTCGAAGCCCCCGAGCACTTCGTCGCGCTTCCTGAGGTCGCGCGTGCGCGTGTCCATGCGGTAGTCGAATACGCTGTTGGGCGTGAGCATCGAGCTGTACGTGAAGCGCAGCGTATCGGTATCGAACTCCGGATTACTGCCCGGAAACACGCCGTACGCCGATTCTGGAAACTCGACGTCGTGCGAGCCGCCTGATGCCGGCTCGTGCACCACGATGCGCCGCAGGCCATCGCGGCGCTCAAGGACCACGACATGGCGCTGGAACGCCATCACGCCCTCGACGAACACCTCGGCACGCGGGGCTAGCCACGGCGTCCACTGCCCCGGGGCATCAAAGGACGCGCGCATCACCTGGAAGTTCGGCGCGTCGAGGTTGGTGAGTATGTAGAAACCATCCGCGCCTGGCACCACGTCGTATTCCACGTCCGGTCGCCGTGCGGCGATCAGCCGCGGAACCGCCGTGGGCGTGGCCGTCGGAATCACGAAGTACTCCGACGACGTGAACGAACTGCTGCCGAGCACGATCCAGTCACCGCTCCGCGCGCGCTGCACTGAGGCGTTGAATGTGACATCGGGTTCGTGATAGACGCGCTGGTCGGCCGCGCGATCCGTGCCGACTACGTGCCGCCACACGCTGTCGGCGCGCTTCGCGGCATCGAAGGTCACGTAGAACAGCGTGCGGCTGTCGTTCGCCCACGCCAGGCCCCAACTCACCGTCTCAATGGCATCCGGCAGCCACGCCCCCGTACGCAGGTCGCGGATGCGGAGCGTGAAGTCCTCGTAGCCGTTGGTGTCCACGAGCACCGCGAGCAGATGTCCGTCAGGCGAGACGTCCATGCCGCCCACTTCGTAGAACGCATGGCCCTGCGCCTCGACGTTCTCGTCAAGCACGATCTCTTCGGGCGCATCGAGCGATCCGCGCTTGCGGCAGTGGATGGGATACTGCGCCCCCTTCACCGTGCGCGCGTAGTAGAACCAGTCACCGTCCTTCACCGGCACGGTGTCATCGTCTTCCTTGATGCGCGCGACGATCTCCGCGAAGAGCTGATCCTCCAGCGGCTTGGCGTGGGCGAGCATCGCGTCCGTGTACGCGTTCTCGGCGGCCAAATACGGCAGTGTGTCCGGATGCTCGCGATCGCGGAAGTACGCGTAGTCGTCCACGCGCCGCTCCCCATGGAGCGTGAGCTCCGTGGGGATGCGCCGCGCGACGGG
>CAZCIM010000049.1:0-12300 GCA_964498895.1 uncultured Gemmatimonas sp. | reverse complement strand
CGTCGCGAACATCGACCAGCTGTATGCGCGGGACGCCGACGGCGTGACGTTGACGACGGGAGAGCAGGCGGCTGGGAAAACTTCAACACCGAGATTCTCGACGCTGTGCCGCGCGGAGATTCGACAGTTCGCGATCGGACTCTTCGCGGATTACCTTGGCCTGGACGGGCTTTCTAGCCTCTCTAAGACCACGATGCGGTTGTTCCGCTCGACACCGTGGCCAGATTTGAACCACGCCGTCGCGAAGTCCATCTATTCCATATCGTTCTCTCCCTCGGTCGGAGCCCTCAGGCACACAATGGGAAAGAGTGGAGTACAGAACCCCTTTGTGGGGACGTGGGGCGAGGTCCCTTACGAAGTCGCGGGCGTATTGCCATTTGGCATCGGCCTTCTCGTCGATTCCTACGAACTCGGGTCCGCATGCAGCCGCTAAACGTGCCGCCCGCGAATCGCTCGATGCGATCGTTGCTGTGGCTTTACGCCAGCTACGCGGCCGGAGGCGCGGGGCTGCTCTTTCTCGTTACCCTGCCGCGTCGCGCGATCGCATCGGGGAACCTTGGCGACCGCGACTCCTCACTCGAGTTGATTCTGGTCGGTGCCCTTACAGGAACGTTCCTGTGCGCGCTCCGACCACTGCGAGAGCGCGGCAGAATCGCACGAGTTATTCGCTGGGTCCTCAGCACGATGCTCTCGGGACTTGTGCTTGCGGTGCCCGATCATGTTGCGAGCGGCTCGAGCGAGTCACTCTGGCAGATGATCCTCGTGGTCGGTGCATCCTGGGGCGCACTTGGCCTCGCCTTCTGGTGGATCGCCCGCAATCTCGAGCTCTCCATCTAGCGCAGCTCACCCCCCGTACGGATCCTCCCCCGGCGCCGCCGCCCTGAGCGGCGTAGGCCCCCGCCGCGCTGGCTCCGGACTCACGCGCTTCTTCAACTGCGCCCTGAAGAACGCCTTCACATCCTCCGGCTTCGTTTGAATTGTCCGGTTCCGCGCCCGCAGGATGTCATCCTCGCTGTCCCCAGCCAGCGCGATCGAATCCTGCACCCAACTCAGTGTGATACTCGGGTCCAACCGCCGCAGCGCCTTGGTCACCGCCGCATCCAGCGGCAGCTCCTCCGCCGGCGGGAAGCGCTCCACCCCCTCGCGCCCCGTGAGCACCGCCGGCCGCGGAAACCGCACGAAGATCGGCTGCCCGAAGTGCGGATGCCGCACCATCAACTGGCCTTTCTCCAGCGTCGCGAGCCGCGCCTTCGTCGCGGGTGCCAGCGTCTGGTAGCCCGGCGTCGCCAACTCATCGGGATCCATGCGCCCGTACAGCGCCGTGCCGCTGTTGCCCACCACGCGGCGATGCACCTGCGAGCGGAACTGCTGCGCGCCGAACAGCACCAACCCGAGATAGCGCCCACGCTCGGCGATGTCGAGCAACATCTTCCGCACGTAGGTGTCCTGGCCGTCGGCCGGCGCGTACTTGTTGAGCTCGTCCACGAACACCACCACCTGCGACACGCCGAGCTGGCGCTTCTCGAGATGCTCGCGCAACTGCGAGACCACGCGCGCGAACACGAGGTCCTGCGCGTCCTCCTCGAGGTTCGCGACGTCCACCACATACACCGTGCGGTCGGTGAAGCGGCCGAACGGCAGGTCGCTCACGCTGCCGTCGTCCGTGACCAGACCCTTGCAGCGCGTGGAGATGTTGCTGAGCCGATTGCGCACCTTGCGGATGGTCGCCACGTGATGCGTGCGCCACACATCGGCGTTCTTGGCCTCCATGCCGCGCAGCAACGTGCTGAACCACTTCTCCAAGTCGGCGAAGCTGCGCACTTCCACCGGCGCATCGAAGAGCGCGTCGCTGAACGACTGGTCCAGCACGCGCTCCTTGATGAAATCGATCAGCGCGTCGGCCTTTGCGTCCACGTCATCCTTGTTGAGCAGCACCTCGGCGTACTGCAGCGTTTCGCGCAGGCCCCAGGTGAGCGGCTGCACGTTCTCCTGCAGCGCCTCGTGGCTGCGCAGCGTCGCGAGCTGGAAGCCCTTGGCCGTCCACGGCGCGAAGTACTGCACGTCGGGGAACGGCGCGGCCGGCACGCCCAGCGCCTCGTACATCGCGCGCTCGTCGTCGCTCAGCGCCGACGCCGGCTGGTCGAGGAAGCAGAGATCCGGCCCCTTCACGTTGAAGCAGACCGCCGCCACGCCGCCCTTGTCCTGCGGGAAATGCGCGAAGATGCTGCCCAGCAGCCATTCGACGGCGCTGGTCTTGGTCGCGAGGCCCGACACGCCGCTGATGCTCAAGTGCGCGGCCTCGGGGCCGAGCAGGAAGTCGGCATCCAGGTGTACGGCCGCCTGCGTGCCGCCGGCGCGGTACATCCCCACAGGAATCCCGCGCGAGGAACCGGGTTGCAGATAGCTGTCCATGCGCAACGCCACCTGCACGTCCTGCTCGCTGGCCAAATGCACCGTGCCCATCGGCACGGGCTGCAGCGGCTCCTCGGGCACGTGCCGCAGCACGGCGGCCGTGTAGAGACGGATCTCCGTGCGCTCGGTGGGCGCAAACGCGCTCATGCCCGGCTGGCCATCGGCGCCGAGCACATCGTGCAACGGCGTCTGCAGGTCGGTATAGCCGAAGCCCTCGGTGACCACGCCGTACACCTTGGGCAACACGCCGGCGATCGCGCGTTCGCTCTCCACGCGCACGATCGTCCCGATGCCCACGGGGGCGTCGAGCGCGGTCCAGAAGTGAAACTCGTGCGGCGTGTTCGGCTTGCGCTCTGTGGCGACGACGCGGCCGAGGATCTGAGAATCAGTCATTGCAGGATGCTCGTAAGGTACTGCTCGCATTCACGGATGCCGTAGACCATCACGTCCCAGCGCGCATCGGGCAGCGCAACCGGCGCCCGCTCGGCCAGTAGCCAGCGTGAGACAAGATCGGCGCGCGCGGGAATCACATCGGCCGAGTCCAGCGCGACTTCGACGCGCACGAGGCCAAAGAGCGGGCCGCGATTGCCCGGCTCGCGCAATCGCAGATACCACGTCGCCACGGGCGTGCGGCGCGGCGAGCTCAGCGCCATCGCCGTGCTGCGCTCGCCTTCGCGGAGGCCGAGCACGGTCTGCACGGCATCACCTACCACGTAGAGCGTGCGATGCGACTTCACCACGCCCACCACGCTGGTGCTGCGCGCGATCTCCTCGGTGCCGGCGATGCCGCCGTCCATCAACAACGGCTCGCGGCGCTCGGCGATCCACTGCGCCGCCAACGCTTGCTCGGCGCGCTCCCGCTCGCGCTGCACGGCAGTGAGTGCTCGCGCGGCGAGGTCGCCAGGATGCCGCGGCAGGGCGACCGCGCGATCGTAGTCGGCGAGAGTATCCACTACGGTGCAGCGCGCGCGCAGGCGGTCGAGCTGCGCGACGTCGAGCAACGGCGCGGGCAGATACAGCGCGTGCGAGCGATGCGGTGCGGCCCACACGCGCAGGCGGCGATCCACGCGCTCGCGCACCGCCGCGGCGACCGCACCATGCACCAAGGGCACGCCGGCGGCATGCGCGCGCACATTGGAACGCTGAATGCCGTCAAGAAACGCGACAATCCCAACCACCGGCTCACCCGGGACCGCGCGGGCGCGCAGCGCATCGCCTTCCACGGGCGTGGCCGCCTCGACGCGCGGGGGGGCCTCGGCCTCGCGCTGGGCCTCCAGCGAGAGCGCGGCCGGCTGGGCCGCGAGCCCGCCGTCACGAAGTGCGAGTAGCACGTCGCGCGCGGTTGCCGCCCCTCGGGCCGAGGCGTAGCTTGGAGCCATGCGCCGATCTGCGCTCATCGCGAGCATCCTAGTCCTCGCCGCCGCCTGCGACAAGCAGACCGCGGCTCCGCGGGCCGCCGACAATCGCGCGCTCACCGACCTCTCGGCCAATCCGACGCTGCTCTTCTCGGTGTTTGGCCCTCGCGAAGCGCCCAAGCTCGCGCCCATCGCAGTCGTCACCAGCGCGGGCCTCGAGCCGATCGTGCTCGACAACGCCGGCTGGCGCCAGCTCGACTCCGTGTACTTCGCCGCCGGCCGCAAGCTGCCGATCTACCGCAACGGCGTCGCGCTCGGCGACGTGGAGATTGCGCGCGGCATGTGGCCCGCGGACTCCGCCCCGCTCTACGAAGTGCCCACCTGCCGCGACGTGGTGCCGCAGGCCCTCGGCCGCCTCGTGAGCAGCGTGGAGCTCGAAGAATCGGTGGAGCTGCTCGCCGCCTCGGCGCCGCTCGCGCAGAGCGCCGACACGAAGCCGCTCCCGCGCGATCCCGAGGCGCAGGGCCGCACGTTGGCCAGTGCCGTGGCTGCCGCCGCCGACATCGGTCCGGAAGACCTCAACGGCCTCGACTTCCACGCGCGCTGGTTGCGCACGGGTGTCGGCGCCAGCGGGCGCACGCTGCTCACGAGCTACATTGACCCCAACGCCGGTGACCTGGGGCCCGGCGCCGGCAGCACGGCGATCTTGATCCTGCTCGCCGAGGATTCGGCCGGCACGTTCAACACGAGCTACCAGCACGCCCGCGTTGGTGAGGCGCGCAGCGTCGAGTTCCGCCGCGTGGTCAACTACGCCGACCTCGACGGCGACGGCAAGAGCGAGATCCTGCTGCAGAACTGGCGCTACGCCGCTGTGCCGTCGCTCTCGCTGCTCAAGTACGCCGGCGGCCGCTGGACGGAGGCCTTCGCCGTGAGCGAAGAGTGGTGCACGGACAAGCGGCGCTAACCAGCGCCCGGAACGGCAAAGCGCCGCGCGGAACGTCCGCGCGGCGCTTTTTGCTTGATGGAAGTCCGGCTCAGTCCACGCCGAGATCCCAGGCCTGCTCCAGGTCCGCCTTCGAGTAAGCGCGGAACGCGGTGAGCGTGGTCGTCTTCACGAGGCCCGGCACCGTCGGGAACTTCTCCGTCACGATCTCGGCGATCTGTGCGTACTCGGCCACCTTCACGAGTGCGATCAGATCCCACTCGCCGCTCACGGAGTACACGTCCGTGACGCCGTCGATGCCCGCCAGCGCCGCGGCGGTCTTCGGGATGCTCTTCGGCTCTGCTTGGATGAGGACGATGGTCGTGATCATGATGCGGGGAATGGCGGGACGTTGAGGAACCACAGGCCGGCGATGCGCTGCTTGCCGTCCACTTCGAGCAACAGGTCTCGGGCCACGCGCAACGCGCGGGACGGCCGCGACGGCCCGATACGGAAGTGTATCGTACGCTCAGGGGCATCGGCTACCGCCCGGATCGCCGTGTCCACTTCCATGGCCGCGAGCAGGTCGTCGGACTCGGTGGGAATCCGCACGCGCACGGTGCCCGCCTCAACGGGCGGCTGCAGCGTCTCCACACTCGCGACGTCCGGCCACACGGCCACTTCGATCGCCGCCAAGCGGCCGTCGGTGAGCTCGAACGTGAGCCACGAGCCGTCCGCCCCCTCGAGATCCAGCGAGCCGCTCACGCCCTCCGCGACGGCGCCGCCGCGCAGCATGGCGCAGAGGATGTCCGTGTCGGCATCCCAGCGGTACTCGAGCGCCGGCAACTCCGCGGCGTCAATGGGCTCCAGCCGAACATCCAGTGCCATAGGCGTCCCCGGTTCAGGTCGCGGAGAGCGTAGGACACGGACGCCGGCGCGTGCGCATCACGCCATCGCGTCCGCGGTCGCGGCGATGCGCCGCGCGGCCTCGATCACCTGCGCCTTGTCCGCGGCGTACGACACGCGCACCCAGTCCGGCGTGCGGAACGCCGAGCCAGGGACGATCGCGACGCCGGCCTTCTCGAGCAGTGCCTGGCAGAACGCGCCGCCGGCGTCCGGCACGCGACCCGCGCCCGGCGCCTTGATGTAGAAATAGAACGCGCCCTCGGGCGGCAACACGGTGATCGCCTTCGACGCCTGCAGGATCGGCAACGCTGCATCGCGCCGCGCCTTGAACTCGGCGACCATCGCGCGCACGGTGGCATCCACCGGCTCACCCAGCGTCAGCGCCGCCTGCGCGGCATACTGCGCAACCGTCGCCGTGTTGGACGTGGTGTGCGACTGCAGCGCAGCCATGGCCTTGGCGACCGCCGCCGGCGAGATCGTCCAACCCACACGCCAGCCCGTCATCGCCCAGGCCTTCGCCACACCGTTCACGACGATGAGATTGTCGCGCCGCGTGGCCACGTCCAGCGCACCCACGGCGGGGGCATCGTACGCGATGCGCTGGTAGATTTCGTCGCTGATCACCCACCAGCCGCGCGCGGCGGCAAGGTCGAGAATCGCCTTGAGTTCATCCGGCGCATACACCGCGCCCGTGGGATTCGACGGCGAATTGAGCATGATGCCGCGCGTGCGCGGCGTCGCGTGCCGCTCCAAGCGCTCGACATCCACCTTGTAGCCGCGCGCCGGATCGCCATGCACTTCCACGGCCGTCGCGCGCGCGAGCCCGACCATCTCGTAGTAGCTCGTCCAGCTGGGCGTCGGCACCAGCACTTCGTCGCCGGGGCCGAAGAGCGTCACGCAAGCGTTGTACAGCGACTGCTTAGAGCCGCAGCTCACCACCACGTCGCCCGCGCCGATCGCGTCCTTGCCCTTGTATCCGGGATTGGCCTGCGCCGCGATGGCCTGCCGCAGCGAAAGAATCCCCTCGACCGCCGTGTAGCGCGTGGCGCCTTCGTCCAGCGCGCGCTTCGCCGCTTCGATGATCGGCGCCGGCGTGCCGAAGTCGGGCTCGCCGGCCCCAAGATCAATGACTTCGCGGCCTTCGGCCTTGAGCGCCTTGGCGCGCTGCGAAACGGCAATGGTCGCGGATTCGCGCAACTCGGCGATGTTCGCCGACGGACGGAAGCTGAGCGGGTTATATTCCATGTTCCGCGAACGTTATCCCCGCGCCGACTCCGGCGCCATTATTGAAAACCGAGGATCGCAGTGACCGCATCAACCCGCGAGACGGCCGGCGCCGTCCGCTCCGCCCATGTGGCGTATTTCATGCCCCCCGACTGGGCCCGCGTGGCCCAGCGCGCCCTGCCCGCCCTCGAGCGCGCCTCCGGTGAGGCCTCCGCGGTCCGTCTGCTGATCCTCGTGCCCGACAGCGAAGCCGCCGTGGCCCTCAGCCGCGCGCTGGCCGCGCTCAACGGCGCCAAGTCTCGCCGCATCGTGGCCGCCACCTCCCCGGCGCGTCTCCAGCGCCTGCTCGGCACTGGCCCGGCCGATGCCGTGGTCGGCGCGCCCGAGACGATCGTCGCCGCGCTCGGCGCCTCGGCCATCAAGCTCGACGCCGTGAAGACCGTGGTCTTTGCCGCCGCGGAGGAGATGAACGCCGAGTCGGATGCGATCGCCGCCGTGCTCGCCGAGGTGCCGAAGGACGCCGCGCGCATCCTCACGGCACTCGCGCCTACGGATGGTGTGGAGGCCCTGCTCACGCGCTATCTCGCCAAGGCCCGCCGCGTCCACGAAGATGTGGTGCCCGCCGAGAAGGCCCCCGTTGCCCCGACCGTGCGCTACCTGACGGTGGCCGGGAATCCGCTCGAAGCCCTGCCTGCCCTGCTCGATGAGCTCGACGCCCCGTCGGCGGCCGTGCTCGCCGGCGACGAACACAGCGCCGAGGCCGCCCGCGCGCTGCTGGCCAGCGTCGGCTATGGCGAGAGCCCGCTGGCGCGTGTCACCACCGGGACCGTGGATGCCAACACCTCGCTCGTCGTCACACTCGGCGTGCCCACCGCGACGGCATGGACGCAGGCCGTGAGTGCGCAGCCCGCGCAGGTCGTCGCGATCTGCGCGCCGCGCGAGCTCGAGGCGCTGCGCCTGCTCGCCGGCGAGTCCGCGCCGCGTCCGCTGGCCGACCGCGCGAGCATCTCGCGTGCGCGCGCGGCGGAGAGCCGCCGCCGCGCCGAGCTGCGCGCCGAGCTCGCCGACGGCATTCCCGCGCGCGAAGTGCTCGCGCTTGAGCCGCTGCTCCGCGAGCACGACGGCCTGGAGATCGCCGCCGCCGCGCTGCGCCTGCTGGAGCGCACGCGCGCCGAGCAAGCAGAGCTCGTGCGGGCGGCGGAGGAGCGCACGCGTTCGCAGATGCGCGAGGCGCAGAAGGAAAAGGAGATGGCTGAGCGCGCGGAAGGTGGTGACCGCGGCGAGCGGCGCGGCGGCGGCGAGCGGATCGAAGGTCCGCGCGGGTTCCGCGGCGGCGACCGCCCGATGGGCGAGCGCAAGCCGCGCAGCACGTTCAACCGTGAGGAGCCGCCGCGCGAGGGCAAGCCGCGCATCAGCTCGTTCAGCAAGGACGGCGAGGGCCGTGCGCGCAGCAGCTACTCGCGCGACGACAAGCCGCGTTCGTTCTCGCGCGACGACAAGCCGCGTGGATCCTTCTCGCGCGACGACAAGCCGCGCGGTGGCGGCTTCAAGCGCGACGACCGTCCCCGCAGCGGTGGCTTCAAGCGTGACGACAAGCCGCGTGGCGGCGGCCGTCCGCCGCGAGGCGATCGGTGAGCGGCGCGCTCCAGCTCACCGGCGGCTGGATCGAGGTGATCGCCGGCGTGATGTTCAGCGGCAAGAGCGAGGAGCTCATGCGTCGCGTGCGTCGCGCCACGATCGCCAAGAAGCGGGTCCAGGTGTTCAAGTCGCACCTGGACAACCGCTACGCAGGGGGCGTGTACGCCGTCGGCTCGCACGACGGCCGCACGCTGGAGGCCATCCCCGTGGATTCGTCGCAGCAGATCGCGCTGCGCATCGATCCACTCGCGCAGGTGATCGCCGTCGACGAAGTGCAGTTCCTCGACGCCGGCATCGTGAAGCTCGCCTGCGACCTCGCGCTGCGCGGCCGCCGCGTGATCCTCGCCGGCACCGACACCGACTTCCGCGGCGAGCCCTTCGGCCCGATGGCACCGCTGATGTGCGTGGCCGAGGTAGTGGACAAGCTGCACGCGATCTGCGTGCTCTGCGGCGCACCCGCGAGCCGCAATCAGCGGCTCATCGGCGGCAAGCCCGCGCCCTACGACTCACCGGTGGTGATGGTGGGTGCGGCGGAGGCGTATGAGGCACGCTGCAGAGCGTGTCATAGTGTGGGGCCGGCGGATAGTTCTCAATTGAGACTTGAGACGTGAGACTTGAGACGTGAGCACGGCCTCTCAAGTCTCACGTCTCAAGTCTCACGTCTCCAGTGTCATGTTTCACGCCCAAGCAGCACCTCTTCAAAGTACGCCACCACCCGCGCATCCCGCTTCTGCCCCAGCCAGAACACGGCCCTGCGCCGGATCTGCGGGTCGCGATGCGTGCGCGCGAGGCGAATCAGGGCCGGCACGCTTTCGTCGTTCGGGCGCTGCGAGATCGCGAACACTGCGCTCTCACGCACGTCACGCTCGGGATCGTCCACCAGCTCGCGGAGCCCCGCCGACACGCGATCACCGGCGGACTGCGCCACCCAGAACGTCGCGGCGGTCCGCACCTCGCTCGGCCGCTCCGCATCCTTCGCGATCGCCAGCAGCGACGCATCGGGTGACGGCCCCGCGGCGATCACCGCGGGAAACACCGCATCGCGCGCCACGCGAGCGTCAGCGCTCCGGGCCAAGGTCATGAGGAACTCCGTGGCCTGCGCAGATGGAACGTCGCCGAGGTCGAGATCGGCATCGCCGCGCCAACGCCCGCCCACGTAGCTGCGCAGCGCGGTGACGCGCCCGTCGCGCAGGTCGAGCGCAAGCCGCACAGGCCCCGGCTCGCATTCATCTTCCCACTCGTAGGCACGCCCCGCGCGCGCGGTCTCCGACGAGGATCGGACGCTGATGTTGCCGCGCCCGTTTCCGCAGACCCCGCTGTCGGCCGCGAACTGCAGGCGAACCGTGCCGTTGCGCACCGCCGCCACGCGCGCGTCAAGCGATTGGGCGCCGAGCGATGAGACGCTGAGCGGCGCGCAGAGGAGGGCGAGCAATCCGATTAGGCGCATGGGAGTGCGGGTTCAGACGGAAGACGGAAGGGCCATGCAGCATCCTTCCACCTTCCGTCTTCAGTCTCATGGCTTGTTAATGATTTCTTCCAACGCCGCCGCCGCCCTCGGATCGCGGCTCTGGCCCAGCCAGAACAGCGCCTGCCGCCGCAGGTCGCGGTCGGTCTCCTTGCGCGCGATCTCCAGCAGGAGGTCCACAGCGCCCGTGTCGTTGCGGCGCTGCGAGAGCGCGAAGATCACCTGGCCGCGCAGTTCGGTGTCCTCGCCGCTGGTGCGATAGATCTCGCCCAGCTGCTCGGCAGTCACCGCCCCGCCCTGGCTCGCCCAGAAGAGCGCCGTCTTGCGAAGCTCGGTGGACAGCTCGCGGTCTCGGGCGCGGGCCAGCAGCCACTGCGAGTTCTCCGGCGAGCGCCGCTGCGAGACGCTGAACAGCACCTTCTCGCGCAGCTCGTCGCTGTTGAGCGTCGGGAAGATCTCACGCAGGAACGGCGTGTTGTCCGTGCCGCGCCCCGACTGTCCGAGCCAGAAGATGGCATCGGCGCGGAGATCCTCCGGCGCGTCCTCGCGGCGCACGTAGTCGCGGAGGATCGCACCGGCGCGCGGCGAGCGCGTCTGCGAGAGCGCGTAGATCGCGCGCTTCTGCAGGTCTTCATCGGGCGCGTCCTTGAGCAGCACCTGCTCCAGTACGTCCACGGCCACGTCCGAGTTGGTCTGCGAGAGCCAGAAGATGGCTTCGCTGCGCACACCGCGGTCAGGATCGTTCTTGGCCGCATCCACCAGCATCTGCGCGGCTTCGTCGTTACGGCGCTGCGAGACGATGAACACCGCCTTGCGGCGCAGGTATTCCGAGCAGCGATCGCGGCGGGCCATCACGCGGCGCAGCACCGGCAGGGCCTGCTCCGAGTTCATCTGCATCAGTGCGTTGAGCGCTTCGATGCGCTCGTCGCTCACCACGTCCTCGCACTCGGCGGGGACTTCGTCGTCCGAGCGGCCACGACCCATGCGCGCGCTGCCTCGGGCCATCGCGGCCCGCTCGCGCTCCATGGCCGCCCGTTCGCGCTCCAGCCCGGCGTTCTCCCGCTGTGCGGCGGCAATCGAACGCGAGATGTCGGCGCGCATCTCCTCGCGCATGGCTTCGCGCATCGCGGGATCCGCACGCTCGATCTCCGCCGCCGCTGCGGCCGCAGCTGCAGGCGCCACGGCTGCCGCGATATCCGCCGCCATGGCCGCGGCGCCGGCCGCGACTTCGGCCACGGCCGCCGCCGCATCGGCATCACCCGCCGTGCGCGCCAGCCGTCCGTTCACGCGCGCCAGGAGCGCCGGCCCCTCGCCGGAGGTCCATGTCGCGCTGGTCGCGTAGCGATCGCGCTGCGTCTCGAGCGCCCGCGCGGCGCGGCGGAGGTCCGCGGAGTTGCCCACCCGCTGCAAGGCGAAGGCCTGCCAGTAGAGCGCGTCACCGGCGTAAGCCGAGCGCGGATGGTCGGTGACCAGGCGCTCGAAGAGCCGCGCGGCCTCGCGCCAGTTCTCGTCGGCGATCGCAATGCGACCGGCGCGCCAGAGGGAGTCGGCGGCGTCTTCCGGCGCGTAGCTCGCCGCCGGGATGACGCGCGGCCCGCGCGCCGCAGGGCGCGGGACATCGGCGGTGACGGCGGCCGTTCGCGCCGCATGCAACGGGAGCGGGCGATCGCCGGCGGCGCCGAATCCGACCAGCGCAAGGAAGGAAAGCGTCAGGAGCTTCATGGTGACCTCAGAGGCCGGCCGCGCCGTTGCGCAGCCGTGTCAGGAGTTGCGTGCGTTCGAGCGTGCGGCCGATGAGCGCGCGCTCGTCGGCGTCCGCGCCCGAGCGCTGGACGAGTTGCACGAGGACCGTTTCGAGATCCTCGAGGAGGCGGCGCCGCGCGGGATCGTCCCCGGCGGGTGAATCGAGCAGCAGGCGCGTGTTCATGAGCATCTCGCGCGCCCACTTCCCGGTGAGGGAGTCCATCGTGGCATCCACCGGCGTCGCGGCGACGACGGTGACCAAGGCCTCGGCGCGCTGCAGGTGCTCGCGCGAGACCAGCGTGAACGCCGTGGTGTTCGGTTCGGCGGGGGTTGCGGCGGGAAGCCGGCGCTCCGGTGCGGTGGCGACCAGCCGCGTGGGCGGGGCCGCCTCGCGCGGGAACTCGCGCGGCGCGTCCGGCGCCGGGCGCACGTCGAGCGACTGCGTGCGGTCGGGCGCGGTGTCGGCCACCGGCGTGAGCGTAGGGACGGCGGTCGCCGCCGGCGTGTCGAGCGCGTCCGCTTGGGCGACGGTCTGCGGTGTGGGCGATGCAACGAAGAAGCGGCCGATGCCGATGCCGATGGCCAGCGTCGCGGCCATGCCGGGAGGGAAGACAGGTTCCAGGCCGGCCCGCGGG
>CAZCIM010000048.1:0-12430 GCA_964498895.1 uncultured Gemmatimonas sp. | reverse complement strand
CGATGGACATCGAGCGCGCCGAGAACCGCACGTTCACGCAGAAGCGCGAGGCCGGCCAGTTCGATGTGGTGTTCGGCGGCTGGCTCACGACGCCAAGCCCGCGCAGTCTTGCCGGCACGTGGATGAGCGCGACGCGGCCCGGCCAAGGCACCCGCAACGACGGGCGCTGGACCAATGCCGCCTTCGACTCGGCCGTCAGCGCCGGACTGGAGGCGCGCGACGTCGCCACCGCACGCGCCGCGTTCTCGCGCGCGTTCCAGCTCATGGCCGACGACGCGCCCGCGCTGTTCCTCTATGAGCCGCGCATCGTGGCCGCCGTGCATCGCCGCTTCGTGACGCCGGCGTGGCGTCCGGATGGTTGGTGGCGCAACCTGCACGAATGGTCGGTGGATCCCGCGCAGCGGCTGCCGCGCGACGCGCGGCCGGCCCGCTGAGTCGCGCGCGACGGGAGTCTCGCGCGTGACGCGCGTCCTGTTGCTTCGGCTCGCGCAGGCGGCCGTCGTCGTCGGCCTCGTCGTCACGCTCTGCTTCGTGCTGGTGCGCCTCGCGCCGGGCGATCCGTTTTTCGCCGGCCTCGATGAACCGGGCGTCAGCAGCTCGGCCGCCGCCGCGATGCGCGAGCGCTTCGGCTACGACCGCCCGCTGCCCGAGCAATACCTGCGCTACGTCAGCAACGCCCTGCGCGGCGACTTCGGATGGTCGCACTCGCGCGCGCGCCCCGTGCGCGATGTCATCGCCGCGCTGCTCCCGAACTCCTTGCTGCTCGCGGGCACGGGCCTCGCACTCGGGCTCGTTCTCGGCGTCGGCATCGGCGCCTGGCAAGGATGGCGCGCAGAGTCGCGCCTCTCCACCGCCAGCGACCGGGCGTTGCTCGCCGTGGCTTCGGTGCCCGAGTTCGTGCTCGCGCTGTTGCTCGCGATGGTCTTTGCGCTCGAGCTGCGCTGGCTGCCCGTGAGTGGCATGCACGAGGAAGGCGTCAGCGGCCTCGGCGACTTACTCCGCCATCTCGCGCTCCCCGCAGGCACGATCGCCCTGAGCGTGACGGCCGTGCTTGCGCGGCACCAACGCGCGGCCATGCGACAGGTCCGCGACGCCGAGTTCATTCGTGCCGCACGCGCACTCGGCGTACCGGAGCGCCGCGTGCTGTTCCGCCATGCGCTGCGCAACGCCGTGGCGCCGGTGCTCACCGTGTTCGGCGTGATGCTCGGCGCGGTGGCAGGCGGCACGGTGCTCGTCGAGCGCGTGTTCGACTGGCCGGGCATGGGCCGTGCGATCGTCGAGGCGGTGGGCCAACGCGATTATCCGCTGGTGGCGGCCGCCGTGCTGGTGACCAGCGTGGCCGTGGTGCTGGCGACGCTGCTCGCGGATCTCGCCGTGGCCTGGGTCAACCCTCGACTGCGGCAGCGGCTATGAGGGGCGCGCGGCTCTCGGTCGTCGTGCTCGCGGCACTTGCGCTCGCGGCGCTCGCCGCGCCCCTACTGGCCCCGTACGATCCCGCCGCGCAGCTGGACCCGATCAACCGCGCGCTGCAGGCGCCGAGCGCCGCGCATTGGTTCGGCACCGATTCGTATTCGCGCGACGTGCTCTCGCGCGTGCTCTTCGGAGCGCGCGCCTCGCTCGGCATCGCCGCGCTGGCCGTCGCCGTCGCCCTCACGCTCGGCGTCTTGGTGGGCGCGGCGGCGGCGCTGCTGGGCGGCGTCATGGACGCGGTGCTCATGCGCGGCACCGATGCGGCCTTGGCGATTCCGCGCATCCTCCTCCTGTTGCTCGTCGTGGCGAGCACAGGACCGCTTCCCGACGTGGCGCTCGCCGTGCTGCTCGGCGCCACGGGCTGGATGACCACCGCGCGACTCGTCCGCCAAGAGACGCGTCGCTTGCTGGCCACGGAGCACATCCGCGCGGCGATCGCGCTCGGCACGCCACGTCGCCGGCTCTGGCGCGGGCATCTGCTGCCCGGGCTGCTGCCCACGCTCGCCGCCGCCGCGACCATCGCCTTCGCAGCGGCGCTGCCGCTCGAGGCTGCGCTGTCGTTCCTCGGCCTCGGCGTCACGCCGCCCGAGGCCAGCTGGGGCAACATCATCCTCGACGCCGAAGGTCGGCTCGTGCGAGCCTGGTGGTTGGTGCTCTTTCCCACGGGATGCATCGTCGCGGCCACGCTGGCCGCGAATGCCCTTGGCGAGCACCTGGCCCGCCGCGGTGGTGACGCATGAGCGCGCGCGACGCGCTGCGCGTGCAATCGCTGGGCGTGATTGACACGCAACAAGGCGCGCGCCCCGTGCTGCAGGACGTGTCCTTCAGCGTGCCCGCTGGCGCGGCGGTCGGCATCGTGGGGCGCTCGGGTGCCGGCAAGAGCACCATCGGCAATGCGATCCTCGGCCTGCTCCCGCGCGGACTGCGGCGCACGGAGGCCTCGCGCATCACGCTGGGCAGCGACGAGCTCACGCAACTCGACGCCGAGGCGATGCGCCGCGTCCGTGGCCGACGCGTGGCCATGGTGTTCCAGGAGCCGCTCACCGCGCTGGATCCCGCGATGCGCGTGGGCCGCCAACTCAGCGAGGCGCTCGCGGCGCACGGCGTCGCGCAGGGACGCGAGGCCGAGGCGCGCGCCATCGCGATGCTGGATCGCGTCGGCATCCGCGACGCGGCAGCGAGTGCGCGGCGCTTTCCGCACGAGCTTTCCGGTGGCCAGCGGCAGCGGGTGCTGCTCGCGCTCGCGCTGCTGCTCGAGCCCGAGGTCATCATCGCCGACGAGCCCACGACGGCGCTCGACGTCACGCTGCAGGCGCAGCTGCTCGACCTGCTCGACACGCTGCGCCGCGACTCGGGCACCACCCTCTTGCTCGTGTCGCACGACCTCGCCGTGGTGGGCGAGCGCTGCGAGCGCGTGTTGGTGGTGGACGACGGGCGTGTGGTGGACGATGGGCCCGCGGAGCGCATCGTCGCGGAGCGCATGGCGCGGGCGAGCGGCGCCGCGGCCGTGGCGCAGGCCCGCGCAGCGCGGCGTGACGACGCCGCGGGCAGCGCGCCGGATATCCCGCTGGTGGCCGCGGAAGCGCTCGCGGTGCATTACACCACGCCGGCGCGGTTCCTCCAGCGGCCAGCCGTGCAGGTCCGTGCGCTCGACGGCGTCACGCTGCGCGTCGGACGCGGTGAATGCGTGGGACTCGTCGGCGAGAGCGGCTGCGGCAAGAGCACGCTCGCACGCGCGCTGCTGGGGCTCGAGTCCGCCACGGCCGGACGTGTCATGGCGCTGGGGCGCCAGCTCGACGTGCATGACCGCAGCATGATGCGCGCGCTGCGCCGGCGCCTGCAGCTCGTGCCGCAGGACGCAGGCGCGTCGCTGACGCCGGAGCGTCGCGTGCGCTCGCTGCTCGCCGAAGCCTTGGAGATCCACGGGCACGTGCCCGGCGCCGCCGCCCTGCGCCGTGCCGATCAGTTGCTCGAGGAAGTCGGCTTGGATCCCGCACTCGGCAGCCGCCGCCCCGGGGCGCTCTCGAGCGGCGAGCGCCAACGCGTCGCGATCGCGCGGGCGCTCGCCCCGCAGCCGGATTTGCTCGTCTGCGACGAGCCCGTCGCCAACCTCGATGCCATCGCGCGCGAGCCGCTGCTCGCCCTGCTCGACCGTCTGCGCGAAGAGCGCGGATTGGCGCTGCTCCTGATCTCGCACGACCTGGGCGTGGTGCGGCGACTCGCGTCGCGCGTCGCGGTGATGTACTTGGGCCGCATCGTCGAGGAGGGCCCCGCGGCGACCGTGCTCGACGCGCCGCAGATGCCGTACACGCAGCTCCTGCGCGCGGCGGTCCCAACGGGCCGGCGGCGCGCGCTGCCCACCCTGGCCGGCGAGTTTCCCAGCCCGCTCGCGGTGCCGGCTGGCGGCTGCGCGTTCGAACCGCGTTGCCCCCACCCCTTGAAGGATGAGGGGTGTCGGAGCGAGCGTCCTGAGTTGCGAGCGGTCACGCAGGATCCCACGGGCCACGCGGTGGCCTGCCCGAAGGTCCCTCTCCCCCCGAGCTTATGACCCCCACGCCTAAGTCCGACGCCCCGCAGCCGGTCTCGCCCGCGCTGGCGCCGTACGTCAACGACACCAGCTTCTTCGGCCATCCGCGCGGCCTCTCCACCCTCTTCATGACGGAGATGTGGGAGCGCTTCTCGTACTACGGCCTGCGCCCGCTGCTCGTGCTGTTCATGGCCGCGGCGCTCAACGAGGGCGGCTTCGGTCTCGACCGCACCCAGGCCTCGGCGATCGTCGGCATCTACGCCGCCAGCGTGTACCTCGCCTCGCTGCCCGGCGGCTGGATCGCCGACCGCTGGCTCGGCCTGCGTCGCGCCATCCTCATCGGCGCGGCGCTCATTACCGGCGGCCATCTCGCGATCGGCGTGAGTGGTTTCGCCGGCGCGAGCGGCAAGCTGTTCTTCTTCCTCGGCCTCGCGCTCATCGTGCTCGGCACGGGCCTGCTCAAGCCGAACATCTCTGCCATCGTCGGTGACCTGTATCCCGAAGGTGGCGCGCGCCGCGACGCCGGCTTCTCGATCTTCTACATGGGCATCAACACCGGCGCGTTCATCGGTCAGCTGGTGACCGGCGCGCTGGGCGAGAAGCTCGGCTGGCACTGGGGCTTCGGCGCCGCGGGCGTCGGTATGCTCTTCGGCCTCCTGTGGTTCTGGCTGCGCGCCAAGGCGACGCTCGGCCCCATCGGCGAGGACATCGTCCGCGATCCCGATCCCGCGGTACAGGCCAAGCGCGAGTCCACGGTGAAGACGACGACCTTCGCCGGCCTCGGCGTCTTCGCGCTGGTGTTCGTGCTCGCGGCGCTCGGCGTGGTGTCCATCAACCCACAGGTCGTCGGGCAGTACATGACCTTCGTGCTGGTGGGCCTCGCGGTGGCGTTCTTCGCCACGGTGCTGCTCGCCGGTGGCCTGACCACGGACGAGAAGAAGCGCGTCGGCGTGATCTTCGTGCTCTTCGTGTTCGCCGCGATCTTCTGGGGCGCCTTCGAGCAGGCCCCGACCTCGCTCAACCTCTTCGCCAAGGACTTCACCGACCGCAGCATCTTCGGCTGGGAGATGCCGGCCACGTGGTTCCAGTCGGTGAACTCGTTCTTCATCATCGTGCTCGCGCCGGTGTTCGCCGCCCTCTGGGTCTGGATGGCGAAGCGCGGCATCGAACTCTCGAGCCCGGCCAAGTTCGCGCTGGGCCTGGCGCTGGCCGGCGTGGGCTTCGCCCTCATGATCGGCGCGGCCAACAAGGTCGTCGCCAGCGGCGGCACGGTCCTCGTCTCGCCGTGGTGGTTGATCGGCTCGTACTTCTTCCAGACCGTCGGCGAGCTCTGCCTGAGCCCCGTCGGCTTGTCGTCGATGACGAAGCTCTCGCCGCGGCAGTACGTCGGCCAGATGATGGGCATCTGGTTCCTCGCGGCCTCGGTGGGTAACCTCGTCGCCGGCCTCGTGGGCGGGCATGTGGATCCCAGCAACCTGCAGCAGACGCCGACGGTGTTCATCGGCACGACGATCGCGCTCGCCGTCGCGACGGGCATCCTGCTCGCGCTGGTGGTCCCGATCCGCCGGATGATGCAGGGCGTGAAGTAAGCCCGGCGGACGGCGCGGCGCGCCTTACTCGCCGCGCATCTTCCGCTTGAGGGCCTCGAGCGCGGCGTCCGCCTGGGCGTCGCGCTCGTTGCGTTTGGCCTGCCGGCCCAGCGCGTCCAGCTCACTGCGCAGCGGCGCGTCGTCAGGCAGCCCGAGGTCCGCGTCGGTCAGCGGGCGGTTCTGCTCGCTGAGCCCCGAGCCCACGCCCAACGACGCCTGCTTCAGCTGCGCGAGCATCTCGTCGTACTCGCGCTCGGCCAGCCCGTGCTCGGCCTCCTGCACGTCGAGCTTGCGCTCGAGCACCGCGATGCGCTCCGCGAACTGCGCCTCGAACTTCGCGGCGACCGCCACCGTCTCGGCGTCGTTGATGCCCTCGGCCAGCGTGCGACGCCGCGTGGCCGTGGCCAGCTGCTCGCGCTCCTGCGTGAGCCGCGCGCGCGTGATCTCCGCCGACTGCGCGAGGTCTTCCACGCCGAGCTTGGCGATGGCCAGCGCGCGCTTCATCTCGGCGATCACGGCACGGCGATCCGCCGGCGCGACGCGCCCGCCGAGGAGGTCGCCGATCGTCTGCTTGAGCGACTCGAACATCAGCCGGCGCGCTTCCAGCGCGCCTCGTCCTGCACCTGGCGCATCAATCGGTCCGGGCTGTGGTGGTCGGGGAAGAGTAATGCGTCGCTGATGCGATTGAGCGCCACGCGCAGCAGCGGAAAGCGTTCGGCGGCCAGCGCGAAGAGCATCGCCACGCCGTACTCCGAGGCCAGCCGATGCTCGGCGGCCATCTGGAACCCGCGGCGACCCATGGTCTCGAAGTACTCCAGCGGCGGTGCGCCGCGGCGCTGCTGCCGATGCGCGATGTGGTCGGGATACAGCCCGCTCATCCAGAGGGCGTAGTTGCCGAGGTGCGCGCGCACGAGGAAGGCGCGCCGCGGCTCGGAGCGCTCGGCGTCCTCGAGCAGCGCAGCCAGTGTGTCGTAGGTCGCATCATCCGCGGCATGGATGCGCCGCGCGCGGTCGCGCAGCCCGAAGTGCAGCACGATGCTCGCGGCGTAATCCGCCAGCACACGATCCTTCTCGCCGGCCTGGAGCAAGGCGTGACGGACGAGCACGTAGGCGAACAACGGGAGGGAGGCCTCGCGCCCGCGCGGCGTATTGACGAGGGCCGGCAGCAGGGCCGGATCGTCGAGCAAGGCGTCGAGCCCTTGCTCACGCAACTCGTGTTCCCCGCGCTCCCGGGTCTCCGAACCCTGCTGCGCCAGCAGCGCGAGGGCCAGCGCCACATCGGCGCGGGTGAGCTTCGAGCGGACGTCGGCGAGGATCATGCATCCACCTCCGGCGGGTTGGGTTGGCGCCTATTGTAGCACCGGTACCTACGTGACGATACCCGCCCGGGTGCCGTCCTGTTTCGGGAACCGGGAACCATTCGCCCCCGGATCTGGAGTAGTACCGGAGAGGACTCGCCCCTAGGTTTCCCCTGTGCTCTATATCTGCATCCCCACCCACGACGAAGCCCCGACCGTCGGCGTCCTGCTCTGGCGCATCCGCAAGGTGTTCCAGGACTACGCCCGCGAGTACGAAGTGCTCGTCTATGATGACGCCAGCACCGACGGCACGCGCGAGGTCCTCGAGCCCTACGCCAAGGCCCTGCCGCTGACCGTGCTCGGCGGCGCTCGCCGCGTCGGGTATGCTGCGGCCGTGGACGCCCTGCTCCGCGAGGCGGCGCGCCGCACGCGGTATCCGCGTCGCGACGCCGTGATCCTCATGCAGGCGGATTTCACCGACCGGCCGGAAGAGATCCCCGAGTTGGTGAAGCGCTTCGAGGGCGGTGCGGATGTCGTGGTCGGCGAGCGCGAGTTCCCCGCGGACGCACCCGAGCAGGTACGCAAGCTACAGCAGTATGCCAGCTGGTTGCCCAAGCTCTGGCCGCTCAAGCGCGCCGTGAGCGTGCCGGGCGTGAAGGATCCGTTCGGCTCCATGCGCCTGCTGCGCATCTCCACGGTGCGCGATCTGCTGCGCGGCTTCGACGCGGCGCCGCTGCGCGCAGCCGCCTCCACGTGGCAGACCAATCTCGACGTGTTGGTGGCCGCGGCGCCGCACGCGCGGCGCATCGAAGCGGTGCCGATTGCCCTGCGCTACGACCTGCGCCCCCGCGACACACGGCGTGAGGCCTGGCCGGAGGCATGGAGCTTGGCCAAGGCCGCGTGGGCGGCGCGCGGCCGGCGCATCGAGACGGCCACCGGCGGTGGCGGCACCAGCGCGTCGTCCGAAGCACCCATGGTGGCGAAGGCTGCGGACGTCGTCACCTCGCGGCCGGCAAACGCCGCGCAAGTGAAGGCCGCGCCGGTGAAGGCCGCGCCGGTGAAGGCCGCCGCCGCTGAACCGCAGGCCGCGTCCGGCGCCGCCGAGTCGGCGGCGCCGCGCCGCTCGGGTCGCTCCCGCCGCGGTCGTCGCGGCGGACCACGCCGGCCGCCAAGCTGAGCCGCACCGCATGCTGCGCCTCCTGACCGCCGCCGCTCTCGCGACCGCGTTGCCCCACGGCGCGGCCGCCCAGGCCGCGGCTGCCCCCGTGCCGTTCCAGATCGGCGAGTCGCTCACCTACGACGTGCGCTTCGGCGCCGTCAAGGTCGGCACCGGGCGCATGCGCGTGCTCGGCCAAGAGGCGATCCGCGGCCGCAACGCCTGGCACGTGCGCTTCAGCGTCACCGGCGGCACGCTGTTCTACAAGGTGAACGACGTCAACGAGAGCTGGATGGACGTCCAGACGCTCAACTCACTGCGCTTCGTGCAGGATCTCGATCAGGGCTCGCGCGAGCGTGAGCGCCGCTACGAGATCTATCCCGACCGCGCGGTATATCGGGAGCTCGTGCGCGGCACTGAGGAACGCCCGTCGGTCAGCAACCCGCTCGACGACGGTTCCTTCCTGTTCTTCATCCGCACCGTGCCGCTGGAAGTCGGGCAGACGTACACTTTCAATCGGTACTTCCGCCCCGACCGCAATCCGGTGGTGATCCGCGTCCTGCGCCGTGAGCGCGTGCGCGTGCCCGCCGGCACCTTCGACGCCATCGTCGTGCAGCCGATCATCAAGACCAGCGGCATCTTCGCGGAGGGCGGCCAGGCCGAGATCTGGCTCTCCGACGACGAGCGCCGCATGATGTTGCAGATGCGCTCGCGGCTCTCGTTCGGTTCGCTCAACCTGTACCTGCGCAACTACCGCGCCTCGACCAACGCCGCGGTGGTCGGCGAGCAGTGAGCGCCGACCGCCGCCCGCCGCGCGAGACGGACCTCGCCCGCGTGCGCACCATTCCGGTGGCGGTCCGCCCCAACAAAGTCGCGGCCGAGGCCTTCGCCAAGCCGCCCGCCGACGACCGGAGCTTCGCGGCGTTCCTCGATGCGCTGCCGCAGGTGCTCAAGGCCGACGACTTCCGGAAGGTCGTCGCCGCCGTCGTCCGTGCACACCGCAAGAAGCGCGCGGTCATCGTCATGCTCGGCGGGCACGTCGTGAAGACAGGCATCGCGCCGCTGCTGATCGACCTCATGAAGCGCGGCGTGATCACGCACCTCGCGATGAACGGCAGCGCGGCCATCCACGACTATGAGATCGCCCGCTTCGGTGCCACCAGCGAGGACGTCGCTGCGGGCCTCAAGGACGGCAGCTTCGGCATGGCGGAAGAGACGGGCCGTGGATTGAACGAGGCCTTCAGCAAGGGCCGCGAGCACGGCTGGGGCATGGGCGAGTCCGTCGGCCGCGCGCTGGCCGCCGAGCCCAAGCTCGCGCATCCCGAGCAATCGGTGATCCTCGCGGCGCACACGCAGTGGATTCCGGTCACCGTGCACGCGGCCCTAGGCGCCGAGATCATCCACCAGCACCCCGCCGCGGACGGCGCCGCCATCGGCGACACCAGCCATCGCGACTTCCGCCGGCTCGCCGCCAGCTGCGAAGACCTCCACGAGGGTGGCGTCGTGCTCAATCTCGGCAGCGCCGTCATCATGCCCGAGGTGTTCCTCAAGGCGCTCACCGTGGCGCGCAACGTGAACGCTGGGCGCCCCACGCACTTCACGACCGCCGACTTCGACATGCAGCGCCACTACCGGCCGCGCGAGAACGTCGTGAAGCGGCCCGTGCTCGCCGGCGGCGAGGGCTACGAGATCACGGGGCACCATGAGATTATGGTGCCGATGTTGTGTTGGGCCGTTGCTGAAGACTTGAGACGTGAGACTTGAGACGTGAGACATCGGGGCTGATGACGAAAGCCCATGCATGGCAAGAGGGGGACGGAAGCTGGCTTCCGTCCCCCTCTCAAGTCTCACGTCTCACGTCTCACGTCTCACGTCTCGCACCTCAGCTCCCGCCAAACTTCTCCTTCATCCCCCGCGCCGTATCCGGCGCGAACACGAGCATCAGCACATAGATGATGGCGCCGATGATCAGCACCGGGATCGCCAAGCCGAGCAGGGCGAAGAAGATGCTGAAGAGGCCGCCGAGGATGCCGAAGACGAGCTTGAGGACGAACAGCCCGACGAAGGCGAGGAGGCCCAGCGTGAAGATGGTGCGCAGCATGGCAAATCCCGGTGTTGGGGTCACTGGAGCGTACGCCGCGTGCCGCTCCGCGGTTTCAGTCCAGCGCTGAGACGGAAGCTACAAGTCGGAGGGCCGAGCACCGAGCTCGTCCGCCCTCCACCGACCCATCCCCCAAGCCGAACCACGTCTCCCCCCTCCCCCCATTTCTCGCATTCTCGTCTCCCCATCCCCGCCCCTGCCCCCCTCTACCCTCTTGTACTAACCTTCAAAAGTATATTTCAAAGGTTACCACAGGTAGCCCCAGACCCATTCTATACCTATCGTTCACCCCTATGGCCGAGCACCTCTATCAGATCATGGGCCGCCATCGCGCGGAGCCCCTCCCCGCGCGAAAGCCGTCCTGGCTCAAGGTGAAGGCACCGGGTGGCGCCAACTACCTGCGGCTCAAGCAGCTCATGCGCGACCTCGACCTCCATACGGTCTGCGAGGAAGCCCACTGCCCCAACGTCGGCGAGTGCTGGGAGCATGGCACCGCCACGTTCATGATCCTCGGCGACGTCTGCACCCGGAACTGCGCCTACTGCGCGGTCGCGCATGGCCGGCCGCCGAAGTTCGATCCCGCCGAGCCCAGCCGCGTCGCCGAAGCCGCCAAGGCGATGAACCTGCAGCACCTCGTCATCACCTCCGTGGATCGCGACGACCTGCCCGACTACGGTGCCTGGGCTTTCGCGGAAACGATCCGGCAGGTGCATGAGGCCGTGCCGGGATGCTCGGTCGAGGTGTTGGTGCCTGACTTCCAGGGCGACGTGGACGCGATCCGCACGGTGCTCGAGGCGCGGCCGGAGATCTACAACCACAACACCGAGACCGTCCCGCGCCTCTACAAGAAGGCGCGCCCCGGCGGCCGCTACGAGCGCGTGCTCGAGATCTTCCGCATGAGCAAGCGCATCGCGCCGGACATCCCGACCAAGACCGGCATCATCCTCGGGATGGGCGAGACCAACGAGGAAGTCCTCCAGACCATGCGCGAGCTGCGCACGGTGGACGTCGACATCCTCACGCTCGGCCAGTACCTCAAGCCCTCCGACGACCACATCGCCCTCGATCGCTACGTCACGCCCGAGGAGTTCACGATGTTCCGCGAAGAGGGCAAGAAGATGGGCTTCAAGCACGTGGAGAGCGGGCCGCTGGTGCGGTCGTCGTATCACGCGTGGGAGCAGGTGCAGGCAGCAGGAGTTTGAACATCCGAGACGTGAGACTTGAGACGTGAGACTGGAGAGGACTTCTCTCACCGCTCCGTCTCGCGATTCTCACGTCTCAAGTCCCCCGTCTCAAGTCCCCCAATGCCCCCCAAGAAGAAGAACGATCCGTCGCTCTCCGCCGATGCGGAGACCCTGAAGTCGCTGCTGCATTCGATGTTGCTCCAGCGCCGCTTCGAGGAGAAAGTCGGCGAGGCCTACGCGCTGGGGAAGATCGGTGGCTTCTGCCACCTCTACATCGGCCAGGAAGCCGTCTCCACGGGCATCATCTCGATGCTCCGCCCCGACGACTACGTCATCACCACCTACCGCGACCATGGCCAGGCGCTGGCCCGCGGCATGACGCCGCGCTCGGTGATGGCCGAGCTCTTCGGCCGCGTGGACGGCTGCTCGCGCGGCAAGGGCGGCAGCATGCATCTCTTCGACCGCAACGTGAACTTCCTCGGCGGCCACGGCATCGTCGGCGGGCACGTGCCGATCGCCGCGGGCGTCGGCTTCGCGATCAAGTACCGCGGCGGCGACCAGGTCATTGTCTGCTTCATGGGCGAGTCGGTCGTGAACACCGGCGCCTTCCACGAGGCGCTGAACATGGCCGCGCTCTGGAAGCTGCCCTGCATCTTCGTGATCGAGAACAACAAGTACGGCATGGGCACCGCCGTCGAGCGCGCCGCGGCCATCAAGGATCTCTCGCGCCGCGCCGATGCCTACGACGGCATGTACTCGGAGCACGTGGACGGCCAGGACGTGATGGCCGTGCGCGAGGCCACCGCCCGCGCGCTGACCTACGCGCGCAAGGAGCAGAAGCCGGTGCTGCTCGAGGTGCGCACGTACCGCTACATGGGCCACTCGATGTCGGACGCCGTCAGCGGCACCTACCGCACGAAGGCCGAGCTCGACGAGTACCTCAAGCGCGATCCCATCAACCTGCTCAAGGCCAAGATGCTCGACGAAGGCATCATCACCGATGATGACTTCGCCGCGATGGAGCAGGAGATCAAGGCCGTCTGCCAAGATTCGTGGGATTTCGCCGACGCCTCGCCGGAGCCGCCGCTCGAGTCGCTCTACGAAG
>CAZCIM010000047.1:0-12955 GCA_964498895.1 uncultured Gemmatimonas sp. | reverse complement strand
CCGGCCTCGCGCTTCTGCGTGAACGTGCGGTTCTCGGCGCGCTCGATGTCCATCGCGATGCCCACCTGCCGCAACTGCTCCTGGATGAGCACCGCGGCGCGCTCCCGGTTGCGACTGGAGCCCGGGATGAGGGCCGTGAACGCGAGCCGACGTCCGTTACGGCGGCGCACGCCATCCCGCGCGTCCACGCGCCAGCCGAGGGAATCGAGGATCGCGGCGGCGCGTGCGCGATCCACCGGCAGCGGACGCACGGTGGAGTCGTAGATGAACTGTGCGTGCACCATCGGCCCATTGGCGACGAACGCCAACGTATCGAAGATGGCCTGCACGACCTGCGCGCGATCCACCGCATGCGCGATGGCGCGTCGCAGCGCGGCATCGGTGAACAGGGGATGCGCGCGTTCGCGGTTGGAAGGATCGCGGAAGTTGAACGCGACGTACGTATAGTCGAAGGCCTGGCCCGACACCAAGCGCACATGCGGGTGCTTCGCGGCCTCCGCGACGTCGCTGGCCGGCACGAGCTCCCAGACGTCGGCTTCGGCCGCCCATATCTTCGCGAGCCCAGTCGCGGGCTCGGGCGAGATCGTGACGATGACGCGATCCAAGCGCGCGCGGCCGCGATAGTAGTCCTCTACGGCCGCGAGCTCGAGGCGCTCCAGCGGCTCCCATGCGACGAAGCGGAACGCACCGGAGCCCACGGGTTGCTGCGCAAGCGATGAGGTCGCGAGCGGAGCGCCGTCCGTGGGCAAGAGATGCGCCGGCAGCGGAAAGATCTGCGACGCCGCGTAGAACTGTTCCGGCGAGCGCCGACGGAAGCGCAGCGTGACGCGACGCTCGCCGTCGATGCTGAGGGACTCGACGTCCGCCAGCTCGGCGCGCGCCGACGATCCATTGGTGGAGTCCATCAGGGCGCGGAACCCGGCGTCCACGTCCGCCGCGACGACGGGGCGGCCATCGTGCCAGCGCGCATCGGCGTCGAGGTCGAAGCTGATGCTCAGCGAGTCGGCGCTCCAGCTCCAGCGCTCGGCGATCCGCGGCTGGAAGTTCGCATCTCCGATCGTGTTCAGCGACGGCCCGATCTCCACGAGGCGGTCGAAGAGCAACTCGCTCGCGAGCCGTCCCTGTGAGCTGCGCACCAGCGGCGGCAGCAGGGCGTCGGCATCCGCGGCGGTGGCGATCACGACGGTGCCACCGGCGGCGCCGCGGCCTTGGTCACCGGCGCAGGCAACCAGCGTGAGCAGCAGGGCAGGGAGGAGTCGGCGCACGAGACGGAGGTCTGGGGGGACGGCGATGCGGAAAGGTTACCGGCCTAGCGCTGATACGTCCACCGCGGATCGCCATACGTCGTGCGATGCGCGGCCACCGCGGCGGCGATCTCCGCGGGGTCGAGCGGCTCGGGGTCGCCGCCGAGCGCATCACGGAGCGCCGCGAGGATCGCCGCGTGGACTTCGCCAGCGGATACGTCGCGCGCGAGCGCGGCGCTGAGCGTAGCCGCCGGCGGCGGCGCCGCGGCGCCGCGAAGGTTGGCCACGCGCGCTTGGTCGTCGTGCAGGAGGATCGACCCGTGCTGGAGGAACGCGTGCTCATCGCGGCGCTGCGCGGAGCCCACGAGCTTCTGCTCGGCGATGACGATCTCTCCCACGTTGGGCTCGGCGAAGCAGGCCGCGCCGTCGGGTGCCAGCGGACGGCCGCGGCGCTCGGCGGCGCTGGCGGGGACGCCGAGGCGGCGCAGGGCGTCGAGCAGGAGGCGATTGATGGCCGCGTAGGCGTCGCGCCAGGCGCTGTCGCGGGCAGGCGCCGTCACACTATAGGTGACTTCGCGGTCATGCAGCAGGGCGCGGCCGCCGGTGGGGCGGCGCACGACGTCGAGCCCCTGGGCCGCGGCTGCGGCGGCGTCGAACTTGGCCTTCTCGTGGATGCCGAGCGAGACAGTGGGCCGTGCCCAGGCGTAGAGGCGAAGTACCGCCTCGTCGTGGGTGGCGGCGCGGTCGAGCAGCGCGTGGTCCACGGCCATGTTCTGCGCCCCGTCGGCCGCAGGGCTCAGCAACAGGCGCCAGCGCGAGGCGAGCGGCACGCGCAGCGACTCAGCGGACGATGATGTAATAGATGACGTAGAACCAGCCGAAGATGCCGTGGAGGATCGCCCAGAGGACGGACTTGTTCACGGACCAGCTGATGGCGATGGCGAGGGCGGAGCCAAAGGAGATGCCGGACTTTGCGACTTCGATTCTCGCGGAGGCCATTGGGAGAGGGGAGAGGGGGGCGGGGGCGGGGATGGAGAGACGGGAATGGGGGGGACGGGGGGGAGACGGGAGACGAGCGCTTCCTGTAGCCTCCGTCATCCGTCCCTTGTCTCAGTCCAATCTACGCATCGCGGGCCCGGGCCGACTAAATTCCCATGCTCGCCCCGACCTCCAGCCGGTGGCGATCGCTCCGTAGCATCCTTTTCCGGTGACCCAGGGCCCGCGGCCCTACAGGAGTCCCCCCGTGTCCGCTTCCGCGTCCGCGCATCCCGCGCCCGACACTTTCATTCGCCGTCATCTCGGGCCGTCGCGTGCCGATCAAGCCGAGATGCTCAAGGCCCTCGGCTACACCTCGCTCGATGCGTTCATCGACGCGACCGTGCCCGACAACATCCGCCTGCGTCGCCCGCTGGCGCTGCCGGGCGCCAAGTCCGAGCAGGAGGCCCTCGCGGCGTTCCGCGCCGAGATGAGCGCGAACGAGCTGCGCCGCTCGTTCATCGGCATGGGCTACTACGACACGCATGTGCCGGCGGTGATCCAGCGCAACATCCTCGAGAATCCCGGCTGGTACACGGCGTACACGCCGTACCAGGCGGAGATCGCGCAGGGCCGCTTGGAAGCGCTGCTCAACTACCAGACGGTGGTGAGCGACCTCACCGGCCTGCCGATCGCCAACGCTTCGCTGCTCGATGAAGGCACGGCGGCCGCCGAGGCGGTGACGATGGTGCACGGTATCGTCGGCAAGGACGGGCGCGACACCTTCTTGATCGCCAAGGACTGCCATCCGCAGACGATTGAAGTCGTGACGGCGCGCGCCGAGGCGCGTGGTGTGGACGTGAAGGTCGTGGACGTCGCGAAGATGAAGCCCAACAAGAAGACGGCCGGCGTGCTGCTGCAGTATCCGAACACGACGGGCCAGGTGGAGGACTACCGCGCGCTGTGCGAGCAGGTGCACGCGGCGGGCGGTCTCGTGATCGTGGCGACGGACCTGCTGGCCCTCACGCTGCTGCAGCCGCCGGGCGAGTGGGGCGCGGACGTCGCGGTGGGCAACTCGCAGCGCTTCGGCGTGCCGTATGGCTTCGGCGGACCGCACGCGGCGTTCTTCGCCACCAAGGACGACTACAAGCGCCAGATCCCGGGCCGCATCATCGGCGTCTCGCGCGATGCCACGGGCAAGCCCGCGCTGCGCATGGCGCTGCAGACCCGCGAGCAGCACATCCGTCGCGAGAAGGCGACGAGCAACGTGTGCACCGCGCAGGTGCTGCTCTCGGTGATGGCGGGCATGTACGCGGTCTGGCACGGGCCCGACGGCCTGAAGCGCATCGCGACGCGTGTGCACTACTTCGCCGAGCTGTTCGCGGCGGGCCTGCGCAAGCTCGGGATGGAGCCGCAGGCCGGCATCTTCTTCGATACGGTGACCGTGCCCGTGGGCGCGAATCTCCGGAAGATCGTGAAGGCCGCCGGCAAGCTCGGCATCAATCTGCGCGTGGTGGACCGCAAGACGCTCGGCGTCTCGATGGGCGAGAACACCACGGCGGCCGACGTCAGCGATCTGCTCACGGCCTTCAACCTTGGCCAGGCGCACGGGCTCGACCTCGAGGCGTTGGGCAAGACGGTGGACGCGCGCTACGACGAGCGCGTGCGCCGCACCAGTGACTTCCTCACGCACCCGACGTTTGCGAAGTACCGCTCCGAGACGGAGATGCTGCGCTACATGCGCAAGCTCGAGTCGCGCGACCTCTCGCTCACGCACTCGATGATCCCACTCGGCAGCTGCACGATGAAGCTCAACGCCAGCGCCGAGATGTATCCGGTGACCTGGCGCGAGGTGGGCGGGTTGCATCCGTTCGCGCCGGCCGAGCAGGCGAAGGGCTATCACTCGATGTTCGCGCGCCTCGAGAAGGCGCTTGCGGAAGTGACGGGATTCGCGGCGGTGTCGCTGCAGCCCAACGCGGGTTCGCAGGGCGAGTACGCGGGCCTGCTGACGATCCGCGCGTACCACCGCGCCCGCGGGCAGGGGCATCGCAACGTCTGCCTGATCCCGCAGTCGGCGCACGGCACCAACCCGGCGTCCGCGGTGATGGCCGGCATGCAGGTGGTGGTCTGCGGTACGGACGCCAACGGCAACATCGACGTGGCCGACCTGCGCGCCAAGGCCGAGCAGCACTCGCAGAACCTTGCGGCGCTGATGGTGACGTATCCGAGCACGCACGGCGTGTTTGAGGAGAGCATCAAGGACATCTGCGCGATCATCCACGAGCACGGCGGCCAGGTGTACCTGGACGGCGCGAACATGAACGCGATGGTCGGTGTGAGCCGGCCTGGCGACATCGGCGCGGACGTCTGCCACCTGAACCTGCACAAGACGTTCTGCATCCCGCACGGCGGCGGCGGCCCGGGCATGGGGCCGATCGGCGTGGTGGCGCACCTCGCGCCGTACCTGCCGGGCCACGGCGTGGTGGGGCTGGAGCCGAAGGACACGCGCATCGGGGCCGTGAGCGCGGCTCCATGGGGATCCGCGAGCATCCTGCCGATCTCGATGATGTACATCGACATGATGGGCGGCGAGGGGCTGACGGAGGCGACGAAGGTCGCGATCCTCAACGCGAACTACATCGCCGAGAAGCTGAAGGGGCACTACGAGGTGCTGTATCGCGGCAAGAACGGCCACGTGGCGCACGAGTGCATCCTCGACACGCGTCCGCTCAAGCAGTCGGCGGGCGTGGAGGTGGAGGACATCGCGAAGCGCCTGATGGACTACGGTTTCCACGCGCCGACGGTGAGCTTCCCGGTGGCGGGCACGCTGATGATCGAGCCGACGGAGAGCGAGTCGAAGGCCGAGCTGGACCGCTTCGTGGAGGCGATGATCAGCATCCGCGAGGAGATCCGCGACATCGAGCGCGGCGTGCTGTCGCGCGAAGACAACCCGCTGGTGCACGCGCCGCACACGCAGGACGTGGTGGTGAGCGACGCCTGGGCTCGTGCCTACTCGCGCGAGCGTGCGGCGTATCCGCTGCCGTGGGTGCGCGAGCGCAAGTTCTGGCCGTCGGTGAGCCGGATCGAGAGCGCGTTCGGCGATCGCAACCTCGTGTGCTCCTGCCCGCCGATCGAGGAGTACGCGCAGGCGTAACCGCTCTTCACCACGAAGGCACGAAGGAAACGCCTTAGTGGTCAGAGTCGATGAACTTGGGGGTCCGCGCCGATGCTTCGGTGCGGACCCCCAAGGCATTCCGGCTCTCGTTGCGACGCCGTTTCCTTCGTGTCTTCGTGCCTTCGTGGTGAAGGCCGTTCAGCGGTTACTGGCCGAGCAGCTTCCCGTAGGCCGCCGCGTCCATGAGGCCAGCGAGATCGGCCGTGTTGACCTTGAGCTTGATCATCCAGCCCGCGTTGTACGGGTCGGAGTTGACGAGCGCCGGTTCGCCATCGAGCGCGCCGTTCACTTCCACGATCTCGCCGGCGAGCGGCGAGTAGAGCTCGCTGACGGCCTTCACGGCCTCGATCGTGCCGAAGACTTCGTGCGCGGCGACCTTGCGGCCCGGCTTGGGGAGGTCGAGGAACACGATGTCACCGAGTTCGCCCTGGGCGTAGTCGGTGATGCCGACGATGACAACGGACGCGTCGCCCGTCTTCTTCACGTACTCATGGTCCTTCGTATACAGCAGATCCGCGGGGATCGACGACACGCGTGGCTCCGGAGGGGGGTCGAGAGGGAAATGTGCTGACGGCGAAGGCTACGCCCGCCGAGGGCGAGAATCAAGCAGAGGCCGCGTCGCGGAGGGCCGTCCACACGGCGTCCACCTTCGCGTCGAGCTCGGCCCGCGAGCCGTCGTTGTCGATCACGTAGTCCGCACGATGTCGCTTGTCGGCGGCGGGTAGCTGGGCGGCGATCATCGCGTCGGCCTCGGCGGCCGAGAGTCCGCGGTCGCGCATGAGCCGCTCGCGGCGGATCGCGATGGGGGCGTCCACGAGGATGATGCGGTCCATCTGCGCGTCGAGGCCGGTCTCGAAGAGCAGGGGGATGTCGCAGATCGCGAGCGGCGCGCCGTGCTCGCGGTGGCGCTCGAGGGCGGCTTCGCGAAGGCGCGCGACCTCGGGATGTACGATGGCGTTGAGCGCCTCGCGGGCCTTGGTATCGCGGAAGACGATGGCGCGGAGCGCGGCGCGGTCGAGCGTGCCGTCCGCGCCGATCACCGCGGGGCCGAAGCGCGTGGCGATTGCCTGTAGGGCGGGTGTGCCCGGCGCGACCGCCTCGCGGGCGAGGAGGTCCGCGTCGACGAGCGGTGCGCCATGGGCCGCGAGGCGGGCGGCGACGGAAGACTTGCCGGCGGCGATGTTGCCGGTGAGGCCGATCACGAGCATCGCAGAATCGTAGCGCGGCGGCGTAGATTGTGCATCGTGTTGCGCCGACGCCCTGGGTTTACGCTCGTCGAGATCCTCATCGTCATCACGCTGATTGCCGTGGTGGCGGGCTGGGCCGTGACGCGCTTCACGAACATGAATTACAAGATGGACGCCAACGTCCGGCTGCTGCAGAACATCATCATCGGGGCGCAGCAGACGGCGATTGCGCGCAACGTGCCGGTGCAACTGATGTTCGACGCCTCGAGCGACACCGCGATGCGCGTGCGCGTGTTGCTCGACGCCGACGACGACGGGGCGGTGTCGATGAGCGAAACCGTGACCTACAAGCCGCTGGATGGTGCGCGGTTCTTGGCGCCGGCCACGACGATTGACGGCGCATCGGTGGCGTACGCGACGGGGCCCGGTCTCGTGACTGGCCGGCCGGCCCTCCTGCAGGCCCTGCGCATCGCGCCCAACGGCACGCTCGGCGGCGACGTGGTGATCTACATCGGGACCACGGCGAGCCGTCCTTACGACCAGCGCGCGCTGGCGATCACCGGCGCGACGGCACGCACGGCGTTCTGGAGTCGCGCGAACGGGTCGTGGCGGCGTCGCGCGTACTGAGCGCGACGCGGGAGCTCAGGTGGTGGTGGTGCCGAGCTCGAGGATGAAGCGACTCGCCACCCAGGCCGCGCCACCCTTGCTGCGGATCTCTTGCGGCGTGGCGCCGAGGTAGCGTTGGCAGGTGTTGCGGAAGGCCGAGCCAGAGGGGAAGTCGAGCAGGCGCGCCACGCCGTCGGCCGTGCGCTGGTCATCCTCGAGCATCTGCGCGGCGACGATCAGCCGGCCCCAGGTGATGAGCTTCTGGGGCGGCGGGCACTTGGCGTCGGCGAGCGCGGTCAGCAGGAGGCGCTTGGAGACGCCGACGATCTCCGCCAATCGTTGGCCCGTCAGGCGCAGGTGCGCGCGCGTGACCGCGACCATGATCGCGTCGCGGACGTGGGCCGTGAAACCGCTGAGCCGCGGCCGGAGGAGCTGGGCGACGCCGCGGGCCTCAGCGCGTTCGAGCACGGCCCGGAAGGCGGCGGGGGTGTCATCCTGGCCGGCGATGAGCAGGCCGTCGAGGCCGGCGCGGCCCGCGTCGAAGAGATCGCGGGCGCGGTCCTGCGTGACGGTGACGTAGGCGACCAGACTCAGGCGCTCGGCGCGCATCTTGAGCCGGCGAATGACGTCGAAGTGCGCCTTGCCTTCGGCGAAGAGGTCGAGGATGGCCAGTGTGACGGCGTCGTCCTTGCAGGCCTGTTCGAGCGCGTCCCAGGACGTGCAGTGAATGACGCGGTGCTCCCCGTGGACGGCGGCCGTGAGCCGCTGCAGGGCTTGGGGGTCGGTGATCATCGCGGCGAGCGTGGCCATGGTGCTTGGGATATGGCGGGTCGGGCGAGGGAAGGCAATATCATATTGTGATATCCATCACTCCCGGCTTCGGTTTGCCGACTGGGAGTCGCTCTATAGTTTACGCCACGATGCCCGTCCGGCTCCGCCTCTCCCGTCACCCCGCTGCCCGCCCGCGCCTGCGGGCTGGCATGACGATCATCGAGGTGCTGTTTGCCGTGGTGATCCTGTCGGGGGTGATGCTCGCGTTGTCGCGGTTTGGGCAGGGGTTTGCGCGGGCCAGTCGAAACGCGGTGTACCTGTCCGAGGCCAGCGACCTCGCTGCTGCACGCATCGAGGCAATCCTCGCCCACGGCGACTACAGCACTCTTGTTTCGCGGTTCAACGGGCAAGTGGAGCCGTCTCCGAACGCCGCCTATCCCTCGATGTCTGGCTACACCGGGTACACACGAACCACCGCCGTGTCATTCGTATCGTCCGACACGAGCGAGTACGCTCGGGTGACCGTAACGGTGAGCTCGACCTCTAGAGGGGTCTCGGTGCGAAAGAGCGCGGTCATCGCGGCGGTGATGCCATGAGTCCGACGCGTCGTGGCTTCACGCTCATCGAAATGGTGGTCGCGATGGCCCTGACGATGGTCGTGTTCGCCATCACGCTCCCCTTCGTCCGTGTTCAGTCGCGGGCGCTCAGCAGCGGTTCGGGCCGGCTCGACGCCGACCAGGTTGCGCGCTACGCGGTGCGCGTCATCGATCGAGACTTGCGCATGGCGGTGAATGATCCGGGCCAGCCGCTGCTCGTGTATGCCGGGCCGATGGCGATCTCTTTCAATGCCAATTTGGTGGCGAGGGACACGCTCGATCCTGGCGCGGTGAGCGTAGAGTCCGGCGCGCCCACGACGCTGAGTGAAGCGTGGCGCGTCGCGGATGCTGCGGCACTACCCCTGACGTCGACGACATACCCGACCACGAACTACACGGACGCCGACGGTGGGCTCAGCAAGATTGAGACCATCAGCTATTTCCTGCGGCGCGATACGGTGACGACGCGCAATGACGTGTACGCGCTCTACCGTCGCGTGAACGCGCGCGACTCGTCGCTGATCGTCCGCGGCTTGCAGGTGACCACCGATTCCGCGTTCTTCAGTTACTTCACCGTGGTCGCCGACACGTTTGTGCGCGTCTCATCGGCTTCGCTGCCCATGTATTGGACGACCAGCGGCGTCTCGAACATCCGGGCTGTTGGCATCAAGGCGACGGGCTACTTCTACAATGCGGTGGACCGGAGGGACGTTCTTCGGAACGCTTCGTCGCGAACGCTGCTCTCAAACGTCGTGACATCATCGGCCGCGGGCTGCGGTGCGGCGCCGGGAAGCCCAAGCTCGGTGGTTAGGAACAAGCAGACGGGGTCGGCAGGATTCAATGTGCGCATCACTTGGAATGCCTCCGCCGACGATGGAGCGGGTGCCTCGGACGTCACGCACTACGTTGTCAATATTCGCCCAGATGTGAGCCCCGTAGTATGGACTCCGATTGCGGTGGTGCCCGCACGAGCCGCGTCGTCGTACCAGTACGAGCACTACTTTCCCTCGCTGATCGGCTCCGTGAAGTACGGGGTGCACGCCGTTGACTGCGGTGGGACCAAGTCGTCGACGGTTGAGCACACCAGCAGCCTGAGCCTGCCTTGATGGTGCAGAATCGTCGCGGTTCAGCGCTCATCTTGGTCCTGCTGATGACACTGGCGGTCGCGGCGATGGCCATCGCCGCGATCTTCATGTCGTCGAGCGCCGGTCTGCTCTCGCGATACTACGATCGCGAGCGCGCGTATCGGTACGCCGCAGAGTCTGCGCTCGAGATCGCGCGGTCTCAATTGGTATGGAAGAATGTCGCGGTCCCGGACACGGGAATGATGGTGATTATGTCCGGAGTTCGGATTCCGCGAGCCGACGGCGTACTGGACTCCACGGTGCGCGTGAACGTGTATGCCGCGGCAACGGGCGACACGACGGGGCGATTTTGGCCATTCGTGACGCTGGTGGCGCAGGCCTACGACGATTTCGGCACGCGGCACGTGCGGCGTATGGACCTTCGGCGTGAGGCCTTTTCGCACTACAGCATCCTGACCGACACGTTCTCGACGTCATTCACCTTTGGCCCCGGCACGGTGCAGGGGCGTGTGCATTCCAATCGCACATGGCGGTCGGCTTCGTCGACGACTTATCGCGATACCGTGACGTCTGTCGAGGGGTTCTCTGGGTCGCCAACGTATCTCAGCGACACCACGTCTGACGTGGCTCCCGTCCTGTATCCCATCGATTCGACCTTCGCGGGTCTGAGTGCGAGGGCCTCTGCTGCCAACCTGTCGTTCGCACCGGTGAGCGGAAGCGGGAGGGGGTCGCGGTTGGAGTTTGTGGCGTTTGATGCGAACGGCAACGGGACTGTCGACGTTGGGGAGTCGTACGCACGGATATTCGATTTGGCGGTGGGGCGCGATACGTCGCGCCTGGCAGTCAGTATCGACACGACTGACCTTTACGGATTCTCCTTCACACCCAAGGCAACACTCTTCTCCAGTCCCGTGGTGCAGAACCAGTGCGGTGCGTTCTACTACAGGAACTCTCGCTGGAGCTTCTTCCCTATCGCAACGCACCGCGCGACTTGGGCGCGCAACGTCATTCAGCAAACGGGCGGTTCGAATTTCCCGTCGGTCACTCCGCCGACCATGGACAACATGGCGGCGTACAACTACGCTGCCGTCAGTGCCATCCTGCAGCAGACGACGGCCCGGTGCTTCCCTGCGGGGAGCCCGTTCCTCGTCACGACTGAACGATTCACCAACAGCAGCGGTGTCGTCACCGGGACGGCAGCTGACACGGTGCCATTCGGCGTGGTCGCTCCGCCTGGGGGGTGGCCTGCGAGCGCGCCCAGTGGATATGGTGGGAACGACACCACGTTTACGGTCCGGTCTCGTACGTGCTCGATTTCAACTGGCGGTACGTCGGGCCGGTGTGACGCCGGCACGCTGATCGACCTTGGAACGTGGAGAGCGTACGGCGGGACTGCGGTCACTGGCGTGCCAGACTCAGTTCGAAAGGCGGTCGAGTTGCCGTTGCTCTGGCCCATCAATGCATCCGGCGCTCCGGCGCAGCGTAGCGTGATGCGCGCAACCGCCGGCCCGCTGTTCGTCAGTGGACGTTTCCGTGGTGAGCTTACCCTTATTGTTGACGGGGCGGTGCGCATCATCGAGTCGCTGACGACCGTGAACAATCCCGCCGATCCAGCGTCTACTCCGTGCGCCGATCAGCTAGCCATCGTAGCCGTTGGCGACATTCTTGCCGCGGACAACGCGTTGCTACGCAATCGCCGCATCGCGAACTCATTCTTTTCGGGGTCACAGTTCATCAAACATCTGGGCCCATCACGTGATATTGCGATCAATGCCCACCTGATGAGTCTGACCGGCACCGTCGGCGCCCAAGCGTATTCTCGCGCTGACCTCGGCACGTCCGTGGGCCTCGAGTGCCCGCAGACGGGGGGTAGCGTGAACTCCGCCTCCGGCTGCTACCAGATTTCGGGCGCGATGATCATGCGGCGGTACTCGCCGCTGTATAGCGCGACAAGCTCCGGTTTCCGTTGGGCCGGGACGAAGGACCGCTGCCAGAACACCTTCCGCCGCCCCCCGTTCTTCCCCCTCACGAACCGCTACACCCGCGTCCGCACGCTCGAAGTCGAGGCCAACCGGGCGAACACCATCCCGGAGATCCGGGCGCTGCTCGTGAGCCTGAAGGGCAAGTCCTTGTAGGCCGGTGGGCGGGGCATCTGCGGGACCTCCGCCGCACCCCCGTCGCCCCCCACGCAACCCTTTCCAGACTGGGGTTGTCTCCTGTGCGTACACCGAAGTCCGGTCCGCGACTCCCACCTCGTGACTGACGCACAGCTCATCGCCGACATCCTGCGGGGCGACGCCATCGCCGAGCGCAAGCTCTACGATGCGCACGTGGACCGCGTGTATCGGCTGGCCTGGCGAATGTCCGGGGACGAGACGCTCGCCCGCGACTTCACGCAGGACACCTTCATCCGGGCCTTCGACAAGCTCGGCGACTTCCGGGGCGATTCGTCCCTCGCGACCTGGCTGCATAGCATCGCGACGTCGGTGATCCTCAACGGGCTCAAGAAGGTGCGACGCATCCACGGCCGGGAGATCGGCGGCGACGAACTGCCGGACGCCATCATCCCGACCCGCGAGGCGGAGCCGGACCTCAAGCTCCGGCTGCGACGCGCGATCGACGGACTTCCCGACGGGTATCGCACGGTCTTCGTGATGCACGACGTGGAAGGCTACACGCACGAGGAGATCGCCAGCGCGCTGGGCATCCAGCCGGGCACCTCCAAGGCACAGCTGCACCGGGCACGCGCCCGGCTACGTGAAGAACTGGCGGACTTCGCCGGGGAGTGGGCCGTATGAGCGAACAACAGTTCGAAGACTTCCTCAAGCGCAACGCGGCGGACTACAACGCGCCGCCGACGAACGTCCCGCGCGAGGACATGTGGGCGGCGATCGCCGAGGCGCGAGCCGCACGCGCTGCGCGCAGTGGCGGCACCGGCCCGGCGGCCGATGTCATCCCGCTGCAAGGCAAGCGCCCCACGCGCCGCCTCGCGCCGTGGATCGGCATGGCCGCCACGCTGTTGGTTGGTATCGGCATCGGGCGCTTCCTCCTGCGGACGCCGGTGGCGCCGCAGGTCGCGCAGCAAGTAAGCGCGCCCTCGGCACCTCCCGCCGCCGCCGCGGACACACGCAGCGACGATTCCACGCCAGCGCCCGACATTGCGCCGCAGCGCAGCGTGGCGCAGCTGGCATCGGCCTCGCCCGCCAGCTCGGCGCGCCGCCTGCCGGCCGCGACCGTCGCCAACGGCAGCGAGAACGGCAGCTCACCGATGGCCATGGCGTCGCGCGAACATCTGCAGCGCGCCGAGGCCCTGGTG
>CAZCIM010000046.1:0-13390 GCA_964498895.1 uncultured Gemmatimonas sp. | reverse complement strand
ACATCCCGGCGGGGCAGGAGCGCCCGGCGGAGCCGTCCAAGGTGCACACCGAGGATGAGGACAACGTGCCGATTCCGGCCAACCTCGACGCGCTGGCGGACGAGGAATAACCGCAGGTACGAGTTGGGAGTTGTGAGTTGAAAGAGGCGCCCCGGTCGAGCTTGGCTCGGCCGGGGCGCCTTCGTTCGTGTTCATCGCGCAAGCGTGTCGCGCGAGCCTACGGCTGCAGGTTCCCGTTGAACGTGTACTCCTCGGTCCTCGTCTCCACCGGTCCCCCGTCTGTGCAGGCGGTCGATCCCGTTCCGCGAAGCAGGAGCTGTGCTGTACCCGCGGCGGAATCGACCGTGACCGTGAGCGTCCTGCTCATCCTTCCTTCGACCCACGCCGCCGAATAGACGGTCTGCGCGCCAGCCTGCACGGTGATCGGCGTCAGCGCGAAGACTTCTCCGTTGAGCTCCGGATCGTCGCGGTCGGCGACCTTGAAGTAGGGCTGAAAGCCCGTCACGCTCTCGGCCACCGGGCGGATGCCGATGATGCGATGCGTGCCGTCCGCCAACCGTGTGATCGACAGCGACCAGCCGGCATCGTAGTTGGTTTCGATGTCGAAGCAGAGCGACCTCGTCCTGCCGCCACCTGCGTAGTGCGTCGTGACCGAGCTCCCGACCGCGACGAGCGAGATGGTCGCAAGGGTTTGCGGCAGCGGCCCCCAGAACCCCGCGCAGGCGTCGCCGCTGCGGATGATGCTGAGGTCCGCCGACGCGAAGTCCTGCGGGTTGATGCCGGCCGTCGAAAGCAGTGTCGCCATCTCGAGAAAGATCGCCGGCTCGGCGGTAACGGCGCCCGCCAGTGTACTCACCAGGACCCCGTTGAGGCGCAGCTCGACCTGCTCGCTTCCCACGGGGCTGCCGGCGGGGCATTGGAGCGCGCGGATCGGGCCCTGGAGTCTGAGGATGCCGTCCGGGCGAATGCTGAGGATTCCCTCGCGGCGATCGGCGGTGGCGCTCACGCCGCCGAGTGGCAGCAACAGGCGGTTCGTCTCGGTTACGGCATTCGCCTCGAATGAGCGCGCATCGATCTGCACGCCGCAGGTGTTCGCCGCGAACTTGACCGCCGGTGGATTGTCGGTGAGCCGCATCAGCTCGATCAACCGGTCGTACTGACCGGTGTCACGGCAACGCTGCCAAGGCGCTTGCAGCATCGTGCGAAGCAGGGCGGGCTGTGCCGTGACCTCCATCGCCTGCGTCGTCGCATTCAGCAAAGCAACGCCGGCACCGAGCGATCGCGTCTGCCGCACCGTCTCGCCGTGCCCCCGCAGTTCCGTGAGCGACTCCGCGTACGCAGGGCTGTCGGTGGACGTCAACGCATCCTGCCGCGCTTCGTAGAACTCCCCGGCCTCCTCGGCTTTCTCGGCCAGCACACCGAGATACTCATCAGACGGCACCTGTGCACACACGGCGCCAAGCTGCTGCACCGTCATCTCCCAGTAGATGACCGGACGGCTGATGGCGAAGAGCTGACCGAGTGAGCCAACGGTCGTCGACTTCGCCGCATCCAGCACCACGCGGTACCGCGCGCAGGCCAAGGCCTCTGCCTGCTCGCGGAACGTGTCGGCCCCGCCGACGCCCACGGCTTGCAGGTAGGCCGCCGCGGCCGCCGCGACGCGCGTCGCATCCTCAAACTGGTTCGATGCGGCCAGCCGCTGGACGGCGGCGAGGACGCAGCGTCCGTACCCGTCGGCGCTCGTGAACTCGACGTCGGTCAAGCCGCCGTCGATGAAGCTTCCGATGGTGGGAACGCCCCCGCACACGGTCGCCGTCGACGTGGCGAGGGCGGGCCCCGAGAGCCGCACAACGCCTTCCGCCACGTCGCGTATCGCAGCGGTCGCGTCGCTGCCCGCGAAACGCGACAGCTCGACGATGAGCGCACCGTCCGGCTCGCGTGTGAACGGGATGGGGGCGGCGTCATAGCTGAGTAGCGCGGTCGACGGGAGCTGCAGGGCCGACGGCAGCACGATCCGCAATGTCGCGGGCACGTCGAGCACGAGCCCCTCTGGCAGGAGCCGGAGGTGAAATCGTTGTCCCTCGGAGACTGGTGCGGTCTCGAGGCGCAGCAGGGTCGTGCTATCCAGCGCGCCTGGCGGAAGGGTGAGCGCGAAGCTCGCGCCATCGGCCGTCACGAGCGGCACGCTGCCGCCGCTCGCTCCCACCAGTTGCTCGACCTGCTGTCCACCGGCCACGGGAGGTGGCGTTCGTGGCTCAAGCGTCGACTCCGCGCATCCCGTAAGCGACAAGGCGGCCAACGAGACGACAGGGAACGAACTCCAGCGCGGCATACGGGCTCCGGTGACTGAGACCCTCCGATATTGCCGCGCGGTCCGCTGTCGCGCCTGATGCAAATGCATCAGGCGCGACACGATCACCTGAGGGCCGCAATCAGTCCGGCGCGATGCCGCACCTCAAGCTTGGTGTAGACGCTGCGCAGGTGGTTCCGGACCGTCGCGGGCGCGAGTCCGAGCGCGGAGGCGATGGCACGATACGAGTGGCCGGTCGCGAATCGCCGCGCGATGTCGAGTTCGCGCGCCGTGAGTCGGTCGGCGGCCCCGCTCGGCTGGAGGCGGAGCAGCCAGCCGTCGCCATCCGGCTGCGCGTGAATCGTCAGCTTCCGTTCCGGCATCGGCCACGGGCGCCCCAAGCGAATGGCTTGGAGGACGCCCCGATCGAGATGCACGTTCTGCGGCCCGGCGCCCGCCCACATCGCCTGGGAGAACGCCGGTGTCGTTTGCACGAAGGCGCCGCGCCGGTCCACACGGGCCATCGCCAGTTGTCCGTCGTCACGCGGCGAGGACCGCAGCAGCGCCAGTGTACGGCAGGCTTCGTATGCCGCCGCGACCTCGGGGCCTAACTGCTCGAGGCGCCTGAGCTCCGCAACGCTGCCGCGCCGGCCCGGTGTCGTGCGCACGAGGATGACGACCGTGAGGTGGGCCGCATCGCGCCCCGAGAGCGCGATGCACAGGGTGTGATGGAAGCCAAATCGCTCGAGGTGCTCGTGCAGGGGCGCGAAGCGACTGCCGACGAGCGCGGGGTCATCCTTGTCGTGGCAGCGCGCCACGCCCGGCGAGGCGACGAGTCGCGGCGCGAGGACGTCGAGATGCGCCACCGCTTGCCAGCTGTCGAGCAGCGCGTCGACGTCCGCAAATCCCGTGAAGTGTGCGTCAAGGAACGCCGGCCGATTGGCGAACGTCGTGACGAGCATCGCGGCATCGAACTCCAGATGCTGGCGCAGCCACGAGAAGGCCTCGCGGGCGAAGCCCGACACGTCACCCGCGACGGCTCGCTCGAGCATCGGCAACGCAGGGTGAGAGCGGTCTGCCGGAGGATCCTGGGATGCGTCGGCGACGGCCATTGTCAGCGATACGTTGGCACGCCCCGATGATGGCGTCGCGACCTGGGATCGGCAAGCATCGGCGCGCGGAAACGCGCCGCCGGCCTCCCCGCGCGCGCGGCGACGGGGGCTTCGCGGTTCGCTAGATTCCCTGCATGTCAATGCGTGAAAAACTCGATCTCCTGGCCCAACGCCGCACCGAGTCCGAACTGGGCGGCGGCGCCGACCGCCTCAAGGCCCAGCACGACAAGGGCAAGCTCTCCGCCCGCGAACGCCTCGAAGTCCTCCTCGACGAGGGCAGCTTCGTCGAGCTCGACCGCTTCGTCACGCACCGCTCCAGCGACTTCGGCCTCGACAAGACCAAGCCCTACGGCGACGGCGTCGTCACCGGCTACGGCAAGATCCACGGCCGCCTCGTCTACGTGTTCTCCCAGGACTTCACGGTCTTCGGTGGCTCGCTCTCCGAGGCCCACGCGGGGAAGATCTGCAAGATTATGGACCTCGCGCTGGAGAATGGCGCGCCTGTCATCGGCCTCAACGATTCGGGCGGCGCGCGCATCCAGGAAGGCGTGGTCTCGCTGGGCGGCTACGCCGAGATCTTCTGGCGCAACACGATGGCCTCCGGCGTCGTGCCGCAGATCTCCGCCATCCTCGGGCCCTGCGCGGGCGGCGCCGTGTACTCGCCCGCCATCACGGACTTCGTGTGGATGGTGCGCAACACATCCTATATGTTCGTGACTGGCCCCAACGTCGTGAAGACGGTCACGCACGAAGACGTGACGATGGAACAGCTGGGCGGCGCCGACACGCACGGCGGCACCAGCGGCGTCTCGCACTTCACCTCGGGCACGGAGCTCGAGTGCCTCGAAGGGATCCGCACGCTGATGCGCTTCATCCCCAGCAACAACGTGGATGCCGCGCCCAAGGGCACGGGCGCTGACGCCCGCGACCGTCGCGACGAAGCCCTGCTGGACATCGTCCCCGACAACGCCAACAAGCCCTACGACATCCACGACGTGATCCGCCGCGTGGTGGACGACGGCGAGATCCTCGAGGTGCAGAAGGACTTCGCGGCCAACATCGTCTGCGCCTTCGCCCACCTCGGCGGGCACTCGGTGGGCATCATCGCCAACCAGCCGGCCGTGCTGGCCGGCGTGCTCGACATCAACGCCTCGATGAAAGCGGCCCGCTTCATCCGCTTCTGCGACGCCTTCAACATCCCGCTCGTGACCTTCGAGGACGTGCCGGGCTTCCTGCCCGGCGTCGCGCAGGAGCACAACGGCATCATCAAGCACGGCGCCAAGCTGCTCTACGCCTACTGCGAGGCCACCGTGCCCAAGCTCACGGTGATCACGCGCAAGGCTTATGGCGGCGCCTACGACGTGATGAGCTCCAAGCACATCCGCGGCGACGTGAACCTCGCCTGGCCGACGGCCGAGATCGCCGTGATGGGCCCCAAGGGTGCGGTGGAGATCCTCTTCAAGAAGGAGATCGCCGAGGCCAAGGACCCGCAGGCGGCGATGGACGCGCGCGTGGCGGAGTACACGGAGAAGTTCGCGAATCCCTATGTGGCCGCCGCGCGCGGCTATGTGGATGACATCATCGACCCGCGCGACACGCGCCCGCGCTTGATCGACGCGCTGGACATGCTGCAGGGCAAGCGTCAGGCGATGCCGCGCAAGAAGCACGGGAACATCCCGCTATGACGGAGCAGCGGCGCGACGTGCAGCAAGGCGCTGAGCCACCAGAAATGCCGTGGGTGGCGGCCTGGCGCTATGCCAAGGGGCGGGCCTTCAGCGGATGGACGCCCCTCTTCTGGGTGACGACCGTCGCCGGGCTTGCGGCGTTCGATGTGTGGGTGCTCGGCTGGCCCGTGCTGCGTGCCGTGCTCAGTTCGATGGTCTTCGTGGTGGTGATGGAGCTGGTCGAGTTCGCTCGGCGATTTCTCTCGGGCCCACCGGTGGGCGAGGCAGGGAGGGACGACCTATGACACCTGCCGGCAAGAAGACCGCCCCAGCCACACCGGCGACGCGTGCGCTGCGGAAGGTGCTGATCGCGAATCGCGGCGAGATCGCCGTCCGCATCATCCGCGCCTGCCGGGAGCTTGGCATCCAGAGCGTCGCGGTGTACTCCGACGCCGACACGGGGGCGCCGCACGTGCGCGCGGCGGATGAAGCCGTGCACATCGGCCCCGCGCCGGCGAGCGAGAGCTACCTGCGCGGTGATCATCTCATCGAGGTCGCGAAGCAGGTCGGCGCGGATGCCATCCATCCGGGCTACGGCTTCCTCTCGGAGCGCGAATGGTTCGCGAAGGCCGTCGAAGACGCGGGCCTGATTTGGATCGGCCCGCCGGCGAGCGCCATCGCCGCGATGGGGTCCAAGACGGCGGCGCGCACGCTCGCGATCAAGGCGGGCACGCCGGTGGTGCCGGGCACGACGGAGCCGCTGAAGGACGCCGCGGAAGCGAAGGCGCTCGCCGCCGAGTTTGGCCTGCCCGTACTGCTCAAGGCGGCCGCGGGCGGTGGCGGCAAGGGCATGCGCGTCGTACGCGATCTCGCCGAGGTCGAGTCTGCGCTCGGCTCTGCGCAGCGCGAGGCCAAGAACGCCTTCGGCGACGATGCGGTGTACATCGAGAAGTACATCGAGGGTCCGCGGCACGTCGAGATCCAAGTGCTCGCCGACCAGCACGGCAACTGCATCTCGCTCGGCGAGCGTGAGTGCAGTATCCAGCGCCGGCACCAGAAGATGATCGAGGAAGCGCCGTCCGTGGCGGTGTCGCCGGAGTTGCGCGCGAAGATGGGCGCGGCGGCCGTCGCTGCGGCGAAGGCGGCGGGCTACGTGAACGCCGGCACCTGCGAGTTCCTGCTCGACAGGCACGGGAACTTCTACTTCCTCGAGATGAACACGCGCATCCAGGTCGAGCATCCCGTCACGGAACTCGTGATGGGCATCGATCTGGTGCAGTGGCAGCTGCGCATCGCGCGCGGGGAGCCGCTGCCGTTCCTCGAGACGCCCGAACCGAACGGCTGGGCGATCGAGTGCCGCATCACGTCGGAGGATCCGGCCAATGGATTCCTGCCGAGCACGGGGCGCATCACGCATCTCCAGCTGCCCGCGGGGCCCGGTGTGCGTTGGGACGGGGGCATCACCACGGGCAGCGTGGTGGGGCTCAACTACGATCCCATGCTCGCCAAGCTCATCGTCCACGCGCCGACGCGCGAGTTGGCGATCGCGCGCATGGAGCGCGCGTTGCGCGAGCTGGTGATTCACGGCGTGGAGACGTCGCGCGAGTTCCATCTGCGCATGATGGCCGATGAGGACTACCGCCGGAGCAACGTGACGATCCAGTGGCTGGAGGCGAAGCTGCCCGAGATCCTCGCGCGCAAGCCCTCGGCGGAGACCCTGCGCGTCGCGGCGATCGCCGGTGCGTTGTTCGCCGCGCGGGATCGCGGCGGACGCCCTGGCACCGGCGTGTCCGCGCCCCAGCCGACCGCGGCGAGTTCGGCGTGGGCTGAGTTGGCGCGGCGCGAGGCGCTGCGCGGCGCGTGACGCTCGCCACGCTCGACATCGCCAGCATCTCGGCGGGCGGCGACGGCGTCGCCCGGCACGAGGGGCTCGTCGTGTTCACGCCGCGCACGGCGCCGGGCGACCGCGTCGTCGCGGAGGTGCGCGTGCAGGGCCGCGTCGGTCGAGGCGCGCTGCGGCGCATCGAGCGCGAGGGGCCGTCGCGCGTGTCGCCCCGCTGCGCGCACTACGAGGCGCCGGACCGCTGCGGCGGTTGCCAGTGGCAGCACGTGGATCTGTCGGTGCAGCGCGATGCCAAGCGCGCGATGCTGCGCGACGCCTTCCAGCGCATTGCCAAGCGCGAGATTCCGCTGCCGGCAATCCATGCGGGCGAGCCATGGCGGTACCGCCGCTCGCTCACGTTGGCTATGCGCAGGCGCGCGAGCGGCGAATGGTTCGCGGGACTACGCGCGTTCGATGATCCCGAGGCCGTCTTCGATTTGGACGATTGCCTGATTACCTCCGAGCCCGTGCTCGCGGGGTGGCGCGAGGTGCTCGCAGCCAGCGCGCATTTTCCGGACGAGCCGCGCCTACGGGGCACGGTGCGCGTGATCGGCGATCGCGCGCATTTCACGCTCGAGGGCGGCCGCGAGTGGCCCGCGCTGTCGGCGTTCCTCGAAGCCGTGCCGGGTCTGGCGGCCGTGTGGTGGCAGGCCGAGGGCAAACGGCGGCGCTTGGTCGCGGATCGTCGGCCGGCGCATGAACCGGGCGCGAGCTTCGCGCAGGTGAATCCGCAGATGGCCGCACAGTTGCACGCGGCCGTGGTGCAGCGGGTGATGGCGCATGCGCCGCGCACGGTGGTGGACGCCTTCAGTGGGGCGGGGGACACCGCGGCGGCGATCGCCGCGCAGGGCGTGCGGGTGGTGGCGATCGAGGCAGACGAGGAGGCCAGCGCGTACGCGGCGACGCGACTCGCCGCGACGGCCTCGCGCGCCATCGCGGCGCGGGTCGAGGACGTGCTGCCCGCGCACCTGCCGGCGGACGTGGTCATCCTGAATCCGCCGCGCAGCGGCGTGGACGCCAAGGTCACCGCCGCCCTGGTGAAGACGCCGCCGAAGGCCATCATCTACGTGAGTTGCGATCCCGCCACGCTCGCGCGCGACGTGTCGCGCCTGCCGGGCTGGACCGTGCAGCATCTCGAGTGCTACGACCTCTTCCCGCAGACGGCGCACGTGGAGACCCTGTGCGAGCTGCGTCCGGAGTTGCCATGAAGTACATCGTTGAAATCGCCGGTGAGCGCCACGAAGTGGATCTCACCGACGGTACCGCCACGCTTGAAGGGCGCGCCGACGCGGCGGCCCTGCTCGAGGTGCCCGGCTCTCCCGTGCACGTGGTGACGATCGGCGGCAAGCAGTACCAGGCCGTGGTCAAGCGCGAGGCGGCGAAGGGCCGCTACGTGCTGTGGATTGATGGCTGGCGCTTCGAGCTGGATGCACTCGACGAGCGCGCCCGGGCCATCCGCGATCTGAGCGCCGCGTCCGGCGGGGCGAAGGGACCGGCGCCCGTGACGGCGCCCATGCCTGGGCTGGTCGTGAAGGTCCACGTGCAGCCCGGCGATCGCGTCGAGGCGGGCCAGCCCGTGGTCGTCATGGAGGCGATGAAGATGGAGAACGAGCTGCGCGCGCCGGCGGCGGGGATGGTCCGGGCCGTTCATGCGCTGCCGGGCAAGGCGGTCGAGAAGGGGATGGTTCTCGTCGAACTGACGTGAGTTCCTGCTTTTCCTTCGAGCGAGACCAGAGAACCCCATGGCGTGAGGTCGGGACCGAGGGCAAGCGGCAGTGCTTGGTGCGACAACTTACACGAAGGTACGCGGACAACAGCAATCGCGACGAGTAGGTGATTCGCAGTCATGTTGCGCCGCGAGAGGCTGAGTCTATCCCCGGCGCTTGCGGAACTGAGCTGCCCAAGGATCCGTGGACACTAACGTAATGTTCACGGAGCATTTCCGGGGGAGGGGTGATGGGACGGCGGAGCTATACGGCGGAGTTCAAGGCCGAGGCGGTCCGGTTGGTGGAGGAGCGGGGCGTGTCGATCCGCCAGGCAGCACGCGAGCTCGGCATGGCGGTCAATACCTTGCAGGTCTGGGTCGCGGCCAGTCGTGCGCGCGGCGGCGCGCGGCCGATGCCGAGCGGGGGTACGCAGCAGGAGGTTGCACGGCTGCAGCGCGAGGTCGCGCGCTTGCGGATGGAGCGCGACATCCTAAAAAAAGCCGCGGCCTACTCTGCGCGGGAATCGAAGTGATCTTCGGTTTCATCGCGAAGCACCGAGGCATCTGGCCGGTGCAGCGGCAGTGCGAGGCGCTCGGGGTCTCGCGCAGTGGATTCTACGCGTGGGCACGGCGCGGGCCGAGTGCGCGCACGCAGGAGGATGCGCGCCTCCTCCACACGTTGCGCACCGCGTTCGAGGCCTCGGACCGGACGTACGGCGTGCGTCGGCTGTGGCCGGACGCCCTCGCCGCCGGCCATCGCTGCGGACGCGAGCGGGTGGCGCGCCTCGTGCGCAGCGCCGGACTCCGGGCGCGCCCGCGCCGACGCGTCGGTCCGCGGCCGACGACGGGCCACCCGTTCGCCATTGCGGGCAATGTGCTCGACCGGACGTTCGCGGCGACCGCCCCGAATCAGAAATGGGTCGCCGACTTCACATACATCCACACGCACGAAGGGTGGCTGTTCGTGGCGGTGGTGCTGGATCTGTTCTCGCGGCGCGTCGTCGGCTGGTCGATGCAGTCGACGATGACCGCCGACCTGGTGAGCGACGCGCTGGTGATGGCGGTGCATCGTCGCGGCCCGGCGACAACCGTCGTGCACCATTCGGATCAAGGGGTGCAGTATACGAGCGAGCAGTTCCAACGGTTGCTCGCGAGCCTGGGCATCACGTGCAGCATGAGCCGACGCGGCAACGTGTGGGACAACGCGGTGATGGAGAGCTTCTTCTCGACGATGAAGACGGAGCGGTGTCGATTCCGCCGCTACGGCACGCGGGACGAGGCGCGGCAGGATATCTTCGACTACATCGAGCGCTTCTACAATCCCGTGCGGCGTCACTCGACGTTGGGTAATATCAGTCCGGTCGTGTACGAAGAGCGTGCGGTCACGTAGGGTCACACTGTCCACGAAATCTGGGGCAGCTCATTCTTCGCCTTCGATAGAATCTTCAAAAGGCCGTACAGGTTCACTTCGCTTGGCAATGCACTCTACGCACTTGGACCGGGCTGGACTTTCTGAACTCCTGCGAAGGTCGGCGGCGGCGGTGTCCTGCCGCAGGCTTCGCGGCCCCGATCGCGAGTCCAGAATGCTCTCGTGGCGGGCCCTGGGGCTATGGGAACCGCAGTTCATCAAGCGCGGTAACTCACGCCCGCCAGCGTTTTCGCGATTCATCCCTGGCAAGAGACCTCGAATCCGCGCCGCGCGATGGTAGCGTGACATTTCTTTAGGGTAGTCGGGTAATTCAGTTATCAGGAGGCAATTGTGCGGAATCGCACGACGAGTTCGTCGTTGAAAGTCATCGCATGGCTCTCAGTTGCCGCACCGATTGTGGCTGGCAGTCTTGGTTGCTCACCGCTCGAACCGAGCAACTCCGTCGCGCTTCGAGTGCAGCCGGGGCCGCTGCGAGGCTCTCCGGTCGGCGAACTTCCGGCCGTTCTCACAAACCTGGGCACGGTAAGCGTAGTTGTCGACAACTGTCATTCCATGGAAGTCCTGCGGGATCGCCGGTGGGTGGCTGAATCCGAGTTGGGGTCGGGTTGCACTGGAACTTCAACTCTCTCGGTCGCGCCTGGCGACTCGATGATGCTGTCGCTTGCGATGCTGACAAGCCGTGTGTCCGCCGCCTGCCCCACCGGCCGTTGCACAGCGCGCGCCTTGGTAAGCTATCGCGAGGAAAGCCGGACCGATTATCGCATCGCGCGGTCACCGTCCTTCACGTTGTCAGTCTCCGACGAACCGAAGTAGTCCGCGGCATCCCAGAGTGATGACGGCAGGCGCTGAGAGCAAGTGTCCTGGTTGTGATCTTGCAATGTGGGACATTCGTGGGGCTCCGTGTGCTGGTGGCGAAGGCTGAGATGCGGAAGTCTCCTCCTCGGCTGATGCTTGTCCGGTTGGTCATCGCGACGCGGCTCCTGGGCTTGGCGACGCTCGCTACGGTGCCTCCGCCTTGTCTCGCGGCTCGGGTCGGTCCCGGGTTGTCGCTTCGAGTCGACTAGTCTCGTCCAAGTGTCGAGCGGGAGGCGCGCCGGCGGGCATACCCTGTGCGCGGTCATCCAGCGTCCACCAGTTGACCAAAGTGCCGTTCCCGCTCATCTTTCAGGTCTAGCCAAAAACCCTTAGATGGGGCCAAGACCCGGGTTGCATCCCGCACCGGTGAGGCGCTGTACTTCTCCAGTTGGTCTTTTCACATGCGTAGCACGTTCACGGCCACCCCCGCCGACATCGAACCGAAGTGGTTCATCGTCGACGCCGAGGGAATGGTCCTCGGTCGCCTCGCGACCGAAGTCGCGCGGATCATCCGCGGCAAGCACAAGCCGATCTACACGCCCCACATGGACACGGGCGACAACGTCATCGTCATCAACGCCTCCAAGGTGAAGGTGACGGGGCGCAAGGCGGAGCAGAAGAACTACTTCCGCCACACCGGCTACATGGGCCACGAGCTCTACACGAAGTTCTCGACGATGCTCGCGAAGCACCCCGAGCGCGTGATCGAGAAGGCCGTGTTCGGCATGCTCCCCAAGACGGCGCTCGGCCGTCAGAAGCTGCGCCTCAAGCTGCGCGTGTATGCGGATGCCCAGCACCCGCACGCCGCCCAGAAGCCCGAGACGCTCACCTTCCCGAAGGCCGAGGCCAAGTAACCCATGTCGACGACCAACACCACGCACACGATCGGCCGCCGCAAGGAAGCCGTCTGCCGCGTCTACCTGACCCCCGGCACCGGCAAGTGGGATCTCAACGGCCGCACCCTCGGTGACTACTTCCCGCGTCCGGCGCTCGTGACGGCGATCCAGCAGCCGTTCACGGCCACGGACACGCTCGGCGCGTATGACGTGAAGGCGAACCTCACCGGTGGTGGCCAGACCGGCCAGGCCGGTGCGCTCCGCCTCGGCATCGCCCGCGCGCTCGTGAAGATCGACGAGACGCACCGCCGCAAGCTCCGCGACTTGGGCCTCCTCACGCGCGATGCCCGCGCGGTCGAGCGCAAGAAGCCGGGCCGTCCGAAGGCGCGTAAGCGGTTCCAGTTCTCGAAGCGTTAATCGAGACTTGAGACTTGAGACGGGGGACGTGAGAGCCCCCGCTCAAGTCTCCCGTCTCACGTCTCAAGGCCAGCACACGCAGTACAACTCACAGCCGAGCAGAGACATCCCAAGGTGCCGAGCCATTCGGGCGAGGTCTGGTGATGTCGACGAAGCGAGGCGAAGCCCAAACCACGAGCAGAACCAATGTCTAGCCCGTCAATCAACGATCTCCTCCAGGCCGGCGTCCACTTCGGCCACCAGACCCGCCGTTGGAACCCCAAGATGCGCCGCTTCATCTTCGCGGAGCGCAACGGGATCCACATCATCGACCTCCAGAAGACGGTCTCCCAGATCGAGAAGGCCAAGGAACTGGCCCGTTCGGTCGTGATGCGCGGTGAGCAGGTCCTCTTCGTCTGCACCAAGCAGCAGCTCGCGGCGATCGTCTCGGCGGAAGCCGAGCGCTCGGGCTCGATGCACGTCACCGAGCGCTGGCTCGGCGGCCTGCTCACGAACTTCGCGACGGTCAAGAAGCAGCTGCGCAAGCTCAAGGAGCTCGAGGCCGGGTCGGCTGAGGGCGGCGCCTTCGAGAACTACACGAAGAAGGAGCAGCTGATGATGACCCGCCAGCGCGACAAGCTGGCGAAGAACCTCAGCGGCATTAAGACCCTCGGGCGCCTCCCGGGCCTGCTCTTCGTGATCGACGCGAAGAAGGAGCGCATCGCGGTGGACGAGGCGAACAAGCTCGGCATCCCGATCATCGCCATCTGCGACACGAACGCGGATCCGGACCTGATCACGGCGCCGATCCCGGGCAACGACGACGCGATCCGCTCGGTGGAGCTGATCACGAAGGCGCTGGCCGACGCGATCGCCGAGGCCCGCCGCGAGGCGCCGGCCCGTCCGGAGGTCGAGGAGTCGGGCGAGGCGACGACGTACTCGTCGGAGCGCGGCACCGAGCGCGAGGGCCGTGGTGACCGTGGCGGTCGCGGCGGTGATCGCGGCGGCCGTGGCGGCGACGACAAGGGCGGCCGTCCGCGCCGTCGTCGTGCCAAGCCGGAGGCCATTGCGGCTCGCCTGAAGGGCGGCGCCGAGGCCACCGAGGGCGGGGACGACGCCGCCGAGTAAGCGGCCCGTCCGCGGGGCGGCATAGTCCGAACCCGCGTCCAGCAGTACCTTTCGGTCGCCGCCGGTCGAGTAGCAGCTCGCTCCCGGCGGCGA
>CAZCIM010000045.1:0-13529 GCA_964498895.1 uncultured Gemmatimonas sp. | reverse complement strand
CGGCTTGACGCTGCTACGAACCTTCACGGGAACTCCGACAGGTACGGATGAACGGAAATCGTTGCCACGCCCGATTTTCGGGCAGACCCGTAGGATAGTCGGGGGAGCCCCTTGACACAAGGGGCGTGCTCGACGTGTACCGTCTCGCGTCTCCCGCCATCTACCGTGTCCCCGGGGCTGGGAGAGGGGAGACGGGGGCAGCGGCGGAGATGGGGAGAGGGAGTGGGGGGGAGACGGTTGGGGAGAGGGGGGAGGGTCGGGAGACGTCTGCCCCCCGTCTCCCCCATTCCCGTCTCGCAGTCCCCGCCCGTGTCCCCTTCTCTCGCGCCCTCTACCCGGCCGCAGCTCCTAACGTCTCTCGGATGCCGCGCAGCACCTCAGCGGGAGACGAGGCCGCCGTCACCGCCCGCCCGAGAATCAGGTAGGCCGCGCCATCCGCGGCGGCCGACTCCGGTGTCGCCACCCGCGCCTGGTCGTGCGTCGCGCCGCCCGCCAGCCTGATGCCCGGGACCAGCGGCTTAAGCCGCGGGTAACTGCCCCGCACCGCCCGCACCTCGTGCCCCGAGCACACAATGCCGTGGGCGCCGGCGCGGTCCGCCAGCTGCGCCAACCGCAGCACTTCGGCCCCCATCTCCGGCACGTCGCGCCCCAGCGTCACGCCCAGCGTCGGCGCATCGAAACTCGTCAGCACCGTCACCACCAGGATGCCCGTCTGGGCCCCCGCCCCCTCAACCGCGGCGTCCACCATCGCCGCACCGCCGTAGCCGTGCACCGTCAAGAGCGAGGCGCCCATCGCCGCCGCCGAGCGGGCAGCCCCACGCACGGTGTTCGGAATGTCGTAGAGCTTGAGATCCAAGAACACGCGCTTGCCCGCGCCGCGCAGCCACTCCACGACGCGCGGGCCCTCCGCCGTGAACAGCTCCAAGCCGACCTTGTAGTAGTCGGCCTCCGGGCCGAGACGGTTCACGAGCGCCTGCGCGTCGGACAGCGACGGCACGTCGAGGGCGATGATGGGTTGGGCGCGCATGGAATTGAAGACGGAAGACGGGGACGGGGGCGGAGATCGGGAGACGGAACAGGGGAGATGCGGGGGAGAGGGGAGACGCGGGCGAGGGCGACCGCGACGCGATGCGCTGCCGGCGCTCAGCCGATGCGCACCCCGCCCACCAGGTCCGCCACTCGCGCGCCATGCCGCTCGCACCAGCGTTCCAAGTCTCGCACGATGCGTGCCGGCAGCTTGGGATCCGCGAGACCAGCGGTGCCGATGGCAACGGCGCTGGCGCCGGCGAGCAAGAACTGCAGGGCATCCTCCGCGCTCTGCACGCCGCCTGCACCGATGATGGGCACGGACACGGCCTGACGCACGCGATGCGTGGCGAGCACGCCGACGGCGAGCAGCCCCGGGCCGCTGACGCCACCCGACCCAAAGCCGAGCAGCGGGCGCCGCGTCTCGACGTCAATCACCATGCCCGGAATCGTGTTAATCACGGTGATGCCATCGGCGCCCGCGTCCACCGCGCGCTTCGCGACGTCCCCGATCTGCGGCAGCGTGGGCGAGAGCTTCACGAACAGCGGCTTGCGCGTCTTCGCGCGTGCCCCCGCGATCACCGCCTGCAGGGCCTGCGGATCGGCGCCGAACTCCATGCCACCCTGCTTCACGTTCGGACACGAGACGTTCAACTCGTAGCCGTCGAAGCCCGGTGCGTCGTCGAGATGCGCCACCACCGTGCCGAAATCCTCGGCGACCTTCCCCACCACGTTCACGAGCACGCGCGGTGCGCGGACCTGCGCCGCGATCCACGGCAGGTCCTCGCGCTTCACGGCCTCCATGCCGGGATTCGCGAGGCCGACGGCGTTGATCATGCCGCCCGTGAAGTCGCCGACGCGTGGCGCCGGCGCGCCGCTGCGCGGCTCGGGGCTCACGGCCTTGGTGACGAAGCCGCCGAGCGCTTCGAGCGGCATCACGTCGGCGAGTTCGCGCCCGTAGGCCGCAGTGCCGGCCGCGAGGAGGATGGGGTTCTGAAAGCGGAGACCGCAGAGCTCGACCGCGAGCCGGCCGGTCGCGAGCGTCGGCGCGGCAGCCATCAGCGCCCCGTGGCGCGCGTGCGCCGCTCGTAGTGCCGCAAATACTCGAACACCGCGTCGCTGATGCTCTCGGCGATCTCGCGCTGCCCCGCCGTGCTCGCCATCCAGCGCGCATCCTCCACGTTGGTGCCGAACCCGACCTCCACCAGGATAGCGGGCATGAAGGCCTTCGAGAGCACCATGAAGCCGGCCTGCTTCACGCCGCGGCTCGGGCCCGGGTGCTTGGCCGCGAGGGCCTCCTGCACGAGCTGCGCCAGGTCCGCCGACTCGCGCAGGTGCTCGTTCTGCGCGATGTCGTTGAGGATGAAGCCCAGCGGATCGCCGGCGCGCGGGTTGGTCTCGACCTCGAAGCGTACCACCTCGTTTTCCATCGCCGCCACACGACGCTCGTCCTCGGTGCGCGCGGTGGCGAGGAAGTACGTCTCCACGCCGCGCACCGCACTCCCGTTGCGCCAATTGGGGTTCGCCGCATTGGTGTGCAGCGAGATGAACAGATCGGCGCGCCGCGCGTTCGCGATGGGGCCGCGCTGATCCAGCGGCACGAGACGATCTTCGTCGCGCGTGAGGATCACGCTGAGCCCGCGGGACTGTAACTCGCTCGCAAGCCGCGTGGCCATCTGCAGCGTGAGGCGCGCCTCGTTCACCCGCCGGCCATTCAGCACGACACCAGGATTGCCGGGGTCTGCGCCCCCGTGGCCTGCGTCGATCGCCACGGTGTACTTGCGGCTGAGGCCAGCTGGCGCGTCGGCGGCGCGGGGCGGCGCGTCGGCGGCGCGGGCGGGCGCGGCGGGCGTCGCGGGAGCAGGCGTGGAGACGGCCGGCCGCGGCTGCGCCGGCGGCGTCGCGGCCGGAATCGCGGGCGGAGCCGCGCTGCCGCTCGTCGCGGGCGATTCGCGCCGCGCGATGGCTTGGAAGAGCCGCACTTCCCAGCGCGATCGATCCCACAGGATCCCGATGCCGAAGCGCGGGATGATTTCGCTGAAGAGCTGCAGCGGCACGTGTGGCACGCTGTCGGCGACGATCACCGATTCCACGAGCGGCAGCGCAAACCCGTTGTACGCGGCAAAGGGCAGATCGGCCTCGACCTCGAGCGCCGTCCCCGAGAGGACGAGCTTCCAGCGTGCGGACGCCACGCGATCGAGCGTGCCGCCCAACAGCCGCGCCATGACGTCGAGCCGCACGCGGCCACCGCCGGCGCTCGGCAGCAACTGCACCACGGTGTCGCCGGTGACGCCTCGCACGCGAATCGCATCCCCGGGAGGCCGGAGGGCCACCGCCGGGCGCGCCGCTTCGGCACGCGCGGGCACGACCGCCACAGTCGCCAGCGCGAGCGCGAGCCTCACGAGCGCGCGGGCCCTGCGGCTGAGGGTCGTCGGCCGAGCGGTCACTTCGCACTCCGCAACGCGCGCTGCACCTCGCGCGCATCGTCCCGTTCCTTCAGGTCGGCGCGCTTGTCATGCAGCTTCTTGCCGCGGGCCAGCCCAAGCTTGAGCTTGGCGCGCCCGTGCTTGAAGTAGAGATCGAGCGCCACCAGGGTCAGGCCCTTCCGCTCCACCGCGCCGATCATCTCGCGAATCTCCTTCTGGTGCAGCAGCAGCTTGCGCGTACGGGTCGGCTCGTGGTTGTAGATGTTGCCCCGCTCGTACGGCGAGATGTGCGCGTTGAGCAACCAGACCTCCCCATCCTTCACGATGCCATAGGCATCGGTGATCTGCGCCTTGCCGTCGCGCAGCGCCTTCACCTCGGTGCCGGTCAGGACGAGCCCGGCCTCCCACGTCTCGAGAATCTCGTAGTCGTGGCGGGCGCGTTTGTTCCGCGCGATCGGGACGAGTTCCTCGTCGGGGGCAGGCTTGGTCTTCACAGTCCTGAAGGATGACGAATCAGCGTTGACTTGGGTACCGTCCTCCAGTACGTTCCGTCTCCTCGCCGAAGTGGTGGAATTGGTAGACGCGCTGCGTTCAGGGCGCAGTGGGCGCAAGCCCGTGGGGGTTCGAGTCCCCCCTTCGGCACTTTCAAGACGTCAGACGGAACACGGAAGTGAAAAGGCGGCTGCCCAGAGGGCGGCCGCCGTTTCGTTGGTGCCCCACGCTTCCGTCGTCAGCCGTCCGTCTTCGCCGCGCGCAGCACGCTCGGCGGCACATCCTCCGGCAGCCGCACCTCGCCATAGGCCCGCGTGAGCAGCGCCGTCGACTCCAGCGCGTAGCGCCCCAGCAACTCGATCGCGTAGGCCAGCGGCGCGCCCGCAGTCCGCGCCCCGTCACTGGCGAAGGCCAGCAAGCAACGCCCGAGGGCATCGGCCGAGGTGATTGGCCCGTTGCGGAGCTGGAACGCCTCGCGGTAGGCCAGCAGGCGTTCATTGAATTGCTGCGCGGCCAATTCGCGGCGGTCTTCGGCAATGCGCGGGTCGCGCTCCAACATGGCGGCGATCGCCTGCGCGAGTTCCGCCGCCGTGCGGTCGTCGAGCGCGTCGCGCTGCGCGGTGAGCAGCCCGATGGCCGCGCGCGCATAGCGCAGCTCCCAGCGGGCGTGATCTTCGTCGCCGTTCGCGGCCGCTTCCGCCAGCCAGGCGACGTCCGCCGCCTCAGGCTCTCGCGCCAGCCCTTCCGCCACCTGTTGCGCGCGCCGATCCCGTTCGCGGGCCGCCCGCCAGGCCGACGTGAAGGGCAGTGCCACCGCTCAGCCCTGCAGCACGGGCAGGCCGACCTTCTGCCGCACTTCGGGTTCGGCGTGCAGTAGGTCCGCGAGGCGCACCGAATCCAGCACCTCGTCAATGCGCTTCTGCAGCATCACCCACACCGGCCGGATGCTGCAGTCGCAGGCCTGCGCACAGCGCTCGGAGTCCAGCGGATGCGTTTCGCAGTGGAGGTCGAAGGTGACGAGCTCCGCCGCCGCGATGATCTCGCGCACCGTGATCTCGCTGGCCGGCCGCGCCAGCGCGTAGCCCCCCTTCGCGCCGCGCGTGGACTGCACGATGCCCGCACGCCGCAGGCGCAGCAGGATCTGCTCCACGTAGTCCCCGGGGAGTCGCTCCTTGGCGGCCACATCCCGGCCGGTCACCGGGCCCTCCGCGGTGCGACGCGCCAAGTGCAAAGCACAAATGACGCCGTATTCTGCCCAGGTGGTGATTCGCATGCCCGAAAGATGCCCTCGCCGGCCTATGGGGACAAGCGTTGTCGGCTACCGACCTTCCCCCGGCACGCCGGGTTCGGTCATGCGCCGCAAGTCCAGCACCTCGCGCGCCTCCGCCTCGCTCAGCAGACCCTCGCGCACCACTAGCTCGCGGATGGGCACCCCCGACTCCACAGAGCGCTTGGTGAGGGCCGCCGCTGCCGCGTAGCCGAGCCGCGGCGCGAGCGCCGTGGCGAGCGCGGCCGACCGCTCCACCCAGTGCGCGAGCATCTCGAGGTTGGGCTGCATGCCGCGCACCGTCCGCTCGTCCAGCACCTGCGCCGCATTGCCCAGGATGCGCAGCGCCGACAGCACGTTGTGCGCGATCACCGGCATCATCACGTTGAGTTCCAGTTGCCCCTGCTCCGCGGCGGCGCTCACCGTGGCATCGTGCCCGACAACCTGGAACACGACTTGGTTGACCATTTCGGGCACGCTCGGATTCACCTTGCCCGGCATGATGCTCGAGCCCGGTTGGACCGCAGGGAGCCGCAACTCGTCGAGTCCGGTGCGCGGTCCGGAGGCGAGCAGGCGGAGGTCGGACGCGATTTTTCCGAGCTCGAGCGCGAGCACGCGCCACGCAGCGCTCAACGCGGCGATGTCGCCCATGCTCTGCATCAACTGCGCGCGGTCGGCTCCCTCGCGCAGCGGCAAACCCGTCAGCACCGTGAGCTCCACCACCATGCGCTCGGCGTACACGGGCTCGGCGTTCACGCCGGTGCCCACGGCCGTGCCCCCGATGCCGAGGTCGAGGAGGTACTCGGCGCTCTCGCGGACGCGACGCGCGGCGCGCTCCAGCGAACCGGCCCAGGCACCCACCTCCTGCCCGAGGCGGATCGGCATCGCGTCCTGCAGATGCGTGCGGCCCGCCTTCACGAGCCCATCGAACTCCGCCGCGCGCGCGCGCAACGTCGCCGCGAGCCCGTCCACCTGCTGCAGCGCGCTCCGTACGCGTTCGAGCGCCGCGAGCCGGATCGCGGTGGGAATCACGTCGTTCGTGGACTGCGCCATGTTCACGTGATCGTTCGGGTGCACGGCCGTGCCCCCGAGGGCGCGCGTCGCGAGCGTCGCCAGCACTTCGTTGACGTTCATGTGCAGCGACGTGCCGGCGCCGGCCTGATACACGTCCACGACGAACTGCTCGCGGTGCGCGCCGCCCAGCACCGCGTCCGCGGCGGCCACGATGGCGTCCGCTCGCGCAGTGTCGAGGCGACCCGTGCCTTTATGCACCGACGCCGCCGCACGCTTGATGCGCACGACGGCGTCGATCAGGGCGGGATCCGCCCGCAGCCCCGAGATCGGGAAGTTGGCAACCGCGCGGGCGGTCTGCGCGCCGTAGAGCGCATCGGTCGGGACCTCGACCTCGCCGAGGGGATCCCGCTCGATACGCCCTCCGCGCGGGTTCACTGTCCGCTCACGTCCGCCCGAAGCAGGGGCGTGGGCAGCGGCAGGGCCTGCGTGGGGACGTCATAGAACGACCGCAGCAACACCCGCGTGCGCGAGTCGAAGTTGACCTGCACTTCGCGCAGGCGCGTGAAGAGCACGGTCCTGCTCAACTCCTCCGCCCGTGCCCAGGGGCCCGCCAACGCGGCCGGCACCGATCCCGTCCCGTCGTCGGTGTAAATGCACACGACTTCCGCGTCGGGCGTCAGGCTCTCGCCCGTGGAGTTATAGCGCAGGCGCAGGAGCATCACCGAGCCGGTGGCGGGCGCCGCCGTCCACGTGAGATCCAGCGGCTGCCCCTCGACGAAATCGGGGACGCTGCCGACCGTGAAGGCCTCCGCGACGCGCACGCGCGCCGTCAGCCCCGGGAATCCGCCCGTGGCGCCGGGAATGTTCACCGTGAGCGTGTCGCCGGTGGTGAACCCGAGCGCCTCACCCGTGTCGAACTCGTAGCGCACGAACGACCCGAGCTCCTGCTTGAGGGCCGGCTTCGACGTGCCCTGCACCGTGAAGTCGAGGTCATCGCCCGCATCGAGCGTCTGGACCACGGGCGCCGTGGGATTCGGCGAATACGGGTACAACTGGCAGGGCGTCGGCGTGGCGATCTCGACGTTGAGACCGCCGACGCGATAGAAGGTGGCCGAGCCGCGGATCACGGGCGTGGCGCCATCGAGGAACGCCCGCGAGGTGAGCAGCCCGATGCGATCGCGTGCCGTGTCCTCGACATCGAGGCAGGCGGCGCTGAGCAGGGCGGCAAGTGGCAGGATGGATCGCAAAAGTCGCATCGGGAAGACACTCGACATCGAGGGAGACGGGAGCCGGCGCAGGACGCCTATCCTACCCAGCCGATGCAGGAAATGTATCGCGCGGGCCCGTTTCGGCGGCCTCTCAGCCGCCGCGCTTGAGCCGCACGCTGCCGTTCAGGAACGGATTCTCTGCACGCTCGCGGCCAATCGTCGTACTCGGACCGTGTCCGCAATGCACGACCACCGCGTCCGGCAAGCCGCAGAGCCGCTGCAGCGACCGCTCCAACGCCGCCGGATCGCAGAGCGGAAGATCCACGCGGCCGACCGAGCCCTGAAACAGCACGTCGCCGCTGAAGCACAGCGTTTCACTGATGAACGCCACGTGGCCCGGGGCATGCCCCGGCAGGTGCCACACCACGAAGCGTTCGCCGCCGAACGTGAGCGTGTCGCCGTCCGCGAGCGTCCGATCAGGCGGCGCGGGTGCCTCGAACGGCAACCCGTACCCCGCCGCGATCCGCGGCGCGTGCTCCCACAGCGGCGCGTCCAGCGGGTGCGCGTACACGGGCACCTCCGGCCACAGCGCCTTCAACCCGGCGATGCCACCGATGTGGTCGATGTGCCCGTGCGTTACCCAGATCGCCACGAGCCGCGCGCCCAGCCGCTCGATCTCGGCGGCGAGGCGGCGCGGCTCGGCGCCCGGATCGATGATCACCACCTCGCGCGCCGACGCATCGTGCAACAGCCACGCGTTCTCCTGGAACGCGCCGACGGTCAGCGACTGCGCGGCAATCACGCGGGCTGCGGAATCAGCATCGGCACGGGGGCCGGTGCCGGCTGCCCGTTCTTGCGAGCCGTGAGGAACTTCTCGACGGCAATCGCCGCCGTCGTCGCGTCGCCCACCGCCGTGGTCACCTGCCGCGTGAGCTGCGCGCGGACGTCGCCCGCGGCGAACAGCCCCGGCACCGACGTCTGCATGTTGGCGTCGGTGATCAGATAGCCCGCGCTGTCGTGCTGCACGTGCTCCTTGATCATGCCCGTGTTCGGCGTGAACCCGATGAAGATGAAGATGCCCGTGGCGATCAGGTCCGAGGCCGCGCCCGTCTTCACGTTGCGGATCTTGGCGTGCGTCATGAGCCCGTCCTTGCCGACGATCTCGTCCACCACGGTGTCCGTGATGACCTGGATCTTCGGGTTCGCGAAGGCGCGCTGCTGGACGATCTTCGACGCGCGGAACGTGTCGCGGCGGTGCACGAGGTACACCTTCTCGGCGTAGCGCGTGAGGAAGTCCGCCTCCTCGAGCGCGGCATCGCCGCCGCCGACCACCATGATGGTGTGGCCCTTGTAGAAGGCGCCGTCGCAGATGGCGCAATAGCTCACGCCCTTGCCGGCGTACTCGACCTCACCGGGGATGTCGAGCTTCACCGGCGTGCCGCCCGCCGTCACGATCACGGCCGGCGCGCGATACACATCGCCGTTCTCGACCACCACGTCGAACAGGCCGTCCGCGGCCTTCTTCACCGAGTCCACCGGCGTGGACGTGAGGATCTGCGCCCCGAACTTCTCGGCGTGATTCTGGAACTTGGTCGCGAGTTCGTGCCCCAAGATGTGCTCGAAGCCGATGTAGTCCTCGATCACCTCGGTATTGAGCAGCTCGCCGCCGGGAAAGCCGCGCTCGAGCACGACGCTCTTCAGCATGGAGCGGCCGGCGTAGAGCCCCGCGCACATGCCGGAAGGCCCGGCCCCGATGATCACCACTTCGTAGTCGTGCGTCGCCACGTCTCAGGTCCTCGTCAGAATCGGAAACCGCGAAATCTAGTGAGCAATCGGGCTATGGGGCGGCCAGTTCCAGTACAGCCAGCGCACCGTGGCAGTGCGAGACGCTCCCGATCAGCACCTCCGCCGCACGGCCCGCCGCCACCTGTGCCACCAGCGCGTCAGCGGCGAGCACCTCGTCCACGCCGAACATGCCGACGCCATAGGCGCGGTGCACGCAGTGGAACACGGCAGGCCCGTCGAGCCGCCGGCCGCGGAGGCGCTCGGTCTCCACGAACGCGCGGAGCGTCGGCGGCATGCTCCAGGCGCGCGCCCCGCGCGTATGCGGACAGCGCGCGGGCTCGACGCAGTTGATCGGGCACATCCACGTGGCGAAGCTCACGTAGTGCGTGCCGTCGTCACCGCTGCGCTGCCAGGGCACGTCCACGGCGCCATCGAGTGGCGCCATGCGCATCATGCGCCCGGGCCAGCGCGCACGCGCGCGGCTCATGACCCACTGGGCCATCAGATGCGGCATCAGCGGCGAGGGGACGATGGCGTCCTCGAGAACGTCATCGTCGTCGCGCGCCGTCGCAGGCGCAGTCGCAGGCGATGTCGCGGGCGATGTCGCAGGCGCAGCCGCACGCGATGTCGCGGATGATGTCGCGGATTCAGCCGCGACCTTGGCCCCGAGGTACTCCGCGAAGAACGAACCCCACTCGCGCGCCACGACGAGCGGCGCGGGAAGCGGCAGCCCGGCATCCGCCTCGCGCTCGCCCGCACGGTCGAGCGCCTCCGCGACGCGGCATGCAGGATCGCGGTCCACCACCACGAGTCGCTGCCAGCTCACGGCGCCCGCCGCCGCGGCGCGCTGCAGTTGCCGGACGTAGTAGCTGCCGTAGCAGCCCCCGCCGACGACGATGATGTCCCCGAAGCGCTGCCTGGCCTCAGGGCCGGACACGGCGCCCGCCATCCACGAACAGCGTCTCACCCGTGACGAACCCAGCCGTCGCGAGATAGCGCACCGCCTGCGCGACGTCGTCTGGCTGCCCGATGCGCTGCAGCGGCGTCTCTGCGGCGAACGCCTCGATACGCTCCTGCGGCATGCCCGGCGGCGCGAGCACGAAGCCCGGCGCCACCGCGTTCACGCGGATGTCCGGCGCCAACGCTGCCGCGAGATGCCGCGTCATGGCGATCACGCCGGCCTTCGCGATGCCGTGCACGCTGTAGTCCGGCCACGGCTCGACGGCCATGTGATCGGCGATGTTCACGATGGCACTGCCGGCCGGCATCACGCGCGCCGCCGCCTGCGCCAGCAAGAACGGCGCCCGCAAGTTCAGCGCGATGATCGCATCGAACTCGGCGGCCGTCGTGTGGCCGAGTCGCGTCTTCTCCATGCCGGCCGCGCTGTTGACCAAAAGGTCGAGGCCGTCGAAGTGCGTGTACGCGGCATCCACCAAGGCGTCGCAGGCTCGCGGATCACTCAAGTCAGCGGCGAAGGCCGCGGCCTCCCCGCCCCGCGCCGCGATCGCCGCGACCGTTTCGTCGGCGCCCGTGCGCGACGCGCGATAGTGCACGGCCACGCGATACCCCTCCGCGCCGAGCGCCTCGGCGATCGCGCGCCCGACGCGCTGCCCGGCACCGGTCACCAGCGCAACCTTCGACGCGCGCGTCGCGCTGCCGGTCCGGCCTGCCTCTGCGGGCATGCTCAGGCGGCCTGGCCGCGCCGCTCGCGGACGCGGCGATCCTGCAGCTCGAGCCACGTGGCCGGCACCTGCATGGCGCCGAGCACGCGGCCCCCGTGCATGGCCCCGTGCCAGTCGGAGCCGCCGCTCACGACGAGCCCGAAGAACGCGGCCAGCGACGCAAGCCGTAACTCGTCCTCGCGCGAGTGGCTGGGATGCCGGACCTCGATCCCGTCGAGGCCCAGCGGCACCAGCGGCTCGATGTTCTCGCGCCGCCCCTCGCTGCCCGGATGCGCATACACCGCGATGCCGCCGGCCTCGTGGATCATCGCGATGCCCACGGCGATGTCGAGTCGCTCCTTGTCCACGTACGCGGGCTTGCCGGCCGCGAGCCAGCGATCGAAGGCCTCACGCATGTCGCGCACCCAGGCACCGTTCACCAGCGCGCGCGCCACATGCGGACGCCCGATCGCGCCGCCCGCGGCCTCGCTGAGCACGGCGTCCATCGTGACGGGGATGCCCTGCGCGTTGAGCTTCTCGACCATGCGCTCGGCGCGCACGCGACGGAAGCCGCGGAAGGCCTCAAGGCGTGCCTGCAACGCGTCTACATCGCGGATGTGGAGGCCGAGCAGGTGCACCTCGGTGTCGCCCTGATGCACGCTGAGCTCGACGCCAGGAATCAGCCGGAGGCCGAGGGCGTCGGCGGCGGCCTGCGCCTCGGGGATCCCCGCGAGCGTATCGTGGTCCGTGAGCGCGAACGCCTGCAGGCCCGCGGCGTGCGCGGCCTGCACGGCCGCAGCCGGCGCCTGCGAGCCGTCGGATGCGGTCGAATGCGCGTGGAGATCCACGAAGGACGCGGGAGCGCCCGCATCCGCCGGATGCGTCACCGGGAGTACCCGGCCTCTGGCGAGGTATCGCTGGGCTGCGAGAGCGCGAAGAGCCGCGCCAGGTCGGCATCCGTGAGCTCCGCAAGCGACTGCTCGCGCGAGCGCGCGGCGGGCGGCGAGTACCGCGTGAGCCGCACCTCGCGCTCATCCGCGACGCCGCGGACGAAGATCAAGCCGAACTCGTCGGCGTCATACTGCGTCACGTAGCCCGAGGGATACACCTGCCACTGCTCGCCTGCGATGGTGATGCGACGGGTCGGCATTACGAAAGCTCCACCTGCGTGTAGATGCGCGTCGGATCGCGGGGGGTCTCCGGCGCGGCCGCGTGCGCGGCGGAAAGGGCGGCGGCGCTGTCCGCTTCGCAGAACTCCACGAACGCGCCGGGCAAGGCATGCTCCTCGAAGGCCCAGAAGCGACAGCCCATCCCGACGTAGTGCCGCTCCTTGGCGCGGAGGCGCTCGAAGTACTTCGCGCGCTCCGCCGGCGGCACCACGATGCGATGGATCGTCAGGGCGCGAGGCATCAGCCGGTGACGGACTCCAGGGTCTTCTTGAGATCGGCCATGAAGCGGTCGGCGTCCGCGCCGTCCACCACGCGGTGATCGAACGACAGCGAGAAGTACGCGCAGGTGCGGACGGCGATCGTATCCTCGCCGTCAGCGCCGGTGACCACCTTCGGGCGCTTCTCGATGGCGCCGAGGCCGAGGATGGCCGTCGTGCCGACCGGGATGATCGGCGTGCCGAACAGCGAACCGAACACGCCCGGGTTGGTGATCGTGAACGTCGCGTCCTGCACGTCCATCGGCGAGAGCTTCTTGCTGCGGGCGCGCTGCGCCAGGTCGTTGGCGCCGCGCGTGAGACCCGTGAGGTTGAGGCCGTCGGCGTCCTTGAGCACCGGGACGATGAGGCCCGTGGGCTCCAGCGCCACGGCGATGCCGATGTTGTAGCGCTTGCGCAGGATGACGTCCGTGCCGCTCACCGTGGCGTTGAGCACCGGATGGCGACGCAGGTTCTCGACGACGCTGCGGATGATGAACGGCAGGTAGGTGAGCTTCTGGCCGCTCTCGCGCTCGAAGTCGGCCTTCATCTGCGCGCGCAGCTTGGCGACGCGCGTGAGGTCGATCTCGAAGAAGCTCGTGACGTGCGCCGCGACCTGCTTGGCCTGGCGCATGTGATCCGCCGTCAGCTTGCGGATCTTGTTCATCGGCTCGACGACGTCACCGGGCCAGGGAGTGAACGTCGGCTCATGCACATGGCCGGCCGGCACGGCGATCTGCGACGGCAGGCCCGCGGGCATCGCGCCGCTCACCGGCGACGCAGCCGCCGGCTTGGCGCCGCTGGCGAGATATGCCTCGAAGTCCTTGCGCGTGACACGGCCCGCGATGCCGCTGCCGTTGAGCGCCGCGATGTCCACCCCCGCCTCAGCTGCCATGCGGCGCACCAGCGGGGAGCTCTTGGTGCGCACGCGCTCTTCGAACGACCCGGCCGGGGCCGCTGGCTTCGCCGGCGCGGCAGCTGCCGCGGGTGTCGCGGGCGACGCGGCAGCCGGTGCGGGCGCGGCGGGCGCGGCAGCCGCTGCCGTCGGCGCGGGAGCGGCGGCAGGCGCCACCACGGCCGCGCCCTTCTCCGTCTCGATGCGCGCGACCACGGCATTCACCGGCACCGTAGTGCCCTCATGCACGATGATCTCGACGATCGTGCCGGCGCTGGGCGCCGGGATCTCCGCGTCCACCTTGTCGGTGGAGATCTCGAAGATCGGTTCGT
>CAZCIM010000044.1:0-14583 GCA_964498895.1 uncultured Gemmatimonas sp. | reverse complement strand
TCGTGATCGGCGGCCCGCACGGCGACGCCGGCCTCACGGGCCGCAAGATCATCGTGGACACCTACGGCGGCATGGGCCGTCACGGCGGCGGCGCCTTCTCGGGCAAGGACCCCTCGAAGGTCGATCGCTCGGCCGCCTACGCCGCACGCTGGGTCGCCAAGAACATCGTCGCTGCCAAGCTCGCCTCGAAGTGCGAGGTGCAGGTCGCGTACGCGATCGGCGTCGCCAAGCCGGTGTCGGTGATGGTGGACACCTTCGGCACGAACACGGTGGACGAACGCTCCATCATGAAGGCCGTGACTGAGGTGTTCGACCTCACGCCGAAGGGCATCATCGAGGCCCTCGAGCTGCGCAAGCCGATCTACGGCCCCACCGCGGCCTACGGCCACTTCGGTCGCGAGCCCGAGAAGACCGTGCGCCTCGGCCAGAAGGTCACGCTCTTCACCTGGGAGCGCACCAACAAGGTGGCCGAGCTCAAGCGCGCGGTGCGCGCGGGCTGAGGCCCGCGGCACGCGCGGAGGCGCCGTGGTCGAAGTCATCGTCCAGCGCATCGGCCTCGACGCCCAGTCGCAGGCCTTTGTCGTGATCCTCGAGGAGCGCGCGGGCAACCGCGCGCTTCCTATTTGGATCGGACGGGCCGAGGCCGAAGCCATCGCGGCGCATCTCAACGACGTACGGCGTGAGCGGCCAATGACGCACGACCTCGCGGCCTCGCTCGTCACCGGCTTGGGCGGCCTCCTGCGCCGCGTGCAAATCACGCGGGTGGTGCAGGGCACGTTCATCGCTGAGCTGCACCTGCACCGGCAGGGCCAGAACATCCTCGTGGATGCGCGGCCCTCCGATGCGATTGCCATCGCACTGCGCTTGGCCGCGCCGATCTTCGTGGCGGAGGCCTTGCTCGACGACGAGGCCGACGACGAAGCCGCCAAGCCGACGGCCACGGATCACGATCATCTCTCGGCGGAGGAGCTGCAGCGGCATCTCGCCCAGCTTCGCCCCGAAGACTTCGGACGGTTCTCCCTATGACGGTTCCTAAGCTGTTCCGCGCCTGCGCCGTGCTGGCGCTGCTCCTTGGCATCGTTTCGCCAATTCGGCTCGACGCGCAAGGTACGCCGCGCTCGATCGCCGGCCGGCTGACGCGTCCTGGCCCGAGCGGTGAGCCGGTCATCGTCCCGAACGCGTGGGTCGTGCTGCACCGCGTCGGGGCCGATGCGGCGAATCCGATCGATTCGATGCGCACCCGCCGCGACGGCTCGTATGCGTTCGCGTATCGCGCCACCGGCGACAGCAACGCCGTGTACTTCGTGAGCGCGGCGCGCGGCGGTATCACGTACTTCACGCCGCCCACTCGCGAAGCGCGCGTGCAGGGGGGCATGGCCGACCTGCTCGTCTACGACACCACGAGTGCGCCGATCCCGATCGCCATCCGTGGGCGGCACATCATCCTCACGGCGCCGGACACCGCGGCGCCGGTGCGCACGGTCATCGAAGTGTATGAGCTCTCGAACGACAGCTCGCTCACCCGCGTGGCGGGCGGTCAGCAGGTCGCGACCTTCGAGGCGCCCATTCCGCCGGGCATCACCGAAGTGATCGGCGGGCAGGGGGACATCTCGCCCGATGCCGTGAAGGCCGACGACGGGCGCGTGCGCGTGTGGGCGCCGATCTCCCCGGGGCTCAAGCAGTTCTCGTTCTCGTACGTCATTCCGGTGTCGCAGACGGAGCTCGTCGTCGCCGTCGAGTCCGACGTGCCGGTGATGGAAGTGTTGGTGGAAGATCCCCGTGGCACCGCCGTCGGCGGCGGGCTGACGGAAGTGGATCCGGTGCAAGTGGACGGCCGGCCGTTCAAGCGCTTTCTCGCGCAGGACATGAAGGCGCCGGCCTCGCTCACGCTCTCGGCACCCGGCGAGCGCGCGGCCAACTCGAGCCTCCGGTTGCTGCTCGTCGTGACCGCCGTCGGCGCGGCGATGCTCCTCGGGCTCGGCATGGCGTTCATGCGGCGCGGTCCCAATGCGTTTGCGCGGCGCCGCGAGGCGTCGCCGGAGGCGCTGGCCGCGGAGATCGCGGCGCTCGACGCGGCGTTCGAGCAACTGCAGGACCCGACGGAAGAACAGAAGGCCGAGCACTATCTCAAGCGCGCGCAGTTGAAGGGCCGGTTGAGTGCCGTGCTTGCCAAGCGTGATGGCTTAGCGTAGGATTCCGTCCAACAACTGAAGAGCGAACGCGGGACACGGAAGTCGGTGCAACGCCGACGCGGCCCCGCCACTGTATCGGGCAGCAGCATTCGTCCACTCGAGCACAGCCACTGCGACCTGCGGGTCGTGGGAAGGTGAGTGAGACGGCCCGGAGCCAGGAGACGACCCACGTTCGCGCCACATCGTCACCCTCGGGGGAGGGTCCGTGGCGTTTGCGTAGGTCCGCTGACATTCGACGGGCCGCGCTGACGTGCATCCGGGCTTCTTCCGACTCAGGAAGGAGCCCTTTGTGTTGTCGGACTTCGTTCGTCGAATCGGGTTGCGGCCCCGCGGTTGGATGGCGCGGCAGGGAGCCGCCGTGGCCGCGCTGGCGCTCGCGGTACTCGTCGCGGCCGCCTGCAGCGCTGAGCGACGGCCTGCCGCGGATGCGAGCGCGACGCCGCGGCCGGTCGATGACTTCGGCGACACCCTGACGCTCGCTGCGCCCGCGCAGCGCGTGGTCTCGCTGAACCCGGTGACCACGGAACTGCTCTTTGCGCTCGGCGTGGGTGACCGCGTCGTCGGGCGTACGAGCTGGGACCTCTATCCCGATGCCGCGAAGGCCGTGCCCGACCTCGGGGCCGGCATGGGACCGAACGTGGAAGCCGTCCTCGGGCAGCGTCCCGATCTGGTGCTACTCTATGCCAGCGAATCCAACCGCGCCGCGGCGCAGCAACTGCGCGCGGCCGGCATCGCCACGCTGACGCACCGCACGGACAAGATCGACGATCTCCAGCGCGTGATCCCGATCATCGCGGCCGCGCTCGGCGTGGATTCCATCGGGCGACTCGTCGCCGACACGGTGCGGGCATCGGTGGAGTCCGTGCGCGCCTTGCCGCGCCCGCGCGAGCCCCTGCGCGCGTTCTGGCACATCTGGGATCCGCCGCTGCTCACCATCGGAGGTGGCAGCTATCTCAGCGAACTGCTCGACGTGGCCGGCGCGAGCAACGTGTTCGGCGACCTCGCGCAGCCCTCGCCTCAGGTGTCGCTGGAAGAGATCGCGCGCCGCAACCCGGACGTGATCCTCGCCGGACCCAACAACGCGCGGAAGATCCGCGAGAATCCGCTTTGGCAGGCGGTGCCGGCCGTGCGCGCGGGGCGCATCGTCGTGATTGACACCGCGATCGTCGGGCGGCCGGGCGTGCGCATGGGCGAGGCCGCACATTTCCTCCGCGGCGTCCTGGTGGACTCCGTGCGCGTGAGCGGAGCGCGCGTCCCGTGACCCTGCGCCACTGGCTGCTGCTCGTGCTCGTCGTCCTCGTGGCGGCGGCGCTCGGCGTGGCCGGTGGCGCCGTGCCCATCGCGCTCGGGGATGTGTTGGCGGCGCTGCTCGGACGTGGCGACGCGACGCAGCAAGCCATTGTGCAGAACCTGCGCCTCCCGCGCGTCGCACTCGGCGCGGCGGTCGGGGCTGGACTCGCCGTGAGCGGTACCGCGCTGCAGACGACGCTGCGCAATCCGCTGGCGGAGCCCTACCTGCTCGGTGTCTCCGGCGGCGCGGCGGCTGGGGCCGTGCTGGCGGTGACGCTCGGGCTCGCATCGTCGGCGCTGCTGCCGCTGGCCGCCTTCGGCGGCGCGGTGGCGGCGGTGCTGGTGGTGTTGCTCGTCGCACGCGCCGTTGCGGGTCAAGCCGATCCGCGCGTGCTCCTCATGGCGGGCGTCGTGGTCGGCGCGTTCTGCACGGCGCTCATCATGGTAGCGCTCGCCACTGCGCCCGAGAACACCGTGCGCGGCGCGCTCTGGTGGATGATGGGCTCCCTCGGCGATGCGCAGTGGCGCGGCACGGGGTGGGTCGCGCTGTATGTCGCCATCGGTATCGCGTTGCTCGTCGTCTGGGCCCGCGACGTGGACGTCCTCGCGCTCGGCGAAGACGCGGCCGCCTCGCTCGGATTGCCCGTCGAGCGCGTCACGCGCCGCATCTACTTCGCATCGTCGCTGCTCGCGGCGGCTACGGTGGCCGGCGCCGGGCTCATCGGCTTTGTCGGGCTCATCGTGCCGGCCATCGCGCGGGCGCTCGGGGCCCGCAACACGCGCGAGGCGATTCTCGCCTCCTCGATGGCCGGCGCCGCACTCGTGGTGCTCGCGGATCTTGTGGCGCGCACCGTGTTGCGGCCGGCGGAACTGCCGCTCGGCGCGGTCACCGCGCTCATTGGTGTGCCGTTCTTCCTCTGGCGCCTGCGGAGGATGCGATGATCCGCTTTGACGAGCTGGTGCTGCGCTATCCGCGCGCCGCGATGCCGGCGGTGCAGGGGGTCAGCTTCGACGTGCCGGTCGGGCGCATCACGGCGGTGGTCGGCCCGAACGGCAGCGGCAAGAGCACGATCGTGCGCGCCTTGCTCGGGCGGATTCCCGTGGAGAGTGGTCGCATCACGCTCGATGGGACGGCGCTCGGGACCTTGGATCGCCGGGCGATCGCCACGCAGCTCGCGGTGGTGCCGCAGCGCGAAGAGCCTGTGTTCCCGCTGCCCGTGCGCGACTACATCGCGCTCGGGCGGCACCCGCACGGCGGCCCGTTCAGTGGGCGGAGCGCGGCCGATCGCAGCGCGATCGCCACGGCCATCGCCCGCGCCGACGTGGCCATGTTCGCCGATCGCTCCACGGACGAGCTGTCCGGCGGCGAATGGCAGCGCCTTCGCATCGCCCGCGCGCTGGCCCAGGGTGGCCGGGCGCTCGTGCTCGACGAGCCGACGACGTTCCTCGACATCGCGCATGAGATGGCGGTGTTCGAACTGCTCGACGCGCTCGCGCGCGAGGGGCAGGGCATCCTGCTCGTGAGTCATCAGTTGAACCTCGTGGCCCGCTTCGCGGACCACATCGTCTTGCTCCACCGGGGACGCATCGCCGCATCGGGGACGCCCGCTGAGGTCATGCGCGGTGATGTGCTGGAACGCGTCTACGAGTGGCCACTCGTGGTCTCGCGCGATCCCGCCATCGGCGCCCCCGTGCTCGTGCCCCTGCGCGGCAGAGGGAGCCGCTAAGCGGCCACCTTCTGCTCGCCCATCCTTCCGTCTTCCGTCTTCCGTCCCCATGCGTCTCACTTTCCTCCTCGTCGCAGTCCCGGCCCTAGCGCTCGCCCAAGATTCGCTGCCCACTCGGGTCATCACCGCCACACGCCTTCCCACGCCCATCAGCGCGCAGACGGCCACCGTCACCGTGCTCGACGCGTCGCAGCTGCGCGCCGAGGGCGTGACGCACGTGGGCGACGCGCTCAAGCGCGTGCCCGGCCTCGCTATGGCCCGCAGCTCGGGCATCGGCTCGCAGCATACGCTCTACCTCCGCGGGGGTCAGGGCAACTACGTCCGCGTCCTCGTGGACGGCGTCGCCATCAACGAGCCGGGCGGCACGCTCGACTTCGGTCGCCTCACGCTCGACGACGTCGAGCGCATCGAGGTGGTGCGCGGGCCCGCGAGCGTGCTCTACGGCTCCGAAGCCGTCACCGGTGTCGTGCAGATCATCACGCGCCGCGGCGCCGGCGCGACGCAGCTGCGCAGTGAAGTCGGCGCTGGGTCGTTCGGCACCACGCGCGGCTCGCTCGGCGCCAGCGGCGCCATCCGCCGCCTCGGCTGGACGGTGCAGGGTGACCGCCACGCGATGGACGGCGTGTTGGACTTCAACAACGCGTATCGCAACGACGGCATCTCCGCGGCGCTGGACTTCGCCGCCGACGCCAAGACGGACATCCGCCTCACCGGCCGCTTCAACAACTCGATGTACCAGTATCCCACGGGCTCCGCGGGCCAGCTCGAGGACCGCAACGCCGAGCGTACGGAGAATCGCGTGCTCGCCGGCCTCGACCTCGGTCGCCGCTGGACGGATCGCATCGAGACGCGTGCGCAGTACACGTGGATGGATCTGCTCCCGCGCACCAACGACGGGTCCGACACGCCCGGTGACACGCTTGGCTTCTATGGCTACTTCGCGCGCGGTGCGGTGAAGCGTCGCATGGCCGACGCGCGCACGACGCTCCGCCTCGGTGGCGCGCAGTTCGTCACCTTGGGCGCCGAGTGGGCGCGAGACCAGGAGCGCACGACCTCCGTGAGCGTGTCCTCGTTCGGCGACTTCCCCGACACGCTGCGCGCTGCGCGCGAGAACCGCGCGCTCTACGCGCAGGGCCTCGGCGAGCTTGGCCGCTTCAGCTACACCGTCGGCGGTCGTCTCGACGAGAACTCGGCGTTCGGACAGTTCCGCACCGCCCGCCTCGGGGCCGGCTACCGCATTTCCGAGCGGCTCCGCCTGCGCGCCTCGGCGGGTACGGCCTTCAAGGCGCCGAACTTCTTCGAGAACTTCGCCGGTGGCTTCACCACGGGGAATCCCGACCTCAAGCCCGAGGAGTCGCGCTCGGCCGACCTCGGTCTCGAGGTGTCGTTTGCGACCGGCACGCGCCTGACCCTCACCGGCTTCACGCAGAAGTTCAAGAACTTGATCCAGTACAACGGCGCCGTGCCGTTCGGCACGCCCAACTACGAGAACATCGTGGCGGCCAACGCGGGCGGCGGGGAGCTCGAGCTCACGCTGCCGAGCATCGGCGGGGTCGAGCCGCAGTTCGGCCACACGTGGACGAGCACGCGCGTCGTGCGGGCCGGGTTCGACACGACCAGCTCGGCCACGTTCGTGTCGGGCGAGCGCCTGCTGCGTCGGCCGGCGACGGTCACCACGCTGCAGCTGCGCCGCCAGTTCGCGTCGCTGGGCAGCGTCTCCGCGGTGATCGTGCGCACGGGCGAGCGTGAGGACCGTGACTTCGCGACCTTCCCGGCGCGCGTGGTCACGCTCGGGGCCTTCACCACGGTGGATCTCGCGGCCGACGTCGCGTTGCCGGCCGCGTTGGGGACGAACGCGCGACTCGTGCTGCGTGCAGACAACGCCACGGACGTGCGCTACACGCAGGTGGCGGGCTTTGCGAGCCCGGGACGCATCCTGTACGCGGGCCTTAGATTGCAGCGGTGATCGAGACCGCGGCCATCGTCCTGCATGCCTTCGACTACCGCGAGACGAGCCGCATCGTGCGGCTCGCCACGCGGGACGCGGGGGTGGTCTCGGCAATCGCCAAAGGTGCCAAGCGGCCCAAGAGCCGCTTCGGCCAAGGGCTCGACCTGTTCACGAGCGGCTCCGTCCAGTTGGTGATGCACAGCAGCCGCGATCTCCACACCTTGGCCGGCTTCGACGCCTCGCGCGCGAGGCCGGCCTTGGCGCAGTCGCTGCAGCGCTTCGGCGCGGCAGCGGCGCTGGCGGAGCTCTGCCTGCGCTTCGGTACGGAGGCGACGGCCGGCGTTCACGATGCCCTCGCGGCCGGCTTCGATCGCTTGGGGGCCGCCGGGGACGACGAGGTGCCGGCCACGACCATGGCTGCCGCCTGGCGCATCGTCGGCGAGCTCGGCTTCGCGCCAAGTCTCGAGAGCTGTGCGCTCTGCCATCGGCCTCTGCAACCCGACGAGGACGTGCGCTTCGCCCACCGCAGCGGCGGCGCGGTCTGTCAGGGCTGCCGCAGTGTGGTGCCCGGTGCCCGCGCCCTGCCCGCATCGGCCCGCCAGACGCTCATCGCGTGGATCGAGGGCCACGAGCGCGCCCTTCCCGATTCCCCTACGGCGCGCGCGCACCAGCGCTTGCTTCGTGAGTTCTTGGAGGAGCACCTCGGCGAGGGCCGTGCCTTCACGGCATTCCAGGCCTGGGAACGACAGGACCCATAACGTGCGGCCCTGCCGAAACGGCGTAACTTCTCGGGCGTAGGGTTTGCGATAAGTCGCTGAAGACCACCGAGACTGAACTCCCACGTCTCAAGTCTCACGTCTCAAGTCGCTCTCTTGTCGCTTCCGTCTTCCGTCTCAAGCCCCAATGCTCAACCCCGACCGCCTCACCGTAAAGTCCAGCGAAGCCATCACCGACGCGCTCGCGCTTGCGCGCACGGCGGGCAATCCGCTGGTCCACGACACGCATCTGCTGCTCGCCCTGCTCAAGCAGGACGAGGGCATCGTCGTGCCGATTCTCCAAAAGCTCGGGGTCGCGATTCCGGCACTGACGCAGGCCGTCGAGCGCGAGATTGCGCGCTATCCCAAGCAGAGCGATGCGCAGCCCACGCTGGCCCGTGAAGTCAGCGCGGTGCTTGATGCCGCCGAGGCCGAGGCCAAGAAGCTCGGCGATGAATACATCTCCACCGAGCACCTGCTGCTCGGACTTGCCATCGCCAAGGGCTCCGAGAGCGCGAACCTACTGAAGGCCCAGCGCGTCACGCGCGAGGCCCTCGATGAGGCGCTAGAGAGCGTGCGCGGCGCGCATCGCGTCACGGACCAGACGCCGGAGAACCAGTACCAGGCGCTGCAGAAGTTCACGCGCGATCTCACCGAGGATGCGCGCAAGGGCAAGCTCGATCCGGTGATCGGCCGCGACGAGGAGGTGCGCCGCGTCATGCAGGTGCTCTCGCGGCGCACCAAGAACAACCCGGTGCTCATCGGTGAGCCGGGCGTGGGCAAGACGGCCATCGCCGAAGGGCTCGCGCAGCGCATCGTCAACGGTGATGTGCCGGAGTCACTGCGCGGTAAGCGGCTGATCTCGCTCGACCTCGGGGCACTGATCGCCGGTGCGAAGTTCCGCGGCGAGTTCGAGGAGCGCCTCAAGGCCGTGCTCAAGGAGATCACGGCCAGCGAGGGCAAGTTCGTCGTGTTCATCGACGAGCTGCACACGCTGGTGGGCGCGGGCAAGGCCGAGGGTGCGATGGACGCGGGGAACATGCTCAAGCCAATGCTCGCGCGCGGCGAGCTGCGCGTCGTCGGCGCCACGACGCTCGACGAGTACCGCAAGCACGTCGAGAAGGATCCGGCGCTGGAGCGTCGCTTCCAGCCCGTGTTCGTGGGCGAGCCGACGGTCGAGAGCACGATCGCCATCCTGCGCGGCCTCAAGGAGCGCTACGAGTCGCATCACGGCGTGCGCATCACGGATGGCGCGGTCGTCGCCGCGGCCACGCTCTCCAACCGCTACATCGGCGACCGCTTCCTGCCGGACAAGGCCATCGATCTGATGGACGAGGCCGCTTCGCGCATGCGCATCGAGATCGACTCGCTGCCGCAGGAGATTGACGAGGTCGAGCGTCGCGTCGTGCAGTTGGAGATCGAGCGCCAGGCGCTCAGCAAGGAGAAGGACGCCGCCAGCGTCGAGCGTCGCACGACCATCGAGCAACAGCTCGCGCAGCTCAAGGAGCAGAGCGCCGGCATGAAGGCCCAGTGGCAGCTGGAGAAGGACGCCCTCGGCGAAGTCGGTTCGCTCAAGACCAAGATCGAGGAGCAGCGCACGCTCGCGGAGAAGGCCACGCGCGAGGGCGACTTGCAGAAGGCGGCCGAGATCCAGTACGGCACCATCCCCAAGCTCGAGCAGGAGCTCAAGCAGGTGGAGGCGCGGCTCGCGGAGCAGGCGGGCAAGGCGCGCTACCTCAAGGAGGAAGTCACGGCCGACGACATCGCCGAGATCGTCGCCCGCTGGACGGGCATCCCCGTGTCGCGGATGCTCGAAGGCGAGCGCGAACGCCTGGCGAAGCTCGATCAGGAGCTCGCCAAGCGCGTGATCGGGCAACAGGAGGCCGTGGAGGCCGTGGCCAACGCGGTGCGCCGCTCGCGGGCGGGGCTGCAGGACCCCAATCGCCCGATCGGCTCGTTCATCTTCCTCGGGCCCACGGGCGTGGGAAAGACGGAGACGGCGCGCGCGCTCGCGGAGTTTCTGTTCGACGACGAGCACGCGATGGTGCGCATCGACATGTCCGAGTACATGGAGAAGCACGCCGTGGCTCGGCTCATCGGCGCGCCTCCCGGGTACGTGGGCTACGACGAAGGCGGCCAGCTCACGGAGGCCGTGCGCCGGCGGCCGTACAGCGTCGTGCTCTTCGACGAGATCGAGAAGGCGCATCCCGACGTCTTCAACATCCTCCTGCAGATCCTCGACGACGGCCGCCTCACGGATTCGCAGGGCCGTACGGTGGACTTCCGTAACGTCGTCATCATCATGACGAGCAACGTCGGGTCGAGCTGGATCCTCGAGCACGCCGGCGGGGATTGGGCACTGGTCGAGACGCAGGTCACCACGGCGCTGCGGCAGCAGTTCAAGCCGGAGTTCCTCAACCGGGTGGACGATATCGTGATCTTCCGGCCGCTCGGGGAATCGCAGATCGGGCATATCGTGGACCTGCAACTCGCGCGGACGGCCAAGCTGCTGGCCGACCGCAAGATCACCCTCGAACTCACGCCCGAGGCCAAGGCCTTCGTCGCGCACGAAGGGTACGAGCCGGCCTTCGGCGCGCGGCCGCTCAAGCGGGCCATCCAGCGGCTCGTGCAGAATCCGCTCGCCTTGGAGTTGCTCGAGGGCAAGTTCAAGGATGGCGACCGCATCCGCGCCACGGTGCAGGGCGACGCCCTGCACTTCGAGGCCCTGCCGTGACGCGCGCGACGATCGCGCATCGCGCGGGACGCTCCCGGTGACGGCGCCTGGACCGGTAACCTTCGCCTCCCGTGCCGACGAAGACGCGCACTGGATGGGCCACGCGCTGGCCGAGGCCGAGAAGGCCGCGAAGGCCGGCGAGGTCCCCGTCGGCGCGGTGCTCGTGCACAACGGGCAAGTGATGGCGCGCGCCGGCAACGCGATGGTCGCCAGCAAGGACGCCACGCAGCACGCCGAGATGCGGGTGCTCAAGGCCGGCGCGTACGCGATCGGCGACGCGCGCCTGCCCACGGCCACGCTCTACGTGACGCTCGAGCCCTGCGCGATGTGCGCGGGCGCCATCCTCCACACCCGCGTCGGCCGCGTCGTGTTCGGGGCCTGGGACGAGAAGGCCGGGATGGTCGGCAGCATCCACGATCTCCTGCGGCATCCCAAGCTCAATCATCGGCCTGAGGTGCAGGGCGGGGTGCGCGAGGCGGAGTCGGCGGTGCTGCTCCGCACGTTCTTCGGACTGCGTCGATCGTCGTGACCGCGCGAGCGCGCGCGAGGTAGTTTTCTCCGGTTCGTCACCGTCTCGGAGACTTCGTGCCGCGCTGGCTTCGCCATATCTGTCGGGTAGGGTTCGCGCTGGCGGTCGCCGCGGAGCTCGGGGCACAAGGAGACGTCGTGGTCCTCGACTCCATCGCCGTGCGCAGCTCGGGCGTGCGCACGCTCGGCGAACTGCTCGCGGGCCGCGTCCCCGGTCTCTCGGTGACCTTGCTCAGCGGGGCGCAGGGCATGGCCCCGCATGTGGCCATGCGCGGCATGGTCGAGGGCGTCGGCGCGGTGCTGCCGGCGTTGTACGTGGACGGCATGCTCTGGCGCGACGATCAGCATGCGCAGGGCTGGGCGACGGCCGCCCCGATGTCGCCATCGCACGGCTGGCAGATGCCCGTCGAGGAAATCGCCGAGGTCCGCGTGCTGCTCGGGCCTTCGGCCGGCCTCGACGTGCCGCATGGCGCTGCACGTGGCGCCGTGGTCGTGCGCACGCGTGACGCCGCACGGGACGCTTGGCGTGTCGAGGGCTCCACGCAGGCGCTGTGGTACGGTGCCGGGGCGGCGCTACCGTCGCGTCGCACGGCCGTCGGCATCCTCGCGAGCGACGATCCCACGAACTACTGCACGCTGCAGGACATCGCCGCCGGCTGTGTCGCCACGGGTACGCGCGTCGCCGCGCCGTTCGGGGGCGATGCGGTGTTCGACGCGTCGGCGGGCGCGCGGGCGCAGCTCGCGGCGGGTGGCGCCATCGGCGGCGGCGCATTGCAACTGCATGCCACGACCGAGCGCGGCGGCGCGCCGGTGGACGAAGGCGCGTTCACGCGGCACGATCTCGCGGCGACGCTGCGGATGCCTGCGCTGTTCGGGACGGACCTGCGCGCCACGCTGCGTCATGCGCGCCTTGACGGTGGGTACCCGGGCTACAGCTTCCTGCGCTACACGGGCACGTTGACGCCGTATCCGGACGATCCCTTTCCCGCGCCGCCGGTCGCCGCGGCGCTGCTGCGGCTCACGCCAAGCTATGGCGCCCAGCTGACGGGGCTCTCGCTGGCGCTCGCGCGCCCCCTCACACGCCGCACCGCACTGCGTGCGATGGTGTCGGGCAGCCGGAGCACGCGCGACACTGAGCTGCGCGACATCGTTTACGTGGAGTTCTATCCGGCCACCGACCGCAGCGCGCGCCGTCTCGATGATGTGACGGCACAGCTGGAGTTCCGCGGCGAAACCGGCCGCTGGCGTGGCCTGCACGCCGCCGCACGGGCTGGTGTGATCGGCAACGGCGTCTGGCGTGTGGACCAGCGGGAGGTCAACGTGCGCGATCCTGACGCGACCTTCGACGTGCGAAATCGCGCACGCTACGCGCAGCGGGCGGCGTCGTTGTATTCGCGCCTCGAGCTGGGCAGCGACGAGGCCACGCTGGGCCTCGGGCTGCGCCAGGATCGCAGCATCCTGCGCGGGCAACAGCCGCAGATTCCGCTGCTCAAGTTCGCCGACGCGCGCTGGTCGCTCGACCGCTTGCCGCTGTTTCCCGCGCGCGGGCCCCTGCGTGGGCTCACGCTCCGCGCCGCCTATGGGGAATCGGCAGATTTGCTCGGAGTCTTCGCCGAGAGCTCCCGCGCAGTGGTCGCGCCACTCACGTTGCAGGCGGAGCGCGTGATTGAGCGCAGCATCGGGGCCGACGCCACGCTCGGCGCAGGCGCGACGCTGCGGCTCCGGCGCTTCGGACGCAGCCACGCGGATGCGCGCATCGGCGGCGCCGGCATCAATCCGGCTGCGTGGGTGACTGAAGGCGGGGAAGTCGCCCTCGCGTGGCGCGGTGCCTCCGCGCTGGCGCAGGCGTGGAACTTCGAACTCTTCTACGCCGATGCCGCGTCGCGCTACACCCGCGTGCCCTTCGGATCCTTCGTGCGCACGCATCCGCTCGGTGGCAGCTTCTCGCAGGTCTTCGTCGGCGCGCGCGTCGGCAATGTGTGGACTGCGACGCCAGCCTTCGCCGACTTCAACGATGACGGCATCATCAGCCCCGACGAAGTTGAGGCGCCGACCTCCACGTATCGCAATCACGGCACGCAGGTGCCGACGCGTATGGTCGGGGCCTCGGGCGCGCTCCCGATCGGCCGCTGGCTCCGTGCAGGGGCCACGCTCGACGCGAAGTGGGGCCACGTGCGCGTGGATGGCCCCGAGCGCGTGCGCTGCACGAACGGCCTCTGCGATGCGCGCTATCAGCTCGACACGCCACTTGGCGAGCAGATGCGCGCCGCGCGTGGCATCGCGCCGGTGTCAGCCGGAGATTTTCTCCGGCTGCGCGATGTCTGGGTGCGGAGCAGCGTGCAGTGGCGCGGGCAGCCGGTCGAGTTCACGCTCGCCGCGCAGAACCTACTGACGCTGACGCGCTACCGCGGCGGGGACCCCGAGGTCGGGACGCTGCAGGCGCCCGGCGTGTTCAATGGCGAGACCTTCGAGCAACCCGTCGCGCCGACGCTCACGCTGCGCATCGCGCTGCGCGCAGGCGGTCGCGCACCGCAGCCGGCGCGCTGAGGCGCGCGGCCACCGCGGGGGCGCGGAACAGCGCGAGGTACGCCCCGTCCGCGAGGATCTCGCGCCGCGCGAACGTGTAACCCATCGCCTCGAACTCACAGCGCAGCAGGCGCGGCGGCGTGCCGTGCCGGTCCGTGGGGCCGTCCACGTCGAGCACGCCGACGAGCCCGCCCGGCTTCATGGCGAAGGCGAGGTGATACAGCAGCCCGAAGGGTTGCTCGATCTCATGGTACATGTGGATCATCAGCGCCACGTCCACGCGGCCGTCCGGCAGCGTCGGGTCGTGCGGAACGCTCTCGATCACGTCCACGTTGCGCCAGCCGGCCTGTTGCACGCGCCGCCGCAGCAGGGCGAGATAGCGCGGCTCGATGTCCACGGCGAGCACGCGGCCGGAATCGCCAAGCAGCGGCGCGAGCTTCGCCACGTAGTAGCCGTCGCCGGCCCCGATGTCGGCGACCACCTGGTGGCGGCGGATGCGCAGCGCGCGGATCACCGCGTCGGCTTCGCCGAACGCATCGCGGCGGTCCTCGGCGATCCAGCGCGGCGCGACGATGCTCGACACTGGGCGCGATGGAGCGGGGAAGCTGTCGGCAGGGAGTCGGCGCTGGGCCTGCGCGAGGCCGGGCCACAGCGCGGCCCCGGCGAGGAAGAGCGCGGCGGCGGGCGGGCCGTTGCGCTTCGTCCACCAGCGCACGAGGAACGTCAGGGTCAGGATCGTCAGCACCAAAGATGAGCGTATGGCACCGGAGGCCGGTTCCCGCGCCCCGTTGAACCAAGCCCGCCCCCCCACTAACTTCCGCAGTCTGCTGGACAGGTGGCCGAGTGGCTGAAGGCACCGGTCTCGAAAACCGGCATACCGGCA
>CAZCIM010000043.1:0-14614 GCA_964498895.1 uncultured Gemmatimonas sp. | reverse complement strand
TCACGAAGAGCAGCAGCACGGTGATGGCCGTGCCGGCCACGCCCATGATGACGCCGGGGTAGATCATCGCGCCCTTCACCTTGCGGACCAGGGCGTCGTTCTTTTCCATGAACGTCGCCAAGCGCAGCAAGATGGTGTCCAGGATACCGCCGGCCTCGCCGGCGGCCACCATGTTCACGTACAGCTTGGTGAAGGCGTTCGGGTGCTTGTCGAGCGCGTCGGCCACGGTGTGGCCGGACTCGACGTCGAACACCACCTGCCGCGTGACCTGCTGCAGGACGGGGTTCTCCGACTGCTTCGACAGGATGTCGAGGGCCTGCACGAGCGGCAGGCCGGAGTTGATCATCGTCGAGAACTGGCGCGTGAAGATCACGATGTCGCGCATCGGGATGGAGCCCTTGGCCTTCGGCGCGGCCTTGGCCTGCTCCTCGATCTTCACGACGGTCATCCGCATGCGCTTCAACTGATTCGCGGCGTCCTCCTTATTGGGCGCCTCGATCGTTGCGGACTTGAGCTCGCCGTTGGCGGCGCGCGCGGTATACAGAAATGCCGGCATTGGAATTCCTCCTCAGCTTCTGACGATCAACGCTTGGCTCCCGCCACAGCCCCGGGCTTTCCGGGGGCGCCCGTGGGGCCTTCGTCCACCGCGGACTTGCCGATCATGCGCAGGAACTCGTTGGGGTCGCTGGACACGCGCAGGCACTCTTCCTCGGCCACCTCGCGGTTCGTGTACAGCGTATACAGGGCGTCGTTGAGGGTCTGCATGCCGTGCTTCTTGCCGGCCTGCATCGTGGAGAAGATCTGGTGGATCTTGTCGTCGCGGATGAGCGCGCGGATGGCCGGCGTCACGACGAGGATCTCGGCGGCCATCACGCGGCCCTTGCCGGTGCGCTTGGGCAGCAGGGTCTGCGTGATGATGCCCTCCAGCACGAAGGCCAGCTGGGCGCGCACCTGCGCCTGCTGGTGGCTGGGGAAGACGTCGATGATGCGGTTGATGGCCTCGGCCGCCGAGTTGGTATGCAGCGTGGCGAAGGCCAAGTGGCCCGTCTCGGCGATGGTCAGGCCGGCGTGGATCGTCTCGTGGTCGCGCATTTCGCCCACCAGCACGACGTCGGGGTCCTCACGCAGCGCGTACTTGAGCGCCGAGCCGAAGCTCTTGGTGTCGGAGCCCACCTCGCGCTGGTTGACGATGCAGCCCTGGTGCTTGTGGATGAACTCGATCGGGTCCTCGACCGTGAGGATGTGGCCACGGCGTTCGCGGTTGATCTTGTCGATCATCGCGGCGAGGGTCGTGGACTTACCCGAGCCCGTGGGGCCCGTGACCAGCACGAGGCCGCGCGGCTTCTCGGCCAGCTTGGCGATCACCGGCGGCAGCGAGAGGTCGGCGAAGGTCTTGATCGAGAACGGGATCTGGCGGAGCACGATCGACACGCAGCCGCGCTGCTTGAAGCAGTTGCCGCGGAAGCGCGCCAGGTTCTGGATGCCGAACGAGAAGTCGAGCTCGTCCTCCATCTCGAAGCGCTTCTTCTGGTTCTCGGTGAGCACCGAGTAGGCCAGCTGGAGCGTGTCCTTCGGCTGCAGGACGACCTCCTGCTTGGAGGGCACGATGTCGCCGTCGATGCGCATCATGGGCCGCGCGCCCGCCGTGACGTGCAGGTCGGAGGCGCCGCGCTCGATCATCTCCTCGAGCAGGACGCGGAGGTTGACCTGGGTGGCGGCGGCAGCGGGGGCGGCGGGGGTGGGGGCGGTCATTTATGAGACGGGGGACGTGAGACTTGAGACGTGAGACTTGAGACGTGAGACTTGTGACGTGGGACTTGGGACATGAGACGTGAGAACTGGGACGTATACGGGGCAGTACGTGCGAAGCCCTCAGCTCTCTCGTCTCAAGTCTCACGTCTCGTCATGCGCTTGTTTCTGTAATCACCTGCTCCAACGACGTGATGCCCTTCCACACCTTCACCAGGCCGTCCATGCGCAGCGTGAGCATGCCTTCGTCGATCGCGAAGTCCTTGATCTCGGCGGCACCGACGTTCTGGAGGATGAGGCGGCGGAGGCCGGGTGTCATGTTCATGACCTCGTAGGCGCCCTGGCGGCCGCGCGAGCCGCTGCCCTTGCACTGGTCGCAGCCCTTACCGCGGAAGAACGGCATGTCCACGACGCGGGTGTCGAGCGTGATGTTGGCCAGCAGCGGCTTCACGTCGTCGGGCGCGCGGGCCTTGAGGCCGTCCACGGCGCCCTGGCTGAAGCGGAGCTCGCGGAGCGTGGTCGTCTCGGTCCAGCGCGCCGCCGTGATCTCCTCCTCCGACGGATGGTACTGCTCCTTGCAGTTGCTGCAGACGCGGCGCAGCAGGCGCTGGGCGAGCACGAGGTTGAGCGCCGAGCTCACGTTGAAGGGCTCGAGGCCCATGTCGAGCAGGCGCGTCACCGTCTCGGCGGTGGAGTTGGTGTGCAGCGTCGAGAGCACCAGGTGTCCCGTGAGCGCGGCCTTGATGGCGATGCCGCCCGTCTCGAGGTCGCGGATTTCGCCCACCATGATGATGTTCGGGTCCTGGCGCAGGAACGCCTTCAGCGCGGCGGCGAAGGTCATGCCGATCTCGTTGCGCACCAGCACCTGGTTGACGCCGTAGAGGTTGTACTCCACGGGGTCCTCGGCCGTCATGATGTTCGTCTCGACCTTGTTGATGAGCTTGATGCTCGAATACAACGTGGTCGTCTTGCCCGAGCCCGTGGGACCGGTGACGAGCACCATGCCGTAGGGGCTGCGCACGGCCGCCATCAGGTCGCGCTCGGCCGCCGGCTCGATGCCGAGCTTGTCGAGGTCCATCAGGTTGCTCTGGCTCAGGATGCGGAGCACCACCTTCTCGCCGAAGAGCGTGGGCAGCGTGGAGACGCGGAAGTCCACGACCTTGCTGGCGCTGAGCTTGAGCTTGATGCGGCCGTCCTGCGGGACGCGGCGCTCGGCGATGTTGAGCGCGCTCATGATCTTGAAGCGCGAGATCAGCGCCGGCTGCATCTTCTTGGGCGGCTTCATCACTTCCTCGAGGTGCCCGTCGATGCGATACCGCACGCGGAGCTCCTTCTCGAAGCACTCGAAGTGGATGTCCGAGGCGCCCATCTTCACGGCGTTCGTGAGGATGGCGTTGATGAGCTTCACGACGGGCGCGTCGTCCACCGCGGCGGCCAGCGCCGTCGCGGACATCTCCTCTTCCTTCTCCTCGACGACCTCGACCTCGCCGTCCTCGAGGCTCTCGATCTCGCTGAGCAGCGCCGACATCTGCTGCTCGTTCGACTCGTAGTGCTTCTCGATGACGTTGCGCAGCGTGAACTCGCCGGCGATCACCGGGAAGATGTCGTAGCGCGTGATGAACTTGAGGTCTTCGATGACGCCCAGGTTCGTCGGATCCGCCATCGCGACGGTGAGCGTGCGGCCGTCGCGCTTCAAGGGCAGGACGAGGTTCTTCGTCGCCAGGTCGGTGGGGATCAGCTTGATGATCTTGGTGTCGACCTCGAACTTCGAGAGGTCCACCGCGGGCATCTTGAACTGCCGCGCCAAGGTGCGCGTGAGCTGGTTTTCCTCGATGAATCCCAGCTTGACCAGGTTGTAACCCACGCGCGTGCCGCTCTGGCGCTGCTCGTCGAGCGCCTTCTGGAGCTGTTCCCGCGAGATCAGGCCCTCCTTCACGAGGAGGTCGCCGATCCGTTCACCACCAGGGTTGGCCGCTGCGGTCATTCGTCGGGCACGGGCGAGGCGCAGGCCGACCCGCCGGCTTGGAACCGGCGATCCGGAGGCGCGTGACTGGGTGAAGGTGGACGGGGGGGCACACAAGTGTCAAGGATGTGACGCGCGCGGCCGCGGGGGGCCGGAGAACGTCACCACGGGTGCCAGTTTGGCCGCGAGCGCCGGCCCGATGCCCCGTACGTCCTGGAGGGCCTCGAGGCCCCCGAAGGGACCCCGCGCCTCTCGGTCCGCCACGATGCGCGCCGCCAAGGCCGGGCCGATACCGGGTAGGCGGTCCAGTTCCTCGACAGTGGCGCGATCCACGTCAACGGGGCCCGCAGGCACCACGGCGATGCTGCGCGGCGTCCCAGCGGCGCGCGGCGCGGGCTCCGCAAGGGCCGCGCCTGGCGGGACGGGGCCCGCGCTCACTCGCGGACGGCGCGGCCGACCGCCCTGCGTCACCACTGAATCCACCGCGGCGATCTGCGCCGCCAGCGCGGCCCCTTCCCCGCCCTCGGCGCGCGTCGCGAGCGCCCGGCCACCCCGCACGGCGACGCCCAGCGCGGCCACGGCCGCCACGAACAGCAGCGCTTGGCGTTCGGCGGGAGTCGGCACACGGCATCCTCGCGTGGGCGAAGCTCCCCAGCAGCATGCTCACGTTGCGAGCGTCCCCGAAATCGCGCGAACCCCCGCGCTCAGCGCCCGCGCAACACGGCCACCGCGACGTCCCCGACGATCTGCAGCGTCTGCACCGAGACCTTGTCCTCCGTGTCCTCGGGCGTGTGATGATACGCGTAGTCGAGATCGATCACGTCGATCACCTTGAGCCCACGCTGGATCAGCGGCACGTGATCGTCCGTGATGGCCCCGTACTCGCGCGTCGGGAACGACGCGCCATAGCCGAGCCGCGCGGCCGTGCCCCACACCAGCTGCAGCACCTCGGGTGCGGCCCGCATGGAGTTCGACTCGTACAGGAACAGCGCGTCCGGCTTGCCGACCATGTCGAAGAGCACCCCGAACTCGGGGGCGTAGCCCGTCGGGAGGTTTGCGGCGAAGTACCGCGAGCCGATCAGGACGTCGGTATCGGTGTCGAAGTCGCCCCAGTCCTCGCCGTCGACGAAGAGCAGGTCCACGCCGAGGTCGGCAGGCCGCGCCTTCAGCGCATCGGCGACGCCCAGCAGGATGGCCACGCCCGAAGCACCGTCATTGGCGCCGGGCGTCGGCTTGGCGCGGTCCTCGGGCGCGGTGGCCTTCTCGGCGATCGGCCGCGAATCCCAGTGCGCGAGGTACAGCACGCGGCGCGTGGCCGCGGGATTGAAGCGCGCGAACACGTTGCGCATGGGCAGACGCTTGCCATCCGCCGTGGTATGCGTCCAGGTCTGGACGAGTACCGTATCCGCCCGCTGCCGCAGCTCGGCCACCAACCAGTCGCCGGCCGCGCGATGCGCCGCCGTACCCGGCACGCGCGGCCCGAAGGCCATCTGGCGCCGCACGTAGCCCATGGCGGCCTCGCCATTGAACTCGCGGGCGGCCAGGGGCAGCGGCGCGGCTTGGGCGTTATCGGCGGACTCGGAGCCGCCACAGGCCGCGACCGAGCCACCGAGGAGGAGGCCCACGGCGACGGCACGCCAGGGGGCGGGCGCGGGGAGCAGAACAGGCGTCATCTGGGGTAATATACCCCTCGTGAAGATTGTCCATCGCTACATCCTGAAGGAGCATTTCGGGCCGCTGGTCTTCGCCTTGTCGGCGCTGACCTCGCTGCTCATGCTGAACTTCATCGCCAAGCGCTTCGGCGATCTCGTCGGCAAGGGCCTGCCCTGGTCGGTGATCGTCGAGTTCCTGCTGCTCTCGCTGCCGTTCACGCTGGCGATGACGCTGCCGATGGCCGTGCTGGTGGCGACGCTGCATGCGTTCTCGCGCTTCGCCGCGGAGAACGAGATCACGGCGTTCAAGGCCAGCGGCGTGAGCATGCACCTGCTGGTGAAGCCGGTGATCCTCGCGGCCGCCGTGCTCTCGCTGGTGATGGTCTGGTTCAACGATCAGGTGATGCCGCGGGCGAACCATCGGCTGGCGCAGCTGCAGCAGGACATCGCGCGCGTGAAGCCGACGCTGGCGCTCAACGAACAGGTGATCAACGAGGTCGTGCGCGGCTCGCTGTACCTGCGCGCGGCGCGCATCGAGCCGGGCACCAACGCCATGCGCGACGTCACCATCTACGACCTGAGCACGCCGACCACGCGGCGCACCATCCAAGCCGACAGCGGCGGCCTCGCGTTCTCGCGCAGCGGCACGGACCTGATCCTCACGCTCTACGACGGCCATTCGGTGGAGAGCCAGACGGACCAGCCGCAGCGCTTGCAGCGCAGCTTCTTCGTGGAGGACCGGCTCGTCGTGCGCGGCATCGCGTCGGGGCTGGACCGCGGCGCGTCGGACGTCGGCTACAAGTCGGACCGCGAGTACACGATCTGCGAGCTGCAGGAACGCGTGGAAGCGGCCCGCGCCCCGCGCGATCTCATGTGGCGGCGCCTGCATGTGCTGCTCAACCCCACCGACACCTTGGCGCAGCCGCCGCGCGACTGGTGGCCGCTCGCCCGCTGGTACTGCGCCGCCACGGGGCGCGTAGCCCAGCTGTTCTCCGTGAAGGAGGCGCAGGCCGCAGAGGCGGCTCAGGGCGCGCAGGCCGCACAGGGCGTGGACCCGCCGAGCCGCCTCCCCCGCCCCGAGGGCGCGCCGGAGTACGACTCCGTGCTGCTCGAGGGCTATCGCTTCGAGCTCAGCGGCGCGCAATCGCAGATGGACCGCTACCGCGTGGAGATCGAGAAGAAGTTCTCGATCGCCGCGGCCTGCGTGGTGTTCGTGCTGCTGGGCGCACCCATCGCCCTGCGCTTCCCGCGCGGCGGCGTGGGCATGACGATCGGCGTGAGCCTGGGCGTGTTCGCCGTGTACTACGTGGGCCTGCTCGCCGGCGAAGCGCTGTCGGACCGTGGCTTGGTGGACCCGGCCATCGCGATGTGGGGCGCCAACGTGCTGCTCGGCATCGTCGGCGTGGTGCTCACCGTGCGACTCGGCAGCGAAGGCAGCACGCACCGCGGCTCGGAGACCAGCGAGTGGTGGGGCCGCCTGCTCGACGGCCTCAAGGCGAAGCTGCGCCGGAGGCCCGCGTGAAGCGCCGAGGCCTGCTGCGTCCGCTGGACCGCTACGTCCTGAGCGAGTTCTGGAAGGTGCTCGCCGCCACGGCGCTGGGCTTTCCGCTGTTGGTCATCATCATCGACCTCTCGGAGAAGCTCGACAACTATCTCGGGCGTGAGCTGACGCCGGGCGAAATCGCCTTCGCGTACGTCCTGGGCATCCCGGAGACGATGTTCCTCGTGCTGCCCGCGGCCGTGCTCTTCGCGACGGTCTTCACGGTGGGCGGCTTCACGCGGCACAGCGAGATCACGGCCGCCAAGGCCTCGGGCATCTCGTTCCATCGCTTCATCGCACCGATCTTCGGCGGCGCCATCTTCGCGACCTTCCTCGGGCTCGGCTTGGCGGAGGTCATTCCGCCGTTCAACGCGCGGCGGATGGAGCTGCTCAAGGAGAAGGCCGTGCGCGCCGCGGCCCAGCGCTCGAACTTCGCCTACGCCGCTGAGGAAGGCCGCGTCTACAAGATTGCCTACGCCGACGTGAACTCGGCGTCCATGCAGGGCGTGGAAGTGGAGCGGCGCGGCACGGGGCCGGATTTCCCGACTGTCGTGATCAAGGCGGAGGCCGGCACGTACCGCGAAGGTGAGGGCTGGACACTCACCAACGGCTGGGTGCACATCCTGCCGGACTCGCTGAGCAACCTGAGCATCCAGTTCGACTCGCTGCGCGACCGCTATTTCACGGAAGCGCCGCAGAACTTGATGGCGAACCCGAAGGCGCCGGCCGAAATGGGCTTCCGCGACCTCGGCAAGTTCATCGTGGCCATGGAACGCTCCGGGGCCGACGTGAAGAAGCTGCGTGTCGAGCGCATGCTCAAGATCGCCATCCCCGTCACCTGCGTGATCATCATGCTCATCGGGGCACCGTTGGCCACGAGCACGCAGCGCGGCGGCACGGCCTACGGCGTGGCCATCTCGCTGGCGACGACCGTTATCTTTCTCGTGTTGCTGCAACTCACGCAGGCCATCGGCGGCAGTGGGCTGGTGATGCCGGAGCTGGCCGCGTGGATGCCCGGGGCACTGTTTACGGCCATCGGCACGTTTCTCCTCATCAAGGTCCGTACCTAAGGCAGCTGAGAGGCACCCCGCGTGGCAGGCCGTCCCACCGAGCAGTTCCCGATCGTCCAGCGCAGCGGCCTCCAGTTCTTTCGCGGCATGGGCCGCGGCGCACTGGCGGTGTTCGGCGGACTCGGCGCCCGCACGCTGTTCCTGCGGGATCTCTGGCGTGCGCTGAAGGAGGTGCGCACGTGGTCCGGCGAGGTCTTCCACCAGATGCGGGCGATCGGCGTGGATTCCCTGCCGCTAGCGATCATGGTGGCCGCGTTCATCGGCGGCGTGATCACGATCCAAATCCGGTATCAGCTGTTTCCGGGCATCCAGCTCAGCATCGTGGGCCTGAGCTCGCGGCAGATCGTGATCCTCGAGACGGGGCCGCTGCTCACCGGGCTCGTCCTGGCCGGGCGCGTGGGCGCGAAGATGACGGCCGAGATCGCGACGATGCGCGTGACCGAGCAGATTGACGCGCTGGAGACGCTGGCGTTCGATCCGGTGGCCTACCTCGTGGTGCCGCGGTTGATCGCGGCCATCATCATGCTGCCGATCCTGACGATCTTCGCCGACGTGTTCGGCGTGCTCAGCGGCCTGATGGCGGCGGTCACGATCACGGACGTGAAGTACGCGCAGTTCATGGAAGGGGTGCGGCTGGGCTATGACCACTTCCAAGTCGTGTATTCGTTGATCAAGGCGACGCTGTTCGGGGGCGCGATCGCCTATCTCTGCACCTACGAGGGCTACACGACCCGCGGCGGTGCGGAGGGCGTGGGCCAGAGCACGGCGAAGGCCGTCGTGATCTCGTCCATCGCCATCCTGATCCTCGACGCCATCACGGCGGTCCTCCTCGCCCCGTATCTTCAGGCCTAATGAAGCGTCGCGACGAAGTGCTCGTGGGAATCGTGGCCACCGTGGCCTTGGTGCTTCTGGTGACCGGCTCCCTGCTGCTGGCCCGCGGGGGCCTCGCTCCGGGCTATCCGGTGTACTCGCTGTTCAATTGGGGCGGCGGCCTGCGCGCGGGGCAGCCCGTGCTGCTCTCGGGCGTGGCGGTCGGCTACGTGTCCGACGTGACGTTCCAGCGCGAAGGCAACCTGCTCGTGGAGATGCGCATCTACGGCCGCTATCAGCTGCCAGCGAATTCCACGTCGCGCATCGCGCCGAACGGCGTGTTCGGCGACATGATGGTCGTCATCACCCCGGGCGCGGTGATGACCACGGAGGACTTCAGCGAGGGCGACACGATCCCCGCGGGGCCCCCGATGGTGCAGATCGGCGACGTGCTCACGCGGGTGGACTCAATCGGCAAGGACGTGCAGTCGCTGACCGCCGGCCTCAACCGCGAGCTGGTGCAAGACGGCGGCATCGCCGAGCTGCGGGCCACGGTGCGCAACGCAAATGCGTTCCTCACGGAGCTGACGCGCATCGCGCAGGCGCAGAGCGCCGAGTTGACGCGCACGCAGCAAGCCGTGCGCCGCGTCGTGAGCGCGGTGGACTCCGCGGCCGTAGACAGCACCGTGAAGGCCTTGGCCGGCGCGGCCACGGCGATGAGCACGCTGGCGGGCGACCTCCGCGAGACCACGCAGCAGCTCAATGGCGTGCTGGCCAAGCTCGAGGGCACGGAGGGCTCGGCGGGCCTGCTGCTCAATGACCCGGGGCTCTACCGCGATACGCGGGCGCTGCTGACGCGCCTCGACTCCCTGACGGCAGACTTCCAGCGGAACCCGCGGAAGTATGTGAAGCTGTCGATTTTCTAGGAACAGACGAGACGGAAGCGAGAAGACGGAAGGGGTGCGAGGTTCGCGCCCCTTCCGTCTTCCGTCCACAAACGAGACCGCCCCGGTAGCCAGAATCGGCTACCGGGGCGGTCTCAACTACGGGATCCTGGCTCGGCTTAGTTGAACGTGTAGCGGAGGCCGAGCTGCATGCGCCAGACGTCAGCCGTGTTCGCCGACTTCTGGAAGGTGCGGTTCAGGAGCTGACCGTTGACCACACGCATGGTGTAGATCGGGCGGCCCGAGGCATCGGCGGGGCCGTTGCAGGGCGAGGCCGTGGAGCAGGGCACGCCGCCGACGGTACCCGACGTGACGAACGCACGCGGGATGAGCGGCTGGTTGTTCACCACGAACTTGGCGAGGCCCCAGTCGCTGTTGATCATGTTCGTGAAGTTCAGGATATCGAGACGCACCTGCAGGGAGTTCTTCTTCCCGGCGATGAGGCGGCTCAGGTCCTGCGACACGGACAGGTCCATGCGGGTGACGGTCGGCAGGATCAGGCCGCCGCGCTCGGCGTACTGGCCGCGACGCGTGCGGAGGTACGGATCCTGCTGGATGTACGCTTCCCAGGCCGCCGCCTGCTGGGCCGGCGTGAACAGCGTGCAGGGCGCCGCGTTGGAGCAGGCGACACCGCCGACCGTACCGTTGGTCTGCGTGATCGGCGCGAAGTTCATCTGGGTGGTGTTCTCCGGCACCCAGATGAGGTCGTTGGTGCCACCGTCGCCGTTCAGGTCACCACCGAAGACGTAGCTGGTGTTGCCGAGCGTGAAGTTCTCGAGGAAGCTCGAGATGGTGGTGTTGCCCCAGCCGAACCAGTCGCGCGTGTGCGACGCCACGAGGAACATGCGGCGACCCTGGAAGGCGCCGGAGAGGCCGACCCCCGGGTTGTTCGGGTCATTGCGGTGGGCGTTGCCGAAGAACGAGCCCGAGGCGATCGAACCCGGGTCAATCGTGTTGCGCGCGTCGCCGTAGGCCATCGCGCCCTTCACGAAGAAGCCGTTCTGGAAGTTGCGCTCGAGCGAGACGGCGGCGTTGTACGTGCGGCCGACGTTCTGGTTCTTGAGGACGATGGCGTCCTGCACGGCGCAGTTGATGCGGTTGGTTTCGATCTGGGTGTAGAAGGCCGGCGTCGGGCCCGCGCCGTCCGGATCGAAGGTCGCGCACTTGTCGGTGAACCAACGCTCACGGGCGTCGGGCCCCGTGAAGTTGCCGTCGGACTCCGGCTGGTTGGCGTTGATGTAATAGATGCCGTTGATGTCCTGGCCCCAGATGAACTCGACCGTCCCGCGCCAGCCGCTCTTGAAGCGGTGGTCGACGGCCAGGTTCGTACGCCACACCTGTGGGAACTTGAAGTCCTTGTCGGTGAGGGCGAGCTGGTACTGCAGGGCCGGCGCGCCCGTCACCGGGCCGGGCGGCACGTAGCGGCTGGGCCGCGGGTCGAACGGACGGCTGTTGAGCGAGGCGCCGCCGCCAGCCGTCTCGAGGATGGTGCCGGTGAGAACGCCGTTGTTGCCGATCTGGTTGGAGATCCAGACATACGCCGGACGGCCGGTGAAGATACCCGAGCCACCGCGGATGACGGTCTGGCCGTTGCCGCGCATGTCGTAGTTGAAGCCGAAGCGCGGCGAGAGCAGCGGCGTGGACGGGGGCAGCGCGCCGGTGTTGTACGTCACCGAGTCGCCGTTCTCGTCGAGGAACCGCATGTTGGCCACCGAGTCGTTCTCGAAGGCCGTGTTGCCGAAGCTGATGATGTCGGCGCGGAGGCCGGCCGTGACCGTCAGGTTGTTGCGGACGCGCCACTCATCCTGGATGTAGGCGCCGAAGGTGTTGACCTCCAGCGGCTGCACCGGCTTGGACAGGCCCGGGACGTTCATGTAGCGCACCGTGAAGGTGCGCGGGCCGACGCCCGCGGCCGAGGTCGTCGGCGGCGTGCAGCTGCCCCAGTTCGCCGGGTTCGCGCCGCAGGCCGTGAAGAAGGCGTTGGCGTCGGCGTAGAAGTCCGTGAGCGAGTTGTACGTGTAGGCGCTCTGCGAACCCGGGTAGAACACGTTCTCCGACTCGTAGCGCTCGTACGCGACGCCGAGCGTCAGGTCGTGGCGGTTACCGAAGCGCGTGAAGTTGTTCTGGATCTGCAGGTTGTTGTAGCGCAGCTCGTTGTTCGGCGTGAACGGCTCCGAGCCGAACGACATGTACACCGAGTTGTCCGTCGGCGCGATGTCATTGGCCAGGATGTCCACGAAGGGGAAGAGATTCGAGATCGGGCCACGGCTCTCATCCTGCTTGGTGTACGTCACGATGAGCTGGTTGCTCATGCGGTCCGTGAGCAGCGAGTTCCACTCCGCCGCGTACGAGTCGATGTTCTCGAGAATCGTGTAGTTCGAGTTCTCGTAGCTCATGAACTGATTGCGCGAGCGCGTGATCAGGTTGTTCGTGAGCGAGCCCGAGGTCGAGACGAGGACGTCCGTCTCCGAGCCAAGGTTGGTGTAGCGGAACGAGAACTTGTTGCGTTCGCTGAGCGCGAAGTCGATGCGCGTCGTGAGGCGGTTCGACGGCGTGGCGCCCGGGTAGTTCTCGTAGCGGCCGGTCTCGTAGCCAAACCGGTTCCGCAGGAAGGTGCTCATGCTGTCGAGGTCGGTCCGCGTCACGCGCGTGATGTTACCCGTGGCCGTGACCGACGTGTTGGCGCGCGGCAGGAACGTGTTGCCCGGGCCCTCGTTCTCGTCCGTCTCGTAGGAGACGAAGAAGAACAACTTGTCCTTGAGGATCGGGCCGCCGATGCGGAAACCGATCTGGTCGAAGGAGAAGGTGCCGGGGTTGAAGACGCTCCGGCCGGCCTGGCGACCGACGTAGTCCTGGTCGCGAACGTTGTAATAGATGGAGCCGCTGAACTCGTTGGTGCCCGAGCGGGTCACCGTGTTCACCGCGGCGCCCGTGAAGCCGCTCTGGCGGACGTCGAACGGCGCGATGTTCACCTGCACCGCTTCGATGGCGTCGAGCGAGATCGGGGCGACGCCGGTGCGGTCACCGGGCTGGCCACCGAGGCCGAAGCTGTTGTTGAAGGCCGCGCCGTCCACCGTGATGTTGTTCAGGCGGTTGTCCTGGCCGGCGAAGGAGTTGCCGCTGGCCTGGGGCGTGAGGCGCGTGAAGTCCGAGAGACGACGCGAGATCGTCGGCAGGGTCGCCAGCTGTTCCTGACGGATGCTGGTGGCCGCGCCGGTGCGGGTCGAGCTGAGCTCGCCGCCTTCCGAGGTCACCGTCACCGCGTTCAGCTGCGTCGCGACCTGGTCCATCTTGAAGACGAGGTCGGCGGCCGAACCCAGCGAGACCTGGATGTCGTCGCGGTTCTGGCGCGCGTAGCCGATCATGGCCGCACTCACCGAGTACGGGCCACCGACGCGCATGCCGGGGATGTTGAAACGGCCATCCGCGCGCGTCGCACCCACGTACTGGGTGCCGGACGGCAGGTGGATGGCCGTAATCCGGGCGCCTTCGAGCGGCCGGTTCTCGCTGTCCGTCACGAGACCACGGATCGAACCCGTGGTCACCTGAGCGGAGGCGACGGTGGCGGACGCTGCCACGGCGATCGCCGCCAGCGCAGACGTCAGCCGGAGGATCCAACGCTTCATTGGGCTTTCCTCTGTGGGGTGGGAACCAACAACGCGCCCGTGCGGGCCGTGAAGGCGGGCCGTGGGGGGCGGCGGTACAACCGGGAAAAATGTAACGAAAAACTCGCCCGTCCGCCGCCACTGGGTCAACCGACGTCCGGGGAGGGTTACCGAACCGTTATGTCCTCGGGGCCTCGGACGCCCGCCGGCCCACGGTCAGGTGGTAAATCGGCAGCCCGAGCAGGCAGACGCCGAGAACGCCCGCCGTCTGCCAGCGGCTCGACTCCGCGATCAGGGCGTTGGCCAGCAAGTAGAGCACGGCCGCCATGAACAGCCCGGGCACCACGGGATACCAGGGCACCCGGAACGTCGGACGGTAGTCCGACCGCGTCCGGAGCCGGAAGATCGCCGCCACCGCCAAGAAGTAGAACGGCAGGAACGCCGTCACGAAGGCGTCCGCCAGCTGCTCGAAGCTCCGCGTCAGCACGAAGATTGCCCCCAGCGTGGCGGTCATGGCGATTGCCACCCACGGCGTGCCCCAGGTGGGATGCACCTTGGCCACGGGCTTGAAGAACAGCCCGTCGGCGGCCATCGCGAAGAAAATGCGCGGGCTCGTGAACAGCACGGCGTTCAGCGTGCCGAACGTGGAGATCATGACCGTCACCGACACAAACACCACGCCGGCCGGGCCGATCACCCGCTGCGCCACGTCGGCGGCCACGAGGCGGCTCACCCGCATTTCGTCAATGGTGAGCACGCTCAAGTACGCGAGGTTCGCGGCCAGGTAGATCGCCAGCACCAACAGCGTGCCGCCGATGAGCGCCCGGGGCAGGTTCTTCTGCGGGTCCCGGATCTCGCCGCTGTTGTTCGAGACGTCCGCCCACCCGTCGAAGGCCCAGAGCGTGCTCACGAGTGCGAGCCCGAAGGCACTCACGCTGAACGCGCTGGGCGGGAACACCGGCACATAGTGCGACGCGCCATTGGCCGGTATGCCGAACGCGAACGCCACGATCACGATGAACAGCAGGCCGCCGTACTTCGCGAGGACCGTGAAGTTCGTGAACGCGGCCCCGACCTTGGCGCCGCGGATGTTGAAGAAGGCCGTGAGCAGGATTGCGCCCGCCGCGGTGAAGCGCACCGGCATCGAGTCGCCCAAATCCCAGCCCATCACGCGGAAGAAATACTCGGCGCAGGTGATCGAGATTCCACCGAGGGACGAGGCGCGAATCATCGCGAACTGCGACCAGCCGAACGTGAAGGCCGTGCGGTCGCCCCAGCCCT
>CAZCIM010000042.1:0-16030 GCA_964498895.1 uncultured Gemmatimonas sp. | reverse complement strand
CGGCGAGCAGCGCGGCGATCGTCGTCGCCTGCGCGATGTTGCGGCCGTGCTGGCGGCCCGAGCCTTCCGTCGTGACGAGGCGCTGGTTGCCGCTGGCCTTGGCCAGGCGGGCCTTCGTCGCGCCGTACACGGCGGCACCCGTACGGGCGTCCTCCGTGACCGCGCCGAGCTGGTAGGCATTCTCGCCGGAGATCGCGTAGCGACCGGCGGCCTCGCCCTGCCCGCGGCCGACCATCACCGCGATCGTATCCGGACGGATGCCGAGGTAGATCAGCGCCGGCGCCGTGAGCGTGCCCGCGTCCGTCGTGACGGTGACCATGTCGCCGTCCTCGATGCCGAGCGCCGCGGCGGTCTCGCCGTGCATCTCGACGACCGTCTGCCAGCAGATCTTGGTGACCGGGTCCGGCAGTTCCTGCAGCCAAGGCTTGTTGGCGCCGCGGCCGTCGCCGACCGTCGGCGAGAGATACGTGACGAGGTGATACTCACCCGCCCCCGCCGCCGCCGGCTTGGCCGCCGTGCGGCCAGCGCTGCTCGTGCGCGACAGCGCCGAGCCCTCGGTCAGCGCCGTGGTGAGCGCGCCACGCAGGCTGTTGTTGCCACCGACGCGGCCCGCGAGCCACGCGCGGTAATCCGCCGCCGGGAAGCGCGAGGCCAGCGAGGGATCGCTCTTGGCGACGGCGAGCAGGACGTCGGCCGTCGAGCGCGAATCGAACACCGGATCCATGACCGGCTGCTGCAGCGAGAGCGTGCCGCGCACCGGCTCGGCGTCGCCCCAGCTCTCGAGGCCGTGGTGGTCGGGGAGGATCAGGTCGCAGAGCGCGGTCGTCTCGTCCGGGATGCTGGAGAACGCGACCTTGAAGGGCACCTTGGCGAACGCGGTCGCGAAGCCGAGGCTCGGCGGCGTCGTGTAGGCCGGGTTCGCGTGGCGCACCATCGCGATCTGCACGCTGCCGGCATTCATGCGCTCGGTCAGCGCGCGGACATCGGCCAGCGTCGCCACGCCCTCGAAGGCATTGAGGCCGCGGTTCGGAAGGATCGTCTTGCCGACGTTGCCGCGCTGCTTGTTGAGCTCGGCCACGGCGGCGGCGAGTTCGCCGCTGTTAGTGGTGTAGCCGCCGCCGAGGATCGCCGAGGCCTTGGCCCCGCGGATCTCGTCGCGAAGGCCTTCGAGCAGCGAGACGGCGACGCCCGCTTCCTCTGCGGCAGCCGCGAGCGAGCCGCGGCCGAGGAGCGCGTTGACGATCGCGAGCTCGGAGCCCGGACGGGCCGGGATCCAGGAGTCGGCGTTCAGGCCGGTGAGCGTACGACGCGCACCGACGTAGATGAAGCGCGGCGCGCCCTCGACCTTCCCGCGGGCTTCCGCAAACTCGAGCTGCTGCGGCACCGGCACGCCCCAGCCGTCGAGGAAGTCGGCGGCGAACGAGACGATCAGGTCCGCCGACGAGAAATCATGGTGCGGCCAGCTCGTGCCGTAGGCGGCGCGGTTCGCCGTGGCGACCGCGACCGGGGCCTCGGCGTCGTAGCTCAGATGCGCCGGCGCGCCGTAGCCCGCGAGGATCTGGTCGAGCACGGCCGGGAAGCTGCCCTGCTCATGGCCGTTGATGAACGCGATGCCGTTGCCCTGGTTGCGGCTCTTGGCCTCGCCGAGCTTCTGGGCCAGCGTGCTGATCGCGTCGTCCCACGTGGTCGGGACGAGGCTGCCGCCCTCGCGCTTCATCGGACCGCGGAAGCGGTCCGGATTATAGAGCGCCTGCAACGACGACTGGCCGCGCGCGCAGAGCGCGCCGCGGTTCACCGGATGCGCCGGGTTGCCCTCGGCCTTGATGGCGCGGCCGTCACGGACCTCGACGATCAGGCCGCAGCCTGCGGCGCACTCGCGGCAGGTCGTGGCGTAGTAGTTCGAGACGCCCGGGACCGTGTTGTCCGGCGAGACGAGGTACGGAATGAGCTTCTCGACCTCGCCCGTGCCGCAACCGACGGCGGCAGTGGCGGCAGTGGAGACGCCGAGGACCTTGAGGAACTCGCGGCGCTTGACGGCCGCGCGCTCCGCAGGGGCTTCCTGCAGGGCGCCCTTCGTGGCTTCCGTGGTGTTCGGAGTCATCGCGGTCTTAGTAGTGGCAGGTGGCGCAATCGTAGTTCGCCTTCTTGCGCGGCATCGCAAGCGTGGCGGAGTCCGGCTCGTAGCCCGCGGCGCGCATGCCCTCGGCCGGCGAGTAGCCGTTCACGTGGCACTGCACGCACCAGCCCATGTTGAGCGACTGGGCCTGGAAGACCTGCGGCATGTTGTTGACCTGGCCATGGCAGGTCTGGCAGGTGACGCCCGCGTTCACGTGGCGCATGTGCGGGAAGTGCACGTACTCCGGTACCTTGTGCACGCGGACCCACGGCACCGGCTGCCGCTTGTTCCAGTACTCGGAGAGCTTCTGGATCTCCGGACGGTCCGTGCCGACGAGGGTGTGGCAGGCCATGCAGGTGCCGACGGCCGGCAGGCCCGGGTCCGGCGACTGGCCGGCGGCGTTGTGGCAGAACGCGCAGTTCATCTGCAGCGTGTTCACGTGCACCGGGTGCGGGAACTTCACCGGCTGCTCCGGCGAGCGGCCGATGCCGCCGCCCACATAGAACGTGTAACCCGAGGCGCCGCTGTAGGCCCAGGGGCCCGGCTTCGCCTTCCCGGCGGCCTCACGATTGGCGGCTTGCGTGGCGGTCTCCGCGGTGCCGGCCGGCGCCGCATCCTGCGCGGTCTGCGAGCCCGCATACGCGGAAAGCATGGTCGCGGCGATCGCGATCGCCACGGTCCCAGGGATGAGGACCCACTTGCTACGTCCCGTCATCGGCGACTGACTCGGAAAAGGGGATATCCGAATACTTACATCGGCTTGTGAAATCGTTCACAAGCTTTTGGGCAAGGCGGAAAAATGACTGCACCACTCAAGTATCGCAACCCCATGACAATTGGGGCGTTATTCCGGCTCCAACCCGCGCTTCACGCGGTCGATCGTTCGCAGCACTTCGATGCCCATGGCCCGCACCAGCGTGAGTTCGCGGCTGTCCGGGCCCGCACGATTCAGCAGTGAACGCACGGTGCGCATGATGTGTTCCGGGTTCCGCGTCCGATAGAACGCGATAGCCGCCAGCGCGCGGTCGATGTCCCCCAGCGCGCGCTCCCATTCCTCGTGCTTCGGCAGCGCCGCATGGTGCTTGTGCCGCGCCACCTCGCGGGTCGCATCCCCCGCCGCGACATGCAGTTCATAGAGGGCGATGTTCACCGCCTGCGCCACGTTCAGCGAGGCGTGCTCCGTGGTAGGGATGCGCACGAGCACCTGCCCGCGGTCGATGGCCTCGTTGGGCAGGCCGTGGTCCTCCTGCCCAAACAGCAACGCGACGGGTCCGGCGGGCAGCTTCTCCAGCACCTGCGTCGCCAGCGGCCGCGGCTCGGTGACGGGCCAGCGATGCGCCCTACGCTTCGCGCCGAAGGCGGCCACGAACACGCAGTCGGCCAAGGCCTCGTCCAGCGTCTCGAAGTGCCGGATGCGCTCCACGAGATCGCGGGTGCCGTGCGCGACGCCCTCGATGCGCCAGGGATCGTAGGGCACCGGATCCACGAGCCGCAGGTCCACGAAGCCAAAGTTCTTCATCACGCGCACGACGGCGGCGATGTTCACCTGGTCCTGTGGCTTGTTGAGAACGACCGCGACGCGATGGAGGACGGACATAGCCAGCGAAAACTAGTCGAGCGCGGTACGCCATGACGCGGACGGGGCTTAGCTTTCCACGTCTATGGATTTCCTCCTCGACCTCTTCCATCAGCTCCGGGATCTCGAGACGCTCGTCGCGACGGCCGGCTACGTCGGTATCACGGCGATCATCTTCATCGAGACGGGGCTGCTCTTTCCGTTCCTGCCGGGCGATTCGCTGCTCGTGACCGCGGGCCTCGCGGCGGCGGCGGTGAACTCGCCGCTCAACGTGTGGTCGCTGGGCGCGCTCTGCTCGGCCGCCGCGATCATCGGCGACCAGATCGCCTATGGCATCGGCCGCCGCTCCGGCGAGGCCCTCTTTCGCCGCGAAGACTCGCGCTGGTTCAAGCAGAGCCACCTCAAGGCCGCGCAGGACTTCTACGAGAAGCACGGCGGCAAGACCATCATCCTCGCGCGCTTCATGCCCTTCGCCCGCACGTTCGCGCCGGTGGTCGCGGGCGCGGCGAAGATGCACTACCCGACCTTCGTGTTCTACAACGTGCTCGGCGGGCTGCTCTGGATCTGGTCCATGCTGCTCACGGGCTTCTACGTCGTGAAGATGGTCCCGGGACTCGACCGACACGTCGAGAAGCTCATCATCGGCATCATCCTGCTCTCGATCACGCCGGGGATCTACGGCTGGTGGAAGGCGCGGCAGTCCAAGCGCGCCACCGGCTGAGGCGACCCACGCAGCGGCCTGTACCGCTTGGGAGAATCCCTCGCCGCTGCCGGATATATTGACCACGCAGCGTTCGTCCCCACTCGCTCATCATCAGGAGTTCCCGATGGCCCATACGCTTCCTGTCCTGCCCTACGCCACGACCGCGCTCGAGCCGCACATCGACGCGCAGACGATGGAGATCCACCACGGCAAGCATCACAACGCCTACGTCACCAACCTCAACGCCGCCATCGAGAAGGCGCCGGAACTGGCGTCGTGGTCGCTCGAGCAGCTGAACCGCGACATCGCGAAGGTGCCCGAGGCCGTGCGCGCCGCCGTGCGCAACAACGGTGGCGGGCACTGGAACCACTCGCTGTTCTGGGCGACCATGGCCCCGAACGCCGGCGGTGAGCCGGGCGCCGAGCTTGGCGCGGCCATCACCAAGGCCTTCGGCGACTTCGGCAAGTTCCGCGACGCCTTCAAGGCGGCGGCGGTCGGCCGTTTCGGGTCCGGCTGGGCATGGCTCGTCGCCGCCAAGGACGGCAGCGTGAGCATCGAGAGCACGCCGAACCAGGACAACCCGCTCATGGAAGGCCGGCACGCCCTGCTCGGCCTCGACGTCTGGGAACACGCCTACTACTTGAAGTACCAGAACCGCCGGCCGGATTACATCGAGGCCTGGTGGAACGTGGTGAACTGGGCGGAAGTCGCGAAGCGCTACGCGGCGCGCTGACAAGACGGAAGACGAAAGACGGAAGGGGTGCGCACTGAAGGCTTGGTGCGCACCCCTTCCGTCTTCCGTCTTCCGTCTTCAATGCGCCGACTTCAGCTTCTTCGTCTTCCGGCTGCTGGATCCCACGACGAGATCGTCGATGCCCACGTGATCGGGTGCGCCACTCTCGTCGGGCGTACCGCGGGCGGCGATGAGACTGAGGAGCGGCGGCGTCAGGAAGGTCGTCACCACCACCATCAACATCAGCGCACCGAAGCGCTCACTGCTCAGCACGCCGGCCGCCAGCCCGAGCTGCGCGAAGATCAATCCGACCTCTCCGCGCGGCACGAGGGCCACGCCCACCAACAGCTTGTTGCCCTTGAACCACCAGGGGGCAAAGCCGGCGATCACCTTCCCCGCCACACCGACGAGCACGAGCAGGCCGCCGATCGTCAGCGCCTCGCGCGTCAGCAGCGCCCCAAGATCGATCGACGCGCCGACGGACGCGAAGAAGATCGGGACGAAGAAGAAGCCTAGGTGCGTCATGCTCTCTTCGATCTCGTGCCGCTGCGGCGTCGGGTGCAAGATCAAGCCCGCCGCGAAGGCGCCGATGATCATCGCCGAGCCCGCCTGCGTGGCGAGCAACGCCAAGGCCAGCGCGAACCCCATCGCCGCGGCGCAGAGCACGCCCGACACACGCACGCGCTCGATGAGCCGGAACAACGGCGGGATCGCCACGCTCCCCAGTGCCAGCGCCACGACCACAAACCCGATGGCGACGCCGGCGATCTTGCCGATCCCGCCAACGGTCAACTCGGCGCCCGCCACCATGCTCGCGACGATCGAGAGGATGATCAGGCCAATCACGTCATCGAACACCGCGGCGCCAATGACGACCTGACCCTCCGGCGTCTTCAATTGGCCGAGGTCCGAAAGCACGCGCGCCGAGATGCCGATAGACGTCGCCGTGAGGGCGGCGCCGATGACGATGGCCGGCATGAGGTCCACGCCCATCGTGCGCGCCACCGCGAAGCCACCCACAAACGGCAGCACCACGCCGACGCTGCCAGCGAACAACGCCGTTGAGCCGACCTTGGCCAGCGAGCGGAGATCCGTGTGCAGGCCGATCTGGAAGAGCAGGATCAGGACGCCAAGCTCGGACAGCGCATGGACCACCGGGTCCGCCGGGTCCACGATGCGGAGCACGCTCCCGCCCAACAGCACACCCGCGATGAGTTCCCCGAGCACGGCCGGCTGTCCGATGCGCTGTGCCAGCGCGCCCAGGAGCTTCGTCGCGACGATGATCGCGACGAGCACGAGCAACAGATGCTCAAACCCAGTATCGCCGCCGGCGGCGGCAAGGAACGGCACAGGAAAGATCATGGCAACGCTCGAACGGTCGCGAGGGATCGCGGGCGGCGCACACGTGGGACACGCATGCTGCGGCGCGGCGAATGCACTGCAAACTATACGCGAGAACGCGTCGCTTCGTTCACGAAACTCGCGAGTGGCGCGGGCCAGCCGCTTATAAATAGGAAAGGAACGGATGGCGCATGTTGGACCACCGAAGCACGCGCGGCGCGAGGATCTCAGTCCTCGCGCCGCAACAGCTTCCGTCTTCCCTCTTCCGTCTTCCGTCTTCCGTCTTTACCGCGCCGCCTCACCCTCGAGGTACGTGTAGCCTTCGAGGCCCGCCACATACTCCGCGATGAACATGTTCGCCTCTTCGCGGCTGATGTCCTTCGCGTTCTGGACCTTGCGACGGAACGTCGTCAGCAGGTCGGAGGCGCGGAACTCCACGTAGTCGAGCACTTCGGTGACCGTATCGCCGTGCACGAGGTGCGTCACCTCGTAGCCATCGCCACGCAGGCGGATATGCACGGCGTTGGTGTCGCCGAAGAGGTTGTGCAGGTCGCCGAGGATCTCTTGGTACGCGCCGGTGAGGAAGATGCCGAGGATGTACGCGTCCCCATCCTTGAACACGTGCAGCGGCAGCGACGGCTGGCCATCGCGTCCGCCGATGAAGCGATCGATTTTGCCGTCCGAGTCGCAGGTCACGTCCTGGATCGTGCCGCGCCGCGACGGCTCCTCGTCGAGCCGATGGATCGGCATGATCGGGAAGAGCTGGTCGATCGCCCAGTTGTCGGGCAGCGACTGGAACAGCGAGAAGTTCGCGAAGTAGCGGTCGACGAGCGCCGCGTCGAGATCGCGGATGATGTCGTCGAAACGCTCGCGCTTGCCGGCCACGAGCTTGGCCACCGCGTTGAGCGAGCAGAGGTAGAACTGCTCGGCCATCGCCCGCTCGCGCAGCGAGAGCACGCCCGAGTTGAACAGCTGCTGCGCGCGCTCCTTGTCGAAGGTCGCGTCGTGGTAGATCTCGTGGATGCGGCGCATCGAGAGGTTCTTGCGGCCCAAGGTCTTCAGGTCCTCGGCCATCTCGTGCAGCAGCGTGTGGTCGTCCTCCGTGAGCCCCGGCGGCGACGGATCGTTCGCCGACTCCACGTCGATGACGGAAATGAGCATCAGCGCGTGGTGCGCCGTGAGCGCGCGCCCCGACTCCGAGATGATATGCGGGAACGGCAGGCCTTCCTCGCGGCAGGTCTCGGCCAACGTGTACACGATGTCGTTGGCGTACTCCTGCGCGGAGTAGTTCATCGAGGCCTGCGCAGTGCTCTGCGTGCCATCGTAGTCCACGCCGAGGCCGCCGCCCACGTCCACGTACTGGATGTTCAGCCCGAGACGGCGCAGCTCCACGTAGAAGCGGCTCACTTCCTGCAACCCGCGCTTGATGAAGCGGATGTCGGTGATCTGCGAGCCGAGGTGGAAGTGGATGAGCCGAAGCCAATCCGTCTTCCCCGCCGCCTTCAGCTTGTCGATCACCTGCATGAGCTGCGCGGCATTGAGGCCGAACTTCGACTTCTCGCCGCCGGACTGGGCCCAGCGCCCCGAGCCTTCCGCCGAGAGCTTGATGCGCACGCCGATCGTCGGGTCGATCTTGAGGTCGGCCGCCACCTGCATGAGCACGTCGAGCTCGCTGACCTGCTCGATGACGATCATCACCGTGTGGCCAAGGCGCTGGCCCATCAAGGCGAGGCGCATGAACTCCTCGTCCTTGTAGCCGTTGCACACGATGAGGTGATCGGTGCGATCGGACAGCGCGAGCACCGCCTGCAGCTCGGGCTTCGAGCCGCACTCGAGGCCCACGCCCGTCGCATGGCCGAACTCGACGATCTCCTCGACCACGTGCCGCTGCTGATTGACCTTGATCGGATAGACCGTCGTGTACTGGCCTTCGTACTGGAACTCGGCGATCGCGTTCGCGAACCGCTGGTGCAGCATCTCGATGCGGGCCTTCAGGATATCCGAGAATCGCAGCAGCACCGGCAGTCCCACGCCCTGCGCCTCGAGGTCATGGGCCAACTCATGCAGGTCGATGGTGCGGGTCGGCTGATCCTTGTCGGGCCGCACGACGACGCGGCCCTTCTCATTGATGTCGAAGAAGCCATCGCCCCAGCCCTCGATGTTGTAGAGCGACTTCGCGCGCTCGATGGTCCAGGGCGCGGGCTCAGGCGCAGCGGGCTTGGGCGCCGACGCGGACGTCGACTCGGGGCGGGATGTGGAGGCCATAGGGAGAGAAGAATACGGGATTTGGGCGTTGGAGGGTACTCGCCGTGGGCGACGGACGGGCGCAACTTCACGGCGCGTGTCGCCGTAGGGAGCGCGTCCCACCCCCCTTTCCCGTACGACTGACTCCTATGAAACGCTTCGCAAAGTTCCTCGCCATCGGCCTCGGTGGCCTGCTCGTCCTCCTCGGCGCCGGCGCGGCCGGGCTCTACGCGTGGACCAACGGCGAGATCGCCGAAACCGTTGCCGACCCGACGCACGCCTTCTCCGCCCCCACCGACTCGGCGTCCATCGCGCGTGGCGAGCACGTCATGAAGGCGCTCGCGAAGTGTGGCGACTGCCACGGTGAAGACTTCGGCGGCCGCACGATGGTGGACGATCCGGCGATCGGTCGCATCTCGGGCGCGAATCTCACCACGGGCCGCGGCGGTATCCTCGGCGGCATGACGGACGCTGACCTCGAGCGCGCCATCCGGCACGGCGTCGCCAAGGACGGGCGTCGCTTGATTCTGATGCCCTCGCACGAGTACCAGCTGATGAGCGACGAGGATGTGGGCGTGCTCATCGCGTACCTGCGCACCGTCGCGCCGGTGGACCGCGAGGTGCCGCCGAACCGCGTGGGCCCGCTGGCGCGCGCCCTCTACGCGGCGGGGAAGATGCCGCTATTCCCGGCGAACGCCGTGACGCATCGCGCCGAAGTCGTGGCGTCCGTCACGCCGGACTCGACCGTGGAATACGGCCGCTACCTCGCCAACGGCGGCTGCTCGGGCTGCCACGCCGCGAATTTCTCGGGCGGGCCGATCGGCGGCGCGCCGCCGGATTGGCCGCAGGCCTCGAACCTCACGCCGACGGGACTCGCCGGCTACGACTACGCCGCGTTCGTGCGTGCGCTCAGCGAGGGTGTGCGCCCCGACGGCAGCACGCTGCATCCAGTGATGCCGGTCGGTGCCACGAAGCTCATGACCCCGGTCGAGATGACGGCAATCTGGAAGTACCTGCAGACGGTGCCGGCGGCGGAGACGGGGACGCGGTAGGGCCCTAAGACGGAAGTCGGGAGACAGAAGGGGTGCGCACGACGCTCGCGGTGCGCACCCCTTCCGTCTTCCGTCTTCCTTCTCCCGTCTTCTATCGCCCGAGCTGGTCTCTCCCCCGCTCCACGAACGGGATCCCGCGCCGCATCCACTCCGGCGCCGGCGCGCCGAGTAGGTGATGCGCGAAGAACTCCTGCATGCGGCGATCGATGTCCTTCTGGTTGGCGTACTTCCGCGGGTTGTGCGCGTCGCCGTTGTAGTTGAGCATGTACGCCTCCTTACCGAGACGACGCATCGCGACGAAGTACTCGATGCCCTGGTACCACGGCACCGCCCCGTCGTTGTCGTTGGCCATGAACAGCACCGGCGTCGTGACGCGATCGAGGTAGAACAGCGGCGAGTTCTCCATGTAGCGCTCCGGATACTCCCAGAGCGAGCCCCCGATGCGGCTCTGGCCGCGCTCGTAGTTCACGATCGCGCGCTCGACGCCGCTCTCCCAGCGAATGCCGCCGTAGGCCGACGTCATGTTCACCACGGTGGCGTTCGGGACTGCCGCCGCAAACAGGTTCGTCTGCGTGATGATGTACGCCGTCTGGTAGCCGCCCCAGCTCTGGCCGCTGATGCCGATGCGCTTGGGATCTACGAAGCCCTGGGCGATCAGCGACTGCACGCCCGGCACGATGCTCTTCACGGAGCTGGGCCCGGGGTAACCCGGCGTGTAGTGGATGTTCGGCATAAACACCACGTAGCCGAGCGAGGTGTAGACGCTCGGGTTGATGATGTTCCGCCCCGCCGGCCGGTGATACTGGTGCAGGTTGTCCGAGAGCTGCTCGTAGAAGTACACGAGCATGGGGTACTGCTTCGACGCGTCGAAGCCTTCGGGTGTGTACAGCAGGCCTTCGAGGGGCACGCCGTCGCTGTTCAGCCAGCGATGCAAGCGCACGTTGCCCCAGCGGTACTGCGCCTGCTCGGGCATCGCATCGGTGATGCGCGTGAGTCGGTCGAAGCGCTCTCCCGTCCAGAGGTCGGGATACTCGCGGAAATCAGCGCGCGCCACGAGGTACTGCTCGGCGTTGCGCGCCCGCTGCAGCAACGGCCAGGTCTTGGGCGCCATGATCAGGCGCTCGGGCGCCGCGGTGCCGCCGATACGGTCGCGGTACAGCCCCGCGTCCTTGCTGCGGTTGTCGAAGGCCCGGAGCAACAGCGGCTCCGCAGGATCGAGGAAATCCTCGTCCGGATCGATATCGACGACGCGGAACGTGATGCTGTCGCGGCGGCCAGCGCCGTCCGTCAGCGCGCGCGCCGCACGCGCACCCGTCGGGTCAACCTCCCACACGTCGAAGCGATCGTACACGAGCACGGTCGCATCGTTTGCGGCCCACCCGCCCAACCCATAGGGGCCCGGCTCGCTCGGCGTATCGTGCGACTCGTCCTCGAAGCGCACGCCCGTGATCCCTGCGGTGAGTTCGCGCGTCCGATTGGCGGCGATGTCGTGCACGCGCCAGCTGCCGTTCTCCCACCAGGTCACGTACTTGCCGCCGGGCGAGAGCTGCCCGCCACCGCGCACTTTCGTCGCGACGCGGCGCAGCGCACCCGTGAGCGTGTTGATGACGTTGATGTCCGTGCCGCCCTCGCCGGCGATGGCGTCCATTTCGTAGGGCACGTTGGTGTTGGCCAATGCCGTGCGCCCGTCATCTGACAGCGTGATCTGCGGAAGCTCCGGCGAGCCGAGCACCCGGAACTGCCGAGTCGCCACGTGATAGACGGCCGTGTACTGCCGATTGCGATCTTGCGCGGCCTGCAAGCGCTGCATCGGCTGCGGGCGCGCGTCGCGCCAGTGCCAGAGGTCCACGATCGCCTTGTCCGCCAGGGAGTCGGCGGGCACGGAGTCGGGGAGCGGCCGCGAGAGCCCCAGGCTGAGCACCGCTCCCGACTTCACGAACGCGAGGCGGCTGCGTTCGGCGACCGTCAGGCTGTCCGGAACGTCACTGGCCGCGACGACGCGCGTGGCCGGCTGCGGGCCTGGCCGATTGCGCGCGCCGGCAAGCGTGGCGTGATACACGGCGAAGCGCGCCGTCTCCGCCCCCCAAGAGTCCGCATCGGTCACGAAGGCGAGTTGCGTGCCGGCCTCGTCAAAGGCCAGCGAGCGATAGTTGCCGGTCGCGACCTTGAGCGCAGTCTCCGTCCCGGTCGTGAGGTCACGCAGGTACACCCCATCCACGCCGAGCGAATCGGCGCCGGCGCGGGCGTAGGCCAGCCAGCGCTCGCGCTCGTGCAGCACGTAGCTGCTCACCTGTTCGATGCGCGTCTCGGTGCCGGTGGCGAGCTCGCGGATGACCAGCGGCGTACCGCTGTCCTTGCGCCGCGCGGCCGGCCGTGCCGCCGCCGAGTCGGCGCCGCTGCGGGCCGCTCCGCGCCCGCCCGCGGCGGCCGTGTCGGCCTCGGGCTGATACACGACGAAGCGCCCGCCGTCCCGCGCGAGGGAGAACGCGCGCACCTTCTCGAGCGTGGTGACGCGGCCGTCTGCGAGCGCCAGGATGCCCAGCGACGGCTTGGGTTGGTCAGCGGCGCGCGTCCGCCGCGCCCGTGCGCTATCAAGCGCCGCCTGCGACGGGTATTGGAGGAAGAGCACGTAGCGGGAATCGCCCGTGACCTGTGCGGCACCGACCGTGAACGGCTGCCCGCTCACGGACTGCAGCGGACGCCCCGTGCTGCCGCGCGCCACGCGGTACTCCGTGCTCGCGCCCGTGGCGCGCACGACCAGCTCGCCGTCGCCGACGGTGGGCGAGAGCGTGTAGACGGCCCAGCGGCCGTCTGGCGAGAGGGTGGGCTGCAGGATGCTGCGCCAGAGATCGTAGGTCTCCTGCGAAAGCACCTTGCGCTCGCCCTGCGCGCGAGCGGCCAACGGCAGCGCCACCAGGAGCGGCAGCGCGAGGACGAGGGCCCGCAGGACTCGGCGGGCAGCGGGACGATGTGGCATCGGGAGCGGCGGTTCAGGGTTATCTTCTACGGGCGCCGACCAATGTACGCGATGTGCCCCCCAGCCGTTGCCCGCGCCCCATGACCCGCCTCGCCTCGTACTTCCTCCGCGGCCTCATCCTTACGGTCCCCCTCGCCGTCACCGTCGCGGTGTGCTGGGTGGTCCTGCGGACGATCGACGGATGGCTCGGGCTCTCGATCCCCGGTGCGGGGCTGCTGATCACGCTGGTTGCGATCACGCTCGTCGGCTTCCTCGGCTCGAACTTCCTCTGGAACACGCTCGTCGAGCGCCTCGAGCGCATGCTCGACCGCCTGCCCTTCGTGCGCATCCTGTACAACGCGACGAAGGACCTGCTCGACGCCTTCGTGGGCGAGAAGCGACGCTTCGACCGACCGGTGCTGGTGGCGCTGAGCGCCGACGGCGCCGTGCGCACCTTCGGCTTCATCACGCAGCAGTCGCTGGCCCAGCTCGGGTTGGAGCATGACGTGGCGGTCTACTTCCCGCAGTCGTACAACTTCGCGGGCCAACTCGTCGTCGTGCCCGCCGCGCGCGTGACGCGCATCGAGGCGCCGAGTTCCGACGTGCTCGCGTTCATCGTCTCCGGCGGCGTGACGGACGTGCCGCAGACCAAAGCCTGAGGGGCTGTTCCTCTCGAAGGCACGAAGCACGAAGGCCACAGGCGCGAGAGGGCAGCGAAAACGGGGGCCCGCACCATGTGTTCGGTGCGAGCCCCCGTCGGTTCGTGGCAACAGCGAGCTGCGAATGGCTTCTTGCCTTCGTGCCTTCGTGGTGAAGGCCGTTAAGACAGCCTTACGGACCGAAGCCCGGCGGCGCCTTCTCCTCTGCCGGCGTCTCCAAGACCTTCTTGAAGCACCAGAAGGTGCCGCCCCACACCATCGTGAGCGAGAACGACATAAAGATCCATCCCAGGGTCGTCATTGTCGTCTCTCCTTAGGACACAGGGTTGTTGTCGTCGATGTCCACACCGGCCGCGCGCAGGCGCTTCTCGCCGATGTAGGTGACGACCACGAGGTACACGAGGATCGCCGCGATCGTGAGCATGCCCGCGCGTGCGCCCGTGTTGGACCACGACGCTCTCAGCGACGGCATGAAGTTCTGCGCCGTGAACCCGACGAACACGATGATCAAGTACGCCGGCGCGATGTACTTCATGACGACCTTGAAGATGGTCGGCACGCGGATCGACGCGCCCTGGTGCAGCTCCTTCCAGCCGCGCTCGATGCCGAATACCCAGCCGAAATAGATGATCTGTACCATCGCGAGCACGAAGATCAGGTACGTCCCGACCCAGAAGTCCACCGTGCTCCAGAACGAGCCGCCGGCCGTGAACCACAGCGTGAGCACGGCGCCGATCGTGCCGATGATGGCAATCACGCTCGTGGACTTCCCGTGCGACCAGTTCGTCGCCTCCTTCAGGTGCGCCGTCGCCGGGGCGTACATCGAGAGCGAGCTCGTGATGGCCGCCAACCAGAGCATGAAGAACCAGAGCGCGCCGATCACGTTCTCGAAGGCGCCCATCTGGGCGAACACCACCGGCAGCGTGTTGAAGCCGAGGCCGAAGGAGCCCGTGGCCACCGCGCCCGCCGTGCCGCTCAGGCCGAGGAACACGAACGCCGCCGTCAGCGTGATCATGCCGCCGAAGCCGACCTCGAACAGTTCGTTCGTGGCCGAGGCGGTGAGGCCGGAGAGCGCGACGTCATCCTTCGCCTTCATGTACGAGGCGTAGTTGATGATCACGCCGAAGCCCACCGACAGCGAGAAGAAGATCTGGCCCGCCGCCGCCAGCCAAGTCTGGAAGTTCCCGAGCTTCGAGAAGTCGGGGTTCCACATGTAGCCGAGGCCGTTGATGACGTTCTGCTCAGGGATGGCCGGGTTCGGCGTGCCGAGCGTGAGCACGCGGATGAGCACAATCAACGCGCAGACCGCCATGATCGGCATCGCGTAGGACACGAACTTCTCGATGCCCTTCGACAGCCCGCGGAACACGAAGTAGATGTTCACGGCGAACACGAAGATCCAGCTCATCACCGTGTACTTCGAGTCGCCGGTGAACAGCAGGCCGTCGCCGTCCACGCCAGTGATCATCGAATAGAACGAGCCGGACTGCGCCGTCTGCGTGACGATGTCGGCCGTGCGGTCGATGCCGATGCCGCCCGTGATGTACTTGAGGAAGTACGCAAACGTCCACGTCTCGATGAACACGTAGTACGTGCTCACGCCGAGCGGGATGAGCACGCCGAGCACGCCGAGGTAGCGCGCGAGGCGGCCCTTGCCGATGGCGCCCATCACCATCGGGGCGCCGTGCAGACCCTTCTTGCCGCCGTACTTGCCCATGGTCCACTCGGCCCAGCCGATCGGCAAGCCGAGGAGGAACAGCGCGCAGAAGTACGGAATGAGGAACGCACCGCCACCGTTCGCGGCCGCCTGGCCGGGAAAGCGGAGGAAGTTGCCGAGGCCCACGGCGGATCCCGCGACTGCGAGGATCACGCCGAGTTTACTGCCCCATTCTTCCTTGTTGTCAGACATCAGGTCTCTGTCCGGGGGATGAGGGAACCTGCGGGGGAATGTCCTACAGAACGCCTGAAGATGGCACGGAGCCTAGGGCTTCAGCCAGTGGCCGAACCAATCGCGCAGGCGGCCGAGTCGGTCCACCAGTAGCCACGGCTCACCCGTGCGCGAGAGATCATGCGTGCTGCGCGGATAGCGCACGAACTCCACCGGTACGCCCTGCCGCACCAGGGCCGCAAACCACTGCTCGGCATCTGTCATCGGCGTGCGATGATCTTCTTCCGACTGCAGGATGAACGTCGGCGTCCGCACCTGACGCACGTAGCGGATGGGCGAGAGCGAGTCGTACATGGCCGGATTGTCCCACGGCCGTCCATAGAACTCGAACTCCGTGAGGCCCTGCGCGTCGGAGGTGCCGTACCAGCTCCACCAGTTGGAGATCATGCGATCGGCCTGCGCCGCCTTGAAGCGATGCGTCTTCACCGTGATCCAGGCCGTCATGACGCCACCGTACGAGCCGCCGGTGACGCCCATGCGCGTGGAATCCACGTCCGGGCGAGCCGCGGCGATGTCCACGGCCTTCATGAGGTCCTCGTAGTCCTCGGCGAACCAGCGCCCCCGCGTGCTGAACGTGAAGTCCGCGCCGTAGCCACTGGAGCCGCGCGGATTCGTGTAGAGCACCATGAAGCCGGCGGCGGCGAGGTTCTGCGTCTCGTCGAACCACTGCTCGCCGTACTGCGAGTGCGGACCGCCGTGGAT
>CAZCIM010000041.1:0-16045 GCA_964498895.1 uncultured Gemmatimonas sp. | reverse complement strand
ACCTCACGAAGATGCCGTTCGTGATCCAGTACAACAAGCGCGACCTGCCCAACGCCGCACCGCTCGACGAACTGCAGAACACGCTCAACCCCGGCTGGGAAGTCGTCGAGCCGGAGCGCCAGAAGGTGACGCCCAACCAGTTCCGCCCCGGCGAGAACATCATCGAGCAGAACGCCGATGGCGTGTGGGTGGAGCGCGCGCACTTCTTCGAGGCCGTGGCCGTCACGGGTGACGGCGTGTTCGATACGCTCAAGGCGGTCTCCAAGCTCGTCCTGAAGACGCTCGCGTAAGCGAGCGACCGCACGTGAATCTTCCGAACCTGATCTCCGCGGCGCGCATCGTCGCCGCGCCGTTCCTCGCCCTGCTGCCGCTGGTGGACAATGTCGAGGTGCGCCTGTTCGCCTGGGTGCTGTACCTCGCCACCGCGATCAGCGACCACTACGACGGCAAGATCGCCCGCGCCCGCGGTCTCATCACCGACCTGGGCAAAGTGCTCGATCCGCTCGCCGACAAGCTGCTGCTCGTCGGCTGCTTCGTGCCGATGTTCCTGCTGCAGGCGCCGGCCGCGGATCCGCTGCTCGCGCTCTTGCCGGTGGCCGACGAGCGCGCGCAGTACTTCTTCGTCACGTTCGGGCTCGGGCCGGTGTTCTTTCCGTGGTGGGTCCTGGTGCCCATCGTCGGCCGCGAAGTGTTCATGACGTGGTTCCGCAGCTTCGCGCAGCGCCGCGGCGTCGTCATCGCCGCGCAGAAGCTCGGGAAGTGGAAGGCCGGCTTCCAGTACACGTGGATGGGGGCCGCCTTCCTCTGGTTCGCGCTCAAGCTCGCCATGGAGCAGGAGCAATGGTGGGGGAACCCGATTGCGGATTTCTTCGCTCACCTGCTCGGCAGCATCGGCGCGGTCACCATGCTCGTCGCCCTCGCGCTCACGCTGATCTCGCTCGGCGACTACCTCGTGCGGCACCGCAGCGTGTTCGTCCGTGGACGTTGAACTCGTCAGCATCGGCAACGAGCTGCTGCTCGGCTATACGATCGACACCAACGCGGCGTTCTTCGCGCGTGAAGCGGCCGCGCAGGGGATCCGCGTCGTGCGCCGCGCAACGGTCGGTGATGGCCCCGAGGAGATTGCCGCCGCCGTCCGTGAGGCGATCGCCCGCACCGGTGCGGTGATCACCAGCGGCGGGCTCGGCCCCACGGCGGACGACCTCACGAAGCCGAGCATCGCGGCGATCTTCGGACGCGGCATGCGACTCGACGCGGGCATCGTGGCCGACCTGCAGGAGCGCTGGCGCAAGCGCGGCTGGCCCGGCGAGCTCCCCGCGGCGAATCGCCAGCAGGCGATGATTCCCGAGGGCGCGGAGATCATCCGCAACGACCACGGCTCTGCGCCGGGCATCTGGCTGGAGGACGCGCAGGGCCGATGGTGCGCCATGCTACCCGGCGTGCCGCGCGAGTTCCGCGGGATGTCGCGCGAGCAGCTCATTCCGCGGCTGGTCGCCAAGCGTGGCGACACCGAGGGCCTCGTCGTACGCTCGCGCACGTTGCGCACCACGGGCATCGCCGAGAGCAAGCTCGCGGACGAGATGGGCGAGTTGGCGAAGGATCCCCTCGGGACGCGGCTCGCGTATCTCCCGGGCTGGGAGGGTGTGGATCTCCGGCTCAGCGTGTGGAACGAGCCCGCGACGCGTGCGGCCACGCTTCTCGAGGAGGCGGAGCGAGCGATTCGCGCCAAGGTCGGCACCTGGATCTACGGCGTGGACGACGATGACCTCGCCGCGCTGCTGTTGCAGCAGCTGCGCGAACGCGGCTTGAAGATCGCCGTGGCCGAGAGCTGCACGGGCGGGATGCTAGGCATGCGCCTCACCGCCGTGCCTGGCTCGAGTGACGTGGTGGACGGCGGCACGATTGCCTACGCCAATCACGTGAAGGTGCGCGAACTCGGCGTGCGCGAGGCCACCCTGGAGGCCCATGGCGCAGTGAGCGAGGAGACAGCGCGGGAGATGGCCGCTGGCGTGCGCGCGCGGTTTGGCGTAGACGTGGGCGTGAGCATCACGGGGGTCGCCGGGCCTGGCGGAGGTTCGCCGGAGAAGCCAGTGGGGACGGTCTGTCTCGCAGTGGATGTCCGCGGCGCGCTGCGCTCGGTACGCACGACGATGGTCGGCGATCGCCACGAGGTGCGGCAGCGCTCGGCGCAGGCGGCGCTCAACTTGCTGCGTCGCGCCCTGCACGACTGATCGCCCTCGCGGCGACGACCGCTAGGCGTCGTCGCGGGGCCGCGCCTCAGCCGAAACGTCCGACTGGCCCTGCCGTAGGGTGAGCTGGAGCCACCGGTATCTGCCGATGCGGCAAGCGCTTGCTGGCACGGTGGTTGCCCTTCTTTCGGGAAAACGGCGAACTTTCTTGCTATGACTGACCCACGCACCCCTGATCTCGAGACCTCGGCCCCCGACGCGATGGCGGCGGCAACGACTGACGCGCCCGCCTCCGCCGCCGAACCGGCGCCGGATCCGCTCGCGGACGCCCAGCGCGCCTTGGCCGAGCAGCAGGACAAGTACCTGCGGCTGGCCGCCGAGTACGACAACTTCCGCAAGCGTGCCGTGCGCGAGCGGCAAGACGCGGAGAAGATGGGCATGGGCGCCGTGATGAAGGGGCTGCTGGAGACGCTCGATGATCTTGGCCGCGTGGCGCATATGACGCCGGACGGCACCGACGCGAAGCAGGTGCTCGCGGGCATCGAGATGGTGGAGAAGAAGCTGCTCAAGTCGCTGGCGGGGCACGGCCTCGAGGTCGTGAATCCGGCGAACGCGCCCTTCGACCCCACGCTGCACGAAGCGATCACCACGGCGCCGGCCGCGAACGCCGACGAGGACCACACGGTCGCCGTCGTGTACCAGGTCGGCTACGTGCTCAACGGCACCCTGCTGCGGCCGGCGCGCGTCGTCGTGCGGCAGTGGAACGGGTGATGGCGCAGAAGGACTTCTACGCCGTCCTCGGCGTTCCGAGCGGTGCCACGGCCGACGAGATCAAGAAGCAGTACCGCCGGCTGGCCAAGCAGTATCACCCAGATGCGAACAAGGGTGATGCCAAGGCCGCCGATCGCTTCAAGGAGATCTCGGAGGCGTACAACGTCTTGGGCGACGCCGAGAAGCGGAAGCAGTACGACGAGATGCGTCGCCTCGGGGCTTTCGATCCCTTCGCGTCGCGCGGCGGCGCGCGTGCGCGGCCGGGTGCTGGCTCGGCGGGCGCCGCTGGCCGCAGCGGCGGTCAGGCGGGTGCTGCCGGCGGGCCGCGCATGGAAGAGTTCGACATCGGTGGCCTCGGTGGCCTCGGCGATCTCTTCGGATCGATCTTCGGTGGTGGCCGTCAACAGCGCCCCAGCGGTCCGGAGCAGGGGCAGAGCGTGGAGACGACGCTCGAGGTGCCCTTCAAGGTCGCGGCGCTGGGCGGCAAGGTGCCGATCACGCTGGATTTAAATGAAGAGTGCGGCAGCTGTGGCGGCAGCGGCGCGGCCAAGGGCGCGACGCTCACGACTTGCAGCGAGTGTGGCGGGCGAGGACAGATCTCGTTCGGGCAGGGCGGCTTCGCGGTGAATCGTCCGTGCCCGGCGTGCCTGGGCAAGGGCAAGATTCCCAGCGAGAAGTGTGCAGCCTGCCAAGGTGCCGGGGCAAATCGCACCAGCAAGAAGGTGTTGATCACGGTGCCAGGCGGCACCGAGAGCGGAAGCAAGATTCGCCTGAAGGGGCAGGGCGGGCGTGGCGTGCGCGGCGGGCCCAACGGCGACATCCTGATCACGTTCCAGGTGAAGCCCGATCCCGACTACGAGCGTGACGGCAACGACGTCATCGTGCGCGTGCGCGTCAACATCGCGCAGGCCACGTTGGGCTCGAAGGTGAGCGTGCAGACCCTCGACGACAAGACGGTGACCCTGAACCTCCCGGCGGGCACGCCGAGCGGGAAGCGATTCCGCGTGCGCGGCCAGGGTGTCGCGAAGGACGAGCAGCGTGGAGACTTGCTCGTCGAGATCCATGTGACCGCGCCTGAGCACCTCAGTGCCGAGCAACGCAAGTTGATGGAGCAGTTCGCGAAGGCGGCGGGGCTAGAGTACTGAGCGGGGCGCGGACCGCCCGCGCACTCAGAATCCCGGCATTCGGTACCACGGTCGCTTGTAGCTCGGCGTGCACATGGGCTCGCCGTCGTTGCGCCCGTCCTTGGCGAACGGACCGATGGCCAACTGGCAGCGGAGCTCGGGCAGTGCCGTGTGCGTGCCGCTCGCGAGGAAGCCGCTGTCGCTCGCGGCCTGAATGCGGATGACGCTCCCTGGCGACGACGTGAACTGTGTGCTGTCCAACTCCACGAAGGAGTTGGCGTAGCGCCGGTGCTCCGCGAAGAACGCCTCTTGTGCCGTGACCAAGTTCCGCAGGTCTGCTTTGGTCGTCGCGACGTAGCCCTTCGTCTTGTTGACGCAGGCGCAGACCGGTGGCACGAAGACCACGTAGAGGAAGAACAGTCCGACGAGCGCGAGAAAGAACTTGGCTATGGGCATCGGAGGCTCCCTCGACCGCGAAGCGAGTCGCGGTGGATGATGATGACGCGAAGCGTGTCGGGCGGCACGCTACAGAAGCGAGCGAACGCGTACCGATGCCCGTCGGCGTCGGTGTACGTCGTCAGTGGGATGCGCCGGCCGTCCTCGAGCTGCAGGGCCGGCTGCATCATCGGGTCCGCTGTCTGGACCACGGGGGAGTCCTCGGTGACGAGGACGTACCGGTCCGCCGTGTGTTGCTCGACCCAGGCGGGACGCGTGCGCCGAGATCTGGCGCCGCCCGGGTCACGGACGAGGCTGCGCATGCCGCCGACGAGGAGACCGCGGGCGCGCGCAGCCTCGAGGCCGTAGGGCATGGAATAGGACGCGCGCAGGCTGGCGGTACGCCCGCGGCCTGGCTCCGCGGCAGGCGCGGAGTTTAGCCCCTGCGCGGTGTCGCCCACGGGAGTGGCGGTCGGCGCGCGCATTGGGCGTGCGTCCGGCGTCGAGACGCTGACGCGGGAGGGCATCGCAGGTGGCGCGGAGCCGTCGTTCCGCGTGCGCAGAGCGCTCGCGGCGCTCTCCAGCACGGCAACCACGGCGACTACCGCGAGCACCGCCCCGCCAATGATGGCGAGTCCATTGTAAATCGCGCGAAAGAACTCCATCCCCTATAGTCCGCCGCTGTACCACGCTTCGTCAAGCGCGGTCCAGGGCCGCACTTGGCCAGCGCCGCGACGAACTGTGATCAGGCGTCCAACGCGGCCACGAGCGTCATCGGGACGCTTAGCGCCTTGGAGATGATGCAGTTCACCTTGGTCGCCTCCGCGAGCTCGGCGAACTTCTCCTTGCTCAGGCCGGGCACCTTGGCGCGCGTGGTGAGCGTGATGTTCACGATGCTCATGCCTGCGCCGACCTTATCCATCTGCACCTCGGCCGTGGTATCCACGTACTCGGCCGCGAAGCCCGCCTGCGAGATCCCGAGGTTCAGCGCCATCGAGTAGCAGCCCGCGTGTGCCGCGCCGAGCAGTTCCTCGGGGTTGGTGCCTGGGGCGCCCTCGAAGCGCGTGCCGAAGGAGTACTTGCCCTCGAAGGCGCCGCTGCCGAGGCGGACGTTGCCGCTGCCCGACTTGAGTTCGCCGACCCACTTGGCCGATGCCTTGCGCGTAATCATGGGGTGCTCCTGACGGATGTGAGAGGGATGGACATCAGTGGCGCTACGCGGCCTGTACCGGCAGCAGACGCTTGCTGGCGGCGATGATGCCGCCACCGAGCACGAGGCCGGCGGCGTCGTAGAGCACGACGCTCTGCCCCGGCGAGATGGCGTACGCGGGTTCGTGCAGCAAGACTTCAAATCGATCGCCCGTGGCGACGACCAGCGTCGCCGGCGCAGGAGTCGCTCGGTGCCGAATGCGCACCTGGACTTCCTCGCCTTCGGCTGGAATGCTCGGCACGAGCCAGTTGACATCGGTGGCGCTTAATCCGCGCCCGAGCAGTGCCTCGCGCGGGCCGACGATCACAGCGCGATCCTCTGGCCGCAGCGCAACGACGAACAGGGGCTCGCTGCTGCCGCCGGGGAGCCCGCGGCGCTGCCCGATGGTGTACCGCGCGAACCCGCGGTGTTCGCCGACGACGCGGCCATCCATCGTGAGGATCGGGCCCGGCGTGAGTGACGGGGCGTCGGCGGGCAACTCACGCTCCAGGACCTTCACGTAATCGCCATCGGGCACGAAGCAGATCTCGTGGCTCTCGGGCTTCTCCGCCGTGAGCAGGCCCAGTTCGCGCGCGATGGCCCGAGTCTCGGGCTTGGTGAGGTGTCCGACCGGAAGCATCATCCGCGCCATGACTTCACGCTCGATGCCCCAGAGGAAATACGTCTGGTCCTTGTTGTCGTCCACGCCGCGGGCCAACTGACCGTCGATGATGCGGGCGTAGTGCCCCGTGGCGATGAACGGCGCGTCGATCGCGTCCGCCTTCGCCAGGAGGTCACGGAACTTCGTGAACGTGTTGCAGCGCACGCAGGGGATCGGCGTGCGGCCAGCGGCGTACTCGGCCACGAAATCGCTCACTACATCGCGCCCGAAGGCGTCCTGCAAGTTGAGCACGTAGTGCGGGATGCCTAGCGATTCGCAGACGCGGCGCGCGTCATTCACGCTATCGAGCGAACAGCAGGGGCGGTCGGGGAGATCGCCACCGTCGTTGAAGAGCTTCATCGTCACGCCGACGACGTCATAGCCTTGGCGCACGAGCAGGGCGGCGGCGACGGAGGAGTCGACACCGCCGCTCATGGCGGCGAGGACGCGGGGGCGCGGTGACGATGCGGACATCGGAGGGAGAATACGGGCGAGCGGTCGCCGGTTCCGCCGTCGCCGCGTCGCGTGCTTACGCGACGCCGCTCAGGCCTCGCGCCTTCGCAATTAGCGCGGGGAAGAGCGCGGCGACTCGGTCCACATCTGCATCCGTGTTGAGCGCGCCGAACGAGATGCGGATCGCGGCGTTGGCGAGGTCCGGGCGCACGCCCATCGCGCTCAGCACGTGCGAGGGCAGGATGCTCCCGCTCTGGCAGGCCGAGCCGCTGGAGCAGGCGACGCCTTGGAGATCAAGCGCCATGAGCAGCGACTCGGAGTCGGTGCCCGGCACCGAAATGCTCAGGATGTGCGGCGCGCGCGGCGCGCCGCGGCCATGCACGACCGCGTCGGGGATTCGCTCGAGCAGCCGTGCCTCGAGACGGTCGCGCAGCGCCGCGTTCGCCGCCCAATGCGCCTCGCGCTCCTCGAGCGCGAGCTCCATCGCCCGTGCGAGTCCGACGGCGGCGGCCACGTTCTCGGTGCCGGGGCGCCGGCCCCGATCCTGCGACCCACCGAAGAACAACGGCTCGAGCGGCGTCCCGCGGCGAATGAAGAACGCGCCGATCCCCTTCGGCGCGCCGAGCTTGTGGCCGCTCACGGCCACGAAGTCGAAGGGAATCGTCTTGGCGTTCACCTCGACCTTGCCGAAGGCCTGCACCGCGTCGGTGTGGAACACCGCGCCCGCGGCCTTCGCCATCTGCGCCAGCTCGGCGATCGGCTGGATGACGCCGGTCTCGTTGTTGATCCACATCGTGGAGACCAAGGCCGTCTCGCCGGCGGTGATCTTCTGCGCGGCGTCCGCGAGATCCACCGTGCCGTCCGCCTGCACGCGCAGCAGTCGCTCCTCGGCGCCTTCCTTCGCGGCCTGATGCACGGCCTGCAGCACGGCCTTGTGTTCGATGGGCGACGAGACCACGGCGCGCTTGCCCTGCGCCTTCAGGATGCGCCAACCGCCGAGCACGGCGAGGTTGTCGCCTTCGGTGCCGCCGGACGTGAAGCAGATCTCGTCGGCCGCGGCCCCAAGACAGCGCGCCACGCGCTCGCGGGCCTCGTCCAATGCAGCGCGGGCCTCACGGCCCCAGCGATGCGTGGAGGATGGGTTCCCGAACCGCGCCCCATAGAACGGGGTCATGGCGTCGAGCACTTCTGGCCGGACGGGGGTGGTCGCGGCGTGGTCGAGATAGATGGGCGCGGGGGCAGCCATGGGCCGAAATATAGGGCGTTTTGGCCCCGCCGGGACCGAATTTGGCCTTCGCTATTGACGCGGGATGTACCTGGGCCGAACATGACGGCGATGCGACTGCGGCTTTTCTTTGTGATGGGAGCACTCTCGGCCGCCGATCTGTGGGCCCAGCAGTCGCGTGAGCCGTTGGCCGTCACGGGCCCGCGCGCCACGGTGGTCGCGCTCATCCCAGAAGTTCGCCATGCGGGTGCCGATTCGGCGGCCGTCACCGCGTGGTTGGAGGCATGCGGGGTCCGGGGCGTGAGCGCCGCGCCAGTGCCAGACGTCCCCACCATCACACGCGGGGCACTGGCCCTCGTGGCCATCCCGCGGTCCGCCGAGCCGCGCTGCACCGCCACCGGCGAGCGCCTCGGCGCCTGGCGTGGTGTCGTGATCGATACCGACAGCACGCCGCGACCAGGGGGCGGGATCGTCGGGATCTCGCTACAGCGCGATGCGAGTCCGGTCGCCGCACGCGAAGAGACACGCCTGCCGCTGCGCGTCGTGTCGGACTCCGGGGTGCGACCCGCCGGCAGCGAGGCAGCGGTGGCTTTTTTCGCGCTCGACGACCTGCCGCCGGACGCCGACGGGCGCTTCACTAAGCTGCGCAGCATCGTCGCGTTCGCGGACGGCACCGCAGATACGGTCGCGCTCGACGGATTCGTCGTGGCGGCGGCGTGGGAGTCGGCGCTCGCGCTCCGCGTGACCGGCCCAGACGGCACGCTGCGCCCGACCCTCCGAGTGCCACCCGCCACGGACGCGGTGATCGCGCAGGCGCAGGCCGCCGCGGCGCGCGACGACCATCGCGCGGCGGTCCGCACCGCGACGCAACGCTGGCTCAGCATCGAGCTGTCGCGAGACGATCGGCGGGCGATGCAGGCCCAGATCGGCGCCTCGCTGTTCGCGCTCGGCGACGACGCCGGCGCCCGCGTGGCGTTCCGCGCGCTGGCCGAGGGTTCGCCCTGCGTGTCGCTGAGCGCCGACGCGCCGGATGCGCTCCGAGCGATGGTGGAGGGCATCGCGCGCCCGCCGGCGCGCTGCGACATGCAACGGCTCCCCGTGACCGCGTTGCGTGCGCTGGCCCTGCCGGGATACGGCCGGCCGCGCACCCCGGGGCGGCGTCTGGTGCGCGCGGAAATCGCGGGCGTCGTGGTGGTCGGGTTGACGACGGCGATCCTCACGCGGGCCGAGGCGGAGCGGAGCTACGACCAGTACCTCGCGTTTCAGGCAGAGCGGCCGGCTGGCGTCTTCGCTCGCGAAGGCGCGGACTATTGGTACCGGCGTTCCGAACGCGTGCGGCGCAACAACAATGCACTGTGGGTGGGCGTCGCGTCCGTGTGGGCCGCGCAGACGATCGTGGCCGTCGTCGCCGAGCGACGCTATGGGCGGGAGTTGGACGCGCAGCGCGGCTACGGGGCGGCGGCTCCGCGCGTCGGCCTGCACCTGCAGCCGATGCCGCGCGCACTCGGCGTGGGGGTGAGTGTGCAATGGTAAACGTCGCTCGTCGCGTCGCGCGTGCGGCGCTCCTGTGCAGCGTGCTGGGGATCGTCGGCTGCCTCGACGGACCCTTGCCGCGCATCAACCCCAACGATCCCGGCGCCGACGTCACGCTATCGCTGGTGGCGAGTCGCGATACGCTCCGGCCGGGCGCGGCCTACGTGCTCGTGCAAGTGCTGAGCGACCCGCCGACGTTGGGGTACGCACCGCGCTGGGAAGTGGAGCCCGATGGCACGCTGATTCACCTCGGGGACGGTCTGTTCCTGATGATGACGGCCCCGGCTGCGCCGGAGCCGACGACGATCCACGCCGATTTCGCGACACGGCGCATCAGCACGACTGTGGTGCGCGCGCCGTGAGTGCCTCGCTGCGGCATTGCCGGTTCGCGGCCTGCGCTGCGGGGCTCGTGCTCGTGGGGTGCAGCCAGGAGCTCTCGATCGCGCCCGTGACTGCGATTACGATCGCCGGCGACGCGGCGAGCGTGGCGCCGGTGTACGTGGTGCAGCCGATGACCGGCGCGCCGCGGGTGCGCGTGCTCCGCAACGGCGCGCCCGCCGCACAGGTGCCGGTGCGCTTCTTCGCGCCGATGGGCAGCGGCCAAGTGACGCAGACGATGGACACGAGCGATGCCCAGGGATGGGCGGATGCGGGCGTGTGGACGGCCGGTTCAACGGCGGGCCCGCAGCGCCTGCTCGCATTCGTGCCGACGAACGGCACCGACGCAACCTTCGAGTTCATCGTGAACGTGCCGCCGGGCCCCTCGGCTGGGGTGACGATCGAGCCGCGCTTCGTGCCGCTCGAAGTCGGCGGATCCACGGGGCTCACCGCGACCCTGCGTGATGCATTCGGCAATGCCATCACGACGAGCGCGCCCGCGGTGTGGACGAGTCTGCAGCCGTCGGTCGCGACGGTCACGAGCGGCGGCAGCGTGAGCGCGGTCGCATCGGGGTGGGCGCAGGTCTCGGTGGCGGCGGACGGATGGGTGGACACGGCGTTCGTCGGCGTCGCGGGAGGCATGCCGGCGTTGACCGTCGATTCCGCCGACCTCAACCGCGGGCTCACGGTGGCCGTGTCCTCGGCCGGCCGCGGATTGCTGGCCGGTGCGTTCCAGAACCTGCTGCGATTCGATCCGGCCACGCTCACCTCGACCGGTGACGCACTGTTCCTGCAGAACACTGTCGACGTAGCCTTCAGCCCAGGCACGGACATCGCTTGGATCGCCGAAGGCACGACGCCGCAGTTGATCAAGTTCGATGCCGCCACCAACACGGCGCTCGACACCTTCCCGTTGCCCGCGTCTCCGATCCGCGTCGTGCCGTCGCCGGATGGCGCCTGGCTCTACGTGTCGGCTGCTGGGGCGCAGTTGCTGCGCGTCAATGCGACGACTGGGGCTGTGGCATCGGCGGCGCTGCCGGGCGCAGGGCGCGGGCTGGTGATCTCGCCGGACGGAGCCGCGCTCTACGCCACGAACACTACCGGCGGCCTCTACCGCGTGAACGCCGCAACGTTGGCCGTCACGCAAGCCGTGCAGCTCGGCGGAACGCCGGGCGAGCTCGTGCTAAGCGCTGACGGCACGCGCCTGTTCGTGGCGCGTGTGACCGGCGGTGGCGTGGTGCGGCGCGCGAGCGATCTCAGTGCCATCGGCAGCCTGCCCGCTGTCGGCGTCGTGAATGCCTTGGCGCTCACGGGCGACGATGCCCTGCTCATCATGGCGTCGAGTGCCACGGGGCAGGTGCACGTGGTCGATGCGTTCAGTTTCGCCCTGCGCCTCTCGCGCGCCACGGCCGGCGTGCAGCGCCTCGCCCCCGTGCCGGGCTCACCGGACCTGCTGATGACGCAGACGGGCGGGCGTGTGTATCGCTTGCGGTTCTAGCCACGGCGTGCGTGCGACGCCGCCGTTGCGCTACGGCGCCGGCGGGAACTCCACCGCATACAGCTGCGCCCGCCCCGCGTCGAACACGTACACGCGGTCGACTCCGAACACGTCGGCGTACTCCCGAATCTGCCGACGCGTCGCCGGCATTCGCGGGTCTGCCGCATCACCGGTCTTCACCTCGACGATGGCGTCCTCGTCGCCGATGCGCACGACGAAATCGGCGCGCACATCGAATTCCGCCACGCGCCCATTGATGTGCATGCTGCAGCGGCGCGTCACCTGCCGCGCGAGCACCGTATAGCCCTGCGCGACCAGCCAGCGCTCGGCTGCCGCCTCGCCGTCGCTGGCCACCGCCATGCGCGCATGCAGCGCGCGGGCCTTCCACCAGCGCCGCAGGAGCAGGGTGAGCCACGCCACCGCGGCGACGCCGAGGGCGAGTGGCAGCAGCCAGAGCAGGAGGCGTTCAGGGAGCGGCAGGGCGAGCGGTCCGCGGTCGGGAGTCGCCGAAACCTATCGTGCGGTGCGCTGGCGGACCCCAGGCGGGGTAGCACGGGAACCCAGACTGTTGCATAGTCCGTAGGGGGATCACGCCATGCGCCGACCCGTCATTCGCCTTCTGCCGTCCCAGGCCGCCGCACCGCCCTCTGGTGCGCTGGCGAGCGCGCTTGCCCACATCCTGATCGGCGTGGCAATCGTCGGGGCGCCGTTCGCCGGGTCGGCCGTGATCGAGGCCTGGGACGAGCTCCCGGAAGGTCTGCGCTTCCTCGTGCCGCCCAGCACGACCAAGCCCACCGCCGCGCGCGATCTTTCGTTCAACGCGGGAGCTGGCGACGGCGGCACCTCCACCGCCCAGCGCGAGGACGCCTTCGGTGAGCGTCGGGCTGGCAGCGCGGATCGGGCGCGCGGCAGCGGCACCGCGGCCGCGTCGTCGGCGATGGATGCGGCCGCGGAAGCCGCGGCAATGAACGCCATGCTCGCCACGGCGTACCAACTCATCGAAGTGGACTCGGCGGCCGTGCGCGATCCCTCCTCTGCGGCGCCGGTGTATCCGCCCGAGTTGGAGGCCCGTGGCGTGGAGGGGCACGTCATCCTGCGCTTCGTGGTGGACTCCACGGGGCTCGCAGACCTCACCACCGTCCTCACGGTGGAGGCCACCCATCCGGCGTTCAACCGGGCCGTGCGCGAGGCGCTGCCCAAGATGCGCTTCCGGCCGGCGAAGGTGGGGAACCGCGCGGTGCGGCAGCTGGCCGAGCAGCTGTTCGCCTTCCAGGTCGTCGAGCCCGAGCCGCGGACGCGCTGAGCCGGAACATTGGACGGCGATCGGCCGTTCGTGCAGCAGTGACCTCCTCGACATCCCGATGCGCCTGACCTCTGCCCGCTGGCAATCCGCTGAGCGTGGCCACGCGGAAGCGGTGGCTGCGCTGCTCGTCGCGGCCTCGCTCGTCCCCGACCACAAGTGGACGGAGCCGCTGGGCGCCGGTCGCTGGTCGCCGGCGCAGGTGTTGCTGCATATCGAGCAGAGCTATCGCCTCGGCGACGACGCCGTGCAGGGTGGGCCCGGGATGCGGCTCCGGTCGCCCGCGCTGCTCGCCTGGTTCGGGCGCACGGTCATGCTGCCGCTGATGACGCTCACGCGGCGCTTCCCGCGGAACGCGCCCTCACCACGCGAGGTGATTCCGAGCGCGGCCGAGGCGCACGCGATTCCGCGTGAGCAACTCACGATTCGCGTGCAGGCAGCCGCCACGCAGGCCTTGGCCTCACTGCGCGCGGCCGCGGCGAGCGACAGCCGGGCGAAGGTGACGCACGCCTACTTCGGGGCGCTCAACCCGTACCAGACGCTGCGCCTGCTCAACGGGCACACGCGGCATCACGCGAAGCTGCTCGCGCCGCCGAAGATCACGGGCAAGTCGCAGCCCTGCGTGCCGGAGCTGGAGCAGATCGGGGTCTGAGGACCCGACGCGCTACTTCTTGGCGGCGGGTTTCTTTGCCTTGGCGGCGGGCGTCTTCGCCTTGTCGACTGGCTTCGTCGCCTTGGCGGTGGGTTGCTTCACCCGTTGCCGCGGATCCAGCGCTGAGTACCACGCGAGGTGCGCGTCCAGCGGCACGCGGCGAATCGCTTCCGCGATGACGTCCAGCGCCAAGTCCTCCGCGGTCTTGAAGCGGATGCAGCTCTTGCCCATGTCGAGCTTCTTGCCCTTGGGCCACGCGCGCTTGATCCAGGCCTCGCCCACGCTGCCCTCCGCATAGGCCGTCATCAAGTAGAGCGAGCAGTGGTTCTTCTGCGACGCCAAGCAGATGTACGGCAGCGGCTGCTTGGGATCGCAGTGATAGCCCAGCGGGAACACTCGGTGCGGCACGTACCAGCCGATCATGCCGTACTGCATGCCTTCCTCGACGCGGGCATCCACGTTGGCGCGCACGACGTCGGCCACCGCCGCGATGGTCGCGCGGCGATCGGCGGGGAGTTCCTTCATGTACTGCGCGACCGTCTTCGCCTTGCTCTGCACGCGGGCCTCCGCTGGGGTTACCTCCGCCAGAACCTCGCCGTTTCGCGGCCGCCGCGCGAGAGCACCAACTCCGGCCCGTCGAGGCGCCACCAGCCGCCGTCGCCCATCGCCGCCGCGAACCGCGACTCGCGCTGCATCACCGCGTCATCCACGCAGGCCTTCTTGGTGAGGGTCACCGGCTGCGGCACCAAGGTGAGCCCGCGCAGCACCGCCCGCGCCGTCCAGCGGTTGCAGCCGCCGTGGCCGAACATCGTCGGCTCGCTGAGCACGAAGCGCAGCGTGGGCTGGAACTCGCGGGTGAGGTCGGGGAGCCGCACGCCGTCGAGCGCGCGAAGCTGCCAGTCGCCGATCGCGAGATAGGCGAGCGTGGTCGTCGCTTCGCAGGCCGACCGGCGCTCGACCACGGTGAACGAATCCACGACGAAGGTTTCGAGCTGCGTGCCCTCCTCGCCGCCCGCGCGCTCCTGTAGGCGCCCCACGGCGTCGATCAAGATGGCCGCGCCGGTCCCGAGGTTCTGCTCGGCATGTGCGCGTTGGAGGCGAATGAATGCCGAGTCGCCCGCCACGGGCAGCTGCACGCCGCCGGCGCAGGAGACAATCGTCGCCGCGTCCGCGAAGTAGCGGAACTCCCCGCGGAGCCGCAGTGGGGCGGCGAGGTCGGCGGGCATGGAGACGCGCACGAGTTCGAGCGGCAGGTCGCTGTCGATCGGCGATCCGTCCTGCGCGAGCGCGCGCAGGGTGAGCGCGCCGGTCATGGCGAGGCGACGCGGGACGCTGTCGCCGGTGTGCAGCGCGAGCACGGGGACCGAGTCGCGCGAGAGCGACCAGCGGCCGATGCGGATGCTGGGCGCGGCGTCGCCCTTGAGGTAGCGCTCGCGCAACCGGAACGAGCCGTCCGGCTGTAGCACCAGCCAGGTCTCGATTCCCGCGCAGTCGGCACAGGGCAGGGTGCCCGCGTAGCCCGCCGCGCGCGTGAGATTCGGCAGCGAGTCGCCGACCTCGAGCCGTCGAACCCGCTCGCCCGGCAGCTCGGCGCTCGATGCGCGCGAACCGCAGGCCAGCATCGTCGTGACTCCCAGCGCCAACAAGGGCGCCCAGCGCGCCCGCAGTCCTCTGCCCGTCATTGCATCCTCAACACAGTCCGTGGCCGCCCCGCGACGTGCGGAACGGCCACGGAATATCCCCTGTTGGGGCCGTAAGCGGGAGGCAGGGGCTGGTCAGGCCATCAGCGCCGCAGGAACGCGCGCACCGGCGCCGCATCGCAGGCACCCACCTTGAGCGGTGGCGCGAGCAGCTCATACGCGCCCGGATGCACGTGCTCGAGATTGAGGTTCTCCAGCACATAGCAATGCCCAGCGAACAGCGCGTGATGGACGGCCAAAGTCTTGCTCTCGCGATCATCCACGCTGGGGCAATCCACGCCGAGCAGCTGCAGGCCGTCGGCGACGAGCGCGGTGGCCGTCTCTGGAGCCAGCGCCGGCCAAGCGCTGGGAAAGCGGCCGCTGGCCGTGCTGTGTCCGGTGCGCAGCAGCAGTCGTCGCGTGCCCGGTGCCCAGCCGGCCTCGCGCAGTGCGGGCAGCGAGATCGGGCCCTGCAGATGCCGCACGTCGGCCACGCGCGCCGGGCCGATGAAGGGCGCCAAGGGCAGGGCATCGGCCCCCGCACCATCGCGCTGCACGTGCAGCGGCGCATCGGCGTGCGTGCCAACGTGCGGGCTGGTTTCCCACTTCGACACGTTCACGCTCGCGCCGTCGGCCATCGCCCAGGCCCAGCCACAGCTGAACGGCGTGTCGCCAGGCCACGGCGGCGTCGCGGAATCGAAGGCCACCGAGATGTCGATGAGCGTCGTGGCGTCGAACGCTGCGCCGTCGGACGCGACGCCGTCGCTGTGCATCGCCTTACCCGCGCTGGTAGAGCCGCGCGCGCACGGCCCACAGCTCGGGAAAGAAGCGCTGGCCGACGGTCTTCATGAGATAGCGCGAGCCGAGTGTGCCGCCGGTGCCGCCGGTGTCCGGGCCGATGATGCGCTCCACCATCTGCACGTGCAGGAAGCGCCAGCGCCCGAAGCCCTGCTCGTAG
>CAZCIM010000040.1:0-16408 GCA_964498895.1 uncultured Gemmatimonas sp. | reverse complement strand
GCAGGAACTGGCCGCCGAGCTTGCGGGCGAGGAGCCAGTTGAAGAGCGCGGTGCGTGCGCCGCCGACGTGGAGGTAGCCGGTGGGGCTGGGGGCGAAGCGAAGTCTGGTCACGAGACGGAAGACGAGAGACGAAAGGGGTGACGCAAGCTGAGTTCGGCGCGCCTCTGGGCGCAGTAACCTTCCGTCTTCAGTCTTCCGTCCCAAGCCCCCAAAATGGAACCGGCCCAGCCGGAAGCTCTCTCCGCCTGGGCCGGCATCCAACGGAGACGGAGGGATTCGAACCCTCGATACGGGTTTAACCCCGTATAACGGTTTAGCAAACCGCCGCCTTCAGCCTCTCGGCCACGTCTCCTTCCGGGGTTGCCCCCGAAGTCCTGTAATCTCGCCCCTCGAGAGGGGTGAATCAAGCCAAGGCGATGCGGGTCAGGCGCGTCCCCGCTCCTTCGCCCGCGCTACCTCACGCTGCATGGCGCCCACGATCTCGTCGTAGCGCTTACCGAACATGCTCGGCTCGAGCAGCAGCGGCGTGCCGGCTTCCGCGTTGCGGAACTTGAAGAGCGGCGACATCAGCTTCGGGAACTTGTCGATATAGCCCTGCGGGTCCTTGAGCACGACGGCGACCGCGGGCATGAGCCGCGGGCCGCCGCGGCCGGTGGGCGAGCCCACGACTTCGGTGAGCTTGATCTCCTCGATCTCGGACCACTTGAAGCGGCCGAGCTCGACTCCGGCGGGGTTCAGGTACAGGCCCTCGCTGTCCATCACCAGCACCGGCGGTGCCTTGATGATGCGATACGAGAGCACGAAGAACATGAACACGCCGATCGCCATGAAGAAGCCGAACACGATCTTCATGCCGAGCGGCAGCGGATTGTCCGGCGTGAAGGCATCGCCCTGCGAGTACGTATCGGTGAAGATGACCTGATAGAAGACGGTGAGCAGCACGATGTCGCCGAGGAGGAACGGCACGTGGATCCAGCGAGGCGGACGCAGCTCGATGCGGCTCATGGGCGGGGCCTGGGGCGGGGGGCTACGGACGGACCAACGGAGACGGAGGGTACAGGATTCGAACCTGTAAGTCCTTGCGGACGGCGGTTTTCAAGACCGCTGCAATAGCCATTCTGCCAACCCTCCAGGGGCGGGGACAATCTAGCCCCCGATTTGCCTGCAACGGAACCGTTGCGGGCCCCGTAGCATAGGTTATGGACGACCCCGTGCCCGGATCTCCCGTGGATACCCCGCCGCCGCCCCGCACCTCCCAGCCCACCCTCGAGGCGATTCGCGCCACGGGGGGCGACGAGCTGGTGCGCGAGCTCTACGCCTCGTTCAGCGACTTCGCGGCCTCCCAGGCGGCTTGGCTGGATCGCCTGCACGCGCTCCACGCGTTCGAAGGCGTGGCCGAGGGGGCACGTGTGCTGCGGATCAGCGCATCACAGGTGGGGGTGCTCGACGTGGTGGTGGCCTGCGAACGGGCCGAGGTCGCCGCGCAGGCCCACAACGCTGCCGCGCTGCGCGAGGCGCTCGAGGACGTGCACGACACGCTCGCGACGGCGCGGCCCTGGGTCGACGGGCTCGCGGCACGCTAGCAGAAAATCGGCGCGGGGGCGATGCATCGCCCCCGCGCCGTTCATCATGCCGGCTACTGCCCGTTAGGGCGTCTGCGGCGCCGGCGTGAGGGGCACCGTCTGCGGGACGTCACCCGCCGGCGCACGACGCAACGGCGCCGGGAGTCCGGCGAGGATGTCCCCGAAGCGCATGGCCGTGCTGATGGCGCGCACATCCTCCACGACCGAGTCCGCCGCGGCGCGGTTCCCCGCGCGCGCCAGCGCCTCCGCCGTCATGATGCCCGTGTTGGCGACGAGCCCCGGGATGCCGATCGACGGCTGATCCACCCAGATGCTGCGCTTGGCGAGCGAGGCAGGCCCGCGGAACTCGCTCCACAGGGCGCCCGAGAGATTGGCGTCCACGAAGCCCTCGCCCGGCACGTCCACGATGCCGTTGCCCGCCACGACGCGGCGTGGCATGAGCTTGCGGGTGTGGCCCTGCATCACCACGTACTCACCCAAGCCCAACTGCTGCGCGAGCGAGCCCGACGTACGGCTGAAGTGCACGGCGCGCGTATCGTTGTCGAGGATCATGCGGAGCACGAGGATGTCCGCGCGCTGCAGGATCTGCGGCTGGATGGTCGCGACGATCTCGCCCTTGCGGAAGGTCTGCGGGACGCGGATGTCCTCATACAACGGCACGCGATCCGCTTCGGCGAAGGTCATGTTCAACGCGGGCCGCGTCGGCTTGGTCCACTCGCGGCCGCGGAACGCGGCCGGTCCCTTCTCGGCGTCGTAGTCGAACACCGGGCGGCGGATCATCTGCCGCGTGTACCACTCGGTGTTGAGCAGCGAGGTGTTGGCGACCAGCACGTCCTTGCGGATGCCCAGCACCTCCTGCGCGTACCAGAGCGGGAAGGTGTCGTTGTCGCCGACCGTCACCAGGATACCGTACGGCTCCACCGAGTTGAGCATGTCGATGGCGACGTCGGCGGTGTCCGTCTGACCCGCGCGCGAGGCGCTGGTCCAGTTGGCGAAGAGCGGGATGAGCGCGATCAGCAGCACCGGCGCGCCGAAGGCCCAGCCCTTGGTGGTCGGCAGGTCGTAGGACTCCTTGCCGACCGTCACGCGCTCGCGGCCGATGACGACCGCGATGCTCTCCCAGACGTACACGAGTCCCAGCGCCGCCCACACGGACCAGGCGGAGAAGCTCCATAGGTAGAAGTAGTCGCGGTCACGCACTTCGCGATCTACGGTCATCCCCAGCTCCGGCGACTGCGAGGCGCCGTACTTGAAGTTGAGGTAGTAGATGAGGCCGAGCGTGAGCGTGAGCATCAGCGGCCCGAAGAACGCGAAGCTTCGAGGATCGCGCTTGTAGTGCACCCAGCCGCCGAGGATGCCCAGCAGCAGGAAGATCGCGGCCAAGCCGCCCTGCAGGCCCGGACGCGTGCCCTCGGCGTCGCGGATCCACTGCCACTTGAAGTACAGCCACCACATCCCGACCTGCGCCGAGAACGGCGCCATGCGCTCCGTCACCGCCGGCTTGCCGTACTGCCCGCGGTTGAAGTTGTACATGAACGCATCATAGGTGCCCTTCGAGAGCGTGCAGTCGAGCTTGAGCCCCTCGCGGCAGGCCGTGGGCTCGCCCTCGTTGATCGGCGGGTTGTGCGCCGAGCGGATGGGCTGCGTGGCGAACGGCGTCGCGCCGAGGATGCCGGCCGCGACGCAGATGACGAGCAGCTTGAGGTTCAGGATGATGCGCGGCTTGCGCAGCAGTACGGCGATGCCCGCCGCCGGAAGCACCAGCATGCCGGCCATGTGGTTGGCATAGCCGAGGCCGCAGAGGTAGGCGACCAAAATGAGCAGCTTATCCGCGCCAGGGGCCTCGGGCTCGTCGCACCAGCGGACGATCAACCAGGCGCAGATGGCCATGCCGACCAGCGACACCGTATACACCTTCTCGTTCACGACCGAGTTGCTCCACACCGTGAACGCGGTGGCCCCGATGAGCACGGCGAGTGCACCGCCGGCGATGCGCTGCCAGCGCTTCTCGAACCAGCCGACCAGCACGCGCTCGGTGATGAGGAACCACATGCCCGCCGACACTGCCGAGGACAGCGCCGCCAGCAGGTTCACGCGCATGGCCACGTTCGGCGCGATCGGCAGGATGCTGAACACGCGACCGATGAGCACGAAGAACGGGTTGCCGGGCGGATGCGGCAGACCCAGAGTGTACGCCGCCGCGATGTACTCGCTCGTGTCCCACATCGCGGTCTCAGGCGAGAGCGTGATGAGGTAGAGCAGGAACGTCAGCCCAGAGGCGATGGCCGCCGCGAAGTAGGAGGGGCGGTAGTCGAGGTTGGAGCTCATAGGGAAGCCTTAGGGGAAAACGGAAAGCTGGGGTCATGCGACCTCGGACGGAAGTCGGAAGACGGAAGGATTGCGCTCGACGGTCTCCTTCCGTCTTGTCGCTTCCGTCTTTCGGCCTAGTGCCTGAACGTCCGCTGCCCCGTAAACACCATCGCGATGCCGTGCTCGTCCGCGGCGGCGATTACTTCATCGTCGCGCACGGACCCGCCGGGCTGGACGATCGTCTTTACCCCAGCCGCGGCGGCCTGGTCCACGCCGTCACGGAAGGGGAAGAACGCATCACTACCGAGGGCGGCGCCCTGCGGGTCGTGACCCGCCACGCGCGCCTTGTGCACGGCGAGGAACGCCGCGTCCACGCGACTCATCTGGCCAGCGCCGATGCCGATCGTGGCGCCGTCGCGGGCGAGGACGATGGCGTTGCTCTTCACGCTCGCCACAGCGCGCCAGGCGAAGAGCAGGTCCTTGAGTTCAGCGCTCGACGGCTGCCGCTTGGTGACCACGCGCCAGCCGCCATCGGTGAGCACGGACGGCGCTCGTTCCTGCACGAGGATGCCGCCGCGCACGCCCTTCACGTCCAGCGCGGTGCCGGTGCTGCGCGCCGCGCCTTCCAGCACGCGCAGGTTCTTCTTGGCGCCGAGCACTTGCAACGCCTCGGGCGAGAACGCGGGGGCGATCAGGCACTCCACGAACAGCGACGCCACGGCCTGCGCGGCCGCTTCGTCCACCGGGACGCTGAAGGCGATCACACTGCCGAAGGCCGACACGGGATCGCAGGCCAGCGCCTTCTGATAGGCCTCCAGCGCGCTGCGGCCCGTCGCGAGGCCGCAGGGCGTCGTGTGCTTGATGATCGCGCAGGCGGGCTCCTCGCCGAAGGGATCGATCGCCAACATCGCCCCCTCGAGGTCGAGCAGGTTGTTGAAGCTCAGCTCCTTGCCGCCATGCTGCTTGAGCGCCCCGAGGCCCTGGCCTTGCCGCTCTACGTAGAACGCCGCCGCCTGCCCGGGATTCTCGCCGTAGCGCAGCGTCTGCACGCGCTCGAAGCCCATCGCCAGTCGCTCGGGGAAGCGTTCGCCGCGCTGCGCCGCGAACCATCCGGCGATGGCCGCATCGTAGGCCGCCGTGTGCGCATACACCTTCTCGGCGAGGTCGCGGCGCAGGTCCGTGGCATCGCCGCCGTTGGCGAGCGCCTCGAGCACGCGCCCGTAGTCGGCGGGGTCCACGACGACCGTCACGCTCGCGAAGTTCTTGGCCGCCGAGCGGAGCATCGACGGGCCGCCGATGTCGATCTGTTCGATGACTTCCTCCGCGTGGAGGCCCGGCTTGGCGGCCGTCTCACGGAAGGGGTAGAGATTCACGCAGACGAGATCGATCGGCGCGATGCCGTGCGCGGCGATGGCCGCCATGTGCTCGGGCAGATCGCGACGCGCAAGCAGGCCGCCGTGCACCACGGGATGCAGCGTCTTCACGCGGCCGTCGAGCATCTCGGGGAACTGCGTGATCTCACTGATGTCACGCACCGCGAGCCCGGCCTCTCGCAGTGCCTTAGCGGTTCCGCCGGTGGACACCAACGCGAAGCCCTGTGCCGTGAGGCCACGCGCGAACTCCACCAGACCGGACTTGTCGGACACCGACAGCAGGGCAACAGGCATCAGGGCAACTCGAGGGTGAAAGCGAGGTCAGGGGCGCCGTGGGCACGGCCGTCAGCGCCAAGCGTCAGGGCGCCGCTGGCCAGCGCATGCAGGCAGCGCGGATACACTTTGTGCTCGGCCGCCAACACGCGGGCGCCAAGGGATTCGGGTGAGTCATCGGGCCGCACCGGCACCGGCCACTGCGCGACGATGGCGCCTTCGTCGTAACGCTCGGTGACGAAGTGCACCGTGGGGCCGCTGACGCGCACACCGGCCCGCAACACGGCGGCATGCACGTGCTGGCCATACATGCCGTGCCCGCCGAACGCCGGCAACAGTGCCGGATGCACGTTGAGCATGCGGCCGTGAAAGCGCCGAACGACGTCGAGTGGGACGAGCCGGAGATAGCCGGCGAGCGCGATGTGCGTGATGCCCACAGCGTCGAGTGCGGGCAGCATCTCCGCGCCGCGGTCCTTGCCGAGGTGCAGGGCGGGGACGCCCCAGCCGCGTGCCCGCTCCAAGGCACCGGCAGCGCTGCGGTCCGAGATGACCAGCGCCAGGTCCGCGGCCGCGCCGCCACCTCGCGCGACGAGATCGTCGCGGATGGCTTGAAGGTTGCTGCCGCTTCCGGAAGCGAGCACGGCGAGACGGGCGCGAGGCGACGGCATCGGGGAAAGCTACGCCGCGGGGTTCGCGAGGACGAGCGCGACGGCGGCGCCGAAGGTCGGCAGCACCTGCGCCTCTCGCTCCGCGCGCGCGATCTCATCCGCTGGCGTGTCCACGCTCGGCACGAGGATGCCGCGACCGCCGAGCGCCAACGCCGGCGCCACATCGCGGAAGCGGTCCCCGATGTACACGGAGCGCGCGAGGTCCACCTCGTGCGCCGCGGCCGCACGCCGATGCAGCAGCGTGCCCGGCTTGCGGCACTCGCAGGGCCCGCTGCGCTCGGGTTCGTGCGGGCAGTGATAGGTCGCGGTCAGCGCGACGCCTTCCGCGGCGAGCAGGGCATCGAGGCGCGCGCGCACCGCCTCGTACTCCGCCTCCGTCACGAGGCCCCGCGCGATGCCCGACTGGTTGGTGATCACGATCAGCGCATAGTCCGCATCGCGCAGCGCCTTGAGCGCGGGAACCACGTCCTCGAGCAACTCGACCTTGGCCGGATCGCGCAGGTAATGCGCGTCGCGGATCAACGTCCCGTCGCGATCGAGAAATGCCGCGCGACGCGTGCTCATGGGCGCCGGCGCGAGGAGTCAGCGGGAGGTTGGGGCTGCGGCGCCGGCGCGCGAGAGGCGCCGGGGCGCGCGGAGGAGTCCGCAGGCGCCGCCGGAGGCCGTACGCGGAACTCGCGCAGGGCGTCCGCGCTACGGCCGTTGAGCCCCTGCGGTCCGACGATGCGCAGCCGGTACACGCCCGGCGCAAGCGGCGCCGCGAGCGGCGCCGTCCACTGTTGCACCGGGACGAGCCGCTTAAACACCGGCGCGGCCGGCAACGAATCGGCGGCCGCTCGCGCAGAGTCGTCGGGGACCCGCAGCGTGTCGGGCGCCATCGGTGCGGGCACGGGACGCTCACGCCCCGCAGCGCCGGCCGAATCCCCGGGGATGCTGTCGCGTCCCGTGGAATCCGCGGCCGCCGCACGCCGTGCGCGCGCCAGCGAGTCGTAGCGCGCACTCGGAATGAACGGTCCCCCAAGGGCGATCACCGCCGAGTCCGGACCGATGATGCTGCCGCCGACGCCATCCCAATCGGCCACGAGGCCGCGCTCGAACTTGATGCGGATGGCGGTCGAGTCCACGAGATCCACGCTCTCGAGCCGCGGCGGGAGCGTGTCGCGCACGAACGCGTAGAGCTCGAGCGAGGCGGTATCGGCGAGGGTCACGCGCGAGGAATCGGAAATCTCGCGGAACGAGAGGCGCCGATCGTTGTTCGCGTCCATCCACGCCCGCACTTCGTAGGCGCCCGGCGCGAGCGCGCCGAGGCGGAAGCGGCCAGAGGTGTCGCTGCGCGTGATCCAGCGGAAGCTGCTATCCCCGGGGAGAAACAGCTCGATCCGCGCATTGGCCGCCGGCTTGCCGGTGGTCCAATCGAAGAACACGCCACGGACTTCTCCGCTGGGAATCTCCGCACCGGTGGAGAAGACGAAGCTGAAGGGCTCGCCGACGCGATTGCCACGCAGGTCGGTGAGTCCGGGCAGCAAAGTGACTCGGTACGCGGTGTTCGGCCGGAAGCCGCGTCGCGGCCGCAGCTCGAGTGCGTCGCGGCGCCAGATGACTTCGTCGCGCCCATCGCTGGGGGAGAGCACCAGCAAGCCAGCCAGACCCGATGCCGTGGAACTCCCGCCGCCGCTGACGGTGCCTCCGCTCGCGGCGCTGCGCTCGCTGATGACTTCGTCGAAGCGCAGCACGATGGCCGGTGTTCGCACGTTCACGGCGTTCGAGTCCGGCAGGATGCGCAGCAGCTGCGGCAGCTCCTTGTCCGGCGGACCGCCCGGAGGCGCGCCGGTCTGCGCGCAGGCGCCGAACGCGGCGGCAACGGCCCCTGCGAGGGCGAGGCGCCACCACGAGCCTACGCGCGACGGCGGAGGGCGCATCAACCGCCGAGCTCCGCGATCTTCTGCGTGAGCTGTGCCACGCGCGCGGCCCACTCGCGCTCCTTCGCGCGCTCGGCGTCCACCACGGCGGCCGGTGCCTTGGCCGTGAACTTCTCGTTGCTCAAGCGTCCGCGCAGCGCGTCGAGCTGCTTGCTCAGGCCTTCGCGCTCGGTGCTCAGGCGCTGGCGCTCCTTGGCCAGGTCCACCATGCCAGCCAGCGGCAGGGTGAGTTCGAGCTTGCTGGCGAGCACCGCGTGGGCGGCGGCGCCAGCCGGTGGCGCGTCCGCGGACACATCGCAGCGCGCGAGCCGCTGCACCAAGGCCGCCGAGTCGAGCAGCGCGCGCAGGGCGTCCGCGCTGCCGCCGCCCTGAGCGACGAAGGCCTTGATCGGCGCGCCCGGCTGCACGCCGTACTCGGCGCGCAGTCCGCGAATGGCGTCAATCGCCTCGCGCACCGCATCGAATGCGACACCGGCGTCCGGCCTAGCGCTGCGCATCCGCGGCCACGGGGCCACGGCGAGGAAGGCCCCCGGCGCACGCGTGGGGAGACGCTGCCATAGCGCTTCGGTGACGAACGGCATGATCGGATGCAGCAGGCGCAGGCCTTGGTCGAAGACATGCACCAGTACCCGGCGGGCCGTCTCCCGGTCCGCGCCCGGCTGCGCGAGCCGCGGCTTCACGGCTTCCACATACCAGTCGGCGAGCTCGTTCCACACGAAGCGGCGTGCCGCCTCGGCGTAGGCGTCGAGCCGCATCCCTTGCTGGCGCTGCTGCGCGGGCCACTCGCGGCCCTGCGGGCGCGCGGGGCCCAGTGCCGCGTCGCACTCGGCGATGGCGGCGTCGAGGCGGCCCAGGATCCAGCGGTCCTCGAGGCGCAACGCCGACGCATCCAGCTCCTCGAAGCGGCCGATCGGCTCGTCGCCGACCTGCATGAGCAGGAACCGACCGATGTTCCAGAGCTTCGTGGCGAAGTTCCGGCCCGGCGCGAAGGATTTGTCGAGATCGTTCGGGTCCAGCATCACGTCCACGCCGAGTCCCATGCCCTGGATGAGCGTCCAGCGCAGCGCGTCGGCGCCGTAGCGGTCCACGACGTCGAGCGGGTCGATGCCGTTGCCCAGCGACTTGCTCATCTTGCGATGCTGCATGTCGCGCACGGTGCCGTGCAGGTACACCGTGTGGAACGGCGGCTTGCCGAGGAAGGCGTAGCCGCTCATCACCATGCGGGCGACCCAGAAGAACAGGATCTCCGGCGCGGTCACGAGCACGTCGCTGGGGAAGAACGCCTTGAGGTCCTTTGCGTCCTCGTTGGGCCAACCCATCGTGCTGATGGGCCAGAGCCAGGACGAGAACCAGGTGTCGAACACGTCCTCGTCCTGCGCGACGATCGCGGCGCCGCACTGGCGGCACGCGGTGGGATCTTCGCGGTAGGCGTCGGCGTGGCCGTTGGCGCAGGTGAACACCGGCACGCGGTGTCCCCACCAGAGCTGCCGCGAGATGTTCCAGTCGCGGATGCCCTCGAGCCAGTTGATGTAGACCTTCTCCCACTTCTCCGGCAGCAGGCGGATCGTGCCGTCCTTCACGGCCTGCAGGGCGGGCGCGGCGAGCGGCGCCATCTTCACGAACCACTGGTCGCTCAAGCGCGGCTCGACGACGGTGTCGCAGCGGTAGCACTTCCGGATCGAGTTGGCGTGCTTCTCGACCTTGACGAGGTGGCCCGAGGCTTCGAGCGCCTTCACGATCTGCTTGCGCGCCGCGAAGCGGTCCATGCCGCGGTACTCGACGGGCACGCGACCCGCCGCGTCCGCGACTTCGCCGAGCTTGCCGTGCTGGTCGATCACCACGGGCTGCGCGAGCTGGTGGCGCTTCCCGACCTCGAAGTCGTTGGCGTCGTGCGCCGGCGTGATCTTGAGCGCACCGGTGCCGAAGTCCTTCTCGACGTAGCTGTCGGCGATCACGGGCATGCGGATGCCCGTGAGCGGTAGGAGCACGTCCGTGCCCACGAACGGCGCGTAGCGCTCGTCGTCAGGGTGCACGGCGATGGCGACGTCGGCGAGGATGGTCTCCGGCCGCGTGGTCGCGATGGTGATGCCGTTGGAGGGATCGTCCGCGAAGGCGTAGCGCACGTAGTGGAGCGCGCCCTCGGAGTCGTGGAACTCCGCCTCTTCATCGGAGAGCGAAGTCAGGCAGCGCGGGCACCAGTGGATGACGCGGTGGCCGCGGTAGACCAGCCCCTGCTCGTAGAGCCGCACGAAGGCCTCGCGCACGGCGCGCGAGAGCTCGGGGCTGAAGGTGTACGCCGTGCGCGAGAAGTCGGCCGAGGCGCCGATGTTGCGCAACTGCTTGAGGATGATGCCGCCCGTCTCCTCGACGAACTGCTCCGTGCGCTGCACGAAGGCATCGCGGCCCAAGTCGAAGCGGGTCTTGCCTTCCTTCGCCAGGATCTTTTCGACGACGTTCTGCGTCGCGATGCCCGCGTGGTCGGTGCCGGGGAGCCAGAGGGCCTCGTCGCCCGCCATGCGCCGCCAGCGGATGAGTACGTCCTGCACGGTGTTGTTGAGGCCGTGCCCCACGTGCAGCACCGCGGTCACATTCGGCGGCGGGATGAGCACCGTGAACGGATCGCGATTGCCGCCGGCGCGCGTCGTGCGGTCGGCCTGCGCGCGGAACAGGCCGGCGTCGTCCCACGCGCGGCTCAGCGCGGGTTCGGCGGAGGCAAAATCGAAGTGGGTCGGGAACTCAGTGGTCGGGTCGGGCGTCTCGGGCATCTATGAAAGATAGCCCACGCCCATACGGCGCCCAACGGCCCGCGGTCAGCGGCGGGGCCGCACCTGCAGCTGTTGCCGCACCCGCGTCACCCCCGGCACGCCACGCGCGAGCGTGACGGCGTGCGCGACCTCGCGGGCGCTGCGCACCCGCCCGTACAGGATGACGTCCCCGTCGTCGTCGGCTTCGATTTCGACCGCCCGCGCCGCGAGAATCGGATCGTTCGCGAACGCCTCGAGGACGCGCTCGCCGATCTGACCTTCATCGGCGTCGTCGAGCTCGTCGTCCGGAAAGTCATCGCCGAGGTCCTCGTCGAGCGGGGCTTCCGCCTCGGCGTACTCGTCGGCGTCCTCGAGGTCGTCGTCCAGATCCCCGTCGTGGTCGTCGAACGTGTCGTCGAGGTCCTCCCAGCGGTCGTCGGGCGTCGTCTTCGCGGCTCGCCGTTCATCCCAGACATCCTTGAGCTCGAGGGCCACGTCGACGAGCGGCCCCCACTGCTTGCCCGCGAAGGACGCCAGTCCGCGCAGCCGGCGGCGCAGGGCCTTCAGCGACGGCTTCTTGCCGCTGTACCGGTCCGCGACGAGCACGCCGGCCGTCACGCCGATGGCGGCGCCGGCGAGCAACCACAGCAACCAGCGATCGCCCTTGGAATCGGCTTCGACTTCGATGACGCGCATGGGAGGGACGGCGAGGGGTCTGCGTGGCGAGGCCAACACGACACGGCTAACTTGAACGTGTCCGATTGCGCCCGTCGCGGCAAGCGTCTGCGGCGCGTCCTTTTTCGCTTTCGATCCCGCCGTCATGCAGACCCCCGAGTCCTCTCCCGCCGTCACGCCGGCCGCGGCCGCGTCCTGGCGCGGCCTCGTGCTCTGGCTCCTGTTCGCCGCGACGCTGGTGACCGGCCTCGTGCTGGCCGTGCGCTTCGGGGCGTCGGCGCCGGTGCTGCTCGACGGAGGCCTGCGATGAGTACGGTCGCGGAACAGCTGGTGCTCACGCTGCCCGACGGCAAGACGCGCGAGGTGGCGCCAGGGACGCTGGGGCGCGAGGTGGTGGCGAGCATCGGGCCTGGCCTGTTGAAGGCGGCAATCGCCATCGCGATCGACGGCGAGGTGCAGGACCTCATGACGCCGATCCGCAAGGGCGGCGCGTTCGTGGTGATCACGGAGAAGGATCCGCGCGCGCTGGCCGTTCTGCGGCACTCCGGCGCGCATATCCTCGCCACGGCGGTGCGTCGTCTGCGCCCGGAAGCCAAGATCGGCTTCGGGCCGGCCATCGACGACGGCTTCTACTACGACTTCGAGGTCAGCAAGCCGTTCACCCCGGACGACCTCGCGGCCTTCGAGGCCGAGATGCAGAAGGTGGTCGCCGAGAAGTACGCCTTCGTGCGCGCGGAGGTCTCGCAGGAGGAGGCGCGGAAGGTCTTCGCCGACGATCCGCTCAAGCTCGAACGCCTCGACGATTTCACCGACCCATCGGAAGTCATCTCCACGTATACGGACGGCCCGTTCACGGACCTCTGCCGCGGTCCGCACGTGCCTGACACCTCGTACCTCAAGCACTTCAAGCTGCTGAGCGCCGCCGGCGCCTATTGGCGCGGCGACGAGAAGCGGCAGATGCTGCAGCGCATCTACGCGACCGCGTTCTTCAAGAAGGTCGAGCTCGAGGCGCACCTGCACAACCTCGAGGAGGCCAAGAAGCGCGATCACCGCGTGCTCGGCCGTCAGCTCGATCTCTTCCAGTTCTTCCCGCAGGCGCCCGGCGCCGCCTTCTGGACGCCCAAGGGCACGACGCTGTACAACACGCTTGAGGCGTTCGTGCGCGAGCGGCAGCGCGAGGCGTTCCTCGAAGTCAAGACGCCGCTCATCTACACGAAGAAGCTCTGGGAACAGAGCGGCCATTGGGGCAAGTACCGCGAGAACATGTTCCTCGTGCACGACAAGGAAGCCGCCGAGGCGGGGGCGAGCCCTGACGATGCGCTGTCCATGTCGCTCAAGCCGATGAACTGCCCCTCGCACCATCTGTATTTCGCGGCGAGCAAGCACTCGTACCGCGACTTGCCGATGCGCTTCGTCACCTTCGACGTGCTGCACCGCAACGAGCTCTCCGGTGCGCTGTCGGGGCTCACGCGCGTGCGGCAGTTCGCGCAGGACGACTGCCACGTGTACCTCCGCGAGGACCAGATCGCGAGCGAAGTCCAGTTCCTGCTCGACTTCATCCTCGGGCACTACGAGACGTTCGGGCTCACGGCGACGCTGAAGTTCGCGACGCGGCCGGAGCAACGCATCGGGTCGGACGAGCTCTGGGATCGCGCCGAGGCGGGGCTCAAGGCCGCGCTCGAACGCTCGGGCCGGCCGTACGCCCTCAAGGAAGGCGACGGCGCCTTCTATGGCCCGAAGATCGACTTCGACGTCACGGACTCGATCGGTCGCGCCTGGCAGTTGGGCACCATCCAGCTGGACTACAACGCGCCCGAGCGCTTCGACCTTTCGTACACGGGCGAGGACAACGCCGCGCACCGTCCGGTGGTGATCCACCGCGCGGTCTGCGGCAGCTTCGAGCGCTTCATCGCCATCTTGATCGAGCACTTCGCTGGCGCGTTCCCGGTGTGGCTCGCGCCCGAGCAGGTGCGCGTGCTGCCGATCTCGGACGAGGTTGCGGGGTATGCCCAAGAGGTGACGGCGAAACTCAAGGCGGCCGGCATCCGTGCTGTCTGTGACACCCGCAGCGACACGCTCAACTATCGGATCCGGGACGGCGAGCTCATGAAGGTTCCGTACATGGCAGTCTGCGGCAAGCGCGAGGCCGAGGCGGGGCAAGTCGCCATCCGTGTGCGCGGCGCGGGCAAGAAGCAGGAGATCGTGAGCGTGGAGGCCTTCCAGGACCGACTGCTTAGCGAGATTCGCTCGCGGGCTCTCACGCCGTCGAGCGCTGGCGAGGGCGAATGAAGCTCACGCGAAGCTCCGTGACTGCCCGTTGGGCCCCGGCGACGGGCGCTGCGTTGCTCTGCGCCGCGCTGGTCGGCCCGCTCGCGGCGCAGCAGGCGCGCCCGCCACTCAACGCCGGTCGCGTCACCGGCGAGCTCGTGGCCGGGACGTACGCGGGCATCGGGGGATTCCTCGTCGGCCGCTTCGTCGGCGAGCGCACCGCCGACCTGTTGGGCGCCGAGCGCGAGGGGACGCTGCGCGTCGTCGGCAACGTGAGTGGCGTGGCCGTGGCGGGGCTGGCCACTGCTGGCACCGTCTACGGCATCGGCAACATCGGTGACCAAACGGGCGACTTCAGCGCGACGTACCTCGGCACGGGCGTAGGATTTGTGGCCGGTTGGGCGCTGTCCCGCGCGATCCTCGGCCCGCAGGAGCGCCCGCGGCAGGGCATGAGCACCGCGATGCGCTGGGCCACCGCCAACGTGATTGCACTGCTCCCGAGCATCGGCGCGACGGTGGGGTTCAACTCGAGCCGGCGATTCAACTAGGCTAAGTTCAATCGGGGACGGACGACTGAAGACGGAAGGCATCCGTCGGATGGCTCTCCGCTTCGTCCCGTCCCGTCGTGGGCGTCTGCAACCTTTAGTCTTCCGTCTTCAGTCTCTATGTCGAGCCTCGATCGCACGCCGGTGCTTGTGAGCGCCGCCCGCACGCCCATCGGCCGTTTCCTCGGCGGCCTCGCCTCGCTGAGTGCGCCGGAGCTGGGCGCCATCGCCATCCGTGAAGCCGTGAAGCGCGCCGGCATCGACGCCGCCGCGGTCGACGAGGTCATCATGGGCAACGTCCTGCAGGGCGGGGTGGGGCAGGCGCCGGCGCGGCAGGCGGCCATGAAGGCCGGCGTTCCCGGCACGGTGCCGGCGGTGACCATCAATAAGGTGTGCGGTTCCGGGTTGCAGGCCGTGATGCAGGCGGCGCAGGCGATTCGCGCAGGCGACGAGCAACTGTTGATCGCTGGCGGCATGGAGTCGATGAGCAATGCGCCGCATCTCGTGCGGGGCATGCGCAATGGCGTGAAGTTCGGTGCGCAGACGATGCAAGACCTGCTGATCAACGACGGGCTGTGGTGCTCGTTCTACGACCGGCACATGGGTGGCCACGCGGAGTACACGGCCAAGAAGGCCGGCATCACGCGCGCGCGGCAGGACCAGTTTGCGCTCGAGTCGCACCAGAAGGCGGTGGCGGCGATGGAAGCGGGCAAGTTCGCCGCGGAGATCGTGCAGGTGGAGATCGCCGGCAAGAAGCCGGTGGTGATCGATGCCGATGAATCGCCACGCAAGGACACGTCGCTCGACGCACTCGCCAAGCTCAAGCCCGCGTTCCCGAAGGACGCGCCGAAGGACATGAAGGCCGAGGAGTTGACGGTCACGGCCGGCAACGCGCCGGGCCTCAACGACGGTGCGGCGGCGGTGGTGGTGGCCAGCGAGGCCTACGCGAAGGCCCACGGCCTGCCGATCCTTGCCCGCATCACGGGCTACGCCTCGGGCGGTGGCGATCCGCAGGATCTGTTCTTCGCGCCGATCGTGGCCGTGAACAACCTGATGGCCAAGACCGCTGCGAAGATCGGCGACTACGATCTCATCGAAGCCAACGAGGCCTTCGCCTCGCAGTCCTTGGCCGACGGCGACGCGCTGGGCTGGGATTGGAGCCGCGTGAACGTCAACGGTGGCGCAATCGCGCTGGGCCATCCGATCGGCGCCAGCGGCGCGCGCGTCCTCGTGACGCTGCTGCACGCGCTGGCCGCGCATGGGAAGCGGACGGGCATGGCGACGCTGTGCTTGGGGGGCGGGAACGCGGTGGCGCTGTCGGTTGAGCGCGTCTAGGACATCAGACTTGAGACGGGAGACGTGAGACTTGGGATGGGGCGTGCCGCGAACTCGGTGCGCCCCATCGGCGTTCCGCGCAGGCCGGTCCGCGGCACCTGACCCCTCAAGTCTCACTTCTCAAGTCCCACGTCTGCGCTAAACCCACTATTTTTCGAGGATGGCAACTCACACCTCCGAAAAGTTCGCCGTCATCGGCGCCGGCCAGATGGGCAACGGCATCGCCCACGTCTGTGCGACCAGCGGCTTTGATGTCGTGATGATCGACGTGTCTGCCGAGGCCCTCGCGAAGGGCAAGGCGAACATCGAGAAGAACCTGGACCGTCAGGTGAAGAAGGGCGCGCTCGACGCCGAGGCGGCGAAGGCCGCGCTCGCGCGCATCGCGACCAGCACGTCGCTGGACGCGGTGAAGGACGCGACGATCTGCGTTGAGGCCGCGACGGAGCGCAAGGATCTCAAGTTCCAGATCTTCCGCGACTTGGATCGTCTGGCGCCGGCGGGCGCGATCCTCGCAACCAACACCAGCTCGATCTCCATCACCGAGATCGCCGCGGTGACCAAGCGGCCCGAGCTCGTGGTCGGCATGCACTTCATGAATCCCGTGCCGGTGATGCAGCTCGTGGAGGTGATTCGCGGGCTTGCGACCTCCGATGCGACCTACGCGAAGACCATCGAGCTGTCGAAGGCGCTGGGCAAGGTGCCGGTGGAGGCCAA
>CAZCIM010000039.1:0-16450 GCA_964498895.1 uncultured Gemmatimonas sp. | reverse complement strand
GCCAAGGGCGGCATCCGCTTCGACATGAACGTCTCGCTCGACGAAGTGAAGGCGCTGGCCGCGTGGATGACGTGGAAGTGCGCCGTGGTGAACATCCCCTTCGGCGGCGCCAAGGGCGGCGTGATCTGCGATCCGCTCAAGATGTCGGTGGGTGAGCTCGAGCGCGTGACGCGCCGCTACACCTCGGGCATCATCTCGACGCTGGGCCCGGACTCGGACGTGCCGGCGCCGGACGTGAACACGAATGAGCGCGTGATGGCCTGGTTGATGGACACGTACTCGATGCACGTCGGCCACACGGTGAATGCCGTGACCACCGGCAAGCCGGTGGAGATGGGCGGCTCGCTGGGTCGTCGTGAGGCAACAGGGCGCGGCGTGATGTTCACCGCGTTGCAGGCGCTCGATCACCTGAAGATGGACGTGAAGGGCGCGACCGTCGCCGTCCAGGGCTTCGGCAACGTCGGCTCGATCGGGGCGCAGCTGCTGGCGGAGCAGGGCTGCAAGGTCGTGGCGGTGAGCGACCGCACGGGCGGCTGGCACAACCCGAAGGGCATCGACGTGCTCGACGCGATGGCCTACGTGAAGAAGAACAAGACGCTCGAGGGCTACGGCAAGGGCGATGCGGTCAGCAACGAGCAGCTGCTGGAGCTGCCGGTGGACGTGCTCGTGCCGGCCGCGCTCGAGAACGTCATCACGACGAAGAACGCGAAGAACATCAAGGCCAAGGTGATCGTCGAGGGCGCGAATGGCCCGACGACGGCCGCCGCCGATGCGATCCTCGACGAGAAGGGCATCTTCGTCGTTCCGGACATCCTCGCCAACGCCGGTGGCGTGACGGTGAGCTACTTCGAGTGGGTGCAGAACCGCGGCGCCTACTACTGGGACGAGCAGACGGTCAACGACCGCCTGCGGAAGATCATGGTGGACAGCTTCCAGTCGGTGCTGAAGATCTCGCAGCAGCACAAGGTGAACATGCGGACGGCGGCCTACATGGTCGCGATCAGCCGTGTGGCCACGGTGCACCGGCTCCGCGGGATCTATGCCTGAGTCCGGCGCCTCGGCGCGTCCGGGGCGGCGATGAAGGTCGTGGTGGCCGTCGTCGGGAAGCCGCGCGATGCGGCGCTGGCGGCGGCCATCCGTGAGTATGAGGGACGGGCGGCGCACTACTGGCCGCTCGAGATCGTTGAGGTGAAGGAGGAACCGGCGCGCGGGTTGGCGCCGGCGCTGGTCATGGAGCGCGAGGCCGAGCGCCTGCTCGCGAAGCTGCCGGCACAGGGCCTGTTGCTGCTCTGCGAACCGACCGGTGGCCGTTCGTACACGTCGGAGCAGTTCGCGGAGTTGCTGCAGGTACAGCGCGACCGCGCGCAGGATGTGGCGATCGTGATCGGTGGGGCGTTCGGCATCGGGGCGGCGCTGCGCGCGCGACCGCATCGCGCGCTGAGCCTGGCGCCGTGGACGATGCCCCATGAGCTCGCGCGTGTGGTGTTGATGGAGCAGATCTATCGCGCGGGGACCATCGTGCGCGGTGAACCCTATCATAAGTGACCTCGAGTTGATGCCTGTGCGTGGGATGCCCGTGATGCGGCGATGTTGGGCGGCGGTCGGCGGAGCGCGGCGATGAGCGCGCCGCGGCTCGTCACGGAGTCGTTGGGCGGCTCGCCGCTCTCGCGCGCCGCGCAGGACGGGCAGGCGCCGGCCGACTGGTTCTCGCCGCGCCCCTCCGGCGCAGCGGCCTGGCGCGAACGCGCCGAACGCGTGCGCCAGGAGTTCTCGGGCTCGCGCTGGCTCGCCGGGCTGCGGCCCGCGCTTGATCCCTCTGGTCCGGCCGCCGAGCGCCTTGAGCGCGTGGCCGAGGCGAACGGCATTGTGGTCACGACCGGACAGCAGCCGGGATTGTTCGGCGGGCCGCTGTACACGTTGCTGAAGGCGCTGTCCGCGCTCGCGCTGGCGGATCGCATCGAGCGTGAGACGGGAATCCCGACCGCGCCGGTGTTCTGGGCCGCCACGGACGATGGTGACTTCGCTGAAGCCTCCTGGACCGCTGTCGCCGGCGAGGGGCAGGTGCACCGCCTCAGCATTCCGCGCCGCGGGGCCGAGGGCGTCGTGATGGCCGAGATGCCGCTCGGCGATACGGGTGAGCAGTTTGAACAATTGGTGGCGGCGGCCGGATCCGCGCCGCACGGCGGCATCCTCGATGCGCTGAAGGCCGCGTACCATCCCGATGCGACGGTGGGCGGTGCGTACGTGCGATTCCTCCGCAGCCTGCTCGAGCCGCATGGCGTCGCGGTGCTCGACGCTTGGCATCCGGCCACGCGCGCCGCGGCGCGACCGACGCTCGTCGAAGCTCTGCGACGCGCCGCCAGCGTGGATGAGGCGCTAGCGTTGCGCATGGTGGCCATCGAGCGTGCGGGCTTCCGGGCGCAGGTCGCGCGCGTGCCGCGGCTGTCGTTGGTGTTCCGCGCCCTCGCCGGCGTGAAGGAGCGCATCCCGATCGCGCAGGCGGCGGACGTGGCGCACCGCGCTGACAGCGTGCTCTCCGCCAACGTGCTGCTGCGTCCGGTGGTCGAGCGACGCATCCTGCCCACCGTCGCCTACGTGGCCGGCCCAGGTGAGATCGCGTACTTCGCGCAGGTCTCGGCCGTCGCGGATGCGCTGGGTGTGGCCGCGCCGCTGGCGGTGCCGCGCTGGTCCACGACGATCGTCGAGCCGAGCATTGATCGTCGGCTCGGACGGCTCGGCATGGTGCTGGACGATCTCAAGACACCGCACGACGCCGAGCGCCGCATCGGCGACCGCGCGATGCCGGCGTCGGTGCGTGATGCGCTGGAGTCCCTGCGTCGCGACCTCGCGGCGCGGCTCGACACGCTGGGTGCTGTGGCGGCGTCGTTGGATCACCTGATTCCCGACCGCGTGGTGGAGGGGGCGCGCCACCAGATGCTGCATCGCGTGGATCGTCTGGAGCGGCGGCTGCGCGCTGCGTCGCGCAGCCGCGCGACGGAGGCCGTGCTCGACTTGGCGACGGTGCGGGCGGCGCTCATGCCGGACAACCAGCGGCAGGAGCGGCGCCTGAATCCCGTGCCGATGCTCGCGCGGCACGGCGACCTGTTGCTCGCGCAGTTGAAGGCCGCCGCCGCGATGCACGCCGGGACGCTGGTCGGCGGCTGATGCGCGCCGGAGGAGCGCGGCTCGTCGCGGCCGGGATCCTCCTCAGCCGCCTCGCGGGATTGGTGCGCCAGCGGGCGACGGCGCACTTCCTCGGCAGCGGCGTCGTCGCCGACGCGCTCGCGGCGGCCTTCCGCATTCCGAATCTCCTGCAGAACCTGTTCGGCGAGGGCGCGCTCTCCGCGTCGTTCATTCCCGTCTACGCCAAGCTCCTCGCTGAGGGGCGACGCGAGGAGGCGGGACGCGTTGCGGGCAGCGTGCTCGCCTTGCTCGCGCTGCTGGTCTCCGTGCTGGTGCTGCTCGGAGTGTTGCTGGCACCCCAGCTGACGTGGTTACTGGCGCCGGGGCTCGACGCGGAGACGCAGGCTCTCACGGTGCTGCTGATCCGCATCGTATTCCCGGGCCTCGGCGTTCTGGTGCTCTCGGCCTGGTGCTTGGGCGTGCTGAACGCGCATCGTCGGTTCTTCTTGTCGTATGTGTCGCCGGTGCTGTGGAACGCGGCGATCATCGCCGCGCTGCTTTGGCGCGGGGCTGGTACCGGCGACGATCCCGCGCGGCTCGCGGTGGCGGTGGCCTTCGCGAGCGTGGTTGGCAGCTTGCTGCAACTGCTCGTGCAGGTGCCGACGGTTGTTCGCATGGACGCGGCACTGCGCATCGGCGCCGGTGCGGCGGCCGCGGAGGTGCGCACGGTGATCCGCAACTTCGGCCCCGCGGTCGCGACGCGAGGCGTGGTGCAGGTGAGCGCGTACGTCGACACCCTGATCGCGTCGTTGCTTGGGGCGGGGGCGCTGGCGACGCTTGCGTACGCCCAGACGATCTCGATGCTGCCCGTGTCGCTCTTCGGGATGAGCATCGCCGCCAGCGAGTTGCCCGCGATGTCCGGTGCGACGGGCAGCCGCGAGGAGATCGCCGCTGCGCTTCGCGCGCGCCTCGCCAGCGGACGCGTACGCATCGCCTACTTCGTGATCCCCTCGGTGATCGGGCTTGTGCTGTTCGGCCGTCAGATGGCCTCGGTGCTCTACGAGGGCGGCGCGTTCACGCGTGACGATGCGCGGTGGGTGTGGGCCGCGTTGGCGGGCTCCGGCGTTGGGATGCTGGCCGGCACCATGGGCCGCCTGTACGCCTCGGCGAGCTTTGCCATGCGCGACACCGCGACGCCGTTCCGCTACGCGATGCTGCGCGTCGGCCTTGCGGCAGTGCTCGGCGTGTCGCTGGCGATGTCGCTGCCGGAGCGCCTCGGCTGGGACCCGCAGTTCGGCGTCGGGTTGCTGACCGCCGCTTCGGGCGTCGCTGCGTGGCTCGAGAGTCGGCTGCTCCGCCTGCACGTCGAGCGTCAGGTTGGCGCGCTCGCGGTTGACGCGTCGCTTGAGGCCCGTCTGTGGGCTCTTGCAGCCGTGGCGGGGCTCGTCGGCATCGGCGTGTCGCGGGTGATGGCCGCGCAGTGGCCGGCCGCTCCGGCGCTGCTGGAGGGCGGCGCCGTGCTCGCCGTCTTTGGCGGCAGCTACCTGCTGCTGACGCGACTTGCCGGAGTGGACCGTGCCCGACGCGCCTGAGATCGTCGCGCAAAAGCTGGCGCACCTGCCGGAGACGCCGGGCGTCTATCTCTGGAAGGACGCGCAGGGCAGCGTGCTGTACGTGGGCAAGGCCAAGCGGCTGCGCCCGCGCGTGCGCAGTTACTTCGCCTCGGAGCACTGGGACAATCCCAAGACCCGCCGATTGGTGGAGCAAGTCGCGGATGTCGAGACGATCGTCGTGCCCGATGAGGCGCATGCGCTGATCCTCGAGAACAACCTGATCAAGGAGCATCGGCCCAAGTACAACGTGATGCTGCGGGACGACAAGACGTACCCGTACATCAAGGTGACGGTGCAGGAGGCGTATCCGCGCGTGTTCGTCACGCGCAAGCTGCAGAGCGACGGTGCGCGCTACTTCGGTCCGTACACCGACGTGGCGGCGATGCGGCGGGCGTTGGACGTCGTGAAGCGCATCTTCACGGTGCGCTCGTGCCGATACGATATGCCGCGCGAGATGCCGGAGCGCGCCTGCCTCGATTACCACATCGGGCGCTGCAAGGCGCCCTGCGTGGGCCTGCAGTCACAAGCTGACTACCGGACGATGATCACGGAGGTGCTCACGTTCCTCGATGGTCGCACGGATGACGTCGTGAAGCGCGTGCGCGGCTTGATGGAAGCGGCCGCTGAGGCCATGGACTTCGAGCGGGCCGCCGAGCTGCGCGATGCCATCGGCCGCTTGCAGAAGCTCGAGGAACCCAGCGTGGTGGCCGAGGTCGAGGGCGGCGACCGCGACGTCGTCGGCTACGCCCGCGACGGTGACGACGCGGCCGCGACGCTCTTGCGGATCCGCGACGGCAAGCTCGTTGCGCGGGAGCATCGCTTCCTCGAGGGCGTGGAAGGCGAGCCGGACGGCCAGGTGCTGAGCACCTACCTCGTCAGTGCCTACCTGAAGGCGCCGGCACGGGCCCGCGAGTTGTTGCTGCCCTTCGACTTTGAAGATCGCCCGCTGTTCGAGGAGGCGTTGCGCGGCGAGGCGAAGGTGCTCGTCCCGCAGCGTGGGCCAAAGCGAGAGTTGTTGGACCTCGCTGAACAGAACGCCCGGCACTTGCTCGAGGAGTTCAAGCTGGCGGAGCAAGAGACGGACGAGCGCGCCGCGGATCCCGTGTACGAGCTCGGCCAGGCGCTGGGACTCGAGAAGCTGCCGCGCAGCGTGATCTGCTTTGACAACTCCACGGCGCAGGGCAAGGACAGCGTCGGCGGCATCGTGTGGTTCGAGAACGGCCGGCCGCGACGCGCCGAGTACCGCACGATGAAGGTGAAGAGCGTGGACGAAGCCCAGGGCCCCGACGACTTCCAGTCGATGCGTGAGGTGGTCGGGCGCTACTTCCGTCGCCGGCTCGATGAGCAGAAGCCGTTGCCGGACTTGGTGATGGTAGACGGCGGCAAGGGGCAGCTCAGCGCCGCCGATGAGGCCCTGCAGGCCCTGCAGCTCGGCCAGCTGCCGCTGATCGGGCTCGCCAAGCGCGAGGAGGAGATCTTCGTGCGAGGGCGTCGTGAGCCGCTGCGGCTGCCTCGGCGGTCACCCGCGCTGCGGCTGCTGCAACAGATTCGCGACGAGGCACACCGCACGGCCGTGACCTACAACCGCAAGCGCCGCACGATGCGCACGGTCACCAGCGAACTGCTCCGGATTCCGGGCGTGGGCCCGAAGAAGCGGAGTGCCTTGCTCGCCGCCTTCGGCTCGCTGCAAGGCGTGAAGGAGGCAACGGTGGAGCAGATTGCCGCGTTAGAGGGATTCAGCGAGGCCAGCGCACGTAAGCTGCTCGCGGGTCTTGGGGTGTTGCCACCGAGTGACTCCGCCGGCGAGCCCTAGTCGCTCGGTCAGCTGTCTTGAGTCATCCGTCATCCGTCATCCGTCATCCGTCATTGGTCATGTCTTGGTCCCTGCATTGTTCTGCCTGCTCGTACGTCCAGCCTGATGGCAGCAAGCTCGCGTCGCTCTGCCCGGACTGCGGCCAACCGTTGATGGTGCAGCTCGCGGCTCCTGTGCCGCGGAGCGCGATTACGGGTGAGGCGAGCCTCTGGCGCTATGGCGCTGCGTTGCCACTCCTGCCGGGCGAGCGGGCGGTCACGCTGGGTGAGGGCATGACGCCGCTCGTGGAGCTGCCGCAGCTCGCGCGCGAGATCGGCGTCCGTCGCCTCTGGGTGAAGGACGAAGGCATCAACCCCACAGCGAGCTTCAAGGCGCGGGGGTTGATGATGGCGGTGACGCGGGCCAAGGCCTTGGGGCGGCCGGGCGTGTGCGTGCCGACGGCTGGCAACGCGGGCATCGCCTTGGCGGCGTACGCGGCCGCAGCAGGCATGCCATGCCGCATCTACGCGCCCGAGACCACGCCACCGCCGATCCTCGGGTCGATTCGCGCGTTCGGTGCGGATCTCCAATTGCTGCCGGGCCACATCGGCGACTGTGGCAAGGCCACCATCGCCTTCGCCACGGAGAGCGGGTTCTTCAATGTGGCCACGGTGCGCGAGCCATATCGCGTGGAAGGCATGAAGACGATGGGCTACGAGGTCGCCGAGCAACTGGGCTGGCGTCTTCCGGATGCGATTGTGTATCCCACCGGCGGTGGCGAGGGCACGATCGGCATCTGGAAGGCGATCGGCGAGATGCTGGCGTGGGGATGGTTGCCGGCTGACCACGCGCGGCCGCGGATGATCATTGCGCAGGCGGCGGGCTGCGCGCCGTTGGTGCGTGCGTTCCACGCGGGCGAGGAGAAGGCCACGCCGTGGCAAGATCCCACGACACACGCGAGTGGCTTGCGCGTGCCCGGCCCGTTGGGCGACCGCCTGACGCTTCGCACGCTGCGTGAGAGCGCGGGCGATGCCGAAGCGGTGAGCGAGGACGCCATCCGCGCGTGCACCTTCCTGCTGGCGAGCAAGAGCGGCATCGATGCCGCACCGGAGGGCGGTGCTGCGCTTGAGGCCACGCGTCAGCTCGTGGCGGCGGGACGCCTCTCGCGGGACGCCGAGGTGGTGGTGTTCAACACGGGCAGCGGCGCCAGCTACCGCTGGTAGCGCGCCGCCGCCTCAGGCGGACGAGCACACCGTCAGTCGGGCAGGCGGACGTCGGTGACGCTGAACGGCGCGGTCGCGCGGAAGGGCACGCGCCGCTCGGTGTCGAGGCCGTCCCAGCGCAGCGTCACCTCGCGATCCACCGGCAAGTCGCAGAGGAACCAAGCGCCATCAGCGTCCGTGATGGTCTCGCGCACCTCCTCGCGCTCCTCGACGTCTACGCGGTTCACGATGACGGGGATGGCCCAGGAGGCGCGGAGCACCGTATTGCCGAGTGCCGCGCCGCTCGAGTCCCGCAGGATGCCACGCGCGGCGGCGGTCGGCATCGCGGTCGTGCGTTCGGGGCAGAGCGGGGCAAAGGGCGTTCCGGCGATGCGCACGCCATGCGGTCCGCGCTGGAAGACCGTGGCGCCGTCTTCCAGCAGCGCGAGAACGCGGCCACCGGCGACGACGTGAGCGACGACATCCACGCGCAGCATCTGCGTGCGGATCAGCGTGGTGTTGCCCTCGCCCGCGTAGTAGTTGAGCGTGGGCGTGCGCTGGCGCCATTCGGCGGCGAGCCAGCCGCCGTTCGGCGTGCGGGCGAAGCGAATGGCCCCCCCGGCGCCCGACTCCCGCTCGGCGTCGGGGAGGTCCACATAGCGGAAGCGGAACTCGTGGAGGGCCAGCGTGGGCCAGTCGAGCACGAACTCACCGGCGACGTCTACACGGGCGCGGCGTTGGCGCAGCGGCGAGACTTCGAGAATCAACGAGTCGGCGACGATGCGACGCACGCGGATGCAATGCGTCGCGAGGAACCAGTCGGTCTGCAGCACCTCGAGGTCCGGCGCGAAGAAGGTGCGGTTGCCGCCCACGGTCGCGAAGAAGCCATCGGCTTCGAGTCGCGTGGTATCAGCGGGCGGGAACGGCGCCGGCAGCGGACCCGTGATGCGGCGCAGCGCGACGCGGAGCGTGTCGTCGGATGTCTTGGCCACGCGGTACTGCGTGGTGGCGAAGCGCGCCCGCGTGTCCTGGCGTCCGATGCGATACTGCGCCGCGGCGAGTGCGGTGCGAATCTCCTCGAACGCCTGCAGGGCGAAGCGTGCGCTGCGCCCCTGGCCGCAGGTGGCGGAACCGCGAGGCGGCTGCTCCGGCAACGTCAGCCGCGGGGCGCTAAGCTGCGCGTTCAGCGTTTGCGTCTCGTTCGCGCCGATGCTGCGCTCACCCAAGAGCTCGGACTCGTAGCCGACGCGCTTGGCCTCGATGCGCACGGGCCCCGAGGCGGAGAGGAACAGCTGATAACGGCCAGTTTCGCGCGTGACACTTCGCCCGAGGACGTCGCCTGCCGCGCTGCGAGCGGTGATCACGACGCCGGCGACGCTGCTGCCGTTCGGCAGCGTCACGATGCCCTCGAGGCGCTGGGCGCAAAGGAGCGCAGGCGCGAGCGTCGCCGCGATGGCGACCGCGAGCGGTGCGAATGCATGGAGCCGGGTGCGCGGCCGGCGGATGGAGTCACCGCGGCGCATCAGCGATTCCTCATGTGATCGGCCAATGGCCGAAGCTTCTCGCGCAGGAACTCGCGCAGTTCGTCGGGCATCTCCTGCTCAGCGATGGCCCGCTCCATGCACCAGAGCCACTGGTCGCGCTCGCGCTCGGCGATCGCGAAGGGGAGATGGCGCGCCCGCAACATGGGATGCCCGAACTTCTCGACGTAGAGCGGGGGGCCGCCGAGCCAGCCACTGAGGAACAGGAAGAGCTTCTCGCGCGACACCTTGAGGTTCGTCGCGTGCAGCGCGCGGACATCGGCGGCCTCGGGTTCGCGGTCCATGAGGTCATAGAAGCGATCCACGAGCTGCCGAACGCCGGCTTCGCCGCCGATGGCGTCGTAGGGCGTGTGGGTGGGGCCGAAGGGGGGCACCCGCGCAATCTAACGGCGCGCTTTGCCTGTTTGCTCAGCTGGAATGGGGTAGATGCTGTCGGCGTCAGCGATGCCGACGCCGTCCACCTTGTACAGCAGGAGCCAGTACGGCTTCTCGGCGGTCGCGGCCTCGACGGCGGGGTCGTCGGGCACGGTCATGGTGATGGTGGTCTCGAGCTTCGACGCCGGTCCGAAGTCCCGTTCCACGAGGTGCACCTCACGGAGCGAGGCCAAGATGTGTTCGCGCGGGCTGCCCTTTAAACCTCGCCGAACCACGCGGCAGGCCAGCTCAAGCTCGAGTTGGCGGACACGCACCGTCCCCTGAAACGGCTGCGCGACGCGAATGGCAATGGGTTGGCCGGGGCGCAGCGATGGCTGGTCGATCGCGAGCGTCGCCTCGACGTACGCCCGGGAGCGCGCGCTGAGGAGCAGCCAGATGACGAGGCAGACGCCGAAGCAGGTGAGCCCGACGAGGGTGCCGACTCGCCACGCATTGGGGTCGAGTCCGTAGCGTTGGCGCCAGTTGAGCATCACGCTGAATGCCAGTGCGGTCCAGATGGCGGCCAAGCCCCAGTACGTGGCGCGGCTCGCGTGCGAATGCGCGACGCGAAGGTGGTACCACTGCCCGTACCGCCGGAGCGTCGGCACGCGCCCGAACTGCGAGAAGAGCGAGAGGGTGTAGAAGCCGAACAGCAGCAGGTACCCGCCGATCAGCGGTCCGGTGACGATGTCGTGATTGGCGTCAGGATAGAGAAATCCCTCGCGCTCACCCTGCGTGTCGTGGAATCCCTGGACCTGGAGCCCCACTGGATGGGCCGCGATGTGGGCCTGCAGCCGCTCGCAGGGATGCTGACGCGGGGACTGGTTCCAGACTTCCGACTCATGCGTCCGCCCGTCCAGCTGATACGTCCAGCGGAAAGTCCGGCGGCAGCTGTTTGGACGTTCTGCAGTCCCGGGCGTGAACGACGAGGCAGTGATCACGCCGTCGACGCGGACGAAGCGGGCACGGTGGCCCATCACCCCGCGCGCAATGACGCCGTACGAGGCGAGGAAGAACAGCCCGAGTCCGATGCTGACCCACGCTGTCAATCGAAGCGAAGCGGTGCCGCGCACGCCCAATTGTGGCGGCTTCGCTGGCAGCGGGCAAGGCGATAGATTCCCCCGCCATGACTCGCATCGCGATTCTCGACCCGATGTCCGGCATCGCCGGCGACATGTGCCTCGGCGCGCTGATCGATTGCGGACTGCCCGAGACATTTGTCCGGGAGCTGCCGCAGACGCTCGGCATCGCGGACATCGGCGTAGACATCACGCGCGTCAGTCGCGGGCAGATTGCCTGCACTAAGGTGGACTTCCGCATTCCGCCGCAGCCGCATGGCCGTCACCTCAAGCACATCAAGGCGATTGTCGAAGCCACGCCGGCGCCGGCGAGCGTGAAGGAGAAGGCGATTCGCTGCTTCACGCTGATCACGGAGTGCGAGGCCGCCATTCATGGCACCACGGTCGAGCGCGTGCATCTGCACGAGGTCGGCAGCGTGGATGCGATCCTCGACATCGTTGGCACCATCTGGGGCCTCGAGCAGCTCGGCGTCACGCGGGTTTACTGCGGGACGATGCCGCTTGGCGACGGCTTTGTCGACACGCAGCATGGGCGCATGGCGGTCCCGACCGCCGCGACGCTGCGCCTGCTGGAGGGCCTGCCGGTGCGGCCTGGCCCCGAGGGCAGCGGCGAGCTCACGACGCCCACGGGCGCCGCGTTGGTGCGGGTGTTGAGCGAGGGGGCGCCGCCGCAGGCCTTCACGGTTCGCAAGAGCGGGTTCGGGGCCGGCACGAAGGACTTCAAGGACCGCGCCAACGCGCTGCGGCTCGTGCTCGCGGACGCCGACGCCGACGTGGTTGGGCCTGGCGCGGGCGGCCATGACGTGGTCGTGATCGCTGCGGATCTCGACGACAGCACCGGGGAAGAGGTCGCGGCGCTGGCCGAGCGCCTGAGAAGTGCTGGCGCGTTGGACGTGGTGTTCCTCCAGACGCTCATGAAGAAGGGGCGGCCCGGCGTCCGCGTGGAAGTGTTGGCCCGAGCCGAACAGCAGGACGAGCTCGAGACTCTGCTGCTCACGGAATCCAGCAGCATCGGCCTACGCTCGTATGTGGCCTCGCGCCGCGAGCTGCCTCGCGAGCGGGTGGTGGTGCGGGTGGCGGGGCATGAGATCGCGCTCAAGGTGGTGACGCGGCCGGACGGCCGACGGAGCGCCAAGCCGGAAGCTAATGACGTGCAGCGTGTGGCGGCGGCCCTCGGCCGGCCGCCGCGTGAGATTGCGCGCGCGGCGGAGCGGGCCTTCGCGGACTAGTTCGCGAGCGGCGCACCCGCAGCCGCGCAAGTGTCTGTCCTGCATTGTGTTCGGTGGGCTCGCCTGATAGATTGTGTGAGCCGCCAGCCGCGGCTTTTTTTGTCCTCGCCTTCCGCGTCGGTCGCATGGTCCGCGTCAGTAAAGTCCACCCCGAAAGCATCGCCGCCGAGCTAGGCATCACGCCTGGCACGGAGCTGCTGTCCGTGGACGGACGGCCGCTGGAGGACTTCCTGGACTGGGAGTTTCTCACCGCCGACGAGGCCTTCGAGCTTGAGGCCAAGTTCCCCGACGGCGAGCACGTGGTGTTCGAGATCGAGCGCGAGGGCGGGGAGCCGATGGGGCTCGAGCTGGAGCCTCCGAACGTGCGGCGCTGCGCCAACCGCTGCGAGTTCTGCTTCATCGAGGGGCTGCCGAAGGGCCTCCGCAAGCCGCTCTACATCCGCGACGACGACTACCGGCTCTCGTTCGCCTACGGCAACTTCGCGACGCTCTCCAACCTCAAGGAGCGCGACATCGCGCGCATCCTCGAGTACCGGCTGTCCCCGCTGTACGTGAGCGTGCACGCCACGCCGTGGGAAGCGCGCAAGGTCCTGCTCAACAATCCGCGCGTCCCGAACATCGTCGAGCAGCTGACGCGGCTCACCGAGGGTGGCATCCAGTTCCACGGGCAGATGGTGATCGTGCCGGGGCTGAACGACGGCGAAGTGCTTGAGCAGTCCCTGCGCGATCTATACGCCTTCGGCGACGCCTGCCTCAGCGTGGCGCTGGTGCCGGTGGGCCTGACGCAGTTCTCGCACATCTACACGGGCAAGTCCATGGACCGCGAGAACGCCACGCGCATCCTCGAGACGGCCGAGCGCTGGGCCGCCAAGGCCGAGGCGGAGCGCGGCGAGCCTTGGGTATACGGCTCGGATGAACTGTATCTCCTCGCCGGTGGCGAGCTGCCGAAGGCCGAGCATTACCGCGATTTCGCGCAGATCGAGAACGGCGTTGGTGCCGTGACCTCGCTGCGCGATCGGGTCGCGGCGGGTGCGGCGTCGTTGCCGCGCTTGGACGGCAAGCGCATTGGCATCGTGACGGGCAAGGCGATGGCGCCGGAGATCATGCCGGCCCTGCTGGAGCAGCTCCGTGCAGCCACCGGCGCCACTTTCGAGATGATCGAGACCGAGAACTCGCTGTTCGGTCCAACGGTGACCACCGCAGGCCTGCTGGTAGGCGCGGATATCCGGCGCGCGCTCGACGGCCGGGCCGATCTCGACCTCGCGCTGATCCCCGCCGAGACGATCAACCAGGATGGCATCTTCCTCGACGACGAATCCTTCGTCGCCGTGCGCGAATCGCTGCCGATGCCGGTGTATCCTTCCTACGATTTCATCGACGTGCTCTCCCTTGAGGGCGCGCCGGCTGTGAGTGTGTGATGAGCAGTATCCCGGTAGTCGCCCTCGTGGGGCGTCCCAATGTGGGCAAGTCGGCCCTGTTCAATCGCCTCATCGGCGATGACACGGCGATCGTGAGCGAGGAGGCCGGCACGACGCGTGACCGGCACTTCGCGCGCGCCGAGTGGCAGGGGCGCGCCTTTTGGCTCGTGGACACCGGGGGTTTGGTCGAGGACTCCGACCTCCCGATGGACGTCGCCATCAAGCGGCAGGTGCGTCAGGCCATCGAAGAGGCGGATCTCCTCCTCTTCACGGTGGACGCCAAGGCCGGGCTGCATCCTAGCGACGCGCGGATCCTCGACATGCTGCGCTCGTCGCGCAAGCCGTGGTTGGTCGTCGCGAACAAGGTGGACGATCCGAAGTCGACCGACTTCTACGAGTTCTTCAACCTCGGTGCCGGCGATGTGGTGCCGGTGTCGGCGGCGAACGGGAAGAACTCCGGTGACCTGCTCGACACCATCGTCGAGAAGCTGCCGGAGACCGAGGAAGAGCCGGGGCCCGAGGTGCTGCGCGTGGCGGTGATCGGGCGTCCGAACGTCGGCAAGAGCTCGTTCATCAACCGCCTGCTTGGCGAGGACCGCCTCGTCGTGAGCGATGTGGCCGGGACGACGCGCGATTCGATCGACACGTCGTTCATGTACCATCAGCGGCCGTTTATCTTCGTGGACACCGCCGGCCTGCGTCGGCAGAGCAAGATCGACGACGGCATCGAGTTCTACTCGTCGCTGCGGACGCGCCGAGCCATCGAGCGTGCGGACATCTGCATCCTGATGATCGACGCCGTCGAGGGCCTGCACAACCAGGACCTCAAGATCGCCACGATGGCCTGGGACTCCGGCCGCGGGATGATCATCGTCGTCAACAAGTGGGACCTGAAGGAGAAGGACGACAAGACGGCGGCGAAGTTCGAGAAGGAGTGCGTCGAGAAGGCGCCGTACCTCAAGTGGGTGCCGTTCCTCTTCACGAGCGCCATCACCGGCCAGCGCGTGACGAAGGTGCTGGACCTGCTCCTCGAGGTGGAAGCCGAGCGCAACAAGCGCATCACGACCAGCGAGGTGAACGACGCCCTGCAGGAGCTGCTGGCGCGTCGTCAGCCGCCGCAGGCCGCCGGCCACGAGGTCAAGCTCAACTTCGCGACGCAGGTGGAGACGGCGCCGCCGGCGATCGTCGTGCTGGGCAACCACCCGGCGCTGGTGCAGGAGCACTACATCCGCTACCTGCACAACGGGTTCCGCGAGCGCTGGGGCTTCACCGGCAATCCGTTGCGCGTCCTGATGCGCCAGAAGGGCGGTCGCAATGAATGAGTTCCTGCCGGGCGGGATGCCGGGGTGGGTCGCGCTGCTGATCGCCTACGCGAGCGGCTCGATTCCCACGGCGTATCTCGCGGGGCGGCTGCTCAAGGGAGTTGACCTCCGCACGGTGGGCAGCGGCAACCTCGGCGCGACGAATGTCTACCGGAACCTTGGTGCAGTGCCGGCGGTCGTGGTGCTCGTGATTGACGCCGCGAAGGGCTATCTGCCGGTGTTGCTGCTCCCGGCGCGCATCGAGGGCGTGTGGGGTTTCGAGACCCGCGAGCTCACGCTCTGGGCGATCGGCTGCGGCATCGCGGCCATCTTCGGGCATCTCAAGCCGGTGTTTTTGTTGTGGAAGGGCGGGGGCAAGGGCGTCGCGACGGCCGCCGGCGTGTTCGGCGCGCTGGCGCCGGCGGCGCTGGGTGTCGCGCTGATCGCGTTCATCGCGGTCGCGGCCGGAAGCGGATACGTGTCACTCGCGAGCATCGTCGCAGCGGCCGCGCTCGCGATCGCTACGCCGATCTTCTCGGCGGGCAACACGCCGCTCATGGTGACCGCCGTCGTGGTGGGCATCGCGGTGATCGCCATGCATGCCAAGAACATCCAGCGGCTCCGCGCGGGCACGGAGCCCAAGACCTTCGGCAAGAAGAAGGAGGTCGCGTGAAGATCGCCGTGATCGGCGCCGGCGCCTGGGGCACGGCGCTTGCGAACCTGCTGTGCGAGAACGAGCACGACGTGATGCTCTGGGCCTACGAGGCCGACGTCGTGGAGTCGATCAACACCGCCGCCGAGAATCGCCGCTTCCTCGCCGGCGTGCCGCTGCATCCGGATCTGCGTGCGTCGAGCCTCGAGGAACAGGTACTCGCCGGGGTGGAGCTGGCACTGTTCGTGGCACCCTCGCACGTGCTGCGGCAAGTCGCGGCCTCCTGCGCTCGGCACGTGCCGGCCGGCATTCCCTTGGTGGTCGCCACGAAGGGCATCGACCGCGACAAGCTCTCGCTCATGACGGACGTCGTGGACGAGGAGATTCCCGGGCATCCGATTGTCGCGCTGAGCGGCCCGAGCTTCGCGATGGAGGTCGCGAATCACCTGCCGACGGCGATTGTCGCCGCGTCGGCGGACCGCGAGGCGGCCGTGCTGACGCAGCGCGCGCTGAGCACGTCGGCGTTCCGCGTGTACACGCAGACCGACGTGATCGGCGTGGAACTCGGTGGAGCGCTCAAGAACGTCATGGCCGTTGCTACCGGTATCGCCGATGGCTTGCAGCTGGGCTTCAATGCCCGTGCGGCGCTGATCACGCGAGGCCTCGCCGAGATGACGCGGCTCGGGGTGAAGCTCGGGGCGGACCCGCAGACCTTCGCCGGTCTGGCCGGCATGGGCGACTTGGTGCTGACCTGCACGGGTTCGCTGTCGCGGAACCGTAGCGTTGGGCTCGAGATCGGTCGCGGGGCCACGCTGGGTGAGGTGCTCCAAGGCCGCGAGACGGTGGCCGAGGGCGTCACGACGACGGAGACCGCGAAGCGCTTGGCTGAGAAGCACGGCGTGGAGATGCCGATCGTCAACGCCGTGCACAAGGTGTTGTTCGAGCGTCAGCCAGCGCGCTGGGCGCTCGTCGAACTCATGACGCGTGATCTCAAGGGAGAGCGCGACTGATGGCGTCGGGCGCGGAACCGATCCGCGAGTTCTTCTCGATCGGCGACGTCTGCGAGCTGACCGACCTCAAGCCGCA
>CAZCIM010000038.1:0-17065 GCA_964498895.1 uncultured Gemmatimonas sp. | reverse complement strand
GGTCTCGAACTGCGTGCGCGCGCCGCGCAGGTCGCCGCGCCGCTTGAGCGCACGGCCCCACTCGAGCCGCGCCTCCGCCGCCTCCGGCGCCGTCGCGTACGACTCGGCCACGCGCGTCCACAACGGGATCGCCCGCGCATCGGCGCCGCGTGCCGTCTCCAGGCGCGCCGCCATCGCCACCAACAATGGCGCGGCATCGCTGAGCTCGCCCGCCGCCTGCAAGAGCTGCGTGACCGCCGCCGTCGAATCCTGCCGCGCCAACGCCAGGAACACGGCGCCGATGGTCGGTGATCGCTCGGCGCGCGTGCGCGAGAGCAGCGAGAGCGCGGCCACGGCCTCGGGCGCCGCCACGTCGCCGAAGCGCAGCGCGCGCCGCGCCGTCACGAGATCGCCCTCGTAGAGCGCGAGCCATCCGCCCACGGCGTCGTCGGCGTCGAGCGGCGCATCGGCCAGCACGGCCCGTGCCTTGGCGACGTCGCCGGCACGGATGTAGGCCCAGGCGATGGTCCGCGTGTGCCGCCGCGCGCGCGCCCCGAGCTGCGGCGCAGCCTCGGCAAGCACACGTTCCGCCTCCGCCCCACGGCCCAGCCGCGCGAGCGCCTCGAGCTCCACGGCGACCAACTCCTCACTGGGAGATACCGACGGCGTGCGCGCCGCACGCGCCAGCGTCAGCGCCGTCGTGGGATCGTTGGCGCGCAACGCGGCCACGGCCCCGCGTTCGGCAATTGCTGCGTCCACGGCACCGCGCGCGCGCTTGGCCGCGTGCATCGCCACGAGCGCATCGCGCGCCGCGCCCCAAGCCTGCGCCCGCTCTGCCTCCTCGGCGAATTGGCCCCACACGTAGAGCACCGTGTCAGACGGCGGCAGGTCCTTGATCACCTGCCACCCGGCGAGGGGCGCTCCCCAGCCCAACTCCAACTGACTCAGCACCTGCTGCGCACCCAACGGCGGCCGCTCCGCGCGCAGGCCCTCGCGCACCGCATCGCGCGACTCGTTCGGGGCCTGCGAGAGCGAGAAGATCGCCGCGGCCTCATAGTACGCTTGGTCACGCATCGTCTCGCGCCAGGCGTCCGCTGCGTCTCGCCAGCGGCCCAGCGCGGCGCGCAGCTGCGCCACTTCGAGCAGAAGTTCGCGCGTGCCGCCGAGTGCCGTGGCGGCCTCGGCCAGCACGGAGTCCGCCGTCTGCGGGCGCGCGTTGTAGAGCAGAATGCGCGCGTAGTCGCGGTACGGCGCGACCTCGCGCGGGCGCAGGTCGCGCCACTCCCGAAACGCCGCGGCGGCCGCGCCATCGCGGCCGGTCACGACGAGCACTCGCAACTGCGCGCCGCGCAACTGCGCATCGGCAGGCGTGAGCGGCACGAGCGAGTCGAGCAGCGGTAGCAGTTGGTCCTCGTCGCCCGTCATGGAATAGACGCGCTCGAGCCCGAGCACTGCGGGGATCGCCGCACCGGCGCGCATCACCTCGAGCCAGGCCTCGCGGGCCTGCGCATAGCGACCGGCGTTCTCGTGGTCGAGCGCGCGGGCGATCAGCGGCGCCGTCGGGTTCCCCAGCGGGCGCGACTGCGCGGTGGCGGCTGGCGCGTCGCCCGTAGCCGCCGCGACTGCGGCGATGACCGCCATCGCCGCGCGGCGCAGGAGCGCGACGAGCGTCGCGCCCCGCGCGCTGGTCGCGATCTCACGATGCCCAGCGTTCACGGGTTCGGCTCCGCGTTCAGTCGCCGGAAGTATTCGATCACCAAGCGACGGTCCTCGGGGCTCAAGCCGCGCAGCTCCTCCCACGTCGGCACGCGGTAGCGTTCCGCCGCCGCCCCGCGCGCCGTGCCGTCTGGGCGCAGGCGCTCGGTGCTCCGCGCGGCGCGGGCTTCGCGGCGCGACGACTCATCACGCTGGTCGTTCTCCAGCGACCGGCCGGCGTCGAGCATGCGTCGCAGTAGCTGCTCCTGCCGTGCCTTGGTGCTCGGGTCCACGGCACCTTGGTCCAGCGCCGCGGCCAACGCACGCGCTTCGCGCGCCAGTTCCTGCGCGCGGCCCGTGGGATCCGCATCGCTCACCTCGTCGAGCGCGCGCGCCACGTCGCGCTGCGCGCGTGCCATCTGCCGTGCCTGCGCCCGCGCGGCCTCGGCTTGGCCCTGCTGGCCCGCCTGCTGCTGCATCGACGGCATGATGCTCTGCATCTGCGCGTTCAGGCCGCCTTGCTGCCGCGCGAGCTCCTGCATCTGCCGCAGCATCTCGGCCACGCCGGTGGCGGACGCGCTGCTCGCCGCGCGTTCGCGGTCGCGCGTCAGCTGCGCCGCGGCTTGGCGCAGCGCGTCGGCGGCCTCGCGCATCGCCTGCTCGGTCTGTCCGTTGCGTCCCGCCGCCGCCTCGCGTGCCGCTGCGGCGGCGCGCTGCTCGGCGCGCTGCATCAGCTCCTGCGAACGCGCCGACACCAGCGCCGACTTGCGCGCCTCCTCGCTCAGCCGCTGTTGCGCCGTCTGTACGCCCTGCTGCAACGCCGATTGCTGACCGCGCAGGCCGGGGGCCGAGTTGTCGCCGCGGGCTTGCTGTGCGAGCTGATCCTGCTGATTGGCCAGCTGCATCATTTCCTGCACGGAGCGATCCAGCGCGTCCGTGAGTTCGGCCTTCCACTCACCGACCTGTTGCTCACGGGCTTCGGCAAGGTTGTCCGCCGCCTGCTGCATGGCTTCCGCGGCCCGCTGCGCAGCGTCGGCGCCGGCTTGCGGATTGCGGGCCGCTTGCGCCATCTGCTCCGCCGCCGCGCGCGCTTGCTGCGCCGCCTCGGCCGTGCGCTCGGCGCCCGCCTGTGCCTGCTGCTGTTGCATGCGCTGCGCGAGCTGCTCGGCCTGCCGCGCGAGGTCCTGCGACTGCTGCTGCATGGCCTGCGCCTGTTCACGCGACGGTGGCCGCTGCCCCGCGCTATCGGCCATGGCCCGCTGTTGCTGCGCGAGGTCCTGCCCGCGATCCGCGAGCGTCTGCATCTGGCCCTCGAGCGCCGCACGTCGCAGCATCTCCGCGCTGCGCTCGAGCTGCTCGCGCATGCGTTGCTGCTGTTGTGCGAGTTGCTGCAGCGACTGCCGCGTACGGCTGCCGTCGAGCTGCTGCGTGGCGCTCTCGAGCTCCTGCATGGCCGCGAGCATCTCCGGCGTCATGGCCTCCCGCATGAGACGCTGGGCCTCGCTGAGTTGCCGCTGGAGGTTGCTGTCGAGCGCGCCGGCCTGCCGCAGGCGGTCCTCGAGCTGGCGCGACGCCTCCTCGAGCTTTTCCACCTGCTCGCGGAGCGCCTGCTGTTCCTGCGCGATCTCGCGCGCGCGCTCCGCGCCCTCGTACCCCAGCGCCTCACGGGGCGCGTTGGGGTCGCTGGCGGGGTTCGGCGCTTGGCCCTGTGCCTGCGCGCGCTGTTGTTGTTGCTGCGCGCGTGCGTCGTTCACGGAGCTCTCGGCGCCGCGGTCGCCGCGTGCGCGCGCTTCGTTGGCGGTGCGCTCGGCCAATGCCGCCTGTGCCTTGGTGGCGGCGTCGGCGGCCGCGACGGCCGCTTCGGCGGCGGCATCGGCCGCGGCACGGGCTTCGTTGGCCGTGGGCACGCGCAGCCGCAGCGCGGCGCTCAACGCCACGCGATTGCCCGGCGCCGCATCGCGCGCCGCGAGCGTGACATCCACGGCCATGCCCGGCTCCAGCCCGAGGGGTTCAAGCCGCAGGGCGTACATCCCGCTCCAGAGCGCCGTGTTGCCGTCCGTGAGGCGGATACTCGCGAACGGCGCATCCTCCCCCGCGCGCTGCAAGCGCAGCGACACCTCCCGCAAGCCGTAATCGTCCTGCGCGAGCAGCTCCACCGCGATCACGCTGCTTGGCTCGACCATGCGCTCGCCCGTGGGCGCGAGAATCTCCACGCGCGGGAGCGAATCCGGCAGCACGTCCAGCTCCAATGCGGGCGGGAGATCCACGATGTCTTGCGTGGCGCCGTCGGCCTGCCACTCCCAGCGGGCAGAGCGCGTGGCAACCAGCGTACCGGTCACGCGCGTGCCGTCGGCACGTAGCGCGAGCGTGGTGGCCCGGCTGACGAGCGCCGCCGCGTCCAGGGGCGTAGACGCGCGCGCCTCGACCTGCAGACGCGTCCCCTCGGGCACGCGCAGCGGTTGGTCCGCGGGCAGGCGTTCCGTGCCCCGCGCCAAGTACGCTGGGTACTGCGCCACAATGCTCACGTCGCCCACGAACGGACGGTCCGTCACGGCGATCTCGAGCGAGTCACGACCCGCGCGTCCGTCCGTCACCAACACCGTGAGCTCCGACGCGATGGCCTCGAGCGTCACCTGGGCGCGACCGTCCGCCTGCACGGGCAACACGCGCTCGCGCCAGCCCTCGCCGCGTGCGCGCCAGCGCAACGCCACCTCGCGACGCCCTGGTGCGTCCACCGTCAGCGCGAGGTCCTGCCCGCGCTGCACGCGCGTCGGCGCATCGGCGAAGCGCAGTGGCGAGGCCAGCGCACCGCTCCAGGCGTCGAAGGGATTCAACAGCGCACGCCAGCCATCCGGCCGGTTTGCATACGTCGTCGACACCAGCGCCAGCACCTGCGCCATGGCCAGCACACCGAAGATCGCGGCGCGGCCCACGCGACGCCGCAGCCGCGGCGCGGGCCGCTCGGCGGCCTGCGCCAGGGCGCGATCAGCGGCGGCCACCGCGAAGTCCGCGAACACGCCGCTGCCCTCCACTTCCAGCACGCCGACCAGCGAGCCGCGGCGCAGGCCCTGCTCGTCCTCGATGGCCGCGGCCACCGCGTGCGGCTCAGCGCGCGCGCGCAGCCGCCGCTGCAGGAAGCGCCCCAGCACCAGCGCTGTCGCGGCGGCCATCAGCCAGCCCGCCAGCGGTAGCAAGCGCGGCAGCTGCAGCCAGGCCCCATCACTGAGCCAGCGCGCCAGCGTGGCCAGCGTGCCCACGAACACGGCAGCCGGCAACAACACGCCCGCCACGCGCGCGCGGCGGCGCAGTCGCTGCACCTCGTCGTGCACGACGCGCAGCTGGCTCATCGCCCCATCCCGCTAGTGACGGCGTACACGTACAGGTTCACGCCCATGCGCAGCGCCTGCTCGTGCAGCTCCGGCGGATCGTTGGGATACGTGCCGACGTCTTCCCAACCGTTCCCGAGGTCCGCCTCGTGCGTGTAGTACACGGCGAGGCGATCGCCGATGAAGATCCCATACCCGCGCGGCGGCTTGGCGTCATGCTCGTGGATCTTCGGCACGCCCTGCGGGAAGGGATAGACGATCCGATAAATCGGATGATCCAGCGGCACGTCCACGAGCTCGCGGTCGGGGAACACGCGCGCGATCTCGCGCCGGAACGCCGCGTCGAGCCCGTAGTTGTCGTCGGCGTGCAGGAAGCCGCCGCGCAGCAGGTACTCGCGCAGGCGCTGCACCTCCGCGTCGCTGAAGCGGATCTGCCCGTGGCCCGTGAGATGCAGGAAGGGATGATCCCAGAGCCGATCGTCGCTCAGCTTGAGCCGCACCTCGGTGGGCTCTACGTCCAGCGTGGTGCGCGCGCGAATCGCCTTGATGAGATTCGGCAGCGACGACGGATTCGCGTACCAATCGTCGCCGTCGTACTGCAGGCGCGCCACGGTGAGCCGCGTCTGCACCTCGCCTGCCACACGCGCGCGCGCCGCCTCCGGCGTCGGCGTGGCGGCGACGAGCGCCGCCAACACGCTCAGGCCGAGCGCGAGCGGGCCGATCTGACGCGCCACGCGCATCAGGCCTCGTGCGCCAGGCGGTACGCCACGTTGCGCGAGGCCCCGGCGGCCAGCAGCGCTTGCTGGATCTCGCGCGCACCCTTGCCCTCGGCGCGCAGCGTTGCCGCGCGCGCCGCCAATGCGCCTTCCTCAGGCGCCCCATCGGGCGCGCCGGCCAGCACGATCACCACTTCGCCCCGCGGTTCGTGTTGCTGGTAGTACGCAGCAAGCTCCGCCACCGTTCCGCGCCGGAACTCCTCGTACTGTTTGGTCAACTCTCGCGCCACGACCGTTGCTCGCTCCCCCGCCCCAGCCGCGGCCAGTTCGGCCAGCGTCTCGGCCACCCGGTTCGGGGATTCGTAGCACACGGCAGTATGGCGTAGCGCGACGAGTTCTCCGAGCGCGCGGGTGCGGTCCCCGCCTTTGCGCGGCAGGAATCCGAAGAACGTGAAGCGGTCGGCCGGCAGTCCAGCCCCCGTCAGCGCGGCGAGCAAGGCCGACGCCCCCGGCACCGGCGAGACCGGCACGCCGGCATCGACCGCGGCGCGCACCAATCGCGCGCCGGGGTCCGAGAGCAGTGGCGTGCCTGCATCGCTCACCAAAGCGAAAGACTCACCGGCCTCCAACCGCCGCACCAAGCCGGGCGTCGCCGCCGCTTCGTTGTGATCGTGGTAGGCCACCAACGGCGTGCGGATGTCGAAGCGCTCGCAGAGCACACGCGTGTGCCGGGTGTCTTCCGCGAGAATCGCCTGCACCGCGCGCAGCACCTCGACGGCGCGGGGCGCGAAGTCGCCGAGGTTCCCGATCGGGGTGGAGACGATGTACAGGGTGCCCGGCGTGGTGGCGCCTGCGGCGCTCACCACTTCACCTTCCACGGCAGGGCATCGAACAGCCCAGCCGCTTGGAACACATGCCGCCGCGACGCGGTGAGGTCATGGAGGAGCTGCTCGGGCGTGCTGTCGGGCGGACAGGCCGCCCACAGGATGTCCGCCGTCCACGAGGCGATCGCTTTGGTGAGCGTCTGCGCGTCGGTTACGGGATCCTTCACCGTCGGCACGCTGGGCGAGAAGCGCTCGAGCGTGGGATGCTTCTGGACCAGTGCACGCCGGGCGCCCTCCGTCACCTCCGCGGCCGAGGCCTTGCCGCTCTCGCGCAAGCGAGCCGTGAGCGCACCGATCAGCTCGCGGTACGACTGGATCAGCGCCGGCGACGCCTGATGCGGCAGGGCCGGCGGCGCATCCCAGAGCCGCACCGTCGGGGGGGCCGCGAGGCCTCGGCCTTCGAGCACCGTGCGGAGGTGCATCGTGACGTCGCCGGGCCGCGGATCTACGAAATAGCCGCGCAGCGGCTTGCCGCCGACGAGCGCGACGTAGTTCACCGCCCCATCGGCGATGACCTCGAGGCCGCCATCGTGCATGGTGCCGTCGAGGTACGCGAGCACCGCGCTGGCGTCGGTGGCCTGCAGCTCGCGCGGCAAGGGATGCGGCTCGCTGGTCTGCGTCGCGAACATCAAATCCAACTGTTCGTCCGTCGCCTCGTGGAAGCAGATGCTGCCGTACTCAGCGGCCGTCGGCACGCGGCCGATCGCTTCGCTGATCGGCAAGGCCACGAACCGGCGCCCGTCAGCGCTCGTGGTGGCGTTCACCACCTCGCCTTCCTCGAGGTACAGCACGATCAGTTCTTCCGGCATCCACACCGCCACATAGCCGGACACGCGCGCCGATCGGTCGCGCTTGGCATCGGTGAGCAGGTTCCGCAGATGCACGTACGCCAAGCGGGTCCTCTGCAACAGGACCCGCTTGGCGGGATAACGAATGGCGTCGCGGAGCGGTGGCATCCGGACGGGCTGGGATTACGCCGCGTGCTGCTCGAACTTCGCCGCCAACGCCGGCTTCGGCACCGCGCCGATCACCTGGTCCACGAGCTTGCCGTCCTTGAAGAACAGCAGCGTCGGGATCGAGCGCACCTGGAAACGCATCGCCGTCTTCTGGTTCGCGTCCACGTCGAGCTTGGTCACCTTCACGCGGCCGGCGAACTCCTCGCTCAGCTGGTCGAGGATCGGCGCGATCATGCGGCAGGGGCCGCACCAGGTCGCCCAGAAGTCCACCACCGCGAGGCCCGCATGCTGCTCGACCTCGTTCGCGAACGAATCGTCGGTCACTGCCACCGTCTTCGACATCGGTCAGTTCTCCAAAGGTGCCGCATCCGGTGCCACGTGCCCGGATGCCTGTGTAATGTTAGCGGCTAAGGCACGAAAGTGCGCCCCCTCCGCTTCCGATCCCGTATGCCTGACCAGCCGCCCCGCGGAACCCGCATCGCCCACCTCGGTATCGCCGTCGAGTCGCTGGCTGCCATCCTGCCGTTCTATCGCGATGTCCTCGGCATGCCCGAGACGCCGCTCGACGACGCCGATGGCGCCCGCATCAAGGCGGTCGTGGCGGGTGAGTCGCTGGTGGAACTGCTGGAACCAGAGCAATCCGACTCCCCCATCGGGAAGTTCCTCGCCAAGCGAGGCCCCGGCATCCATCACATTTGTTTCGCGGTCGAGGATATCGACGCGATGCTCGCGCGCTGCAAGGCCCACGGCATCCAGCTCATTGACGAAACGCCGCGAATCGGGGCGGAAGGCAAGCGCATCGCCTTCCTGCATCCCAAATCCACGGCGGGCGTGTTGGTCGAGCTGTCGGAATACTGAGCGCGCTGCTCCGCGGGCGCGGCAGCAGCGCGCGTCAGGGCCGCTACTACCGCGGGGCCGGCCGCGACATCGGCTCGGCGGCGCAGATCGGCTGTGCGGCGCGGTAATCCAACGCCTCCACGTACCAGCGGCCGTCGCTGCGGTTCTTCACCGTCGTGAACGGAATCTCCGCTGTCCGCGTGCCGCGCACGATCGTCGCCGTGAACTTCACGCGCCCCGCCTCTCCCAACTGCGCGGGTCCGATGCGAGATTCATCGTGGCGGAGGTGGCAGACGAGAATCAGCAGGCGTCGCTCCATCACCGCCCGCGGCTCACGGTCGCGCGTCGGCGATTCCTCGTTGCCCCACACGGTGGACATCGCCTGCAGATCCTGGGCCCGTGCCGCATTGAGGAAGGCGACCACGGCCATCTCGGCGGAATCGGCGCCGGTCGCTCCACCCATCGGCTTCTGGCGGCAGCCCAGCACGGTCAGCACGAGCAGCATCGCAGTTCCGAGACGTCTCACGGCATTCGCTCCTGATATCACGTAAAGAAAGGACTGGATTGGCAGCCATGGCGCACCAGCGGCTCTACATCAACATCGACCACGTCGCCACGCTGCGGCAGGCACGTCGCGCCTCATACCCCGATCCCGTGGCCGCGGCCCGCGTCTGCGAGGACGCCGGCGCGGACGGCATCACGGTCCATCTGCGCGAAGACCGCCGTCACATCCAAGACGCAGACGTGGAGGCCCTCGCAACCACGGTGCGCACGCCGCTGAACCTCGAGATGGCCGCTACGCCCGAGATGACGGCCCTCGCCCTCCGCCTCAAGCCGCACCAGGTCACGCTCGTGCCCGAGCGCCGCGCCGAGATCACCACCGAAGGCGGGCTCGACCTCTTCGCCGATCCGCCGCGGCTCGAGGCCACGCTGCAGGCCCTGCAGGCGGCGAACATTCGCTGCTCGCTCTTCATCGACCCGGACCTGCGCCAGATCACGCGCGCCGCTCAGCTCAAGGTCCCGGCCATCGAACTCCACACCGGCCGCTACTGCCACCATCCCGAGATCCCGACGCATCTCGCGGCGCTCAAGCAGGCCGCCACGGAAGCCAAGGCGCTCGGCCTCGCCGTGCACGCTGGGCATGGCCTCACGCTCGAGAACGTCGGCCCCGTCGCGGCGATTCCCGAGTGCGAGGAGCTCAACATCGGGCACGCGATCGTCAGCCACGCGGTGTTCGTCGGGCTGGCGGAGGCAGTGAAAGCGATGCGCGCGGCGATGGACGCGGCACGGCCCCGTTGACCCGCCCCCCCGCCTCGTCGCACCTTACCGCCATCCTTCAGGAGACGCGATGACCGGCGGGTTGCTCGACTTCTTCACCCTCGAAGCCAGCGAGTACGTCGAACAACTCGACGGCCTCGTCTCGCGCGCCAGCGCGGCCCCGCCGGACGCCGAGTCCTTTGCGCGCGCGCTCCGCGCGCTGCGCGGCGCCGCCACGATGGCGAAGGTGAACGGGATCGCCGCGCTGGCGCAGGGCCTCGAGCGCCTCGCCAAGCAAGTGAAGGACGGCGACCTCGCTTGGGACGCTGCCACGCGCGGCGTGGCCATCAGCGCCATCGACGACGCGAAGATCCTCATCCGCGGCGTGCGCAATTGGGGCGCCGCAGAAGACGAGCGCGTGGCCGTGCGCCTCGCCGAGCTCGACCGCGTGGCGCCCAAGCGCGAAGGGGCCTCGGCGCGCCGCTCGCCCAGCGACTACCTCGCCACCGCGACCGCCGATGCCGCGGCCGCCCTGCTCGAGTACGCCGAGAACCCCAGCGGCGGCGTGCAGTTCGCCCGCGTGATGGACAAGGTGCGCGCCCTCCGCGGCGTGGCCGCCCTCAAGGACCTGCCACCGCTCGGCGAAGTCGTGGATGCCGTGGATGCCGTCGCGAAGCCGATCGAGCTCGGCCATGAGGACGCCACCGCGGAGCGCCGCCGCCTGTTCCGCACCGCCGCCCGCGTGCTGCTCGAGGGTGGCGATGCCGTGCGCCTGGGCAACCAGCCGCCCACCGACTCGCCCGCGCTGCAGGAGTTCACGCTCGCCAGCAACGCGCTCGGCGGTGGCGGCGGCGATGGCGATGACGTCGTGCCGATCAGCGCGCTGCTCATGGAGGGCAGCGATGCCGTGCAGGCCGCGGCGAATCCGCCGACGACCGCCGCGCATCGCTTCCGGTTGGAGGTCGTGAGCCAGGCCGAACACCTGCGCCGGCTCGTGCACGAGGGCGCGCAGGCCAAGGACGCCGCCACGCGCGATCGCTTGGGCCGCGAACTCCGCGCCGCCGTGCGCGGACTCGCGCGCGCCGGCCAGAGCTTCGGCGCGCTCGAGATCGCCAACCTGTTTCTCGCCGCCGAGCGCGGTGCCGCCGCGCTCGAGCAGCCCGCGCTCGACGTGCTCGATCGCGCCGCGATGCTGCTCTCGGCCGCAGACGCCGCACCGGAAGCAATGGCGCCGCAGTTCGTCTCGCTCGCGGAGATGCTGAGCCGCGGCGTGACGCCACTCGCGGCGCAGACGCCCGCCACGCCGGCGCCGGTGGCCGCGCCAGCGCCCACGCCGCGGTTTGTCACGCCACTCGCGGCGCCGTCCGCACCGCCTGCCGCGCCTAACGCGCCTGCCGCGCCTGTCTCAACCGCCGCGCCCTCCGGCGCCGCGCTCAAGTCCCTGTTGTCGCAGGGCCTGAGCGGTCTCTCCGGCCTCGGCAGCAGCACCTTCGCCGAGCCGGTGGTCGGTCCCGACGACGACGTGATCCCGATCGAAGACCTGCTCTTCCGCGGCAAGGACGCGCTGCAGCGCGCGCTGACGATCGGCGAGCAGCTCAAGCGCAGCGGCAGCATGCCCGATTCGGAGACGCTGGCCGAGCTCTACGACCTGCTGCAGCTCGCGGCGGCGGAGTAGCGTCGGTGAAGCTCGATTGGCGCGCCCTCCTCGGGATCGCGCTCAGCATCTTCCTGCTGTGGTTCACGCTGCGCGGGGAGGACCTCGGCCATGTATGGTCGGTGCTCGCCGACTCGAACCTCCTGCTCTGGGCCGCCTGCACCGTCACGGCCACGGCCATCTTTCCGATGCGGGCGCGCCGCTGGCAGGCCCTGCTCGCGCCGAGCCAAGGGCGGTTGCCACTCGGACCGCTGTGGCGCGCCACCGCCATCGGCATGATGGTGAACAACGTCGTGCCCGCGCGGGCAGGCGAGCTCGCGCGCGCCTTCGTGCTTACGCGCGAGCGCAACGAGGTGCGCTTCAGCGCCGCCTTCGCGTCGCTGGCCGTGGATCGCCTGTTCGACGGCGTCGTGGTGCTCGCCATGATGGTCGCTGCAACGTTCGATCCGCGCTTCCCCGCCGACGGCCGCGTCTCGGGGGCCAGCGCCTTGAGCATCGCCGCCACCGCCTCCGCGGCGCTGGGCGCCGTGTTCATCGCGCTGGCCTTGCTCGCGTACGCACCGCAGTGGTGCTACCGCGTCAGCGATCGCCTCGTGGGGGCCGTCGCGCCGCGGCTCGCCCCGAAGATCCGCGGCTTGCTCGAGGGCTTCGCCGCCGGCGTCGGCGTGCTGCGCAACCCGCGCCTCGCCCTCGAAGTGCTCTGGTGGGCCGTGCTACTCTGGGCGACCAACGCGTTCGCGTTCTATCTCGGGTTCCTCGCGCTCGGGCTCGAGGCCCCGCTCTCGGCGGCGTTCTTCGTGCAGGGGCTGATCGCCATCGGCGTCTCGATTCCCTCCTCGCCCGGGTTCTTCGGCATTTTTGAGTTCGCGGGCAAGGCGGGGCTCGCGCTCTATGCCGTCAGCGATACCAGCGCGGTGAGCTGGGCGCTGGGGTTCCATCTGCTCTCCTTCGTCCCCATCACGGTGATCGGCGCCTGGTACTTCGTCCGCATGGGACTGCATTTCCGTGACTTGAGCGGCGCCGCATCCGAGGCGAAGGCCTCGTGAGGCGCGCGCAGTCCCGGAGCCACGCATGAGCGCAACGGCAGCGAGCGTCGAAGCGCAGGCCAAGGTCAATCTCCGGCTCTGCGTGCTGGCGCGTGAAGCCAGCGGCTATCACCAGCTGGAGTCGCTGTTCCTCCGGATTGACCTCGCCGACAGCGTGCGTGTCGCGACCGACACCTCGCGGCGGGAACTCCACTGCCCGGGGCTCGATCTCCCGCCGGAACAGAACCTCGCGTTCCGCGCCGCCGTGCAGTTCGCCGAGGCCGCCGCGTGGCCGACGGGATTCCGCATTGACATCGAGAAGCGCATTCCGGCGGGCGGCGGCTTGGGCGGCGGCAGCGCCGACGCCGGTGCCGTGCTGCGCGCGCTGAACGCGCTCGCGCCACGCCCGCTCGCGCCGGCCGCCCTGAACACGCTGGCGCTCTCCCTCGGCGCCGACGTGCCCTTCCTCACGCTCGATGCGCCCTTCGCCCTCGGCTACGGCCGCGGCGAACGCCTGCTCGCGTTGCCGCCGCTGCCGGCACGCGAACTCTTGCTCGCGCTGCCGCCGTTCGGCGTCGAGACCAAGGCCGCCTTTGGCTGGTTCGCGGAGTCCACCGCCGGCCAGCCGATGCGCGCCAGCGCAGCCATGACGCTCGATGACTTGGATCGCTGGGAGCGTCTCGTCCCCTTGGCCGTGAACGATCTCGAGGACGTCGTCGTCGCGCGGCATCCGGCCATCGGCGATTGCGTGGAGGCCTTCCGCCGCGCCGGCGCGAAGATCGCGCGCATGAGCGGCTCCGGCTCCACGGCCTTCGGCGTGTTCGATCGCCGCCTCGCGCAGGATCCCGCGCTGCCCACCGGCACGCGGCTCGTGCACACCCGCAGCGTGACCAGCGTCGCGCCCGTGAAGTTGCTCGATTAAATTCGAGAGACCTGCTGCCCCTTCGTCCAATGGCAGGACATCGGTCTTTGGATCCGAGAATGGTGGTTCGAATCCACCAGGGGCAATTTCAGAGCGCGAACACGCCGCCCCGCGGCCCCGCCAGCCACTCCGCCGCGGTAGGAGCGCGACGGTCCGCCTCCGACACGATCGCCTCGGCCACCGGCCAGGGGATGCCCAGCGCCGGGTCGTCCCAGCGGATTCCGCCGTTGTGCTCGGGGCGGTACGGCGCGTCGCAGAGGTACTCGACCTCCGTGTCGTCTTCGATGGCTTGGAACCCGCGCGCGAATCCCGCAGCGCCCGCCAGCCAGAGATCCTCGCCGCCCTGCGTGCGGCGCCACCACGCCTGCCCCGCAGTCGGCGACCCGCGACGCAGGTCCACGGCCACGAGCAACGCAGCCCCGCGCACCACGCGCATGATTTTCGCCTGCGGCGGCTCCCATTGGAAATGCAGCCCACGGACCGCCCCGCGCCGCGACACCGACGCGTTCACCTGCTGCACCACGAACGGCAGCCCCGCCGCCGCGAAGTGCTCCGCGCGGTACAGCTCACGGAAGGTCCCGCGCGCATCCGCGTGCACGGGCAAGTGCAGCAGCTGCAGCCCGGCGATCGGCGTGGGCTCGACGCGCAGCGTCATGCCGCACCCGCCGGCACCAACGTGCCCAAGAACTCATCCAGCGCCACGTCCCACGGGCGCCGCGCGATGCCGAGCAGCGACTCCAGCTTCGCGCCATCGAGCACCGAGTAGCGCGGCCGCGCCGCTGGCGCGCCGTACTCCGCCGCCGTCACGCGCGTCACCAGCCCGGGACGGCCCGCGGCCGCGTATGCGCGCTCCGCCACATCCGCCCACGCGCATTGGCCCGCGTTGCTCGCGTGCACCACGCCCGTCACGCCACGGGCGAGCAACGCCCACATCCAGGTCGCCACATCCGTCGTCGCCGTCGGCCCGCCGATTTGATCCGCCACGACGCGCGACGGCACACCCGCGCGCGCGCGCTCGAACATCAGGCGCGGAAAGCAGCGGCCGTTGGGACCGAAGAGCCAGCCCGTGCGCAACACCAGCGCCGGTGCGCCGCTCGCCAGCACCGCGGCGTCACCGTCCGCCTTCGTGCGCCCGTACACACTGAGCGGCGCCGGCGCATCGTCCTCGCGATACGGGCGCGACGCACGCCCATCGAAGACGTAGTCCGTGCTCACGTGCAGCAGGTGGATGCCGCGCGCCGCCGCCAATGCCGCGAGCTGCGCCGGCAGCGTCGCATTCAGCTGCGTCGCGCGCGCCGCGTCCGTCTCCGCCGCATCGGCCAGGGTGTACGCCACGCAGTTCACGATCCACGCCGGCCGCGTCGCATCGAGCAGACGCGCGACGGCATCGCCGTCGCAGGCATCGAGCGTCGCATGCGACGGCGCCTCCAGCACGACGTCCGCCGGCACGGAGGCACGGAGCGCGGAGCCGAGGAGTCCCGAGCCGCCGAGCAGCAGCACGCGATCCTTTCGTCTTCCGTCTTCCGTCATCCGTCCTTCCGCAAGTACATCGCCTCCGCCGCGCGCTGCGACTCCGGCAGCACCGCGCGCCACCACGCGGCGTTCTCGCGATACCAGCGGATGGTGGCGGCCAGCCCGTGCTCGAACGGCACCCGCGGCTGCCAGCCCGTCGCGGCCCGCAAGCGCGTCGCGTCCATGGCGTAGCGCCGATCATGCGCCGGCCGGTCCGTCACATGCTGGATCAGCGACTCCGGCTTCTCCAGCGCGCGCAGGATCGCGCGCACGACGGTGAGGTTCGTCAGTTCACCCTGCGCGCCGATGTTGAACACCTGCCCCGCCGCCGCGTGCTGCGTCACCGCCCACAGCGCGGCGGCGTGGTCTTCGACGAACAGCCAGTCGCGCACCTGCAGACCGTCGCCGTACACCGGCAGCGGCTGGTTCGCCATCGCGCGCACGAGCATGAGCGGGATCAGCTTCTCGGGAAACTGGAACGGCCCGTAGTTGTTGCTGCAGCGCGTCACCACGGCATCGAGGCCGTAGGTCCGCGCCCAGGCCAGCACCAGCAGGTCCGACGCCGCCTTGCTGGCGGCATACGGCGAGCTCGGCTGCAACGGATGCGATTCCGTGAACGGCGCATCGCCCGGCTCGAGCGAGCCGTACACTTCGTCCGTAGACACGTGCACCAGGCGCAGACGGCGCCCCGCGTCCTGCGCGGCCCGCACGGCCTCGAGGATGCGTTCCGTCCCCACCACGTTGGTCTCGACGAACACCGACGGCCCGAGGATCGAGCGGTCCACGTGCGACTCGGCTGCGAGATGCCACACCACGTCGGCGGCCGGCACCGGGCGACCATGCGCGTCCTGCGCCTTGCCGTTCATCACCGTGGCGAACACGGCGCCATCGCGCACGTCGCCGCGCACGAAGTGGAACCGCGCCTCGGCCCCGCGCGCCGCCATCGCCAAGCTCTGCGGATGCGCCGCGTAGGTCATCGCGTCGTAGGCCACCACGTGCAGCTGCGGATGCTCGCGCAGCAGCCACGCCACGGTGTTCGCGCCGATGAAGCCCGCGGCGCCGGTCACGAGGACGACCGTCACGGAGCCTCGGTGGACACGCGCCGCAGGTACTGCGCGTAGTCGCCGCTGCCCATCGCGTCCGCCAGCGCCACGAGCTCCGCCGACGAGATGAAGCCCATGCGATACGCCACTTCCTCCGGGCAGCCGATCTTCATGCCCTGCCGCGTCTCGATCGCCTCGACGAAGCGCGCGGCTTCCTGCAGCGCCGTCACCGTGCCGGTGTCCAACCAGGCCATCCCGCGGTTGAGCAGTTCGAGCCGCAGGCGGCCCTGCGCGAGGTACGCCGCATTCACGTCGGTGATCTCAAACTCGCCCCGCGCCGATTTCTTGAGCCCGCGGGCGATGTCGAGCACCGTGTTGTCGTAGCAGTAGAGCCCCGTCACCGCCACGGAGGACTTCGGCGCCGCGGGCTTCTCCTCGATGCTGCGCACCGTGCCGTCCGGCGCCACGTCGGCCACGCCGTAGCGCTCGGGATCCCGCACGCGGTAGCCGAACACCGTGGCGCCGGCTGCCGATGTCACCTTCGCCACGACATCGCGCAGGTGATGCCCCAGCCCGGCCCCGAAAAAGAGGTTGTCGCCGAGGATCATCGTGACCGGGTCGCGGCCCACGAAATCGCGGCCGATCACGAAGGCCTGGGCCAGCCCCTCCGGCTGCGGCTGCACGGCATAGCGCAGCGAGAGCCCCCAGCGCGCGCCGTCGCCCAACAGGGCCTCGAACATCGGCAGGTCGCGGGGGGTGGAGATGACCAGGATGTCGCGGATGCCCGCGAGCATCAGGGTGCTCAGCGGGTAGTACACGAGCGGCTTGTCGTAGAGCGGCAGGAGTTGCTTGGAGACCACCGCCGTCATCGGCGCCAAGCGCGTCCCGGAGCCCCCGGCGAGGAGGATGCCTTTCATCGTGAGGGGAAGCATAAACCCGGCCCCGGCCCCCCTGCCATTCGGCCGCCCGGCGGGCTAGCTTTCGAGGCTGTCCCGCCATGGGCCGCCGCGCGGCCTATCTCCTGCTCCTTCCGCCTCTTACACCACCCCGCCGATGGACGGTCTCGCAGTCCCGGTGCATGGCTTCCGCATCCTGACGGGCAACGCCAATCGCCCGCTCGCGGAGCATATCGCCAAGGCGCTCGACGTCGAGCTCTGCAAGGCGACCGTCTCGCGCTTCGCGGACGGCGAGGTGTTCGTGCGCTTGGACGAGAACGTGCGCGGCGCCGATGTGTTCATCGTGCAGCCGACCAACACGCC
>CAZCIM010000037.1:0-18582 GCA_964498895.1 uncultured Gemmatimonas sp. | reverse complement strand
TGAGGCCGTAGGCGCCGAGCTCGGCGAGCTTCTCGACGACGTGCACGACGTCGAGGGGCGCGCGCGTCGGGCCGCCGAAGGGGTCGGCCCCGTTGTAGCCGACCGTCCAGAGGCCGAAGGTGAACTTGTCTGCGGGCGTGGGCGTCAGGGCCACGGCGGTCTCCTCGCTGAGTTGCGGCTTATGTTGTCTAGGGCAACATATCATCGGCCGAAGGAACACGCCAGACTGGACCCATGACCCCTGGGAGGCCCGCCGCCATGGACGGTGCGCGCCTGCGCCAGCGCAACCTCGCCGCTGTGCTGAGCCGCGTGCACCGCGAAGCGGGCATGACGCGGGCTGACCTCACCCGCGAACTCGGGCTCAACCGGTCGACCATCGCAGACCTCGTCGGTGCGCTCGCGGAGGGCGGTTGGGTCACTGAGCTCGACGACGCGCCCCGGCTCACCGCAGGACGCCCGAGCCCGCGAGTGACACCATCTGATGAGCGACTCGTCCTCGCCGTCAACCCCGAGCTCGACGCCGTGGAGGTCGGCCTCGTCGGCCTCGGCGGGCGGGTGCTCGAGCGCCGCCGCGCGCCCGTCGACCACCCGACAGTCGAGCAGGCCGTCGAGATCGCGGCTCGCTCGGCCGAGCTGCTGATGACGAGCCGCTCCGAATCCCGCATCGTGGCCGCTGCTGCAGCGGTGCCCGGTCTCGTGCGCAGCGTCGACGGCATGGTGCGTGTCGCCCCCCACCTCGGGTGGCACGAGGAGCCCGTGGGAGCACTGCTCGCCGAAGCGCTCGGAGTGCCGGCGACCGCGGTCAACGACGCACAGTCGGGCTGCCGGGCCGAGCTCGCCTTCGGCGCCGGCGTCGGCGCGACATCACTGGTGTACCTCAACGGAGGGGCGAGCGGCATCGGCGGCGGCATCGTCATGTCGGGTCGCCTCTTGCAGGGGCGCGACGGCCACGCTGGCGAACTGGGGCACATCGGCATCGATCGCGAAGGTCCCCCGTGCGCCTGCGGGGCGCAGGGCTGCCTCGAAGCCGTGGTCGACCGAAGCGCGGTCGTTCGCGAACTGGGGCTCGAGCATCCAGACGATGCCGAACTGGCCGCCGCGCTTCTCCACCGGGCGGGCGACTCGTCGCTTGCAGACCTCCTCGACCGTCAGTTCACCGGGCTACGAGCCGGGTTGCGCAGCATCGCAACGGCCCTCAACCCCGAGCTCATCATCCTCGGCGGCTACCTGGCGACACTCTGGTCGACTGCCGATGCCTCGCAACGACGGGGCGCCCTCGCCGCGGCAATGCCGGCAATCGCGTCGGGCCTCCGCATCGAGATCGCCGCGCTCGGTGCCAACCGGCTGCTGATCGGAGCCGCGGAGCGAGCGTGGGAGCCGCTGCTCGATGATCCGCTCGGGACGAACGAGAACTAGGCCCCGACCGGAACGCCGCGCGACGCGAGGTCGCCGAGCAGCGCCTCGCGCAGCTCCTCGTCGACGGGCTCGCCCGTCGCACCGATCGCATCCTGCACCGACGCGACCCGGGTCGAGCCGATCACCGGCCAGTAGCCGGGCAGCACGGCCAGCATCGCGGCGAGCGTCAACCGGTGCACCGACGACCCGCGCTGGGTCGCGAGGGCGGCGACGTGCGGCACGCGCGTCGCTAGCGGGGCGGCTCGGGGGCCGCCGAACGGCGCATAGCCGAAGAAGTCGAGCCCCACGTCGCGGCAGTGGTGGTACTCGGCGAAGCTGTCGACCCCGAGGCCGAGGCGGTTCTGCACCGCGTCGATCGGGGCGACCGCGAGAGCGCGGTCGATGAGGTCGATGGGAGCGTTCGACAGTCCGACCGCGCGCGCGAGCCCCTCCTCCCGCAGGGCGGCGAGCGCCGCCACCGACTCCTCGAGGTCGTCGACGCGGTCGGCGCGGTGCAGCAGCAGGAGGTCGAGGGGGCGGCCGAGCAGCTCGGTGCTGCGGGCGGCATCGGCGCGCATCCGCTCGGCGCTGCCGTCAGAGTGCCAGGCCGAGGCGCCCGCGCGGTAGTGCCCGGCTTTCGTGATGATCGGCAGCCCGGGGCGACGCTCGCGACCCTCAGCAGCGAGCCGCTCGCCGACGCCGTCGTCGTCGAGCCGTGCGTAGGCGCGCGCCGTGTCGAGGGCGAGAGCTCCGGCGTCGACGGCGGCAGCGATCACCGTGCGGGCGTTGTCGTCGGTCGCCTCCTCATTAAGCACGAGGGCGGCGATGCCGAGCACCACACCAGGGCGGTCGAGCACGGGGGTCACGCTCTCGAGCGTAGGGGGTCAGGCGTGTGGCACGACAGCCCGCGGCACGTAGGTCACCGGCTGGTGAGCAGCGGCAACGATCGCGCGCAAACGCTCGAGCGGAACATCCGAGCCGAACAGCTGTGCGGCGCCAGCCGCCCGCGCCTGCACCAGCACGTTGCCGATCGCCGTGGCCTCGACCGGGCCGGCCAGCACGGTCAGGCCCGCGCGGTCGGCGACGAGCTGGCAGAGCAGGGCGTTGAGGGCTCCGCCCCCGACGAGATGGATGACCCCGACCTCGCGCTCGGCCAGCACCGCCGCGGTGCGGATCGCGGCGGCGAACGCGGCGGCGAGGCTCTCGACGATGCAGCGGGTGAAAGCCGCACGTCCCTCGGGCACCGTGTCGCCCTGCTCGCGCAGTAGGTCCGCGATGCGCCCCGGCATGTCGCCCGGGGGCATGAGCCGGGGGTCGTTGGCGTCGAAGACCGGTACCGGCGCATCGACCGCCGCCGCCTCGGCGAGCAGGGCGCCGAGGTTGATCGGCCCCGACTCCGCCTCCCAGGCGCGCACCGATTCGCTCAGCAGCCACAGCCCCATGACGTTGTGCAAGAAGCGCACGCGGCCGTCGACACCACCCTCGTTCGTGAAGTTCGCCGCGTGGCTGGCGTCGGTGATCACCGGATGCTCGAGCTCGAGCCCCACGAGACCCCAGGTTCCGCAGCTGATGTACGCGGCATCGGGCCGCACCATGGGCACACCGACGACGGCCGAGGCCGTGTCGTGGGATCCGACGGCCGTGACCCTCACCCCGGCAGGCGCACCGAGCTCGGCGGCGAGGTCGGCCCGCAGCGGCCCGAGATCGTCGCCCGGCTGCACGAGCTCCGGGAAGACGCCGCGCGGCAGCCCGAGGCGCGCGATGAGGGCCTCGTTCCACTGCCGGGTGCGGGGGTCGAGCAGCCCGGTCGTGGAGGCGTTGGTGACCTCGGCGACCGCGCGACCGGTCAGCCAGAAGGCGACCAGGTCGGGGATGAGCAGCATGCGGTCGACGGCGGCGAGCCGCTCGGGCGGCTCCGCGGCGAGCTGGAAGACCGTGTTGAACGGCAGGTGCTGCAGGCCCGAGAGGGCATAGAGCTCGTCGGGCGGCACAACGGCGTGCACCGCGGCGACCCCGCGCGCGGTGCGGTCGTCGCGGTAGTGGAAGGGCTCGGCGAGTATCCGTTCGCCCGCCATCAGCGCGTAGTCGACCGCCCACGAGTCGATGCCGATCGAGGTAATCTGCGGGTCATCGACGAAGGCCTGCCGCAGCCCGGCGAGGATGTGGCCGCGCAGCGCCTCGATGTCCCAGTGCAGGCCGTCGTCACGCTGCACCGGCCCGTTCGGGAAGCGCGCCACTTCAACCAGGTCGAGCGTGTCGGCCCCGACGACGGCCCGCATGACGCGACCGCTCGTGGCGCCCAGATCGATGGCGGCGACGTGGATGCTCACCGCGAGCTACCGCAGGAACGCCGCGGCGACACCCGCGTCGACGGGGATGTGCAGGCCGGTCGTGTGCGAGAGCTCGGGCCCGGTGAGCACGGCGACCGCGTTGGCCACGTGATCGGGCAACACCTCGCGTTTGAGAATGGTGCGCTGCGCGTAGAACTCGCCCAGCTTCTCCTCCTCGATGCCGTAGGTCTTCGCCCTGTTCGCACCCCAGCCGGAGGCGAAGATGCCCGAGCCGCGCACGACCCCGTCGGGGTTGATGCCGTTGACCCTGATGCCGTGCTCGCCGAGCTCGACGGCGAGCAGCCGCACCTGGTGCGCCTGGTCGGCCTTCGTCGCCGAGTAGGCGATGTTGTTGGGGCCGGCGAACACCGAGTTCTTGCTCGAGATGTAGACGATGTCACCGCCCATGCCCTGCTCGATGAGCACGCGCGCCGCCGTCTTCGCGACGAGGAACGAGCCCTTGGCCATGACGTCGTGCTGCAGATCCCAGTCGGCCTCGGTGGTCTCGAGCAGCGGCTTGCTGAGCGACAGCCCGGCATTGTTGACGACGATGTCGATGCCGCCGAACGCGAGCACCGCATCCTGGATGCCCTTCTCGATCTGCGCCTGGTCCGTCACGTTGACCTGCACGCCGATCGCGACGTCGCTCGACCCGAGCTCGGCCGCGGCCGCCTGCGCCTTCTCGAGGTCAAGATCGGCGATGACGACGCAGGCGCCCTCGGCGGCGAGGCGCGTCGCGATCGCCTTACCGATGCCGCTCGCCGCACCCGTCACGAAGGCGACGCGGGTGGCGTGACTCTTCGGCTTCGGCATGCGCTGCAGCTTGGCCTCTTCGAGCGCCCAGTACTCGATGCGGAACTTCTCGGCATCGCTGATCGGGGTGTAGGTGCTCACCGACTCGGCGCCGCGCATGACGTTGATCGCATTGAGGTAGAACTCGCCCGCGACGCGCGCCGTCTGCTTGTTCGCCCCGAAGCTGAACATGCCGACGCCCGGAACGAGCACGATGAGCGGGTCGGCACCTCTCATCGCCGGGGAGTCAGCGTCGGCGTGCTTCTTGTAGTACGCCGTGTAGTCGGCGCGGTACGCCTCGTGCAGTTCCTTCAGGCGCTGGATGCTCGCCTCGACGCTCGCGCCGGCCGGCAGGTCGAGCAGCATGGGCTTGACCTTCGTGCGCAGAAAGTGGTCGGGGCAGCTCGTGCCCAGAGCCGCGAGCGCCGGAGCCTTCGCGCTGGCGACGAAGTCGAGCACGCGCGGGTCATCGGTGAAGTGGCCCACCATCGGGCGGTCGTGGCTCGCGATGCCGCGGATCGTCGGGGCGAGCGCGGCGGCCTTCGCCCGGCGCTCGTCGGCCGGAAGGGCGCCGTAGCCCTTGCGCTCGCGCCCGAACGGGGCCTTCGTGCCCTTCGCATCGAGGTAGGCCTGGGCGGTCTCGATGATCCAGCGGCTGTTCGTCTCGCACTGCTCGCCCGTGTCACCCCAGGCCGTGATGCCGTGCCCGCCGAGGATGCAGCCGATCGCCTGCGGGTTGGCCGCCTTGATCGCCGCGATGTCGAGACCGAGCTGGAAGCCGGGGCGGCGCCACGGCACCCACACGACCTTCCCGCCGAAGATTGTCGCGGTCAGCTTCTCGCCGTCCTTGGCCGTGGCGATGGCGATGCCGGCATCGGGGTGCAGGTGATCAACGTGGGCCGCATCCACGAGGCCGTGCATGGCGGTGTCGATGCTGGGGGCCGCGCCGCCCGTGCCGTGCAGGCAGTAGTCGAAGGCCGCGACCATCTCGTCCTCGCGCTCGACGCCGGGGTAAACGTCGACGAGGGCGCGCATGCGGTCGAGGCGCAGCACGGCGAGACCCTTCTCCGTGAGCGTGCCGAGGTCGCCGCCCGAGCCCTTGACCCACAGCAGCTCGACCGGCTCGCCCGTCACCGGGTCGGTCTCGATGCCCTTGGCCGACGTGTTGCCCCCGGCGTAGTTCGTGATGTGCGGCTCAGCGCCCAGGCGGTTGCTGCGGGCGATGAGGTCGTGCTTCGCGGTCATGAGTTCGTTTCTGATTAGGCGGAGAGAGATGCGGGCAATGCCGGGATCACACCTCGGATGGGATGCCCGAGAGGTACGGCGTCGAGGAACCAGACGTCGTAGGGCTTCACGAGGAGATCCGCGTTCAGCTCGTTCAGGCGAGCGAGTGGCGCTCCTGCAGCGTGGGCATCGAGATCAGCACGGGTTGTCCAGCGCTCGACCATGATGACCGTGTCGCCGCCCTGCTCGAGGTGCGCGGCGTAGAGCTCACACCCCTCCTCCTGATGGACGAGCGGCGACACTTCGCGAAAAGACTCGATCACGGCCGGCCCCAGGCCAGGCTTCGCGGTCAGCACCGCGATGACGACAAGAGACATGCCGTCAGACCTGGCGGAAGTCGATGCCGAGCAGGCTGGCGGCGGCCTTGTAGTCCGCTGCACGGTGACCGATCGACAGCGACCAGTGATGCCCGATACCGGTCGCACTCCAGTCGTCGACCCACTCTCCCGGGTCGCGCCCGAAGTCGACCCGGCTCGTCGTGTTGCCGATCGCGAGTAGCGGGCCGGGAACAACCGTGCCTTCTGATGCGATGAACGACAGTCCGCCGTCGCGGTCTTGACCGAGGCCCAGCAAGGTGACAGGCCCGTGCTGCACGTCGAACTCGACGCTCACACCCCAGCCCCGCTTGCCGTGGAAGACCCCGAGGCCGCGCAGCAGCGGGTCGCGTGAACTGACGGCGAGGTGGGCGGGGCCGTCGTGGCCCATCTCGACAACGCCGTCATCGAAGTTCAGGGCCTGGATCTCGCAGAACGAACCGCCCGCGCCGACGACCTGGGTTGCGAGCTGAGCGACGGTCGTGCGGAGCTCGTACTCGCCGGTCGCCGGGATGCCGCGTGCCGTCAGCAGCGAGGCACCCAGGATCATGCCGGCACCGAGTCGCTCATGCTGCTCGCCGTCGAGGCCACGGTGGTAGTAGGCCAGGCTGTCGAGATCAAAATCGTCAACAAGTCGATCGAGGCCGACGGAGACCTTGGCCCCCCACGCGAAGTCTTCCTCGACCACCGTGTCATCCAGCGTGAAGATCTCGCGGGCGAGGTCCATGCGCGCCCTCGTCTCCGCTTCGGTGACCTTCTCCACGCGCACGCGCAAGTCATCGAACTCGAGCACCTCGACGTGCGAACCGAAGGTCACGGGAAGCAGCGTCAGGTCGGTCGAGACATCGAGCATCCCGGGATAGACGTGGCCCATCAGGCCGTGCCGGGCGTGACGCAGCGCGGCACGCACGTGGGCGGCATTGATCCACTGCTCGATCCTGCGCCATGCGGGCTCGTGGGTGAGGTGGCCCGAGACGGAGCGGAAGGGGATCCCCGCGCGACGGAACACATTGCCCACCTCGGGAACCGAGCACTGCCCGCAGTAGGCGAGCCACGCGCCCGTGTCGAACGTTGCGTGGTCCATCTTCTCGGAGGGCTGCATGTCGATCACCAGTACGGGAGTGTTCGACCGCTGCGCGATCGGAAGCACCATCGACGAGGTCAGGTAGGTCGTCAAGAACATGACGATGAGATCGCAGTCGGCCGCACGGAGCTTCTCGGCGGCCACCGTCCCCTCCTGGGCATCGGAGATGAAGCCGACATCGATGACTTCGGCGTCCATCTCCTGGAAGCGACCGGAAACGTAGCGCGCGCTCTCCTGCAACTGGGGAAGCAGCGTCGGGAACTGGGGCCAATAGGTTCCCAGGCCACCTGCGACCAGCCCGATCCGGGTCTTGCGGCGCGTCTTCGGCGTCAACAGCGACGAGATCTCGGTCATCATGCTCCCCATCCGGCTTGAGTGCCGCCGACACGCTCGGCGACGATTCGGTCACGGTATCCACTGGCTACGTACGCAGCCATCGGGTCGGCGGGAAGGCCGCGCGACTCTCGCCAGGCGGCGAGGTCGGCGCGGACATCCGTGTAGAAGGCATCCATGAGGATGCTGTTGGCGGCGAGCACGTCGTTGCTCCGCTGGGCCTGGTCGAGAGCCTCGCGGTCGACGAGCAGGGCGCGGGCGGTCATCTCCTGCACGTTGAGAACGCTACGGATCTGCCCGGGGATCTTCTCCTCGATGTTGTGGCACTGGTCGAGCATGAAGGCGACGTCGCTGCCCTCGTCGTAGCCGCCTCCGCGCACGACCTCGACCATGATGCGGAACAGCTGGAACGGATCGGCGGCACCGACGATCAGGTCGTCGTCGGCGTAGTTGCGCGAGTTGAAGTCGAACGATCCGAGCTTGCCGAGGCGCAGCAGCTGCATGACGATGAACTCGATATTGGTGCCAGGCGCGTGGTGCCCGGTGTCGAGGCAGACCACGGCGCGGTCGCCGAGCGCTGCCACCTGGGCATAGGCGGTCCCCCAGTCGGGAACATCGGTGTGGTAGAACGCCGGCTCGAAGAACTTGTACTCGAGCACGAGGCGCTGGTGCTCACCGATCCGCTCGTAGATGGTGGCGAGGCTCTCGGCGAGATGGTCCTGCCGACGGCGCATGTCATCCTGCCCCGCGTAGTTGGTGCCGTCGGCGAGCCAGATCTTGAGGTCGCGCGAGCCGGTCTCGTGCATCACGTCGATGCAGGCGAAGTGGTGATCGATCGCGCGCTGCCGCACGGCATGGTCGCTCGCGGCGAGCGAACCGAACTTGTACTCCTCGTCCTGGAAGGTGTTCGAGTTGATCGTGCCGAGCCGCACACCGAGGTCTTCGGCGTGCCGCCGGAGGGCGGCGAAGTCATCAACGCGATCCCACGGGATGTGCAGCGCGACGGCCGGGGCGAGCCCGGTGTGCCGGTGGACCTGCGCTGCGTCGGCGATCTTCTCGAAGGGGTCGCGCGGCGTGCCGGGAGTACCGAAGACGCGGAAGCGGGTTCCGGAGTTGCCGAAGGCCCACGACGGAAGCTCGATCGCCTGATGCTCCAGGGCGCGAGCGATCGCGGAGAAGCGAGAGTTCATTGTTCGGTCCTTTGGTGGTCATGGTCGTCCAGCGCGGCGAGCTGCGTCTCGAGCTGGAAGACCAGCGGGATGGTGCGCATGTTCTGGTCAGGACGGCCGTCGATGCTCTCGAAGAACGGCGCCATCTCCGCCTGCCAGCGCGCATTCACCTCTGTCTTCGCCATCGCCTCTCGGGCCGCGTTGAAATCGTCCGTCTCGAGGTAGCCGACCAAAAGGCCGTCGTCATCGAGGAACAGGGAGTAGTTCGACCACCCGGACGACTGCAGCGCCCTGAGCATGTCCGGCCAGACGGCGGCGTGGCGCCGACGGTACTCGTCCAGCAGGTCCCGTCGCACCCGGAGCGTGAAGCAGACCCGTGACCGCGGCGGCGCGTCCGGCCGATCGTCCAGCTCCGTTGTGAATCGTTTCATACAACCCAGTAAACATCCTCCGGTATTCCGCGGTCAAGGCCGGGCATGACGGCACGCAGTGAAGCGAGTATGATGCGGTGAATCGATTCAGGAGGGCGCATGAGCAGCGAAACAGGCCGGGGCACCGACGCCGAGTTCGGAGGCGAGGCGCAGATCGAGGCGTTCGGTGTTCCGGGCACCGTTGGGGCCCCCGCGGGCGAGATCCGTCGCGCCATGATCGCACCCCTCGGTCGCCGAGCGGTGTGGCACCCGTCCGCCACCGAGGCAGACACACACGTCGCCTTCACCGGCACCGTGACCGTGCCGACCGCCGGTCGGGTGCGGCTGGGGGTCCAGTCCACCGCCAGTTTCCGGGTCTGGATCGATGGTGCACTGGTCGCCTGGGGCCCGTTCCGATTCGCGCCGGCCCTCCCGGAGGTCGGCTGGCTCGACCTCGACCTGACGGCCGGGGCTCATCGCATCGCCGCACAGGTGGCCGTGGATGCACTCGACACGCGCATCTCATCAGCCGTCCCCCCCTTCCTCTACGTGACGCTCGAGCAGGGCGGGCCTGGTGATCTCCTCCCCATCCACTGGCGATGCCGCGTCTTGGACGAGTTCGCCCGGACCGGACTGCGCGTGAGCCCCCTGCAGGGTTGGATGGAGTGGCTCGACCGACCCCTCGATCGCTCGTGGATCACGGCCGAGCCGTCGGGCGACGCCTGGGTCTCCCCCGTGCCGGTCGAGGGGCTCGACACCGTGCTCGGAGCTCCAACCATGGCCGACGCTCCCCTGCCGAGCCGGCTCCCCCTGGTCGAACCCCGCCTGGTCGATAGCGGGGCATACCGGGAGACCTTCCCGGGGTACCGCTGGGACGACCCCGGCCCGCAGTTCCTCCTGGCCGATCGATCCCCGCGGCTCGAGGACGACGCCGACGGCACGTACTGGGTCTTCGATCTGGGGCGAACCCGGATCGGAGCCGTCGAGCTGGAGATCGACTGCCGGGCTCGCACCGAGGTCACGGTCGGCTACGGCGAACGCCTGACTCCCGAGGGCCGGGTCTCCCCGATCGTCGCGCTCTCGGCGGGGCCTACGCGATTCATCCAGCACTACACGGTCAATGCGGAGCACTCCGTGATTGAGCCCCTCCAACCGCTCGGAGCGCGCTGGCTTGAGGTCCGACTCGCCGGAGACACCGACGCGCGACTGACCCGCGTGTCCTTCCGCGAACGCGACTTCCTGGGTGACCCACCTGCGTCGCTGTCGCTCGAGGACACGATCCTCGAGCAGGTCTGGTCGACCGGGCTCACCACGCTGCGCGCCTCGGCCGAGGACTCGCTCGTCGACAGCGTGCGCGAGCGCGGGGAGTGGGTCGGTGACGTGGTGACGGCTGGGATGGAGCTCTCGATGGTGGGGTGGGCGCGGGTCGACCACGTTCGCCGGGCGCTGCTGCACAGCGCCGCCGGGGCGCGACCGGATGGCCTGGTGGCAGGGTGCGGGCCGGGGGAGCTCCTGTACCTGGGCACGTACGCCGCGCAGTGGAACAACGCGGTGGTGCGGTGCGCTGAGCTCGAAGGATCGGTGGCGCTCCTCGACGAGCTTGAGGAGAGCGGGCGAGCCAACACCAGGGCCCTCATCGAGGCCGTTAACGACGACGGCACGACGACGCTGCCCTGGCCCTTCGTCGACTGGGGATACCGTCGCCCGGCAAGCGGTCCCGACCGAGCGGTGCTGTCGCACGTTCACCGCGCGCTCGACGCCTGGAGGACCTGGCAGGACAGGCTGGGGCGCGAATCATCTGCGCTCCCGGGGGAAGAGCGGGTTCGGCGGATCATCGCGGACGCGCTCGCCGGGGCGAGCTACTCGCGAGATGCCCTGGCGTACCACTCGCGGGTGCTCGGTGCGTTCACCGGGCTCGACGACCGTCGGAGGGCGGCGGAGGTCTCGTTGCGCCATATCCGCTCCGCGTTCCCCTTCGATATCGCTGGACGAAGACTGCGGGACTGCACCGATGTCTCCGAGGATGCGGCCACACCGTACTTCACGAACTACTCGATGCGGCTCATCATCGAGGAGCTCGGTCTCGAGACCGCGGAGGATCTCTGGCGGACGGGCTGGGGCTGGATGCTCGCCCGTGACGCCGGGACGTGGTGGGAGGTGTTTGACGACCGCTGGAGCCAGTGCCACTACTGGACCGGTGCTCCGACCTGGCAGCTCTCTCGCTTCGTCCTCGGGGTCGACGCAACCTGGCACGACGGTGCATCGGCGATCACCATCGCCGTCCGCCCGGGGGGACGCGACCGCGCTCAGGGCGTGATCGGGGTCATCTCGGGAGTCCTCGCCTCCGTCGCCTGGCAGCGTGACGACGAACGATCACTGCGCTACGAGATCGACCTGCCGCGGGAGACTCGGGTGGTCGACGCGGACGGAGCGGTGATGACGCTTCCCGCGGGACGGAACCGGCTTGCCCTCCGGGAGCTCCGTCCCGGCGTCTTCGGACCCCGGGTGGAGCACGTCTAGACCATCGGCCCGTCACATCGACGAGCGAGCGCGGGCCTGCGCGAGCGGTCGCCGGCATGCCCGCGCTGCTCAGCCGCGGATTCCCGCCGAGAAGCCCTCGACGATCCTCCTCTGCAGCAGCACGTAGAAGACCACGATCGGGATGAGAGCGATGACGAGACCGGCCGTCAGCAGGTGGTACTGCGAGGCGTACTGGCTCGAGAACGTGTAGACCGTGATCGGCAGCGTCTCATTGCCCGATCCGAGCAGGAAGACCAGCTGGCCGAAGAAGTCGTTCCAGATCGCGACCCCGGTGAGCACCGCGACGGTCGAGAGGGCTGGCCGCAGCAGGGGCAGTGCCACGTGGACGTAGACCTGCGGCCATGTGCAGCCGTCCAGGAGAGCCGCTTCATCGAAGTCGACCGGGAGCGAACGGACGAATCCGGTGAAGAGGAAGACGGCGAAGGGCGTGAGCAGTCCGGCGTAGAAGACGATCATGGCCACCGGGTTGCCGAGGAGGCCCCACGCATTGAATGCGGGGTAGAGCGCGATCACTGCGAGCTGGATCGGCAGAGAGATGGCCAGCAGGAAGAGCGTGTAGAGGCCGTCGGACATACGGCTCTTCCGCCGCCCGAGCACGAATCCTGCCAAGGAGCCCGCGAAGAGGATCAGAATGACGCTTCCGGAGGTGATGATGGCCGAGTTGAGCAGGCTCTCCCCGAGAGACGCCGTGCCGGTGCCCGCGTCTCGCTGCCAGGCCTCGACGTAGTTGCCCCACTGGAACGACGACGGCGGAGCAAAGGGCGATTCCGCCGTCTCCTGCGGAGTCTTCAGTGAAACGGAGACCAGCAGGTACAGGGGCAGGCTGAAGAGTGCCGCCAGGAGGAAGAGTCCTGCGGTCGCGAGTGCCCGGCGGGCGTGTCGAAGACGTCGGGCGAACGGCATCAGTGGACCTCCTCAGAGCGGCGCGTCATCCAGACCTGGATCGCGGAGAAGACCGCCACGCTGACCGCCAGGATGATGGACAAGGCAAGACCGGCGGCGAACTCGCCGAACACGACGCTCTCCTTGTAGATCGTGGTGGCGATCGTCTCCGTCGCATAGCCGGGGCCGCCGCCGGTCATGGCGATGATCTGATCGAAGATCCGGAAGCCCGTGATCAGCGAGAGCGCGAGGTTGATCGTGATCGCGGGCGCGAGCAGCGGCAACCGGATGTGGACCAGGCGCTGCCATGCGCCTGCTCCGTCCATCGAGGCGGCGGCGAGCACATCCTGACTGATCCCCTCGAGACCGGCGAGGTAGATCACCATCGCGCTGCCTGTGAGCTGCCACACGATGGCGATGGCGACCGCCCACAAGGCGGTCTGGGGGTCGCCAAGCCAGGGTCGAGCCCATTCCTCCAGGCCGAGGGCGCGCAGAACCTGATTGACCGGTCCGTTGAAGCCGTAGATGAATTGCCAGAGGTAGCCGATGATCACCGGGCTCATCACGACGGGGAGGAAGAAAAGGACGCGCAGGAGATTGCGCCCGCGGAACGGCTGGAACAGGGCGAGCGCGAGGATCAGGCCGAGGATGTTTTGCGCCAGCACCACCACGACCGCGAGAACCAGGGTGTTGCGCAGTGCATTGGCGGAGCGCTCGTTCTCGAATACTCGGATGTAGTTCTCGAAGCCGACCCACTCGAACGGGCCGAAGCCGCGCCAGTCGGTGAACGAGAAGTAGAAGCCCCCGATCGCGGGCAGGACGATGATGGCCATGGCCAGGGCGCCCGCGGGGATCAGGAAGGAATATGGGACGGACGTCGAGGCTCGGCCGCGACTCCGCTGTCGCGCAGCAGCTGTCATCAGGTCTTCTCCCGGAAAGGTACTCGGTGTGTATCTTCGCGCCAGTAGGGCGTGGACGAACGCGGTTCGCCACGCCCTACTGGTCATCGAGGCTCGCGGGGAGCCGAGCGACGACAGCTCACGCCGGGCTTAGCCGCCCAGAGTGTCGTCCATCGCTCGCAGCACATCCTCGACGGTCGCCTGACCGGTGAAGATCTGCTGCATGCCGGCCATCTGCGCCTCGTTGGTCTGCGGGTTGGGCCACAGCTGGTTGGCGAAGGGCCCGGTGCGACCGGTGGAGATGAGCTCGAGCTGGAGCGCCCACTTCGCGTCGACCTCAGCAGCCGGGTCGAAGGGGAGCACACCGAGGTTCTGCGCGAACACCGACGCCTGGGCAGGCTCGTTCGCGAAGTCGACGAACAGGCGCGCCGCCTCCGGCTCGGCGGAGTTGGCGTTGATGCCGAAGCCGACCGAGAAGGCCTGCGGAGCGCCGTTGCGCTCGGGCTCGTCGTACGCGGGCAGGGGGAACATCGCGAAGTTGCCATCGGGAGCGGCGCTCTCGATCGCCGGGAACGAAGGACCGACCGTCACGGTCATGGCCACCGCGCCCGATGCCACGTCGGCGATCATCTGGTCGTAGTTCGAGCCGGTGAAGCCGTCGGCGAAGCAGCCGGCCTCCTGCATCTCGATGTTCTTCTCGACCACGTCGACCCAGCCGGAGTCGCTGAACGTCGCCTCACCGGCGTTCGCCAGGTCGTCGAAGTTCGGCGTCTCGAGGTAGACCGTCGATGCGGCAAGCGCGTAGTTGATGAACTGCGTCACGAAGTTCGACGACACGCCGTACGACATGGGGCTGATCCCCTCGTCGCGCAGGTTCCGGCAGAGGTCGAGGAGGTCGCTGAAGGTCGACACCGGCTCGACACCCGCTTCCGCGAAGATGTCCTCGTTGTAGATGATACCGATGGTGTCGAAGCCGAGGGGGTTCATCGCCACGACGCCGTCCTGGCTGACTAGGGGCAGCTGGCTCTCCGTGAGGTTGGCTGCCCAGGCCGCATCCGACTGATCGGCCAGCAGTCCGGCGTCGAGCAGGCTCCGGGCGTTCATCTGACCGCCGACGCCCGGGAAGACGATCGCCACATCGGGTCCGTTCGCTCCGGACATCGCGCGGGGCGTGTTGGTGATGTAGGCATCGGTCGGCGTGTAGGCCGTCTCGACCGTGATGTCGGGGTACTCGGCCGAGAAGGCCTCGACCAGAGCATCTATCGCGGTCTGGGTGTCGGTGGTTCCGACGACCCGGATCGTTGCCGATTCGGACTCACTGCCCTGACCGCTGGCGCAACCGACCAGCATGACACTGGTCGCCGCGACAAGGCCGATGGCAGTGCTCAAGCGGCGCTTCGCTGCACCCATGCTGAACTCCTGACTACTCGGGGAAAGGGTCTCGATTCTCGAGAGGGCCCGTAATGAATCGATTCAGAGCAATGTAGCGTCATGTCTGCGCTCTTCGCAAGACCTCCGTCTCGCTTCACGGCTCAAGGCCCGGTATTGTCAAGGTTCATCCGGCGGGGCCGGGATGATTCGTTTCAAGCGAGGGAGTGGCAGTGGCGGTCTCAGTGCGTGATGTCGCCGCTCGTGCTGGCGTGTCGGTCGGCACCGTGTCGAACGTCCTCAACCGACCCCACCTCGTGTCGCCCGAGACATCGGCGCGCGTCATGGACGCCGTCCAGGCGCTCGGATTCGTCCGGAACGATGCCGCCCGGCAGTTGCGAGCAGGCCAATCGCGCGCGTTCGGCATGGTAGTGCTCGATGCGGCGAACCCGTTCTTCGCAGAGCTCGCGCGAGGGGCTGAGGATGCGGCGAGCGAGCGGTCGCTGGCGATCCTCCTGGGCAACAGCGGGGAGGACGAGCGCCGCGAGCAGACCTACCTCGACCTCTTCGAGGAGCAGCGGGTCCGAGGGATCCTGGTCACCCCTGTTGGCGATGTCAGCGATCGCGTCCGACGGCTGCGCGAGAGAGGGATCGCTGTCGTGCTGGTCGACAGCGCGAGCGAGGACGAGACCGTGAGCAGCGTCTCCGTCGATGACGTGGCCGGAGGGCGGATCGCCGTCGAACACCTGATCGCGCGAGGCTCGAAGCGCATCGCCTTCCTCGGCGGCTCCTTCGGGATCCGTCAGGTGGAGGACCGTCTCAGCGGCGCGCGACAGGCCGCGAAGCGGGCCCCGGGGGTGACCTTCACTGTGATCGACGCGGGAGGCCTCTCGGTGGTGGACGGGCGTCAGGCCGCTGCCCAGCTGATCGAGGCTGATCCCGCAGAACGACCGGACGGCGTGTTCGCGGCGAACGACCTGCTGGCCGTCGGAGTGCTGCAGGGCCTGCTGATGTCCGGGAGCCTCCGAGTTCCCGACGACATCGCGCTCATCGGCTACGACGACATCGACTTCGCCAGCTCGACCATCGTTCCCCTCAGCTCGGTGCGCCAGCCGGCGCACCTGCTGGGCAGGACAGCAGCCGAGATTCTCATCGCAGAGTCCGAGGGAACCCCCGTCTCAGCACGGCACGTGATCTTCCAGCCCGAGCTCGTGGAGCGGGCGAGCACCCGCCGTTGAGAGCACGGTCAGGCGAGCAGGTCTGCTCCGGAAAGAACCCGATCATCCCGGGTCGCGGAGTGTGTGACCCCCACGTGAAGGTCTTCGACGACGTGGCCTACCTCTACGCGGGTCACGACCACTCGGCGAATGCGACGAGCTACGACATGCGGGAATGGCAGGTCTGGGCCTCCACCGACCTGCGGTACTGGACCCACCGAACGAGCATCGACCCGTCGACGTTCCACACCGGGCCGACGCGCGAGGCCTGGGCCGTTGACGTCGCCCGCCGCGGCGATACCTACTACCTCTACTTCTCGATCGGCAACCGAGCCACCGGGGTTGCGCGGGCACCGTCGCCGATCGGACCGTGGGAGGACGCCCTCGGCCGACCGCTGCTCGACGGGTCATCGACGGGTGGGCGCGACTACGATCCGAGCGTCCTCGTGGATGATGACGGAACGGCCTACATCGTGGTCGGTGGGCCGGAGTGGGCGTACCCGGGAGAAGGGGGCTACTGGATCGCACGCCTGAACGACGACATGATCTCGCTCGCGGAAACCCCGCGGCGGCTGCTCGTCGACCACCCTGCCGACGACAAGGCGTCTCTGAACCGCATCGGTGACCGGTACTACCTGACCTACGCCGGGCACGTCGCGATCTCCGACCGGGTGTACGGCCCCTATCGCTACCTCGGCAGCACGGGCGCATCCCTCGACCACGGGTCCTACTTCACCTGGCGGGGTCAGCTGTACGGAGCCTTCACCATCTTCGACACCAGCATCTGGCATCGGGCGTCCGGCCTCTGCTACGCGCACCAGCGCGATGACGGGATGCTGGCCGTCGATTCCCTGGTGCTGGAGTACGGGGTGCACCGCTACCGGGCGGAGTGGCACCGCATCGGGGCGGAGTGGTTCTCCTCCTGCTCAGGCGGGCACAAGGTCGAGAGTGCGCGCGGCGGTTTCGTCGTGCGGTTCTCCGAACCGGGAACGATCGGTTGGGACGGGGTGGAGGACGGCGCCTCGTGCACCACCCTGATGATCTGCGGCGCCGCATCAGGAGATCGCCCGTCTGCCGTGCGGGTGACCGTCGACGGGCGCGCGATCGGCAACCTGAGCGTCGGCCCGACGGGCGCGGTCGACACGCCTCCCTTCTTCGTGGAGCGGATCTCGATCCCGGGTGTCCACCGGCGGCTGGAGCTGATGGTCGAGCCCGCACCCGGGGCGACCGTCGACCTCGACTGGTGGCGGGTGCAGCAGGGCTGACCGAGCTCCCCGCCCTCTTCGTACACTTGTCTAACAATCTGTTAGTCTCGCCCGCATGAGCTCCGAGGCCCTCTCCGTCACGCGCGTGCCCGACGCGGTCTACGAGGCGCTGCGCGAGAGCATCCTGACCCAGCGCGAAGCGCCCGGAACCGCCATCACCGAGCAGGCCGTCGCCGACCGCTTCGGCGTCGCGCGCCCGACCGCGAAGGTCGCGCTCGAGCGGCTCGTCGCCGACGGGCTGCTGCGGCGCGAGGCGCACAAGACCGCGCGCGTTCCCGAGCTGAGTCGCGACGACATCGTCGACCTCTACGCCACCCGCGCCACCGTCGAGGAAGCCGCGCTACGTACGCTCGCCGCCGACGGCGTCGTGCCGATGGCGGCCATCGCGGCGCAGCGGATGCTCACCGACGCCGCGACCGACGCCCGTAGCGCGGCTCCGGGCGCGACGGTTCCCCCGGGCATCGCCCGCGCCGACATCGCCTTCCACCGCGCTCTCGTCGAGGCGCAGCGCTCGCCGCGGCTCGCACGCCTGCACACGCTGCTCATGGGCGAGATCGAGCTGTGCATCGGGCAGGTGCTCGGCCACCGGCTCATGGCGATCGACGACGTCGTCGCCCAGCACCAGGGCATTCTCGACGCCGTCGCCGCGGGCGACCCCGAGCGTGCCGGACACCTCACCCGCGCCCACATCGAGGGCGCGCGCGACCGCCTGCTCACCCGCTACGACGCGCAGCACGCGGCCGCGCAGCACCCCGATCAGACGATCACGAAGGACTAGCCCCATGGTGAAACGCCGCTTCCCCCGCCCGAAAGAGCTCGCCCCGCTCATGCGGTTCAAGACACCGACCTTCAACGCGAAGAAGCGCCGGCTGCAGAGCGCGCTGACGATCGCCGACCTGCGCGCGATCGCGCAGCGCCGCACCCCGAAGGCACCCTTCGACTACACCGAGGGCGCGGCCGAAGCCGAGCTGAGCCTCGCCCGCGCGCGCCAAGCGTTCAGCGACATCGAGTTCCACCCGGCGATCCTGCGCGATGTGAGCCAGGTCGACACCGGGTGGGAGGTGCTCGGGAAGCGGGTCGAGCTGCCCTTCGGCATCGCGCCCACCGGCTTCACCCGCATGATGCAGACCGAGGGCGAAGACGCGGGGGCGGCCGCGGCGGCCGAGGCGGGCATCCCGTTCTCGCTGTCGACGATGGGCACGCGCAGCATCGAAGACGTGAAGGCCGCGGCCCCCCAGGGCCGCAACTGGTTCCAGCTCTACATGTGGAAAGACCGCGAGCGCTCGATGCAGCTCGTCG
>CAZCIM010000036.1:0-19567 GCA_964498895.1 uncultured Gemmatimonas sp. | reverse complement strand
CAGCCGAGCTGCGCGCCCTGCTCGCACGTGCCCAGCACGAGTACTACGTGCTCGATCGGCCGTCGCTCAGCGACGCCGAGTACGACAAGCTGTTCCGCGAGCTCCAGGCCCTCGAACGCGACCATCCCGAGCTGCGCGACCCCGACTCGCCCACCGCGCGCGTCGGTGCCGACGTCGGCGAGAGTCACCTCGCGAAGCACACGCACCTCGTGCCGATGGCCTCGCTGGACAACGCCTTCGACGAGACCGAGCTGGCCGAGTGGGACCAGCGGCTGCGCAAGCTCGTGGGCGATGCCGTGGACAAGGACGGCTACTGCTGCGAACTCAAGATCGACGGCGCCGCCGTCTCGCTCACCTACGTGCAGGGCGAACTGAAGATCGGCGCCACGCGCGGCAACGGCAGCGTGGGCGAGGATGTGACCGCCAACGTGCGCACCATCGCCGACGTGCCGCGACGCCTGCACGGCAGCGACTGGCCCGAGACGATCGAAATCCGCGGCGAGATCTACATGGAGTTCGACGGCTTCGAGCGCATGAACCGCGAACGTGCGGCCGCGGGAGAGCCGGTGTTCGCCAATCCGCGCAACTCCGCCGCCGGCGCACTGCGCCAGAAGGATCCGCGCGAGACGGCCAAGAAGCCGCTGCGCTTCCTCGGCTACGCCTTCGCCGTGCCGGGCAATCCGTCGCTGCCGTTCACGACGCAGTGGGAACTGCTCGAGACCCTCGCGAGCTGGGGCATCCCCACGCCGCCGCACCGCCGCCAGTGTGCCACGCTCGACGACGTGCACGCTTGGGCCCGCGAGCTGGAGACGACGATCCGCCCCGAGCTGCCGTTCGCGATCGATGGCGGCGTCGTCAAGGTGAATCGCCTCACGCTGCAGACGGAGCTCGGCGTGGTCGGCGGGCGCATCCCCCGTTGGGCGGTGGCGCGCAAGTTCGCGCCGGACATCGCCGAGACGAAGCTGCTCGACATCGAGGTGCAGGTGGGGCGCACGGGCGCGCTCACGCCGCGCGCGGTGCTGGCGCCGGTGGAGGTCGGCGGCGCCACCATCACGTACGCGACGCTGCACAACTTCGACCTCGTGGCCGACAAGGACCTGCGCATCGGCGACGTGGTGCAGGTGAAGCGCGCCGGCGAGGTGATCCCGCAGATCCTCGGCCCCGTGCCCGAGCGCCGCGACGGCAGCGAGCGCGCGGTGCAGGCGCCCGCGCACTGTCCCGTGTGCGGCACGGCCGCCGTGCGCGACGAGGAGGAAGTCGCGAGCTACTGCCCCAACCTCGCCTGCAGCGGGCGACGGCTCGAGGCACTGGCGCACTTCGTGTCGCGCGCGGGGATGGACATTCGCGGGCTGAGCTATCAGCGGCTCGAGCAGCTGATCGCCGCAGGGTTGGTGAACGACGCGGCGGACATCTACGCGATTCGCGTCGAGCAGTTGGTGCCGAGGAAGACGAGCAAAAAGCAGACGACGGAAGGAGAGGAAGACCTCGGCGGCGTCGCGGGCTTTCAGGCCAAGAGCGCCACGGCGCTGGTCGATGCGATCGAGGCATCGAAGCAGCAGCCGCTCTCACGGCTGCTCAACGCGCTCGGCATCCGCCACGTCGGGGCCGAGAGCGCGAAGCTGCTGGCCCGCGCCTTCGGCACGATGGACGCCCTGCAAGCCGCGAGCGCGGATCAGATCGAGGCGCTACACGGCGTCGGCGCGACGATGGCCGCGTCGGTCCGCGAGTGGTTCGACAGCCCTGCGATGCAGGACCTCGTGGCGCGGCTCAAGGCCGCCGGGCTGCGCATGGACGAGCCGCAGGCCGCGGTCGCGGGCGGTGTCTTTACCGGCAAGAAGATCGTCCTTACCGGGACGCTGCCCACCCTCTCACGGCCGCAGGCGACGGAGCTGATCGAGAACGCGGGCGGCAAGGTGACCAGCTCGGTCTCCAAGGCCACGGATCTCGTGGTCGCTGGCGAGGAGGCCGGTAGCAAGCTCGACAAGGCGAAGGAACTCGGCGTCGAGGTGATCGACGAGGCCGAACTCTTGCGCCGACTGGCCGGATGACCCTTTCTTAGGGCTGACGATGACTCCCTTCACGCTTGGCGCCTCGGCGCTTTCCGCCGTCCCCCGCAGCTCGCTGACGACGCTGCGCGCCTCGCTCGTGCGCGACCTCGGCGACGGCTTCGCGGCCGTGCTCCAGGAAGCGGGCTACGCCGGCGGCGAGAGCGTCCTCGGCGCCATGCAGCAGTGGTGCGCGGCCAACGGACTCGCTGCGCCCGAGTCCCTGCCCTACGCACAGTTCCAGCAGGCGGCGGTGCGCTTCTTCACCGAGACGGGCTGGGGCACGGTCACGCTCGAGCCGCTGGGCGACGCGGCGGTGGCCTTCGATTCCGCCGATTGGGCGGAGTCCGACCCCGCAGCCGCGATGCCGTATCCGAGCTGCTACTACACGGCCGGCATGCTCGCCGACCTCTTCACGCGCGTGGCCGGCGAGCCCATGGGTTGCCTTGAGGTGGAGTGCCGGTCGAACGGCGCGGCGCGCTGCCGCTTCCTGCTGGCGAGCCAAGCGGTGATCGGACATGTGTACCAGCGGCTCACGGAAGGCGTGGGCTACGCGGACGCGCTGAAGGAACTCGCGCAAGCCGGAACGCATCGTCGCGCGCGGCCGTTCGTGTAGGAACTCCCGAGCTCTCGATGCCCATCGTCCCGCATACGTTCTCGAGCGCCAGCGAGCTCGCCTCGCGCGCCGGACGCACCATCGTCTACAAGCACTCGCCCACCTGCTCGCTCTGCGGCTGGAGCCAGCACGTGCTCGGCCGCATGGCCGAGCAGGACGGCGTCACGTTCGAACTGGTGGATGTGCTCGCCGAGCGGCCGCTCTCGCAGGCCATCGAGGCGCAGTTCGGTGTGCGGCATGAGTCGCCGCAGATCTTGGTCATCGACGACGGTCGGGTGACCTGGCACGCGTCGCATCGCGGCGTCGCGCCGGAGCGCGTGCGCGCGGCGCTCGCGGGCAGCGCCGAAGGGCTCGGCGCGCGCGTCTAGAGACCAAGACAACCACGAAGACACAGAGACACGAAGGACATGACCGTCGGTGCGTGCTGACGGCGCCAGCCCGATATCCTTCGTGACTTCGTGCCTTCGTGGTGAATGCCGTTACAGCATCCCGTCGTACTTGGGATTCGCCACGAGCACGCCGCCCACGATCTGCTCGCGATCCCAGGGCAGGACGATGCGCGCTTCGGTCTCGAGCGCGTGGAAATCCGGCGCGTAGGGCCCGGTCTTGAAGCTCACGGCCGTGCGCACTTCCTTGGCGCCCGCGTTCACGAGCGCCGCGATCGCGAGGCGCAGCGTGTCGCCGCCATCACAAGTCTCATCCACGATGAGCGCACGCTTGCCCAACACGTCCGGCGGCGCAGCCGACAGCACGGCCGGCGTCTCGCGCACCGTGGCCGAGCGATAGCGCCGCGAGACGATCATCGAGTGGAAGGGGCGATCGAGCATCGCCGCCACCACGGCACCCGGCACCACGCCAGCCGTCGCGATCCCCACGACGACGTCGGGGTCGAAACTCTTGGAGACCTTGAGCGCCAAAGCACGCGAGAGTTCGCCGAAGAGGGGCCAGTCGACGTGGAAGGTCTCTTTGGGGGCGCTGCGGCGAGGGGGCATGTTGGGAAGCTACGCCTTGGGGGACGGGTTCGTGAAGGGACGGGAGACTTGAGACGGGAGACTTGAGGAGCAGCCGCCTCAAGTCTCCCGTCTCAAGTCCCACCTCTTCGGTGCAGTCGCTTCCCCCGTCCCCCCCGCTTCTATAGCTTTTGCCCGTCCCCCAACCCCGCCCTATGTCCTTCTGGGACCGCCTGTTCGGCGGCCGTTCCGAGAATGCGCAGGACCGGCAGCGCCTCGACTACTTGAGCGAGGCGCTGGTCTTGGAACGTCAGGGGGATTTCGACGCCGCGGTGACCTCGTACCGCCTCGCGCTGCGCGAGCGGCCGGACGACCTCAAGGTCCTCCAGAACCTCGCGATCGCCCTCAGCAAGATCGGGCGCGTGGAGGAAGCCATCCGCGCGTATCGCAAGGCGCTGGAGATCGATCCCTCGCTCTCCGGGGCGCACTACGGGCTCGCCTTCCTGCTCATCAAGCGCGGCGACGGACACTTCGCCGTGAAGCACCTCAAGGCCTTCCTGGCGCATCCGCCGTCGGGCCCTGACGCCGAGCGCTGGATCGCGCACGCGCAGGCCACGCTCGATCAGCTGATCGCCACCGACAGCTCCTCACCCTCGGCCGGTACCTGACGTTGGGCAAGGTCCTCGCAATCGTCAGTCAGAAGGGCGGCGTCGGCAAGACGACGACCGCCGTGAACCTCGCGGCCGCGTTCGCGCGGCGCGGCTTGAAGACCCTCCTCGTGGACGTGGATCCGCAGGGCTCCGTGCGCTTCGGCGCCGGGCTGCGCAAAGATCATCCCACGTACGGCTTCGCCGACTACCTCTCGGGCGAACGCACGCTGCGTGACGTGCTGCTGCCGACCACGCTGCCGTGGCTGCGCGTGATGCTCGCGGGCTCGGTCACGGATCTTGCCGACCACACGAACTACCAGGAGCAGATCGCCAGCGGCGAACAGCTCCCGCGCATGCTCGCCGCCGCCAAGGAACGCTGCGACATCGTCGTCGTGGACACGCCGCCGGGCCTCGGCCCCGTCACGCGGCGCACGCTGGCCTCGGCGGACCGCGTGCTCATTCCCTTGCAGGCCGAGCCGCTGGCGCTGCAGACGACCCCGCAGATCCTCCGCGGGGTACAAGACATCGTGACTACGCACGAGCAACTCGTCTTCGACGGCATCCTGCTCACGATGTACGAGGCCGGCAATCCGGCCTGCGAGAGCACCGTGCAGTACATCCGCGAGAAGGTACCGCCGCACCTGATGCTGGACCTGGTGATCCCGCGCAGCGCGGCGCTGGCCGAGGCGTTTGCGGCCGGGCAGCCGGCGGTGCTGCGCTCGCCGGCAGACGCCGCGAGCCAGGCCTACGTGAATCTCGCGACGAAGCTCGCGGAGCGCGCGGCCGGATGATGCCGCGCTGGGGACGGCTCGCCGCCCCGCTCGCCGTCGTCGCTGCGGGGATGCTCGCCTGCGACGGCGTCGTCACCGACCCCGACGCGATCGCTGCGCTGGACTTCGACGGCATCGCGTTCCCGGCGGTTGTCACGGGCGATACGCTGCGCAACGGCGCAGGCGTCGCCACGCCGCTCACGGCCACGGTGTACAACGGACGCGGCGACGTGCTCGCCGGCGCGCCGGTGACCTTCGTGTCGCTCGACACCGGCGTGACGATCGACGCCAACGGCTATCTCACCGCGACGCGGCGCAGCGGCAGCGTGCGGCTCGTGGCGAGCGTGAATGGCCTGCAGTCGCAGCGCCGCACGCTACGCGTGACGCCCGAGCCCGACACGGTGATCGCCGGCAGCACGACGCTCAACGTGATTTACAACATTCCCGACACGCCGCCCAGCGTGAGCCCCGCGCTGTCGCTCACGCTGCAGAGCGCGGACACCGCGGGCGGCGGCAGTCCTGACGTCGCGGGCTGGCTGGTGCGCTGGCGCATCGTCTACGCCGGCGACACGCTCGCCACCACGGACACGAGCAAGGTCGCGCTCTGGGGCGCGTCCACGACTCGCCACGGCCTGAGCGACACGAGCAGCGCCGAGGGCACGGCCTCGCGCCGGCTCCGCATCTACGCCAACTTCCTGCCAGTCCAGCCCGACAGCTTCATCGTCGTGGCCGAGGTGCGCTCGCGCGGGGCCCACGTGCCCGGCAGTCCGGTCCGCTACGTCGTGAACATCCAGCCGCCGGCGGTGCCGTAAGTCGCCGCGAGTCGCCGCTGATCGCCGTTCGTTCTTGAGTTCGCATCCCCCCCGCGTTCGCCGTTTCCCGCTGTCCTTCACCGAGAGACCCGACCGATGATCGTTTCCGGAGGCCCGCGTCCCGCGCCGGGCACATTGACGCAGATCTTCTTCCACGCCGTGGAGACGCATGATCTGCCGGCTGCTTACCAGTACAAGAAGGACGGCCGCTACCACCCGATCTCGCACAAGGACGTGCTGCGGCGCGTGCGCCACATCGCGCTCGGGCTCGAGGCGATCGGCGTGCAGCGCGGCGACCGCGTCGGGATCATGTCCGAGAATCGCCCGGAGTGGGCGCTGTCCGACTGGGCCTGCCTCTGCAGCGGCATGACCGACGTGCCGGTGTATCCGACGCTGCCAGCCGAGCAGATCGTGCATCCGCTCAATGACTCCGGCGCGGTGGCGCTGTTCGTCTCCACGGCCGAGCAGGCCGCGAAGGCGCAGTCGGTACGCGGCGAGTTCAAGACCCTGCGCACGATCATCTCGTTCGCGGACGAGAAGCCCGCAGGCGCGGACATGACGCTCGCCGAGCTGGAGGCCAAGGGGGCGACCCTCGATTCCCCCGAGCGCGCCGCGGCCTTCAAGGCCGGTGCGATGGCGGTGAAGCCCGACGATCTCGCGACCTTGATCTACACCTCCGGCACTACCGGCCTGCCGAAGGGCGTGATGCTGACGCACGACAACATCTTCTCGAACGTGAAGGCCTCCGAGAAGAAGGTGCCCCTCAAGACGGGCGACGTCGCGCTGAGCTTCCTGCCGCTCTCGCACATCTTCGAGCGCATGGGCGACTACCTTTTCTGGAACTGGGGGGTGAGCATCGCCTACGCCGAGAGCATCGACACGGTGCCGCTCAACCTCTCCGAGGTGCGGCCGCACTACTGCATGTCTGTGCCGCGGCTCTTCGAGAAGATGTACGCCCGCGTGCTCGAGAACGCGGTGAGCGGCGGGGCGATCAAGCACCGCATCTTCCGCTGGGCCGTGTCCGTGGCCGACGTGTGGGCCGACGAGAAGCTGGCCGGCCGCGAGCCGGGCGGACTGCTCGCCTGGAAGTACGGCATCGCGCAGAAGCTGGTGTTTTCCAAGCTGCTCGCGCGCACCGGCGGCCGGCTGAACTACTTCGTCTCCGGCGGCGCGCCGCTCAACCCGAGCATCAACAAGTTCTTCTTTGCCGCCGGCATGACGATCCTCGAGGGCTACGGCCTCACCGAGACCTCGCCGGTGATCGCGGTGAACGCCCCCGACGCCTTCCGCATCGGCAGCGTCGGCAAGCCCATCGTCGGCGTCGAGGTCATGATCGCGGCCGACGGCGAGATCCTTACGCGCGGCCCGCACGTCATGAAGGGCTACTACAACCGTCCCGACGCCACGACTGAGGCGATCGACGCCGACGGCTGGTTCCACACCGGCGACGTCGGCGTGCTCGAGGATGGCTTCCTGCGCATCACCGATCGCAAGAAGGACATCATCGTGACGGCCGGCGGCAAGAACATCGCGCCGCAGCCGATCGAGAACCGCATCAAGACCAGCAAGTACGTCTCGCAGGCCGTCATGATCGGCGACAAGCGAAAGTTCCCGATCGTGCTCGTCGTGCCGAACTGGGACAATCTGGAGAAGTGGGCGGCGATCAAGAACATCATCTGGACCGACCGCAAGCAGCTGCTCGCGATGCCGACGATCCAGGCCAAGATGGACAAGGAAGTGCGTGCCACGATCGAAGGCCTCGCCAGCTTCGAGACGCCGAAGAAGATCGGCCTGCTCGAGCACGACTTCTCGATCGAGCGCGGCGAGCTGACGCCGAAGCTGAGCGTGAAGCGCAAGGTGATCGACAGCCAGTACAAGGGGTTGATTGACAGCTTGTACGAAGGTGCGGATTAAGGCCTTCCGTCTTCCGTCTTCCGTCTTCAATCTTGGGCTTACCTCCGTCGCAGCACCATCACCGGGCTCACGCTGACGCTCACCTCGCCCAACCAGTCGCTCGCGTCGCGCGCGAGCTCCCGAACGCCGGCAGGCAGCGGCAGCGCTGCAGCCGCGAGCACCCGCCCGCCGACGCGCACTGTGCGGAGCGCATCATGCAGCTGGGCGGCTGAGACGTCCTCGCCCAGCGCCGCTGCCGCGAAGGTCGCGTCACTGAACGGCACCACTGCCCCTGCGCCGCGGACATGGCCCACGCCAGCTGCGCTGGGGCCAGCGGCGTCCAAGACCGCGACCACGGCCTCGTGGCGCTCCGCGAGCGATGCTGCCACGGCGGCGTAGCGCGCGCTGAGCAACAGCGACATCCCGGGCTCCGATATGCCGAGCAGCGCTTCCAGGCGCTCGAGCAGAGTGTCGTTCGCCGGCAACGCAGCGGCCCCCGAAACATCTTCCGCCGGCGAGACCTCCGCTGCGCCCGCGGCTGCAGGGAACACGAGCGAGCCCTGTACGAACTGCGCCTCGAGATGACAGCGCATGCAGCCCGCGCTGCCGCGCAGCAGGTCGCGGTCCGCACTGGCCTCCGCGACCACGATCAACGGCGTGCGCTCGTGGGGCGCAGGACAGAGCAGACGTTCGGCGAGTTCGAGTCGCATCACAGGGAACATTGCCTGAGGCCATGGGTACAATCCAGTCTCTCGCCGCTGTCGCTGCCATCGTGCGCGCGCCCTCCCCTGGCCCCCACCCGCCATGCTCGAGTTCGCGAAGTCCGACCCATTCACGCTTGGCGTCGAAGTCGAGTTGCAGATCGTCGATCGCGACTCCTCCGAGCTCTCGCCGCAAGCCCCGCAGTTGCTCGACCGCTGGACGGGGCCGGCCACGGTGCAGCCGGAGATCTTCCAGTCCATGATCGAGCTCTCCACGGGCATCTGCCGCGATGCCGCGCAGGCCGAACGCGAGCTCCGCGACACCGCCCGCGCGCTGCTGCCGCACGCGCAGGCCCTCGGCGTGCGATTCATCGCCAGCGGCACGCACCCCAGCGCGCGCTACACGGAGCGGAAGCTGTTTCCCGCCGAGCGCTATCACGGGCTCATCGCCCGCAACCAGTGGATTGCGCGGCGCCTGCAGATCTTCGGGCTGCATGTGCACATCGGCATGGAGAACCCCGAGACGGCCATCGCGATCCAGAACGAGCTGCTGCACGATCTCGCGCTGCTGCTGGCCTGTTCGACGAGTTCGCCGTTCTGGGAGGGCGACAACACAGGGCTCGCGTCGTCGCGCGTGACGGTCTTCGAGGCCCTGCCGACCGGTGGAAGCCCTCAGCTCGTGCACGACTGGACGGAGTTCTGCGAGCTGGTGGAGACGCTGCAGCGCGCGCAGGCCATCACGTCCCTGAAGGACCTCTGGTGGGACATTCGCCCGAGCCCACGCTACGGCACGATCGAGATTCGCATCTGCGATGGGCTCGCGACGCTCCGCGAGACGGGCATGATCGTGGCGCTGGCCCAAGCCCTCGCGCGGCGCGCCGGCGCGCGTGTTGCCGCTGGCCAGGGGCGCCGCTTTCCCCCGATGTGGCGCATCCGCGAGAACAAGTGGCGCGCCTCGCGGCACGGCATGGACGCCGAGCTCGTGATCGCCAATGACGGTTCGCATGCGCCGGCGCGCGAATATCTGGGACGCACGCTCGAGGCGCTCATCGCGGACGGTCACCTCGCGGGCGACGGCCCGCACACGGCGGCGCTCCGTGGACTCGCGACCGGCGACAAGACAAGCGCCGAGCGGCAACGCGACGTCTTCGCGGCGTACGGCTCCCTGGAAGCCGTGGCGCGGTCGCTGGCAGACGAGTTCGAGGAAGACTTGCGTTCGGGTTGATGACGGAAGACGAAAGACGAAAGGTGTGGCGCACCTCACTCTGTGTGCGCCACACCTTTCGTCTTTCGTCTTCTGTCCTGCTAGCTCCGCGACAGCCTTAACTCGTCCACGTTCACAGAGGCCGGACGCGTCACCGCCCAGACCACCGCCTCGGCGACATCTTCCGGCCGCAGCATCTGCTCGCGATTCGGCAGATGCGCCTGCGCGTCGGGATCGTGCGGATCCCAGATCGGCGTATCCGTCGCCGCGGGCGAGACCAACGTGCAGCGCACGCCGCTCTCACGCGACTCCGCACGCACGGCCTCGGCGGTCGCGCGTAGCGCATGCTTGGTCGCCGCGTAGAGCGCGTTGGACGGAAACACGTGGCGGTCGGCGAGCGAGCCCAAGAACACCAGGTGTCCCACGCCGCGCGTGCGCATTGCGGGCAGGAACTCGCGCACGAGCCGCAGCGGCGCCTCGGCGTTGAGCGCGAAGGCCGTCGCGATCTCGGCGTCCTGCGCGGCCTCGACCGGCCCGAGCGGGAACGTACCGGCGGAGAGCACCACGATGTCGGGCGCGGCGCCGAAGGCCTCGTGCGCAGCAGCGGCCAGCGACGCGGCCGCCGCCGGCTGCGCGAGATCGTCCGCGAGCACCACGGGCGCGTGCGGCAGCGTGGCGGCCAATGCCGCCAAGTCGCGCTGCGAGCGCGACACCAACGCGACGCGCGCGCCAGCCTGTGCCAGCGCGCGCGCAATCGCCGCCCCGATTCCCCGCGAGGCGCCCGTGACGAGCGCCGTGCGGCCGGCCAGTGGCAGCGTCACCGCCGCGGGCCGTAGGCCAAGCGCAGGAACTCGTCGCGCGTGGCCGGATCGTTCTTGAACGAACCCTTCAGCGCCGACGTGATAGTGCGCGAGTTCTGCTTCTCCACGCCGCGCATCATCATGCAGAGGTGCTCGCACTCGATCACCACGCCCACGCCCTCCGGCTGCAGCACGTCCTGGATGGCCTGGGCGATCTGCTCCGTGAGCCGCTCCTGCACCTGCAGGCGGCGTGAGAAGACTTCGACGATGCGCGGCAGCTTGCTGAGGCCGACGATGCGCCCCTGCGGGATGTAGGCGATGTGCGCCTTGCCGAAGAACGGCAGCATGTGATGCTCGCACATCGAGTACAGCTCGATGTCGCGGACCATCACCATCGACTCGTGCGCTTCCTCGAACACGGCGTCGCCCACCACCTCGGCCACGTCCATGTCGTAGCCGCGGGTGAGCCAGCTCATGGCCTTCGCCACGCGCTCCGGGGTCTTGAGCAGGCCTTCGCGGTTCGGGTCCTCGCCGATCAGCTCGAGCTCGCGACGGATCAGCGACTCGAACTCCACCATGCGCACCGCGTTCGCGCTCGCCGCCGCCTCGAAGGCATCGGCGCCGCTCCCGCTCCGCACGTCGGCCTGGATGCGATCAGCGGCCATCGTATTCGACATAATGATTTTCCGTCTCCCACAACTTGAGGCGCACGAGGCGCGATGGAGCAACCTTGGGCGCGAGCACGCGCCAGCATGCCAGTACAAGGTTTTCCGTGGTGGGAATGGTTCCCGCCATGAACGGAACATCCAGGTTCAGATTCTTGTGATCCAGATGCTGGACAAGTTCCCGCTCGGCGATGCGCTTGAGCTCGCCGAGGTCCATCACGTAGCCCGTGTCGGGGTCCACCTCACCCTCGACGGTGATCTCGAGCGTGTAGTTGTGGCCGTGGCCGTTCGGGTTGTTGCACTTCCCGAACGTGGCCGCATTGCGCTCATCGCTCCACGCGGGGTTATAGACCCGGTGGCCGGCGTTGAACTTGACGAGGCGGGTGGCGGTGACGACTGGCATGGTAGGTACTCAATCCTGCATCGGAACCGAATGTTCCGCGAGGGGAAAAAGCCGACGCGCCGTCCGGCTTTCCGGACGACGCGTCGGCAAAGAGAGGGAGCAGAGAGGGTTTTTTGAAGCCCTGTCGAACGCTAAGGTCCTCACCCTACGTCCGACTTCCCGGCGTCCGGGCGTGTCGTCGGCAGAGATGTCGGATCCGCCTCGGAGGACTTATCGGCTCAAAAAGTAAGTCTCCCTGTCCCAACAGATCGTGCTGCGAATGTAGGAGGCGGTGCTCGGAACGTCAATCACCGTGCGCCACGCCGGAGCGACGCGCGCGCGTCCAGCACCTTTTCGCGGATGTTTCGTTACGTTTCACGTATGGATATGCTGACGCTTTCCGGCCTCGCGATGCTCGTCCTCTGGGTGCTCGGCACCTTCGTGTTCGAGGGCCCGGGGCTGATCCACCTGTTCCTCTCGCTCGGCGTGATGCTCATCGTGCTCGGCGCGGTGAAGAAGTCCGAGCGGGCGCGCAAGGCGAAATAGGCGGCTGCTCGCGGCGCGCGTGGCCGCCGCGCCCGCTCAGATCTCCCAGTTGGAGATCGCCATCCCCCGCGTGACACGCGGTTCGGCGTAACCGCTCAGCGTCATCCGCAGATCCGTCCAGCGCACGCGTGCCCCATGCGCCACCAGCACGCGTAGCGCGTCGCTGAACTCGCCTTGCACGCGGATCGCCGCTCGCAACGCCCCACTGCGCCGCGCCTGCACGCGCAGCTGCTGGGCCATCGCCGGAAGCTCGGCGGCGTCGGCGAGGACCAGCTTGAGCACGCGCAACTCCTCGCGGCTGCGGCCTTCCACGAGCGGCACTTCGTGATACAGCGCAAAGCCGCGCAGCGCGCCGGTCTCGCCCCTGAGCACCAGCACATCGCCGAGCCCGTGCCGCAACGTGAGCCGTAGCTCGCGATCGTAGTCCGCGCCGGGACGTACCTGCCGCAGCATCTCACCGCACTCGGCGAGCAGTTCCTCACGCTCGCCGCTGCCCGTGAGCCCGATCAGCGTCGGCGGCGGACCCGTCTGCGCGTCGAGCGTGACCGTGATCGTCAGCGCGCCAGGATTGAAGCCCAACGACGCGTAGAAGCCGATGTTGTCCATGGTGCGCGGCATCGTCTCGAGGCCGATCGTGGTGCAGCCGGCCGCCTTGAGCCTCGCGATGCCCGCTTCGACGATCGCCTTGCCGAGTCCGCGCGCCTGGAGGTCCTCGCGGACGGCCAGCGGACCCATCCAGCCCTCGGCGCCGAGCACGTGCGCGAGGTTGAACGCGGCAATCTGGCCCTGCGCGTCGCGCCAGAGCATGGCGCCCTCGCCGGCGGATTCGATGGCGAAGCGCCAGATCGCGGGATTCAGCGGCGGCACGCGCACACCGGCCATGCCGTCGCGACGGTAGCGCTCGCTGAACGCATCGCTGAACATCGCGTTCAGCGGGCCGATGTCCTCGGCGCGGATGGTGAACGGCCCGCTGACGCGCGTGTCCGTCATGCCGTCGCCGCTCGCGCGCGGCGCGTGACGATCATGCGGCGATCTCCGCCGAGGCGAGGGCGGCGGCGGCCGTATCCACCTGCGTGACCTTCGCCGCGCCACCCTCCTCATCAACCGTCACCTGGATGACACGATCGAGCCCATCGCGCACGGCGTCAATGTGCGTGATCACGATGACTTGGTCGAAGCGGTCCTCAAGGCCACGCAACAACGATACGACATTTGCGCGCCGCACGTCGTCCAGCGAACCGAAGACTTCGTCGAGGATGAGCAGCGAGAAGCTCTGCCCCGCGCGGTCGGCGATCATCTGCGAGATCGCCAAGCGCAGCACGAGATTGGCCACGTCTTCCTCGCCGCCGGAGATCACCGGCTTCGGCACGCCGTCCTCGAGCACCTGGATGCGGTACTTGTCGTCGAGTTCGAGTTCGGTGTAGCGCGCGTCCGTGATGGTCTTCAGCAGTTCCGAGGCGATTTCGCTGATCTCCGGCCGCAACTGGAAGTTGAGCTCGTTGCGCAGCTCGGAGTACGCGCGGTGCAGCTCGTCGTGCAGGCGGCGGTCGTCGTCGAGCGTGGCGACCTTGGCAGCCAGTGCCTCGAAGGCCGCGCGATTCTGCGCGGCGCGCGCTTCGGCCGCCGCGGCCACCTCGCGCGCGGCCCGCGCCGCCGCCGCCCGCTGGCCCGCCTCGGCGTGTGCCGCCGCCACGCCTTCGTGCAGGCGCCGCAGCTCCGCGTAATCGCCATCCGGCACCGCGAGCCCGCTGCGCCGCGCCTCGGCCGCAGCCTTCTTGGCCGCGAGCTCCTCGCGCTGCCGCTGTAGCGTCTCGCGCTCGCGCAGGAGCACCGGCTCACGCTCGATCTTCAGCGACAGGCGATTCGCGACCGTCGTGCGCTCCACCAAGCGCTCCCGCTCGGCCTCCAGCCGCTGATGCGCCTCGGCGTCGTAGCCCGAGGGCAGCGCGGCCAGTTCCTGCGAGATGCTCGCGAGCCGCGTGCGCTTGGCCTCGAGCTCCTTCTCCTCGGCCGCGAGCCGCTTCGCGTCCTGTTGCGCCTCGGTGAGCCGCCGCTCCAGCGCGGTGACGTCGGCGCCGAGCTTCTTGCGCAGCTCGTCGAGGTGCTCGATGTCCGCGGGCATGGCCTCGAGCTGGTCGCGGCGCGTGCGGAAGTAGCTGCCGTCCGCCTCGACGGTCTCCAGCTGGCGCTCCACCGTCTCCAGCACGGCGCGGAAGTGCTCGCCGAGCGGCCGCGTGCAGGTGGGGCAGTTGCCCGCCTCGCCGGCATTCAGCAGCACGTCACGCTGGTCGCGCAGGTCGGCATAGGTCTCGCGCAGCGAGCGCAGGCGACCCTCGACGCTCTCGCGTTCGCGCACCCATTCCGTGCGCCGCAGTTCGAGCTTGCCCTGGACGCTCTCCAGCTCGGCGCGACGCTGCGTGACCTCGGGGGCGAGCGTGGGCAGTTGCGCTGCAGAGGCGTGCAGGCGTTCCACCTCGACCTCGATCGCCGCGCAGTCGTTGCCGAGGTTCGTGCGCGAGGTTTCCAAGGCGCGGCGTCGGCCATCGCTGGCTTGTAGCTGCCGCTGCGCCTCGAGGGCGTCATCGGCCCGCTGCAGCGCATCGAGATCGGGTAGCATCGGTGCCAATTGCGTGCGCGCTTCGGCGACCTGTGCGATCTCCTGTTCCAGCTTCTCCAGCGCGCGGGCCAGCGCCTGATCCTCACCAGCCAGCGCGGCGAGCTCGCGCTCGATGCGTTCGCGCTCCTCGCGGCCCGTCTGCGCGGCGAGCCAGCGCGGCGCCACATCGGCCAGCGCCACACTGGTCTCCTGTTCGGCACGCTCGGCGTCCTCGAGCGCCTTGCTGGCCGCGCGCAGCGCCTCCGTGGCATGCGCGAGTTCGCGCTGCACGGCTTCGCGCTCGGGCATGCCGGCGCGCAGGCCCGCAATCTCGCTCGTGAGCTCCTTGCGGCGCGCCGCACAGAGATCCTGCGCCACGCGCAGCTTCTCGTAGCCCAGCACGCGAGAGAGGAACTGCGCGCGTTCCGAGGCCGTGAGCGCCTGCATCACGGCCAGGTCCTTCTGGCCCGTGAAGTAGGTATTAAAGAACTCCGCGCGCGTCATGCCCAGCCGCTTCTGCAGCAGCTCGGCGACGGCCGTCACCGAGTTCGCGATCGGCTCGGCGGCGCCGTCGAGGTACAGCTCCGCCATCGAGAGCCCGCGCACGACGCGGTAGCGATGCCCGCCGAGTTCGAAGTCGAGCTCTACACGCACCGGCGAGCGCGCGGCGGCGCGCTGGAAGCGAATGCTCTCGTTGGTGCCGCGAAGGATGGAGCCGCCGTAGAGCACCCAGGCGATGGCCTCGAGGATCGTGGACTTGCCCGCGCCGTTGGGCCCGATGATGCCGGTGAGCCCAGAGTCGAACTCCAGCGTGGTATCCGCGTGCTGCCGGAAGTTGGTGAGCTTGAGGCGTGTGAGTCTCACGCGTCGCTCCCCGGCAGCGCGGGCTGCGGCTCGCCTTCCTCGGCTTGCTGCAGGTAGCCGAGGCCAAGCGTGACGAGTGCGTCTCGGTCCACGTCGTTGGGCAGAGCGCGGCCGTTCAGTGCTTCACGCAGCGTGTCGGCCAGCGACGCCTTGCGCCCCGGCGCGCCGCTTCGCTCCTGCTTCACCGCCTCGGGCTTCCGCAGGTCGAGCTGGAAGTTGAGCGCGCGCTTCTGGAGCTCGCGAAGCGCTTTGTGGTCCAGCTCGCGGGCGATGTGCCGCGGCACGTCCTTGAGCACCAGGCGGACGACCTTGCCGTCCACTCCGTCGCTGAGCTTCCCCACCGCCGACTGAATGGCCGCATCGAGCTCCGCGGCCGCGAGTCCGCGGCCGTCGATCGGCGGCAGGTCCACGAAGGCTCGCGTGACCGGCAGCGGGTGGAAGGTCTGCCTGCCCGTCGCGAGATCGCGCTCGATCATGCCCTTGCCCGGCAGCTTGGCCGCACGCTCCGTGGCGAGTTCGCCCCAGGGGTTCGAGCTCGTGTAGTCCAGCGCGCCGGAGTAGTACGCATGCTCGGCGACGCGAGCGTACACGTGGTAATGCCCCAGCGCGACGTAATCCCAGCCCGGCGCGCTGACGTCAGACACGGGAATACGCATCGCCGCGCGGTCCGGATGCTCGGCGCGTTCCGCCTGCGGCAGGATGCCCTGCACCTCGCCGTGCATCACGAGCACGTTGTACCGGAAGCTCGGATCCGGCGTCAGCTCCACGGAACCCGGTGGGAGATCCGGCACCGCGAGCACCGCGAGGCCGAGGTCATCGAAGGTGAAGCGCTTGGCCTCGCGATCGGCGACGTAGATCCCGAGCGGCGCCGCGAAGAGCCGCAGGATGCAGATCGTCTCCGTTGATCGCGGCATGTCGTGATTGCCCGCCGCGATGACAACCTTACAGTCCGGCAGCGCCTGCACGAGCCGCGCGAACTGATTGAACGCGTGCAGGATGGCCGTGTTGGTGGGCCGCACCGTGTGGAACACGTCGCCGCCGATGAGCACGACATCGGGCGCCAGCGCGATAATGCGATCGACGGCCCGCGTGAACGACGCCGCGACGTCGGCTTCCCGTTGGTTGATTCCGGCGGGGGTGGTCCGCTGGAACTGTCGGAAGCCGAGGTGGAGGTCGGAGAGGTGGACGAGGCGCACGCGTACGGGAATCTACGCCGCGGCGCTTACGGCGGGAGCGGGCGGGGGCGGCGAGCGCTGAGCCGCGGATGTGCTCCAAGCGCGACCGCTACTCTGTGGATTGAGCTGCTGAGCCAGCTATAGTGGTAGCCCGCACGAGCACCTCCCACGCGGCCTCGAAGTCCTGTTTGCTGACTTCAGGGTACGGATGGCCGCCGATTCCCTCCGGACCGTCAAACGCCCCTCCATAATCTGGGAAGATCGCTCGGCTGATAGGGTATCCGATAATCGGCGTGCCTTCTGAGGAGAACCCCATCTCGCGCTTCACTGGCGAGTACAGGTCCGAGTCGTCGACCTCAAGCCACCACTCCCGCACCTCATCTCGGAGCGCCGCGAGTCGTGGGTTCTGCACGAGCATCGCGCTGATGAGACGGAGTGTGAAGCGACCCAGCGGCGATCGCGGAGCTGTCTGGGGCACGCGGACGATTCTCACGAAGCGAACCATGCTACCATCTCCAGCGGCGCAGGTATCCTCGGTCCGTTACGATCCATCGGGAAAGCTCACCTGAACGTCGCACACCTTGTCCCTCACTCAATCGACGACAAGCGGCTGGGACGACAGGGCGAAGTTGCCCAACAACGAGGCTCATTCTTCGCCTGTGTATACCCCCCGCGCAAGTGTAGCTCGCTACCGCTCGCCCCTTGATCGCTGTCGGGAGCTGTGCCTACTCTACAAAGTGCTGAATGTGGAGCGTCTCAACGGGAAGCGGCTCGCCGCCGGCCCGAAACCTCAGTATCACGTTCAAGCTGTCAACAGTGGCGACGGCTTTGAGGGGCAAGCCGGCAACAATCGTCACTTCGTCCGCGCGACTCGAAATCCTAAGTGCGTTAAACTCGTAAACCTCAACACGCGCTCTGTCGTTCACTGCCCAAGAAACAACTCTTCCGATTTCGAGCTCGGCAGACAAGATGCCATCTTCTCTGCGTCGCGCGTGCGTTTGCGGGAAAGTGAACGGAATGGTCACGAGCTGCCTTTGATCGTCATGGCGCACCAGCGCGACATCGAACAGCGCATCGTGAAGAAAATCTGATATCGTATCAACGATTGAGGTACGTAGCTGAAGTACCATTCGTGACTACCTCCAGGGAAGTGGCAAGCGCAGCAAGTGAAGGTGAGAGAATCGCACTCCAGGCATATAGACCGTAACCTGAATGTGCGCTGCTCGGCCTATTAGCGGGAACGAATGGTGCGCCCCGTGAAGTTGAACCATGCTTCGAATGCCGATTGCTGCAGCTGCACTTATCCCCGTAGAGACAGCTCCAGTCACGCCGGCAGCCACCTTGCCCGAAAAGTACCCTCGCGACCGATAGTCCACGCAACTCTCACAGCCGATCATCTTGCGCACCCACTTTGTGCCACCGAACGAGAGAACGTCACCGAATCCGGCGGCTATGTCAGCTGCAGCCTGCAGATTGCTTCCTTGTGCGACTTGAGCCGGTGGTGGTTGCTCCTCCCAGATGTCAACTGCCCAGGCCCCGCCCAGAGCCGCTGGACTCGATGCGTCGCTCCCGCCGCCGAGGAGCCAGTAGATGCCCGACGCGAACGCGAGGGGGTTCACCTGTGGCGGCGGTGGCGGGGTCCACTGGAACGTCGTCGTGATGGGCGGGCAGTACCCACCGTAGCACTGCAACCCCGTGGGATCGGCGCTGTTGACGGGGTCGCCGCCGGCGAAGGCGTAGAGGTTGACGCCGCCGGCCACGCCGAGCGGGTCGGGCGCCAGGAACCGCCCCAGCTGCGGGTCGTAGTAGCGCGCCCGCAGGAAGTAGAGCCCCGCCGCCGCGTCCCACTCCCGCCCCTTGAACCGCGGAGGGCTCCACGTCGGGGTTCCGCGTCTCCCCCGAGGACATCGGGCCGGTCTAGCGCTACTCCACTCGACGAGCAGGCGGGGACAATCCCGGCCCGTAGCGGGTCGTACAGTTGAGGATGTGCGCGCGCTCGCCCGCTGGCGTCGTGAACCTGCGGACGTGCACAAGGGAGCAAAATCTGCCAGCAGCCACCATCGAGGTGTTCGGAGTTTACACGTTCAGATTCACGCGATGAGCGAAGATGCCTAGGCCCGTCCCAGTGAGTGCGCCGAGGGCAGCCACGAGCGCGGCGGCGGAAACAGTTAACTCATCGCGCGGGGCAACAACGTGCGACACGACTGTGGCGCAAACGAATGCGGCTGAGAAGCTGAGCGACCAGCGGAGGATGCCGACACCGAGACCGCGCCCACGATAAGCGCGGGTCACGTAGAGAGCTGCACCAGCCAACGCGCCCACAATGAGCAGGTCGGCGTGGAAGCCGCTATCGACCTCCGTCGCGGCGACTCTCTGCGAGCGTGGTAGCGAAGCGACGAAGAACGCCGCGGCTCCCAAGCCGACGTACTTAAGGAACAGGCGCGGGGAACGTGGGCGCCGTTGCGGATTCGCAGCATCGCTCATCGGCAGGCCTCGGCGAGTTCTGAGAGATCGACTACGGTTCCGGTAACCGGAGCGAACGATGCAAGCATGTATGCTCTCGCCACATACACGTTCGAGAAGGATCGCTGCACCCCCGACTTGTCGCCGACCTCCCAGGCAACGGCGCCCGGTGTAAGTGAAATCGTCGACGCGGCACGTCCCGCAAACCCGGGTGTCTGCCAGTCTATCCCGCGATAAAACTTGAAGGCCAGTTTCGAGGCATCCCAAATGCCTGCAGAAAACGCATCAGCTACGACTCCGAAACCTAACTGTCGAAGCTCCGCTCGGCACAGCGCCGATAGTCTCACTGATGAAGTCTTCGCAGTCGCCGGCTCACTCGGCGTCAACGTCACGCCGTCGGCGTCCCGCGCATACAGCTGGTCGATGTTCGCGACG
>CAZCIM010000035.1:0-21147 GCA_964498895.1 uncultured Gemmatimonas sp. | reverse complement strand
CCACGCGCCGCTCCCCATGGAGCGTGAGCTCCGTGGGGATGCGCCGCGCGACGGGAGGCTGCGGCGAGCCGGCGGCCGTCACCGCGGCGTCAGCGGAACGGACGCAGCGGCCGCACGCGGCCGACGCGGTCGATCTCGAACAGCGGGAGTCGCGGCTCGGGCATCTCGATGCGCTGCGACCCACCCGGCGCGCGCAGCGCCTGCAGCAACGACGCCCCGGGGATCAGGTAGTCGTTGGACTGGAAGGGATCCACCGTGTAGCCCAAGTCGGCGAGCGCCTCGATGGTCATGCGGGAGAACGGATTGCGGATGGGGGCGGGCTCGATGTAGCCCGTCATGAGCTCGTTGTCGAACGTGAACTCACGCCAGTGGCCCAGCCGAGTCCCCTGGCCGCAGGTGGACGGCACGCCCGCCACGCAATCCTCGATCGGCACGCGGTCGATGCACACGTTGCTGCCGCCATGTTCTTCGGCGCAGGCCGCGAGGGCGCGCGGTCCGAGGAAGCCGGGATTCGGCACGTCCCCCGTCCAGCGCAGCGGATTGAGGAGATTATCGCGCCAGGTGCTGCCGATGCCGATGACGTGCAGCATCTCGTGCAGGATGACGTCGAGCAGGCGGCCCGAGGATTCGAGGTTGGCCATATCGGCGTTGTCGAAGCGCATCACGCCCAGCACGGGCAGGCGCGACACCGACCGCACGAAGCAGGGGCCCGCGCTGCCGAGCACTTGGCCAGGACCGTCGATTGAATCCACGCGCGCGTAGATGATGAGGCCGGTGGTGGTCTCGGTGAGATTCACCGCTTCGCCGATACACTGCTGTATACTCGTGTTGACGAAATCAATCTGCGAGATCGGTTGCCGGATGATCGCCCGGATCCGGTTTGCGGCGCAGGTAAACGCCGCCTCGACGCTCGGCGTCGGAGGATTCGGCCCGTAGAACCGGACCTCGAGCGGATACGTGCCGCCTGGTGCCGCGCCGCAGGGATCCACCGTGAGCGTCACCGTGTCGGAGAACACGCCGAAGTTCGCGACAATCTCCGTGGAGCCGGGGCTCGCGCCCGCCGTCACGACGCCCGACGACGTGATCGACGCCACGGCGGGGTTGGACGACGTGAACGTGGCGGGAATCGCATTCACCGGCGAGCCCAGCGACGTGAGGCCTGTCGCGCGGAGGGTCTTTGTCCAGCCCGGCTGCACGAACGGCACATCGGGGCGGACGTCCATCGACACCAAGTCCGTGGGCGCCACCGTCACCGTGATCGAGTCCGCCGCGCCACCGGCCACCGAGGCCACGATGCGCACCGTGCGGTTGCCCGGGTCGAGGAAGGCCACCGGCGTGAGTACACCCAAGTTCGACACGCGCGCCGTCGTGATATCGCGCGAGCTCCACAGCACGGTGCGACCGACCAAGATGTTGTTCGCGGCGTCGCGGACCGTCGCCGTGAGCACCGGCGCCTGCCCGTCACTGAGCACGCCCGCGAAGTCTGCGATCTCGACGCTCGCCGCAGGGCTGGGGCGCACCAAAAGCTCAGCTTGCCCAGTTTTGCCCTCGACCGTCGCTCGCACGAAGACGGAGCGGTTCAACGTCGTCGGGTTAGGGCGCCCCGTCACGAGGCCGCTTGCGGACACCGTCGCCACGGTGGTGTCGCTGACGCTCCAGACGACCGTGCGATCCGTCAGCTGACGTCCCGATGACGTGGTGACGGAGACGCCGTACTGCTGCGATGCGCCGGGGCTCACCAGCGCAACACCCGGGCCTACCACCACATTGGCGACCGGCGGCGGCGGCTTGGTCGCCGAGTCGCAGGCGCTCAGGCCAAGCATGGCAAACACCACAGACGGCCCCAACCGCCGCTTCATACGCATCACAGCACCATCCGTCGCGTGAGGATTCTCGACTTCTCAACCGCTGACGCTAGCAGGCGGAGACTACCCCTCACAAGGGGGACAGGGTCCGACCGCCGGCGCGCTTCCCTTCCCTCCGTCCCACCGCGAGCTTTTCCCCATGCCTGCCTCCCCCGGAACCCGCTTGCTCTCCCTCTGGCGCCGCCTCCGCTCGCTACCCGGCGGCGAGTGGCTCTTCGCCAAGTTCTTCGCGTTCACGGTACCCTACTCCGGCTCCGTGAAGCCACGCATCAAGATTCTCGAGCCCGGCCACGCCGAGGTCGAGATCCCCGACATCCGTGCCAACCGCCAGCACTTGGGCAGCGTGCACGCGATTGCCCTCATGAACGTCGCGGAGATGGCTTCGGGCCTCGCGATGATGGCCGGCCTGCCGGACAACATCCGCGGCATCGTGACCACGCTCAGCATGACCTACCATAAGAAGGCCCGCGGCACGATCCGCGCCGTGAGCCGCGTCACGGTGCCCACCGTCACCGCGGACGAGGACTTCGAAGTCATCGCCGAGTGCTTCGATCCTAGCGGCAGCAAGGTGGCCACGGGCCGCGTGATGTGGCGCCTCGGGCCTGCGAAGTGACGAGGCCGACATGATGGAGACCGCCTTCACCCGCCACAGCGGCGTCGAGGTCCCGCTCATCTGCGGGCCGATGTATCCCTGCTCCAACCCCGAACTCGTCGCCGCCGTGAGCGAGGCCGGCGGCCTCGGCATCGTCCAGCCGATCTCACTCACCTACGTGCACGGCTACGAGTTCCGCGCGGGACTGCGGCACATCAAGTCGCTCACCCGCAAACCGATCGGCTTCAACGCGCTCATCGAGGGCAACAACAAGCTCTACCGTGAGCGCATGACGCTGTGGATTGACATCGCCTTGGAAGAAGGCGTCCGTTTCTTTCTCACCTCGCTCGGGAATCCCAAGTGGGTCTGCGAGACCGTGCACAAGGCCGGCGGCGTGGTCTACCACGACGTCACCGAGAAGAAGTGGGCGCAGAAGGGCGTGGACGGCGGCGTGGACGGCCTCGTGGCCGTGAACAAGCTCGCCGGCGGCCATGCGGGCCGGCTCTCGCCCGAGGCGCTGTTCGACGAACTCGCGCCCTTCGGGCTCCCGGTGGTCTCCGCCGGCGGCGTGGGTGACGCGCAGGAATTCACGCGGCATCTGCGCATCGGCTACACGGCCGTGCAACTCGGCACCCGCTTCATCGCTACGCCGGAGTGCAAGGCCAGCGATGCCTACAAGCAGGCCATTGTGGACGCCGAGGCGGACGACATCGTCATGACCGAGCGCCTCACGGGTGTGCCGGTGGCGGTCATTAGGAATCCGTACATAGATCGCCTCGGAACCAAGGCGGGGTGGTTCGCGCGTTGGATGCTCAAGGGCCGCAAGACCAAGCATTGGATGCGAACCTTTTACGCGCTGAACTCCGTACGACGCCTCAAGAAATCGTTGCACTCGTCCAATCTCGACACCGACTACTGGCAGGCCGGCCGGTCGGTGGCGGGAATCCACGAGGTGAAGCCCGCCGCCGAGATCGTGCGGGAGTTCGCCGCAGCCCTCGACTGACCCGATGGTGCAGACCCAGCTGCTCCGCCCTTGGCGCGCCCGCGCCGCCGCCCGCGCTCGCCGCCTTGCCGCGCTCACAGCTGCGGCCGCCGCACTGATCCTGCCCCTGCGTCTCACCGCGCAGGTGGATGTGCCGTCACTCAAGTGGCGGACCTATGAGACGGCCAACTTCCGCATCCACTTCGAGCCGCAGCTTGAACCCTGGGCGCGTCACGTGGCCGAGCGCATGGAGAGCGTGCGCCGCGCGGTCGCGGGTCGCGTGGGATACACCTACCCGCACAAGATCGACATCCTCGTCGAGGATCCGCTCAACGTCCCCAACGGCTCCGCCTGGCCCGCGCTCACGGGACCGAGCATGCGCTTCTGGGCCACGCCGCCGTCACCCACCAGCGTGATCGGCAACTCGCGCGGCTGGGGCGAGATCCTCTCGGTGCACGAGTACGCGCACCTCGCACATCTGCTGCGGCCCTCGCGGCAGCCGCTGTCGCTGCCGATTGCCATCTCCTCCGTCGTGCCCGTCAGCCCGATGGTGACCGTGCCCGCATGGGTCACCGAGGGCTACGCCACGGTGATCGAAGGAGAACTCACCGGCAGCGGCCGACCCAACGGCGCGCTGCGCCCCGCGATCATCCGCTCCCTCGCGCTCGAGGGCTACCTCCCCGCCTACGCACAGCTCGACGCCACCAATCGCTTCAACGGCGGCGCCATGCGCTACCTCGTGGGCTCGGCGTACCTGCAGTGGCTGCAGGCCCAGCGCGGCGACTCCTCGCTGCCGCAGCTCTGGCGCCGCATCACGGCGCGCAACAAGCGCGCGTTTCCTGCCGCCTTTGCCGAAACCTTCGGCGACGCGCCGGACAACCTGTATGGTCGCTGGGTGGCGGAGGTGACGGCCAAGGCCTTCGCCGCGCGCGCGCATCTTGAGCAGCAAGGCCTGGCGCAGGGCACGCTCGTGCAGCGCTGGGCCCTCGGCGTCGGCAGTCCGGACATCTCGCCGGATGGGCAGCGTGTCGCCGTGCGGCGCGCCTCGGCCACGGATGCGGGCGCGATTCACATCTACCGTCTCGCGCCCGATACCGTCGCGGCGCGCAAGGATTCCACCAAGTGGGCCAAGCGCCTCGCGCGCGATGCAGAAGACGTGGCGCCGTATCGGGCCTACCCGCGGGCGCTGCGTCGCGTGGCCACGCTCGGACCCGTGGGTGGCGAGCCCTTCGACGCACCGCGCTTCCTGCCCGACGGCGAGCGCCTGCTCGTGACCCGCAGCGTGCCGCTGGCCGATGGCCGACGCCGCAGCGACTTGTTCGAATGGAACAGCAAGACCGGCCGCGTACGCCGCATCACGAAGGGCGCTGGCATCCAACAGGCCGATCCCACGCCGGACGGCAAGTCCGCGATCGCAGTGACCTGCGGCGGCGGTGTCTGCTCGCTGTTACACGTGGACCTCGCCAGCGGCGCGACGCGGCCGCTGGCCACGGGCACGCTCGACGCGAGCTACGCCGGCGTCCGCGTGTCGCCCAATGGACGCGCCGTGGCGACGGCGCGGCAGCAGGGCACGCGCTGGGTGCCGATGATCATTGACATCGCGAGCGGCGACGCGCGCAGCGTTGGGCCCAACGATGAGGCCTCGCGCTTCAGTCCCGTGTGGGAGAACGATTCCACGCTGCTGGTCGTCAGCGAGGCCAGCGGCGGCTGGGAGATCGAGCGGCATGCGCCCGGCGGCAGCGTGTCGGTGGCCGTGCGTACGCTGGGCGCGGCTGGATCGCCCGAAGTGGGCCCCGATGGCCGCATCTGGTGGTTGGACCTGCACGGCCGCGGCTGGGACCTGCGCGTGAACGATGCCGGCACGTCGCTAGCATTGGGCACAGCGCTCGACGCCGCGCAGTTCCCCGCCACCAAGCGTGTGGATGCGACGTTGGCCACGGACTTCGCGCCGCAGACGCTGGGCCCCGCGCGGCGCTACGGGCGCGGGCCGCTCAACGCGGCGGTCTTGCTCGCGGGGACAGGCGGACTGATTGACGCCGGCGCGGACGGTGCATCCTCCGCGTTCGGCTTCTCGTTCGGCGATCCGATCGGCCGTGCGACGGGCTTTGCCTACGGCGGCGGCGGCACGGACGGGGCGTGGAGCGGCGCGCGGGCGGCCTTCACCTGGCGCGGCTTCCGTCCGTCCCTGCAGCTGCAAGGATTCCTCGCGGACTACCGCCCCAGCGAGCACCGCAGCGCGTTGCCGATCTTCGAGCAGTTCGACCAGCGTCTGACCGGTGCGATGTTCGCCTCGGACCTCACGCGGCACGGCGTGCACGGCAGCGTCACCACGCGCATCGGCGTGAGCGTGGCGCAGAGCGAGAACCCGACGCTCGGCGACACGGACGACCGACAGATGGCGTTCGCGCAGTTGGGCGGCCGCTACATGTTCACGCCGAAGCCCGCGCGCCAGCTGTCCGTGCAGTGGCAGGCCAACGCCGCACTCGGCACGACGGCCGATGTGGACTGGACGCGTACCGTGGTGGACGCGCGCGTGGGCTTCATGGCGAACGGCGGCGGCTTGGCCCTCCGCGCCCGCGGCGGCGAGATCAACGCGGACGCGCCGGCCATCGAGCAGTTCGTCGTGGGCGGCAGCCCGTCGATCTTCGTGGACGAGGCGCTGGTGACGCAGCGCGTGGACTACTTGGGGCTGCCCTTCCTCACGACGGGCGGCCGCCGCTTCGGTATCCTCACCGCGGAGACGCAGGGTCCGCTGCGGATCTTCCATGATTGGATCGTCGCCGGGGACGACGACTTCGGCGAGACGCTGCGCACGGTGGGTGGCGAATTCACGCTCGACGTGCCGCGCCTGAGCGTGTTCCGCTTGCCGCCCGTGAAGCTGCGCTTCGGCGTGGTGCACTCGCTCAACGGGCGGTTCCGCAACGAGACGCAGGGGTATTCGGGGCTGACGATCCAGCCGTAGTGCCTGCCGGCGGTACGTCGCGGGGACTCAGCGCCCCGCGACGTACCGTGGCCGCGGCCCCGGCCCCGGCCACACCCGGTGCGTCATCACCGTCACGCGACCCGCACGCACCTGGGCGGTGCCCAGCTCCACGCGCTGCCCGCCTTGCTCCACCACGATTGGATGCTCGCCTGCCGGCAGCCGCAGCCGCGCGATCGTCAGGCGATGCGGCAGCAGCTGCCAGGCGCGCAGATCGGGCTGGTCAATTGCCGCGGCGACCACCGAGAACACGCCGAGCGCAATGCCGGTGATCATGCGCCACACGCGACTGCCGCGGCGCTCCTCGTCATCATCGTCATCATTCATCGCGCGGTCGATCTGCCCTTCGGCCGCGCGCATCGCCGCGTAGCGCACCGCCGCGCGCGCGATGCCGCGCGCGAGCTTGGCCGGCACTTCACGGTTGAAATCTTCGCCCACCGACGCCGACACCTCGGCGCCCAGCGTCGGGAACGTCGCGGGGTTCGTCTGCACCTGCACCGGACTCGGACCCGGCGCGGGATCGCCGAACGTGGCCCAGTTCACTTCGTAGGTGAGCCAGCCGAGCTGCGGGCTGTTGTCGAAGCTTTCGAAGCGACGCGCCGCCACGCGGTTCGCGACGACGATGCGATCCGCATCGGGCCCGGTCGTGAGCGCCACGAGTTCATCGGCGTTCGTGTAGACGCCGAGCGTTTGCGGCTGCGGACGGCCGACGAAGCCCTGCTCGACGATCACCACAACATCACCGCTGTCGGGGCCGGCGGCGAGCGTGTCGCCGGGCAGCGAGCCCAGCAGCGCAGCGGCATTGCGATACGCCACGATCGCATCCTGCTGCTCGCCCGCGGCCTCGAACAGCACGCCGGTCACGTAGCGCAGCGCGCCCTCGAGCTCGCGCGTGGGCTTCCGCGCCTGATCGTTCTGCAGGAGCATCGCGAGCCGCCGCGCTTCCACGGCCGTCTCGTCGAGGTCGCCCATCGCCAGCCAGTTCAGCGCGCCATAGTACGGAATGAAGTACTGCTCGGTGGGCAGCGGATAGTACGGCAGCGCCGCGTCCGATGTCACCAGCGACATCGCGCCGGCGGAGATGCGGCGCGTGAAGCGCTGCTCCACGAGTTGCCAGGCGCGGTCCATGGACTTCGCGCCGGCATCGAACTCCCCCGCGTGCAACGCGATCACGCCGCGATACATGTGCCGCAGCAGCGCGTCAGTGGGCGCGAGATCCTTGTTGCCCATCGCCGTCCACGCCTGCTCGGCGCGGCCGTACATCAAGTGATCGCGGATCGTCCACTCCGCCGCGATACCCATGGGCCCCGCGCGCCACGCCGCGTTGGCCGCCGCGCAGCCGCTCGTGCCGAGCACGAGTGAGAGCACGAGCAGCCGAACGCGGTGGGTACGCAGGGCAACGAACATGTCGAGAGTGGAGTGGGTCGGGCGGCCCGGATGGGCCGCCCGCCCGTTGGGTTAGCGCGGCACTTCGCGCTGGAGCACCACGATGCGCTGCTGCGCGAGCGCGATCGCCTCGGCGAGCCGCGCGTTGGCCTCGCCCTGCGCACGGATGCGCTCGAGCTCCATCGAGAGCAGGAACCGCTGATAGCGCATCAGCGCCTCCTGCGGACGCAGCTGCAGGTCGAGCAGGCGCGCGGCCTTGTACTCGATCTCCGGCTGGTCGGGGTCGAGCACGCTGGCGCGGTCGTAGCGATTCAGCGCACCGGCCATGTCGTTCGCGGCCACGAGGTCATCGCCCTCGCGGACCAAGGCCTCGGCCTGCGCCCGCGCGCGGGCCTGTGCGGTCTGGTCCTGCGGATTGCTCGCGACCATGATGCCCTGCGGGCCGCGACGGCTGACGACGGCCGCGACGTTGCGGTCGAACTGCACGACCATCACTTGGCCCACGCGATCGTACGGCGAGGCGCTCGCCGACGCCGGCACCATCGTGCCGAAGCCGTCGAAGCGGCGCAGCACCCAGGCCTGCGGGCCCGTCTTCGAGGCCGCCATCACCTGCTCGGCGTTCATGCCGAGCACGATCTCGCCGCGGCCGATGGCATCGCAGATGCCCGGCTGGCAGCCGCGGATCGCTAGGGCGTACACGGAATCCGCGGAGTAGCGGAGTCGCGCGTACTCCGCCTGCTGCGCGCCGGCGGCCGCGGCCGCATCCACCTGCGGCACGTTGGCGTTGTTGGGAATCGCGACCGGCTGGTCCACGCGCTGCGGATACGGCGCGCAGGCGGTCGCAAGCATGACGAGAAAGACCTTACGCATCGTGGGCTCCGGTTACGGCGTGATCCGACGGCTCTGGATGTACTTCTTGATCTTGTGCTGGCCCATCCACGTGCGGACGTTCGTCTCGAGGTCGAGCAGCGTCACGTCCACCTGATAGAACACCACGCGCTCGCGGCCTTCCTGGTCCTCGATCGCCTGCACGTCGCCCTGCAGCATGTAGCGGGCGCCGAGCTCGCGGGCCATGCGCGCGCGGGTCTCGGCCGACGCGTTCGTCTGCTGGTCGGCGCGCTCGCTGCGCAGCTCCTCGCGCTCCTCGGCGCTCGCGACCAAGCGCACCATGCCGCTCTGCACGTAGGCGCGCTCGAGGTCGCGCACGAAGGTGCCGATGGGGATGTGTTCCATCGTGCGATTGCGGATCTGCCCGACGATCACCGCCGGCGCCGTGCCGCCGTTGGCCGCCGCGTACTCGCGGGCCCACGACGATTCCAGCGACTGCGTGATGAGCGCGTTGGCGACGAGTCGCGAGTCGGCGTCGTTCCAGCGGCCCGAGAGATCGGTGACCGAGTTGGGGTCGATGCGCTCGACGCGCTTGATGGAACAGCCGCTCACCGCGAGTACGGTGACGGCCAGTCCGGCGAGGATGGTACGGCTGCGGAGCATCGGGGACTCCATGCGTGGGATGGGACGGATTGCGGGGCTGCGCTCAATATGGAGGCAAGCGGCGTACCAGCGGAGCGGAATCGCCAAGTGCCAGTTGTGCATGAACTTAGCCCGAAGCACCCTACGCGAGCTGTCCTGAATTAGTGACAGCGCGCAGGTGCAGAATCTGGACAGAGGCGTATGTTCGGAACTCTCCCCGCTTCCCTCTTCCGTCTTCCGTCTTCCGTCTTCAACATGCCCACCCCCCGCTGGTTCAAGCCGGTCTCCTTCGCCATCACCATTTGGATGGCCCTCGGCCTCCTGATGTTCTTCCTCGACATTATGGCACCTGCCGATCAAGTCGCCGCGCTCCCGGAGGCGCAGCGGGCGCTGCGCGAGGCGCGGCCTCTCTGGCTGATGATCGACTTCGGCATCGCAACCTTCGTGGGACTCATGGGTGGCGTCGCGCTCGTGAAGCGCAGCCGCTGGGCGCTGTCCATGCTCCTCGTGTCGCTGGTGGCCGTGACGATCCAGTTCGCGTACACGACCTTCGGCATGAAGGCCCTCGAGTTGCTCGGCCCTGCGCATGCCCTCGGCCTGCCGGGGTTCGTCTTCGCAATGGGCGCCGCCTCGCTGTGGGTGGCGATAAAGGCGAACAATGAGGGGTGGCTGAGCTGAGCTGAACGGCGGGACGGAAGACGGAGGACGGAAGGAGTCCGCCAACGGGCACCTTCCGTCTTCAGTCTTCCGTCCGTTTCTTTCTCCGAATGCGCACCTTCTCCCTCGCTCTGAGCGTCGTCGCCCTCGTCGCGTCGCTCTTCGTCGGCCTGCGGCCGGTCGGCCCCGTTCCCCCGCTCGGACAGCTGCTGAGCCCCACCACCGGCATCTGGTCCGTGGTCCGCAGCGCGGAACTCCCCAAGGAACAGTCGCTCGGCCTCTCTGGCCTCAGCGCGCCCGTGGACGTGCGGTTCGACGATCGCGGCGTGCCGCACATCTTCGCGCAGACCGAGGACGATGCGGCGCGCGCCCTCGGATGGGTGCACGCCCGCGATCGCCTCTTCCAGATGGAGATGATCCAGCGCGCCGTCGCCGGCACGCTCACCGAGCTCGTCGGCGCACGCGCGCTGCCGCTGGACCGCGAGGCGCGCCGCCTTGCACTCGCGCAGGGCGCGCTGGCGAAGTGGAACGCGGTGCCCGACACCGCCGTCGTCCGCCGCGATGTCACGGCTTATATGGAAGGCGTGAACGCCTACATCGAGCAGATGCGGCCCGAGGACCTTCCGCTCGAGTACCGGTTGCTCGGCCGCAAGCCGCGACGCTTCGAGCCGCAGGACACGTACTACCTGCTCGTGCGCATGTCGCAGACGCTGTCGTTCCAGCAGGGCGAGCTCGCGTACAACGCCGTCGCGCAACTGGTGGGCGAGGCAGCGGCCGACGCCATCTATACGGCCACTGCCCCGATCCAAGAACCCATCGAACCCGTGCCGGGACGTCGCGCCGCGCAGATTGACGCGCGCTGGCGCCTGCCCGCGCCGCAGAAGCCAGACTCCACGCGCGTTGCCATGGCGCGTGCGTATGGACAGCTCGCGCAATCGGCCATCCGCGGCGAGGCCGTCGTCGGCTCCAACAACTGGGCCGTGAGCCCCCAGCGCTCGGCCACGGGCCACGCGCTACTCGCCGGCGACCCGCACCTCGAGCTCACGCTGCCGAGCATCTGGTACGAGGCGCATCTCGTGGTGGACGGCAAGGTGGATGCATACGGCGTGACCTTCCCGCTGGCGCCGATCATTCCCATCGGCTTCAACCGCGACATGGCCTGGACGATGACCAACACGGGTAACGACGTGGTGGACTTCTATAAGGAAGTCGTGGATGACTCCACGTCGCCCAAGCGCTACATGCTCGACGGCCAGTGGACGGACCTGACGACGCGCGTCGAGACGTATCGCGATCCGAGCGGCGGCACCGTGGCCGTGGACACGTTCTACGCCACGCACCGCGGCCCGACGTTCCGGAGCGCGCTCGGCTGGGTCTCCCAACGCTGGACCGCGCGCGAGCCGAGCAACGAGGGCAACAACTTCCGGCTCGGCATGCGCGCGACCGGCGTGCGCGACTTCTACTCGCGGATGGAGAGCTACCAGACGCCGGCGCAGAACATGCTGACCGCCGACCGCGAGGGGAACATCGGCATCCGCAGCACGGGGCGCTATCCGATTCGTCCCGGCAACGTGCGGGGCGACGTGGCCGTCGACGGCAGCACCCGCGCCAGCGATTGGTCCGGTGACCAGCCCATCAGCTGGTATCCGCAGAGCATCAATCCGGCGCAGGGGTATCTCGCGAGCGCCAATCAGCAGCCGCTGGACCCCGCGGTGCGCGCGGGCTACGCCGGCAACGATTGGCCGAGTCCATGGCGTGCGATGCGCATCAACCGCCTGCTGCGCGAGGACAGCTCCGTGACGGTGGATGACATGCGTCGCTTCCATACGGATCCGCGCAGTGAGCTGACGCCGTTCGTCATGGCGGCGATGGCCGAGGCGAAGGATGCGGCGCAGTCCGCCGGCACGTGGACCGCGGATGACGACGCGGCCTACGCGTATCTCACGAGCGGCAGTCAGGAGTTTTTGCCTGAGAACGGCTGGCCCGTGTTGTTCGCCGCGTTGGTCACGGCGATCACGAACAACACCTGGGACGAACTCGTGCTGCCCGGTGAGACGCGTCGCGTGGCGACGCCGAGCCAGATGATCCTCGTGATGCTGCTCCGCGACGCGACGAATGCCTGGTGGGACGATCGCAAGACCGGCGACGCCGTGGAGACGCGCGACGCGATCTTGTTGCGCTCGCTACGGGACGCTTGGCGCGACAGCAAGGCCGTGCACGGCGACGATGCGAGCGCGTGGCAGTGGCGCAAGGTGCGCACGATGAACGTGAACCATCTCCTGCGATTGCCGGGGTTCGGCCGCAGCGGGCTCGAAGTGCACTCGGGCCCCGGCACGCTCTCGCCTTCGGAAGCCAACGGCACGCACGGCGCGTCGTGGCGCTTCGTGGTGGAGCTTGGCCCCGACGTACGCGGCTGGGGCACCTACCCCGGCGGGCAGAGCGGCAATCCGCTCAGCTCGCGCTACGCTGACCGCCTGGAGATCTGGCGCAAGGGCGAGCTCGCCGATCTCCGCTTCCCACGCACACCTGCGGACCTGAGCGCCGAGCAAACGATGAGCACGTTGACGTTCACGCCGATCGAGAGGGCCCGTTGATGCAGACGCCAGGACGTGGACTCTGGTTCGCGGCGATGCTCGTCGCGATGATCCTTGGCACCTACGCCTTCGACTGGTTGGCGGTGCCAGTGCTGGCCGCCGCATTCGCGTGGATTCGGCGCGACGACGCGACGGTGCCGCTGCTCGCGACGGTGAGTGGCGCGGCGTCGTGGATGGCGCTGCTGGGTTGGCAGTCGCTCAGTGGGTCGGTGGGCGAGGTGGCGCGCGTCGTGGGTGAGGCGATGCAGGTGGGCGGCGGGCCGCTGCTGGGGCTGACGATTGCGTTCCCGGCGTTGTTGGCGGGAGCGGCGGCGGGGGTGGTGCGTGGGGTGGCGGGGCGGCGAGGCGAATGACCTAGGGCGGGTCGCGCGCTGTCCGTCGGCGGCTCTTGCGTCGGACGGGTTCGGAGGCAGGATTTGGGAGGCGGGCGCTCGGGTGAGCGGCCGCCTCTCGTCACGATAACAGGTGGATAATCGTGGATTCTTGCGGGAGTGCGGGATAATCCACGTTAGCTCGACACGAGACGCATTCAGGGAATGACACTCTCCGCTGACCAGCTGATGATGTACCGGTTCATCGGGACCGAGCGCACGTACGGTCCCCGCGCGCTGGATTGGGTCGTGCGCACTTACGGCGGTCGCGAAGACGCGTCCGCAGCGCCGGAGCACGAAGCGAATATGGCCTCTGCGTGGCGCACTGTCGCAGACTGGGCGCTAGAGCTGCCATCGGCGGCTGCCTCGGCTGAGCAACTTGCTCGCCTTGCGAAGCTCGGAGTTGAAACAGGCCCCCCGTCTACGTTTGCTGCCGCAGCTGAGGCGATCGAGGAAGCCGAGGGTCAAGCCAGGGCGAAGAGGGGCCAGCGCAAGCCCACCACTCTTAAGCTCAAGAGGCTCGCAGATCTGGGCCTTTCGGCGCCCGCAAATGCAACTCGGGCGGAAGTCGATCAGCTGCTGCGCGCCCATGAGCTTCAAGAGATTGCAAAGCGTCTCGCCGCGCGCGGCTTAAGGCTTCCAAACGAAGGACTCACGGAGGACAATCGCTACGATCTAGCGGATGCAGTCGACTCACTTGACTTCGGATTGCAGCAAGCCGCTGAGCGAGGATTTCGGTATCAGCCCGAGTTCCCCCTCAGCGCTGATCAGATGAAGAAGTTGGCGGAACTGTTGGACGAGTTTTGGTCCGCCTCGGGAGACTTGGACTGGGAGTGGCAGCACTTGGTTGAAGAGGGAACTCTCGCTCTCAGACCAACCGCCGCGGAGCGAATCGCCGTTCTGCCCGTACTCTTCGACTTGGTGCGGAACGGTCGCTGGTCCGCCGACCCCTCTGAGTACCTGGCTCTTGGAGAGCTCGCAACAACGGCGCGTTCCAGCAAGGGTGCGAGCTAACGACGCTTGCTGCCGACGGCCACTTTTCGGTAGCGCGGGCTGCGCCCGCGCGTTCTATTGGAGTGTCCGCAGCAGAAGCACACGTTATCGCGACTCCGAAAGATCGGCGTCATCGAATCCTTGCGGGACCACTGGTGGTTTGCTGTTTCGCGCGGGATGGGGCCGGTGCGCAACGATGCGATGTTGCGGCGGTGAGCGCGGAGTGCGGTATTGGTGCCGCGGCGGGTTCCTCGCGCGCGCGATAACGAGGCTTGCTGCCGACAGCCGCGACTGGGGATGCAGTTGTGGGGCACCCGCACTATCCTATGGGACAGCCTGCGGCTGCCCCACAACTGCTTTTATGGGAGCGGCTGCAGCAGAAGCACACGTTATGCCGAGCGGTCCCGAGTCCAAGGAGAACTACCATGCTCCAACTGGCTGACCCGTTCCCGCCCGTCGTCTATTTTCTCCATACAATCTTGGGCACGGTTGGTGTCCTGCTCGCCATCGTCGCGCTGGCTGGCGTGAAGGGCAGCTCCACACATGTGCGCGCGGGCTGGGGCTTCGTCGCAGCGTCAGTCGTCGCTGCGCTGACCGCCGTTGCCTTCAGCGTCACGAGTCCCTCTCCGCTCGCGGTGGCCAGTGCCCTGATGGTTCTCGCCCTCGTCTCGAGCGCGGTGCTCTCACTTCGGCCGCTCTCGGCGTCAGTTAAGCGGGCCGAGTGGGCGGCCACCGCGACGATGGGCATCGCGTGGCTCATCCTCGCCGCCCTTGGCGCCTTTGCGCTCGCGCTAGCGGCCGGCCTCACCGCGCCGCCACCAGAGGCCGAAATGCCGCCGCTCTACGTGCTCGCGCTGCCGCTCCTCTACGCCGCGTTCCCCACGCATTTTTTGCTGGACGACCGGCGCTTTCGCCGCCGAGGCGCTGACCGCGCCGCCCGTGCCTATCCGCGCCACCTCTCGCGCATGGCCTTCGCGTTTGCGATTGCGGTTCACGCGCCAGTCGTCTCATTCGCAGATGACCTGCAACTCAATCTTTACGTGGCGTTCTTCGGGCCGTTCTTGCTATGGCCCGCGATACTCTTTGCGCTGCGACAGCATCCCCGCTTACGAGCCAGCGGATCCGACGCGCGCCCGATGGCGCCGGCATAACGAAGCTTGCTGCTGATGGACGCGGTGCGGATTGGGTTGGGCGGGGCCTCCGTGATGCCCTAGGTTGGTTGCGGAGGCCCCGCCCAACCCTTCTTATTGGAGCGTCCACAGCAGAAGCAAACGTTACGTGGACTGGGACGGATCGGCCCATTCGGACGCTTGCGCCATCCCTTGGCCTGCCGCACCTTCCAAGTATGGCTGACTCCCACGACATCCGACCCGACGCCAAGCGGCTCGTCGACCAGCTCCCCGCGGGGGCCAGCTGGGACGACCTGGCGTACGAGGTCTATGTTCGCCAGGCCATCGAACAGGGCATCGCCGACGCCGACGCCGGGCGCGTGGTCGACCACGACACCGCCCTCGCCCGCGTCCGCGCGCGGATCCGTCGGCCCGCGTGATGCTGCCGCTCCGCTGGACGGAGCGAGCGGTCACGAATCTCGCCGACATCGCCGACTTCATCAGCCAGAACTCGCCGGTCTACGCCGAAGGCGTGGTCACCCGCATCGATACTCAGCTTCAGCACCTGCGCCGGCATCCGCATCTCGGGAAGCCCGCGCCCGAGGCCGATGACCTCGCCGTCCGCGAGCTCGTGATCGACAGCTTCCGTGTGTTCTATCGACCGCGCCCCGATTGCATCGAATTGCTCGCCATCGTGCACGGCCGCCAGCAGTTGCCGTCGAGCCTCAAGTAGATCGTGACGCGCCACGTAACGACGCTTGCTGCCGACAAGCGCAGGTGCGGTAGCGGTTGGGGGGCCACAGCTTCACTTTAAGTGAAGGACTGCCGCGGCCCCCCAACCGCATTTTATGGGAGCGCTCGCAGCAGAAGCTCACGTTAGCGTGACCGGGACGGCCCGGTGCAATCGAAGGGTTTATCGACAGCTCCCCCGATGAATCTTCCGAGTTCCACGAGGTACCCGTCGACGTAATCACGGCGCCCGTCCCGCGTACAAAGCTGGACATTCGAGCGTGTTGTCGAGACCGTAGTCCGTCTCCATATGTCCGCAACGTGCGCAATCGTCGGAGAGCCGACGCTCCCCGACGATTGCACACCGAACGCTCGATCGCAGACGTCGTACTTCTGGCTACTCAAATCCCAAAGGTATTTGACACAAGCGCCAACGGAGCCTCGGAAGACGATCCGTTCCTAGACTCCATTAACAACCTCACTGTGCAACCGCTTGTGGCACACTCTGTCGTAACGCGATCCTCTGGCCAGGACGCCCAGAACGATACGGTGCCGCCTGCCGGTACCTGAATACTCGCAGTCCCCGAGCAGGGCGCACTCAACCCAACAGACGTAACCCACCGTCCCTGACGTCTCACCTGCGCGGTGTAGCAGTCGGATACTTGTTGCGCTGACTCTCCGCGATTGACGAGGGAAACCTCCGCATAGTAGTCCAGTTGTCCAATGACGCGACCGACAACAACATCGACATCCGATGCCTGAGGTGGCTCAACAGGGCTACTTTCGCATGCGGTGGCGAGAATGAGGGCACTCGCTAATGCAGGACCATAACGGCTAAACCTTTTCATCGAAGATTCCCCCTAATGTCAGATACTGTGGTCTACTTCCTGCATTCAAGCGACGACTACCACTCTCAGAAAGTCCAGCCGGGACCGCCCCAGGTCAGCGAGAACAACGCATTGTTGATCGGAGTGAACCAGTACGGATTCTTTGTCTGAGATGCGTATGCAAAGAAGATGCCAGATGGCCAAGGACTTCCCTGATACTGCGCAATTTGGGGGGTGTACACTGGACCACCGCTGTCACCTCCGTCGGCATGCCCGTTGACTTCAACTGAGCACAAAAACCATACCCCACCAACGTTGAGATCGTAACAGGCGCGAGTAATTGTGCCGTTGCGCTGCCCAGACTTAGCTCCGACCCTCCGTACAGGCTGACCTTGAACCGCGCTCCACATACCGGTATTGAGTGGAAGCGTTCCGAGATAGCTCGGAGGATTGCCTGTATTCGAGAGCGCGACGCGCTGCCAAGTCGACGAGACCGAGTCAACGACCTTCAACACCGCGATGTCACCCCACTGACAGTAAGAAGGCGCGTAAGGGCATCCGGCATGGTTAAAGCGCTCCGAGTTTGCAACCTCGACGAGGTGAAGCCCCATGCCTCGGTGAGGCTGGCCAAACTGCACGCTATCTACGACTCCCTGCGGCGGCGCGCAGTGGCCGGCAGTCGCAATGTGCCGCCCCTGAGACACGTCAGGATACTGAAACTCATCCGTCCGCCACATCTGGAGTCCTGCCGAGCAATAGCCCGAGGTTCCTTGATACTGGCTTGAAATCTGAAGGCCCCCTGTGACTGGGCGCACCGTGCTTCTGAGGCTCTGCCCAAGCGCAGGCTCATCCGTCTCTTCAAAACGCACGGCCGCAAATCGCGGAGTGCTCTGAAGTCGGCCACGCACGACCTCCTGCCTTCCTCGGAGCACTCGTACTACCACGCGATTGAGCTCGATGTCGATACCGATTCCTACCACATCCTCCATCTCACGCACCATCGGTCGTAGCTGAGACTTCAAAGCATCAAGTTCGCGGAATGTGAAATCTGCTGACCGTCGCGACGCAACCTCTTCTGATTTCCACAGCCCCGACGCCATTGCGACTCTCGCTGTCGCCCGACTCACTCGATCTAAGCTTGGCTCGCCGCGATGCAAGACAACGGGACGCCCCTTGTCGTCTAGGAAGACCCCGGCGAAAGTGGAGTCCTCATTGCTAATCTCCCTAAACTCGTCTTCAATGGAACGTGGCCGATTCACGGACCGTGTCGCAAGGGCGGTCGAGCCGACGAGAGACGCGCCCGAAACAGGCGCAGAAACATCTTGGCACCCGGCGATAAGAAGGACTGCGGTAGCGGCAACACACAGCTTGAGCATTCTGAACCCTCGGTCACGGATGAGTCGCTGGCGGCGACAGCGTGATCTACTCGCTGTGCGCGGCGCTGTTTTGAATCACGATTCGCAGGCTAGCTGCCGACACAGCGCACGTCAATCCCGGCCTAGGCCGCTCATGAGGCTCACAGGGCTTCCTCCGAGAAAGGTTACGCGCGGAAATGTCCAGCGCGATGCCAAGCGGCGGCTCGACCCACCGTATTGTCCTCACAGTTACGGTGGCTGCTCGAGTCTAGGAGGCATCGGAACGAGCACGCTAACGACGCTTGCTGCCGACAAGCGCGGGTGCGGTAGCGGTTGTGGGGCCGCTGCTCCACTTTATGGAAGGAATGCAGCGGCCCCACAACCGCATCTTATGGGAGCGCTTGCAGCAGAAGCACACGTTATACCGACGAGGATACTTCGAGTGAGATTTAAGCCTCTCATGATGGCCGCTCTTGTTGCCGCCACCGGAGCTTGTGCCACGACACGGACAACGTCGATGGCGGCTCCAGAGGTGAGAGGTAAGGTTTTCATGCGAGTACTTGTCTCGGCCGACCTTCAAGACCTCGAGATGATGCAGTACGCGGAGCGCGCTGTCGGCTCCGTACGGTCCCCGAGCTCAGTTGTGGCGCCGGATACCCTGGTGTGCGACCCCGTGTGCCGAAGAGCGGACATTCCGGCTCAAGGCTCGAACGACAGCACCGTCTTTATTCCCGCGCACACACTTCTGTTTCCGGGACGCTCCTACTCCGCTGAGGAACTTCGGAAGATCCTTAGCGAGAACGGCATAGATGCAACCCTCGTCCTGTCGCCCACGGCCGCGGGTGTCAGCGAGACCTACGTACCGCCGACGTACGTAACCAGCTGCTCGACTTGGAATTCGAGCACCAGCTGCTCCAGCCGCGCGGTGGGCGGGGGGACTCTCAAAAGTCCCTGGGCCTCATTTTCTGCACGCCTCTACGACGCGGCGTCAGGACAGGTCGTTTGGATCGCCACATCCAACACGAACGGGTCCCCTATGAGCGGCACGGCTTCACTGATATCGTCGATGGCTGCGGAGACTGTCCGCAAGCTGCGTAGCGACCGAGTGGTCCGATAGAGCGGAGCCGGCGGTATAACGACGCTTGCTGCCGACAGCCGCAGCTGAGGATTGGGTTGGGCGGGGCGTCCGGGATGGCCTAGGCTGGTTGCGGACGCCCCGCCCAACCCTTCTTATTGGAGCGGCTGCAGCAGAAGCAAACGTTATACCGACCGGAGCAGAGTTGATTCAGTACCGCTACGCCTTCAACTCAGCTGGTGCCGTGGTCAGTGCCGAGGAGCTCGCCGGAGCACCCGTCACCGATGCCCTGACGTGCGTAGGCTGCAACCAGCCTCTGATTGCCCGAGTAAACGGGAAGATTCGACAACCGCACTTCGGCCACAAAGTTCAGGTTGAGTGCAGCGGAGAGACGTACTTGCATCGTCTCGCGAAGGAGGTATTCCGTGAGACCTACCAGCGTTGCTTGGATACTGGCACGCCATTCACCATTGCGGTGCCCTCGCCGGTTCTGTGCGCCAAGTACACGCACCTAGTGAACTGCTTCTCGGAACTCGGTGAAGAAGAGCTTGAGTTCGACTTGACGGAGTACTTCTCTGAGCTTCGCGTAGAGACGAGAGAAAGGGAGTTCATCCCGGACGTTTCGCTTAGGAGCGCTACCCGCGCGAATCAGGTCATCTTTATCGAGATCGCGGTCTCGCACTTCCTGAGCGAAGCAAAGGCGGCATCGGGCAACAGGATCATTGAGATTCCAATCCGTTCTGAAGCCGACATCGAGATTATCCGGGGCGCTCGTCTTGGCCCAAAGTCGGCATCGTTCACAGGCTTTGCACCAGCGACTGGAGTGCTCCCGGATTCTGAATGCCGCTGCGCCGCTGCCAACGTACTCGCCTTCTATTTGTATGATTCCGGGAAGGTGCACCTGGAGCGCAAGCCCCTCCGTGTAGTTGCGGGAGAGCTCGCCAAGCGCAAAGTGAAGTATTTCTCAGTTCTCCCAGACGATTCAGATATCTCGACTGATGTCAGCGCGTTTGATCGCAATCGCGGGTCTGTGTTTGTTGGGCAGGTCCGCTTGGCTCATCAGCGAGGCGTCCCCATTCGAAACTGCTACCTCTGCAAGTATCATGGTCCGAACTGGGATAGCGATTGGTCTGGTGAGGGCGAGCGCCACGGCATCTACTGCAAGACATTCCGGAAGTCGTGCACGTCAAACGAAGCCATCTCCTGTGGTCGCTATCGAGTTGCCCCGGTACTGTAGCCTCGTCGCGAGACCCTGCCCCCGAAGTGCTCTGCTTCCGCGCGCGCGGTATAACGACGCTTGCTGCCGACGAGGGCAGCTAGTGTAGCGGTTGTGGGGCCTCGCCTTCATCTTCAGTAAGGTTTGGCGAGGCCCCACAACCGCATTTTATGGAAGCCCTCGCAGCAGAAGCACACGTTATGCCGACACGTCGCGTACCGAGAGCATGCCACACTCGTTCGTCGCGCTGATTGGGCCCCTTAGCCTTCCCCCGAACACGCGCCATTCGCTCCGCGTCGGCGTAGCGGGAGTGGAGGAGTTGATGCCCCCTGCCCAGCTCGCCCTTCTCGAGGTCGAGGACGCAGGCTATTGCTTGCTCTATCGCTACACACTCGACGGCACGTTCGCCGGCGACACTTGGCATCAGTCGAAAAGCGAGGCGCACGATCAAGCGCGGTTCGAGTTTGGCGACGCGCTCGGCGAATGGCACGAGCTTGTCTCGCCGGTCGAAGATTCGCACGAGGCTGCTATCGCATGGGCGCGGCGGATGGGTGCGGCATAACGACGCTTGCTGCCGATGAAGGATCTTGCTCCAGTTCGGTTGACACTTCCACCTAACCAGACGCGAGGAGGTGTCCGATGCCGCGGAGCGGTCCGCGCCAGATCTACAAGTACTCGAAGGAGTTCAAGCTCGCCGCCGTGCGCTTGAGCCAGATGCCCGGGATGCAGGTGAAGGCCGTGGCGACGGCGCTCGGGATCCATCCGTTCATGCTGTCGAAGTGGCGGAAGGACGCGCGCGACGGGACGTTGCGCGGCCGCCTGCCGAAGGCCGCGCCCCCGGGGCCGGCGCGCGAGATCGTCCGGCTGCAGCAGCTCGAGCGCGAGCACGCGTGACCTTACCCCCGAAAGTAGGCCAGCGTAACATCGGAGGATTCCGACCCGGCCG
>CAZCIM010000034.1:0-23080 GCA_964498895.1 uncultured Gemmatimonas sp. | reverse complement strand
GCCGGCGAGAACGAGCGCGAGCCGACGGAGCCGCCCTGCGGGCCCGGATAGATGTAGTTGATGATCGGGTAGCGCTTCGTGCTGTCGAGCTGCGTCGGCGTGAACATCAAGCCGTAGAGGTCCGTCTGCCCATCACGCGCCTTCACGGTGAAGGGCTGCGGAGCCTTCCAGCCCGCCGCGACGAGGCGCGAGACGTCGACCCGCGCAAGCTCGCGAATCACGCGCCCCGTGTTGCCGTCGCGCAGCACCGTGACGGGCGGCACATGCGGCTGGGAGTAGGTGTCCACGATCCAGCGCCCATCGGGCGAGAGCTGCACCGTGTGGTTGCCGTCTTCGGGCGTGAGGGCCAGCAGCGCACGGCCGTCGAAGTTCACGCGGTAGAGCGCGTTGTAGTACGGATCGCGGCCCGGCACCCGACCCTGCGCCACGAAGTAGATGCGGCGCGTGCGCTCGTCGATGCGCAGGATGCGCGTCACGTTGCCGTCGCCCGTGGTGATGCGGTTCTTGAGCGCGCCCGTCGTCAGGTCGAACAGGTACAGATGCACCCAGCCGTCGCGCACGGACCACTGGATGAGCTCGTTGGTCGCCGGCAGCACGCGCCACATCTCGTTGTCCAGCGAGGCGTCGCCGATCTGCGTCGGACTGGTCTCCTCGAACAGCGTGCGTACCTCGCCCGTGCGCGCATCGGCGACGCGCATCCAGATTTGCTTGTGGTCACGCGAGTTGGAGACGAAGGCGAGCTTCGAGCCGTCAGGGTACCACTGGAGATCGCAGACCTCGCCGCCGCACTCGATGTGGTCCGAGACGCGCGAGCGGTGCTGGTCCGGCGGCATCTGCAGGCGCGTGACCTTCGGACGGCCGTCGCCGCCGTCGAGCGCGATCACCACGCGATGGATGCGGAAGATCACCGAGTCGCCCGGCAACGGATAGCGCCAGGCCTCGAGCCGCGGTGCGCCGACGTTGGTCGTCGTGAGGTACATCATCGAGACGCCGCGCCCGTCGTGCTGGAACGTGGCGATCTGCTTGGAGTCGGGCGACCACGAGACCACCGGATCGTCACCGTGCGTCCAGCCGGCGTTGTTGGTGCCGTAGCCGAAGTCCTCGACGCCATCCGTCGTGAGCTGCGTTTCCACGCCGGTCGTGAGGTCCCGCACCCACAGGTTGTGCTCGCGGATGAACACGGCCTTGCTGCGATCCGGGCTCACGCTGCTGCTTGGCGGCGGGGCGTAGGCGGGACGCGCGGGGGGCGTCGCCTGACAGGGATCCTGACCCTGCACGCACACGCGGCTCGCATTGCGCGCGGGATCCACGATGCGCAGTTCGGGCCCGCCGGTGAGGTTCACGCGATACCACAGCCGCCCATCGGGCAGCCACGTGAAGCCCGTGGCAGCGCCGCTGACCAGCGGGGCCACATTCTGGCCGAGCCAGCGCTCGGCGCGCTGATAATCCTGCTCGGTGAGCTGCCGGCCTTGGGCGAGGAGGGCTGACGGGAGCGCCAACAGGGCGAACGAGCGTAGCAAGCGCATGAGGTCGTTTCTATAGAAGAAGGGGGGCCCGCAGGGACGGCGGAAAGTTATGGCGCGGCGCCGAGGGACGGAGGGTCAGACCCCGATTCGTGGCGGGGGGTTGCGCGAATCATATTTTAACTAGATAGTTAAACTCAATGACCAAACCAAAGTCCACATCGAAATCGGCCCGTGGGTCGGCCAAGTCGCACGCGGGCGCGGCCGACACGGAGGCGAAGATCCTCGAGGCGGCCCGCCGTGTGTTCACGCGTGCCGGCACCGCCGGCGCCCGCATGCAGGACATCGCGCGCGAGGCCGGGGTGAATCAGGCGCTGCTGCACTACTACTTCCGCAGCAAGCAGGCGCTCGCGGACCGCGTGTTCCGCGAAGCGGCGGCCGGTCTCTTCGCGGCGCTGCCGCGCACCATCCGCCCCGACGCCTCGCTCGAAGATGTACTCCGCGACTTCATCCAATCCTACATCGACACCACGCGCCGCACGCCCTTCGTGCCGGCGTATGTCGCGGCGGAAGTGCACCAGCACCCCGAACGTGTCGTGCAGGTGATCCGCGAGCTCTCCGGCAGCGATCCGCGCGGCGATGGCCCGCGCATCCTGCACCTGGTGCAGGCCATGATCGACGCCCGCGTGAAGGCGGGCGAGATGCGGCCCATCAAGGCGGATCAACTGGTCGTGAACACCATGGCCCTGCTGGCCTTTCCCTTCGTCGCGCGCGCGCTGCTGGCCGGCGTGCACGACATGGACGACGCGGCCTTCGAACGCTTTCTCGACGAGCGCCGCGACGATCTCCCGCAGTTCATCCTCCACGCGGTACGCCCCTGATGTCCCTCGCTTCCCGCTCCTCGCGCGTGGCCCTGCGCACGGCGACGCCACTCATCGTCGCCTTCACGGTCGCCCTCGCGCTCACGACGGCGCCACTGGCCGCGCAGTCCGACACGCTCCGGCTCAGCGCCCTGCTGCGCGGCATGGAGCAGACCGACCGACGCAGCGCGCAGTCGGCCCTCGTGGCACGGCAATCCGCCCTGCGCGCCCAGACGCTGCAGCGTGAGCTTCTGCCCGGTGTCTCCGCCTTCGCCAGCGGCCAGTACGTGTCCGACGTGCCAAGCATCGGCGGCGTGCCGATGGTCCCCTACCAGCAGTACGACGCCTACCTCATGCTGCGGCAGCGGTTGTTCGACCCCTCGCGCGCGCCGCGCCGCGCGCTCGAGGACGCGCAGCTCGACGAGTCCGAGGCCCGGGTCCGCAGCGCCATCTGGCAGCAGCGGCAAGCGGTGAATGATGCATTCTTCACGCTCCTCGCCCTCGACGCCGAGCGCGGCACGTTGGACGCGGCCATCGCCGAGCTCGACACGCAGCGACGCCTCGCCGCCACGCGCGTAGCCGCCGGTGCCGGGCTCGCCAGTGAGGTCACGCTCTTGGACGCCGAGCTGCTGCGGCGGCGCCAGGCGCTCGACGAGCTCGACGCTAACCGCGCCGCCACGCGCGTGATCCTCGCCTCACTGAGCGGCGGCACAGTGCGCGAAGCCAGCACGCTGCAGCTTCCGCGGCTCGATACCGTCGTCGCGGCGGCCCGCAGCGCGCTCGACACGCTGCGCGCCCGGCCCGAGTACACACAGTTCGCGGGCACGCGCAGCGTGCTCGCGGCGCGGGCCCAGCAGGCGACCCGCGCGGACCTGCCCAAGCTCTCGGCCTTCGCGCGCAGCGGCTATGGTCGCCCGGGCATCAATCCGCTGGCCCGCGACTTCCAGTCGTACTGGATCGCGGGTCTGCAGCTCGAGTGGACGCCGGCGCTCTGGGGAGCCGCCGGCCGCGACGCCGAGGTGCAGGCCCTGCAGCAAGAGATCGTCGCGAGCGCGGAGGCGCAGTTCCGCCAGCAGCTGCTCCGGGCCGTGCAGCGTGACCTTGCCGCCATCGACCGGCTGGCCGGCACGCTCGCGAGCGACGAGGCCATCATCGCGCTCCACGAGCGCGCAGTCGCCGAGGCACGCCGTCGCTTCGGCGAAGGCAGCATCACCGCAGGAGAGCTCGTCGACCGCGAGACGGACCTGCTGACCGCGCGCACCGCGCGCCAGTTGCACCGCGTGCGCCTCGTCGAGGCGCAGGCTCGCTTTCTCACCACAGTCGGCCAGGAGATTCCGTAATGCGCGTCCCTTCCCTGCTCCTCCTCGCGGTCACCGCGCTCGCGGCCTGCGGCGGCGACGACGAGCCCGACGCCTACGGGAACTTCGAGGCGGACGATGTCGTGGTTTCCGCACAGGTCGGCGGACCGATCCTCCGCTTCGACGCACTCGAAGGGCAGACGCTGGGCGCCGGCACGCTCGTCGCCGTCATTGACACCCAGCCGCTCGTCCTCGAGCGCCAGCAACTGAGTGCCCAGCGCAACGTCGTCGCGGCCCGGCGCCAGGAGATCAACGCACAGCTCGGCACCGTGGCCTCCCAGCTGGAGATCGCCGAGCGCGCGCTCGCACGCACCTCGCGCCTACGCGACGGCGACGCCGCCACGACGCAGCAGCTCGACGCCGCCGAGCGTGACGTACGCAGTCTCCGCGGCCAGCGCGAGGCGCTCCAGGCCGGCGCCAACTCGTTGGCCGCCGAGCTCACGTCGCTCGATGCGCGCGTCGCCAGCGTGCAGGACCGTATCACCCGCGCGGTCGTCCGTGCGCCCATCGCGGGCACCGTACTGACCACCTACGCACGGGTCGGTGAGACCGTACAACCCAGCCAGCCGCTGTTCACCATTGCCGACCTCGGCACCCTCACGCTCCGCGCCTACGTGACCGGCGAGCAACTCGGCACCTTCCGGCTCGGCCAGTCGGTCACTGTGCGCGCCACGATCGGCGACTCGCTGGTGGCGCTGCCGGGCAGCATTGCGTGGGTCGCCGCGCGCGCCGAGTTCACGCCGACGCCGATCCAGACGCGCAACGAACGCGCCGATCTTGTCTATGCCGTGAAGATTCGCGTGCAGGACTCGACCGGGCGGTTGAAGATCGGCATGCCTGGCGACGTGACGCTGGCGGCGCCGTGACGCGTGCCGACGCGGGCGGCGATCCAGTCGTCGTCGACGGCGTGACCAAGCGCTTCGGTGCAACCACGGCGCTGGACGCGGTGTCGCTGCGCGTGCGTCCTGCCGAGCTCTTCGGGCTCGTCGGGCCCGACGGCGGCGGCAAGACGACGCTGTTTCGCATCCTCACCACGTTGCTGGTGCCGGACAGCGGCCATGCGACGGTGCTCGGTCTCGATGTCGCACGCGACCTCTGGGCGATCCGCGCGCGCGTGGGGTACATGCCGGGCCGCTTCTCTCTGTACGGTGATCTCTCGGTAGAGGAGAACCTCCGCTTCTTCGCCTCGGTGTTCGGCACGTCCATCGACGAGGGCTACGCGCTGATCGCACCCATCTACCGGCAGATCGAGCGCTTTCGGGACCGTCGAGCCGCCGCGCTCTCCGGTGGCATGAAGCAGAAGCTCGCCCTGTCCTGCGCGTTGGTGCATCGGCCACAGCTGCTGTTCCTGGACGAACCCACCACGGGCGTGGATGCCGTGTCGCGCCGCGAGTTCTGGGATCTGCTCGCGGAGCTGCAGGAGGGCGGGCTCACGATCGTCGTCTCCACGCCCTACATGGACGAGGCCTCACGCTGCGACCGTGTGGCGCTCATTCAGCAGGGGCGCCTGTTGGCCGTTGATCGGCCGTCGGACGTCGGCGCGCGATTCCCACGCCCGCTCTACGCCGTCCGCGCGCGCGCACGGGCACGATTGCTTGAGGCGTTGCGCCGTTTTCCCACCGCAGCCTCCGCGTATCCGTTCGGTGAGGACGTGCACTTCAGCGACCAGCGCGTGGGCTTGCCGCCTTCGCAGCTCATGGCCGAGCTGCATGCGCACCTCGTGGCCGCCGGCCTCGAGGACGCGCGCATCGAGTCCAAGGCGCCGGGCATCGAGGATGCCTTCATCGAGCTCATGGGCCAGCCGCCGGGGGTTGCCGCGTGAGCGTCGCGATTCGCGTCCAAGGACTGACGCGTCGCTTCGGTGACTTCACCGCCGTCGACGGCATCAGCTTCGATGTGGCCCAGGGCGAGGTCTTCGGCTTCCTCGGCGCCAACGGCGCCGGCAAGACGACGGCGATCCGCATGCTAATCGGCCTCCTTGGCCCCAGCGCGGGTGTGGCGGAGGTCGCGGGCTTCGACGTGGCGCGCGATCCCGAGGCGGTGCGGCGCAGCATCGGCTACATGAGCCAGCGCTTCTCGCTCTACGAAGACCTGACGGTCCGCGAGAACATTGCGCTCTACGGCGGCATCTATGGGCTGGACGACGCGACCATTGCCAGCCGCGGCGGCAGCCTGCTCGACGAGCTGCGACTGACCGCCCATGCCGACACGCTGGTCCGCGCCCTGCCGCTCGGCTGGAAGCAGAAGCTCGCGTTCTCCGTGGCCATGCTGCACCGGCCGAGCGTGGTGTTCCTCGACGAACCCACGGGCGGCGTTGATCCCGTCACGCGCCGGCAGTTCTGGGAGCTCATCTACGCCGCCGCCGCTCGCGGCACCACGGTGTTCGTCACCACGCATTACCTCGACGAAGCCGAGTACTGCGACCGCGTGGCGATCATGGTTGACGGGCGCGTCGCGGCGCTTGGCACCCCCGAGGCGCTGAAGGGGGAGTTCGCGACCGACTCCCTCGACGACGTCTTCGTGCGCCTCGCCCGCGGCGCGGAGGCGAGCGCATGAGGCAAGCGCTCCAGGCCCTTCGCTCCTTCATCGTGAAGGAGTTCCGCCATATTCTCCGCGACCGGCAGACGTTGGTGATCTTGCTGGCGTTGCCCGTTGCGCAGCTGAGTCTTTTCGGCTTCGCGCTCCGCACGGACGTGCGAGACATCCGGCTCGCCTACGTGGCCGAGGCACCCGATCACGAGACGACAGCGCTCCGGACGCGCTTTGCGCAGAACGGTCGCTTCACCCTCATGCCTGTGGCGCCGACCGCGGCCGCACTCGATGCGGCGTTCCGGGCTGATCAGATCGACGTCGCGCTCGTCCTCGCCCCCGGCTTCGCGGCTCGGCTCGGCGATGGGCGCCCCGTGCAACTCGAAGTCATCGCGGACGCTTCGGACCCGAACACGGGCTCGACGATGCAGGCCCATGTCGTCGCCGTCCTGACGGCGTGGGAGCGCGAGCGAGCGCCGGCTGGAGGTGTGGTCCTCGAGCCGCGGATCCGCATGCTCTTCAACCCGACGCTCGAGAGCGTGAACCTCTTCGTGCCCGGACTGATCTCGCTGATCCTCACGATCGTGACGGCCTTGATGACGACCATCTCGCTCTCCCGCGAGAAGGAGCGGGGCACGATGGAGGTCCTGCTCGTGTCGCCCCTGCATCCGTGGCAGATCGTGCTGGGCAAGGTCGCCCCATACCTGCTGCTCGCGTTCGTGAACGTGCTGTCCGTCTTGGCCGCCGCCTGGCTGGTGTTCGGCGTCCCCTTCCGCGGGTCCGTGGCCACGCTCCTGGTCGGAAGCACCCTCTATGCGTTGGTCGGCCTGTCGCTGGGCGTGCTCATCGCGGCCGTGACGCGCTCGCAGTTGGCCGCCATGCTCGTGGCACTGATGGGGACGATGATGCCGAGCACGCTGCTGAGCGGGATGATCTTCCCGATTCCTTCGATGCCGGAGCCGCTCCAGCTGCTAAGCAACTTGGTGCCGGCGCGCTGGTTCATCGAGATCTCGCGCAGCGTGATGCTCAAGGGCGCCGGCTGGGCAGAGCTGTGGCCGCAGTTCGGCATCCTCACGCTCATGTTCGTGGCGCTCATCGCGCTCTCCATCCGTAAGTTCTCCGTGAGACTCGACTGATGCGTGCGCTCCGCGTCCTGCTCCGCAAGGAGTTCCTGCAGATCCGGCGGGATCCGACGATCCTGCGTCTGCTCTTCGTGATGCCGGTCATCCAGCTGCTCGTGCTCGCGAACGCCGCCAGCTTCGAGGTCCGGGAGAGCCGGCTCTGGGTGGTTGATGCGGACCGCAGTGTCCTCTCGTCGGGCTTGGTCGAGCGCCTGCAAGGCAGTGGACGCTTCGTGGTCGTCGGTCGGTCGCTGCGGCACGCCGACGGTGACGAAGCGGTGATCGCGCGTCGCGCGAATGCGATCTTATCGATTCCCGCCGGCTTCGCCCGTGACGTCCAGCGCACGCGGCACGCCACGGTACAGCTCGCGTTCAACGCCGAGGACGGGGCACAGGCTGGCGTCGCAAGCTCGTACGCCACCGAGATCATCGCCCGCTATGCCGCGGAGCTCGGGGCGAGGCTGGAGCCGCAGGTTGCCGCGGCATCACCGACGCGCGAGCTCCCGCAGCGTGGCCAGCCGCAGGTCGACGTCCATCGGCGGTCATGGTTCAATCCGGCGCTGGAGTACCGCTGGTACATGGTGCCCGGCATCCTCGTGCAGCTGATCACCATTTCCGGGACGATCATGACTGCGCTGAACATCGTGCGCGAGAAGGAGGCGGGCACGCTGGATCAGTTGAACGTCACGCCGGTGCGCCGCAGCACGTTCATCGCGGCGAAGCTGATTCCGTTCTGGCTCATCGGCCTCGTGCAGCTCACCGTCGGCCTGCTGGCGGCCACGCTGCTGTTCCGCATCCCGATCGAGGGGCCGCTCTGGTTGGTGTACGGCGGCGCTTCGTTGTACCTGATTGCGGCGCTCGCGGTGGGCCTCTGGGTCTCGAGCGTGGCGGAGACGCAGCAACAGGCCGTGTTCGTGGCGTTCTCGCTCATGATGATCTACATCCTCATGAGCGGGCTGTTCACGCCGGTGCGGTCCATGCCGGACTGGGCCCAGGGCATCGCCGCGATGAATCCGCTGATGCACTTCATCGCCATGATGCGCGCGGTCATGCTCAAGGGCGCGGGCGTCATGGACGTGCTGCCACGCCTCGGAGCGCTGGTGGTCAGCGCCGCCGTGCTCATGACGCTGGCTGTTCGGCAGTACCACAAAGGCGGCGCCTGAGGCGGCGCCTGAGGTCGCGGTCGCCCGCGCCGGCCCGGGAGGCGCGGGGCCCCGCCCGCGCGCGTACATTCTGGCGATGCAAGAGGCCCTCACCCCCACGCGCGACGTCCGCCGCGTGATCTTCGCGTCGTCCCTCGGCACGGTCTTCGAGTGGTACGACTTCTACCTGTACGGCTCGCTGGCGGCGATCATCTCCCGGCAGTTCTTCTCGGGCGTCGACGAGACGGCTGGGTTCATCTTCGCGCTGCTGGCCTTCGCGGCTGGCTTTGCCGTGCGGCCCTTTGGCGCCGTGTTCTTCGGACGGCTCGGCGACCTCGTCGGCCGCAAGCATACGTTCCTCGTCACCATCGTCCTGATGGGCGCCTCGACGTTCCTCGTCGGCGTGCTGCCCACCTACGCGAGCATCGGCATCGCGGCTCCGATCATCCTCATCGTCCTGCGCTTGCTGCAAGGGCTCGCGCTCGGTGGGGAGTACGGTGGAGCCGCGACGTACGTGGCCGAGCACGCGCCGCCCGGAAAGCGCGGCTTGTACACGGGTTGGATCCAGACCACGGCGACGCTGGGGCTGTTCCTCTCACTCCTCGTCATCCTCGGCTGCCGCACGCTCCTCGGCACCGAGCGCTTCGACGCCTGGGGTTGGCGCATTCCGTTTCTCTTTTCGGTGGTGCTGCTCGGCGTGTCCACCTGGATTCGCCTGTCGCTCGACGAGTCCCCGCTCTTCCGGAAGATGAAGGCCGAGGGCAAGCACTCGAAGTCGCCGCTGCGCGAGAGCTTTGGGCAATGGGCGAATCTGCGGCTGGTCTTGCTCGCGCTGTTTGGCTTGGTCGCCGGCCAGGCCGTCGTGTGGTACACCGGACAGTTCTACGCGCTGTTCTTCCTCACGCAGACGCTCAAGGTGGATGCGCAGACCGCCAACCTGATGGTCGCAGCGGCCTTGGTGATCGGCACGCCGTTCTTCGTCGTGTTTGGCTGGCTGTCGGACAAGATCGGCCGGAAGCCTGTGATTCTCGGCGGCTGTCTGCTGGCCGCGGTATCGATCTTCCCGCTCTTCCGTGCCCTCACGGCGGCAGCGAACCCCGCCTTGGCGGCAGCCCAGCTGCGCGCGCCCGTTGCCGTGCAGGCGAATCCCGATGACTGTGCGGTGCAGTTCAATCCGGTCGGCACGACCGCCTTCACCTCACCCTGCGACATCGCCAAGACGGCACTCGTCCGGCGTGGGATCCCCTATCGCAACGTGGCGACCGCCGAGGGGGCGCGCATTGCCGTCGGCGACCTGTTGATCGAAGCGTTCGACGGGAGCGGCAACGGCGCGGATACGGCGCGCGCACGCTTCGACGCGGAGCTCGAGGCGGCCCTGTCCGCCGCCGGGTACCCAAAGACGGTGCGGGCCGAGGACGTACGGGTCGGGCGCGTCATCGCGATCCTCGTCGCGCTCGTGCTGCTCGTGACGATGTCGTACGGTCCCATCGCGGCCATGCTCGTCGAACTGTTCCCGACGCGCATCCGCTACACTTCCATGTCCCTGCCTTATCACATCGGCAACGGCTGGTTCGGCGGATTCCTGCCGACCACCGCCTTCGCGATCGTCGCCGCCACCGGTGACATCTACGCGGGGCTATGGTATCCGATCATCATCGCGGCGGTCACGGCGGTGATAGGAGCATTGGCGCTCCCGGAGACGCGGCACCACGAGCTCGATGCGGATGTGACCTAGGTCCGTTGCGGCCGACCAGCGCGCGCATTAGCGTCTTGCCGTGCAACCATGCCTGTGAGGATCATCGTCATGATGCGTCGTGTACTCGTGATGCTCGTTCTCCTCTGCAGTTCACCTGCCGCTGCGCAATCCGGCGCCGGCACGGATCAGTGCCGCGTCGGCCCCGGGTTCGAATGTGACCAGTACGTGTTGCGCTTCGGACCTGACAGTGCGCAACGCCGAGTGTCGAAGGTCATCGCCATCTGGCACGGCGAGCTCGCGGACGGTGAGGCCAGACTGCCCGCTGAACGCGAGCGGCAGATTGACACGGAATACCAACGAGCGAGACGGGCGGCCGAGGATGCAGATCGCGTCTTCATGGGGAGTGCCACCAACACGCGATATCATGCGGTGACCATCAGCGGACGCGGTGCCGACCGCTGGTCGAGATCCGAAGGCCTCGACAGTGTCTTCGTCGCGAACCGCGCGTTCCGCGTCCCGCAGGGCGACACGGCGATTGTACTGCTCATCAGCGGTCCGCTCGGCGGCGAGCGCCTCCCGGATGTCACTACCCTCACGGTATCGGGCACCTTGCCCGCGACCCGCGCACGCATCTGGCATCGGGGTGACACCACGTTCATCGTGCGCGCCCCGCGCGACGAACCCAATCTCCCGGCGGGCCTGCTCCAGCATCCCGAGGTGCTGGCCTTCTTGCAGGCGCGGCCCTAGAACCACTCCGCGCGCATCTCGAACGCACTCGCTTCGTTCCGCGTGAGCAGCGCCGCATCGGCGGCATGCTTGGGGAGCTCGTACCCGAAGTAATACCGCGCCGCGGCGAGCTTGCCCTCGTAGAACGTGCGCTCGTCGCCGGACGCGCCTCGCGCGAGCGCGGCCTCGGCCACCACCGCCTGCCGCAGCCAAAGCGCCGCGTAGACTACGCGCGAGACGAGTTCGAGGTAGATCGTCGCGTTCGCCAACCCGCGCGCGGGCTCCCGGCTCATGGCCGGCAACAGCGCACGCGTGGACTCCACCATGCGCTGCACCGCCGCGTCGAGCTCCGCGGCGAGAGGGCCGAGGGCGGCCGAAGTCGCACCCTTCGCCATCATCCCGAGCTCCTCGACCAAGGTCTTGAAGCAGGCCCCCTCCTCCTGCACGACCTTCCGCCCGAGGAGGTCCAGCGACTGGATGCCGTTCGTGCCCTCGTGGATCTGGTTGAGCCGATTGTCGCGATACAGCTGCTCCACGTCGTACTCGCGCGCGTAGCCGTAGCCACCCATGACCTGCATCGCCGCGCTGATGCCCTCCTGGCAGTACACGCTCGGCCAGGTCTTGGCGATGGGCGTGAGCACCTCAAGCAAGCGCGTGGCTCGCGCCTTCGCGCCGTCGTCACCCGTCTGCTGCTCGTCCACGAGACGCGCACAGAGCAGGATCAAGTGCAATGACCCCTCGGCCGCAGTCTTCGCCGTGAGTAGCATGCGCCGGATGTCCGCGTGCTCGATGATCGCCACCGGCGGCCGTGCCGGATCCTTCTCGCCCGGCAGCCGTCCCTGCCGCCGCTGCTGCGCGTACTCGAGCCCTGAGCGATAGGCCGAGTAGCCCATGGCCATGGCCGCGCGGCCGACGCCGATCCGTGCCTCGTTCATCATGTGGAACATGTAGGCCAGCCCATGATGCGGCTTCCCGACCAGCTCACCGATGCAGGGCCCGCGCTCGCCGAAGTTCAGCAGTGTGCTCGTGGTCCCGCGCCAGCCCATCTTGTGGATGAGACCGCCCAACGTCACGTGGTTGTCCGCCGCGGGATTTCCCGCCGCGTCGAGCCGCCGCCGCGGCACGATGAACAGCGAGATGCCCTTCGTTCCGGCCGGCGCGCCCTCGATGCGCGCGAGCACGAGGTGCACGATGTTGTCCGTGAGCTCGTGCTCGCCGCCGCTGATCCAGATCTTGGTGCCTTCGATGCGATACGTCCCGTCCGGCTGCGGGATCGCCTTCGTGCGCAGGTCTGCCAACGAGGATCCCGCGTCGGGCTCGGTGAGCGCCATCGTGCCGGAGAAGCGTCCCGTGAGCATCGGCGGCAACCAGCGCTGCTTCTGCGCCTCGTCGCCGAACGCCTCGATCAAGTTGGCCGCACCAGCCGTGAGCATCGGATAGCTGGCCGTGCCGATGTTCGCCGCTTCCAGATGCGCGATGGCCGCCGACGCGATCACATGCGGGAGCTGCATGCCACCGCGGGCCTCGTCGTGGGTGGCGGCGATGATGCCGGCCTCCGCCGTGGCATCCCACGCGGGCTTCACGCCGGGCTGCAGCCAGACCTTGCCGTCGCGGACCTCGGGCTCCTGCTGGTCGTTGGCCTTGCGGTTCGGCGCGTAGAACTCGCGCGCCACGCCGTCGGCGGTGTCGAGCACGGCGTCGTACACTTCGCGCCCCTGCCCCGCGTAGCGCGGGCGATCGGCCAAGGCATCGGCGGCGAGGAGCTCATACAGGACGAAGTTGACGTCGCGTCGGTTCAGCATCGAATGGCTCGCATGAGGGTCTCTTTCAACCTATCGATGGTACAGGGCCGCGGCCACGCGACTAGGCATCGCCGCCGCGCCGGGCGCAGATTCTAGGCATGTCCGATCCGCTCGATTCTGCATCCGCCGCCAGCCCTCCGTGGCGGCGCCCCATCTCGCGCGGCAGCGCGGGGCTCGTGGCCCTTGCGCTGCTAGTCGGATACTTCTTCCTGTGGCCGGTCCCGATCCGCCCCATTGCATGGGAGGCGCCTGCCAATCCCGGCTACACCGGCGTCTTCGCCGCGAATGAACGGCTGAGTCCGATGCAGCCCGTCACGGTCGCGGGCGAGCGCGGACCGGAGTCCATCGCCGCGGACGCCGAGGGCCGCATGTACTTCGCCACCGCCAGCGGCTGGATCGTCCGTACAGACTCGCTCGGCCAGCGCGCAGAGCGATGGGCAAACACGGGCGGGCGTCCGCTCGGCATGGCCTTCGACGGAGGCGGCACGCTGTGGGTCGCCGACGCGCTGCGGGGGCTGCTGAGCGTCTCGCCGAGCGGCGCGGTACTGGTGATGGCCACCGAGGCGGAGAGTCTCCCGATCCGCTATGCTGACGACCTCGACGTGGCGCCAGACGGGCGCGTGTATCTCACCGATGCGTCCACCGCGTTCTACCCGCCGCACTTCGATGCCCTGCAGGCCAGCATCCTCGAAGTGCTCGAACACCGCGGCACCGGGCGCGTCATCGAATACGATCCTGCCAGCGGACGCACGAGCGTGATCGCGGCGGGACTGGTGTTCCCAAACGGCATCGCCGTCACGCACGACGGCAGCGGCCTGCTCGTGAACGAGATGGGCAACTACCGTGTGCTGCGCATCGAGCGCGACGGCGTGGCGCGCGGGGCAATTGCACCGGTCGTGACGGATCTCCCGGGATTCCCCGACAACCTCACCCGCGGCCAGGACGGCCGCTATTGGATTGCGCTTGTCTCGCCGCGCAACGCGATGGCCGACTGGATGTCCGACAAGCCGATGCTCCGCAAGATGCTGCTGCGTTTACCGGCATTCGTGCGCCCGGGGCCTGTGCACTACGGCCATGTGATCGCCATCGACAGCACGTGGCGCATCGTCGCGGACCTCCAGGATCCGAGCGGCAGGCTCGAATCACTCACCCATGCGCTCGAGACGCCCGGGACGCTCTGGCTTGGGTCGCTCTCGGCAACGACCGCTGCGCGGCTGCCCTGGCGTCCCTAAACCTGGGCTCAGCGAGACCGCAGCGGCGCCCAGATAACGCGCACGCTGAATGCCACGGTCCCGCTCAGGGTCGGGCCGTAGGGCCGTCCTGACCCCACGATGCTCCCGTCGATCCCCTCGGCCCGCGTCATCCCGAAAAAGGCCGACGGCACGGCGCGAAACTGGCTTCCACCTACGGTCCGCCCGACGGCCAGCCCCGCCGTCGTGACCCGCGCCCGCTTGGCAGACCCATCGAGTTCCCGCATGTCCGTGACACTCGGCGTGAGGAGTAGGTCTGCCCCGCTGGCCAATGGACGCTGCACACGAATTTCCCCGCGCAGATACTGCTGTTGGCCGGGATCATGGCCTGCTGCCGCGCCGATCCCCCACGCCGTACGCCCATCCCAGAGCTGTTGGTAGACATCGAGCACGGGCATGCGTCGCAGCAACACCACTGGAAACTCCAGCGAGAGCTGCGTCCATCCCAAGCCGAGTCCTGCGCCGACGTTCGCTGATGGCAGCGCCAGTGGCGCCTCACATCCGGGAAAGCCGAGCGCTGCCACGCAGGAGGCGCTTGGATGCAGCGCTTGGACGGCCCAGGAGCCATCGAGACTCAGGCCTCGCTGCACACGCGCCGGGCGAGCGCTGCCGGCCGTCACGCAGGCCGCGGCGAGTGGAACCAGGGAGAGCAGCAACGCAAGCGCATGTCGTCGCATGGCGCTGTAGTGTGCGCGCCGGTACAAGCATCGGCAAGCACGCGGCGGGTCGCGCGGCGGGTTGCGCGGCGGGTTGCGCCGTGAGCGCGCGATGGGCGACGGGCGGTGGTAAGTTCAGCGAGCAACGCTCCCAACCATCCGGAGACTCTTCCATGCGTTCGTTCCTGCGATTCGCCGCCCTTGCCACCGCCGGCGTGCTGGCCGCCGCCCCGCTTGCCGCACAGTCCGGCGAGGCCCTCATCCGCGAGATTGGCGGAACGCCTGCCGTAACGGATCCGAGCTTCCGCGCGCCGGCGGACCTCACCTACAAGCTCGCCTGGCACGTCACCGAGGCGCCTGCCGAGGCCAGCGGCCTCGCCGACGGCTTCCGCCGCCCGCCCAACGTCCTGCGCCAGCTCGAGTCCAACGGCGTGCCGCGCCGCAACATCAAGCTCGCCGTCATCGTGCACGGGACGGCCACCCCGTCGCTGCTCAACAACGCCGCGTATAAGGCACGCACCGGCGCCGACAACGGGAGCATCGCCTTGCTCACCGCGCTGCATGAGGCCGGCGTGCAGATCATCGTCTGCGGCCAGGCGCTGATCAACCGCAATGTGCCGCGCGACCAGTTGCTACCCTTCGTGCAGGTCGCGACCACCGCGACGAGCGCGCACGTCATCCTCGCGGCACAGGGCTACACGGTGTTCACGCCCTGAGTGCCTGCGCGACGACCTCCCTCGCTACTCGCGTGGGAGGTCGTCGCGCACGGGTCCGAGGATCCAGCGCGCCACGAAGATGAAGCTCAGCAGCACGAGGACGCCCACACCCTGCCCCTTCTCCGGCGACATGCCGAGCTGTCCGATGCAGAGCCAGGCGACGAAGGCCCAGATCACCGGGCCCGTGATGGCGCTGAACCGACCGACCATGCCGTAGAGGCCGTAGAACTCGCCGATGCGATTCGGCGGCGTAAGCTTCAGCATCAACGGGCGATCCGCGCTCCAGATGCCGCCAAGCGCGATGCCGGCCATAGACGCCACGAGGAACAGGGTCTGCCACGGGAGCCCAAACAATCCCACGGCCGCCGCCCCCGCGAACGTCGCCACCCACAGCCACAGCACGTAGTCGAGCGTCCGCTTGGGGCCGATCTTGTCTACCAGATGGCCCCAGATGAACCCGCCGATGACCGCGAACGAAATGGCGCCGAGCATCACGAAGCGCGCCTTGCCCTCAGCCGCCGTGGTCTCGAGCCCTGACTGCACGGCCACATTCACGGTGTACAGGGTCATGATGCTGATCACCGTATTGATGGCATCCGTGTAGAACACGCGCCCCACCAAGAAGCGGATCAGCCCCGGGTGCTCGTTCCCGCTGCGAAGCGTCCGCAGCGTCTCCTTGGCGCTTTCCTTGATCATCGGCAGCGAGAACACCGGCTGCGGATTCGGATTCCCGCGCTCGCGCACGAACAGGAAGCACGGGATGCTCAGCACCAAGAAGGCGATGGCGATTGCGGTGAACAGGAACGGCTTGTCCGCCGACTGCGGCAGGAAGCCGATGCCCACGGCGAAGTACGAGCCGAGGTACCCGATGCCGACGCCGATGCCGCTGATGCGCCCGCTGTTCTCCTTCGTCGTGACCTCGGGCAGCAGCGCGTCATAAAACTGCAGGCCCGCCTGATACGCGGCGTTGGCGAGCACGAACGCCACCATCGTCACCCAGTAGCCGCTACGCGCCAGCAGAGCAGTGAGCGCCACGCAAATGAGTGTACTCGTCACTAGGAACGGCATGCGCCGCGCCGCGCGGTCGGTCATGGCGCCAAGCAACGGCGAGATGACGAAGATGATGCCCATCGAGACGGCCGTGATGATGCCGTACACGGAGTCCGCCCGCTCCGCACCCACCTGATCGCGAACCCAAAGCGAGAAGTACAGCGACACCACTCCCATCGAGAAGATGGTGTTCGCGAGGTCGTACAGGATCCAGCTCCAGACCGCGCGGCGGGGGATGGCTCGGGGAGAGGTCGTCATGGCAAGGAATGTGCGCCCTCCGCCGATACTCGGCTAGCGGGCCGTCGCCACTTACCCCGCGCCATCGGGGCCCCCACATTCCACGTTATGCCCAGCGGCACACACGCGCGGTCCATGGCCTTCGGGATGCCGTGACCACCCCCGAGCTCGAGGCCCTGCAGCGCAAGCTGCGACGCGGCGCTCGCTGGATTGCCGCCAGCGTCGCCGTCGTGGCCGGCGTGGTGCTCGTGGCCTGGCAGCGGGATGTCGGCGACCTGTTTGCGTTCTCGCAACAGCAGGTGCCCACCGCGCCCGCCACCGCGCTCATCGCCCTCATGCTTGCCCTGGGTCTCATGGCAAATGCGCGGGAAGCGCAGGAGACCAGCCGCAGCGGACGAGCACTCGCGCGCGTGCTCCCCTGGACCGTGCTGGCCCTCGCGCTGCTCTTCGTGGCCGCCTACGCGTTCGGCTTCGAGGTGCCCGTCGAGCAGTGGCTCGCGGGCCCCGCGGAGACCCGCGAGGGCATCGTGATCGGACGCATCTCCGGCATCACGGCCGCGCTGTTCGCTGTCATCGCGGTCTCGCTCGTCATCGGGCACGGTCGCCTCGCCGACTTCCAGGGCCGCGTGGCGGCCGTCGCGCTCGGTGCGGCGTTCCTCGTACTCCAGGGATACGTCCTTGGCGCTCCGCCGCTCTACGGCAGCAACACGATTCCCGTCGCGGCGCCGACGGCCATCCTGTTGCTGCTGCTGGCCCTCGCCTCGCTCCTGCTGTCCGTGCCGACCAGCTGGCCGCTGCGCGTGCTGCTTCCCATTGGCCGCATCGGCGTGCTGCCCACGCCGCGGAACTTCATCTCGCTTGCCCTGCTGCTCGCCATGCTCGTAGTGAGTTCCGGGTATTTCTGGTTCCTGTCGCAGCGGCGGCGTGCGGAGACCGATGCCGTGAGCACATTGGCCGGCATCGCGGAGCTGAAGGCCGCCGAGATCAGCCGCTGGCACCTCGGCTTGCGCTCGACCGCACATGCCCTCGCCAATGCACCGTTGGACGCGCAGCGGCTTCGGGCCGTTATGGGCGACACTGGCTCGGAGAGCCGCAACGAGGTGCGGCGATGGCTTGCGGGCGTACGCGCGGAGAACGGATTCGAGGTCGCCGCGATCTACGCCACGGATGGGCGCGAGCTCCTGCGCGTGGTCGCGCCTGACGCGCGCCGCACACCGCTGCTGCGCGAGCAGCTTGGTCGCCTTGCCGCGGACAGTCTTCACGTGAGTGCAGCGTATCTCGCCGCCGGCGCACTGCGACAGGCCTTCTGGGTGCCGCTGCACCTCGACCAGCCCCGCCGCAACATGCCGGACGCGTGGATCGTGTTCGTCGCCGCGCTCGACCGCGACTTGCGCGCCGCGCTGACTGACGGACCCGGCAACTTCCGCAGCGGTGACTTCTCGCTCTGGCAGGTGGAGCGCGACTCCGTGCGCGCCGTGCTCGGGCCCTTTCGCAAGGGCATTCTCCCGATGACCCGGGCGCAACCGCGTGACTCCCTGTACACACGCATCCTCTACGAACCCCTCGCCTCACCGCTGGGCTATGTCGGCCCAGGCTTCGACTCCGCGCTCGTGCGAGCGGTGATGCGCCCCGTGCAGGGCACCCCATGGCAGCTCGTGGCCATGGTGGACGAATCCGAACTGGGCGCGCCGGCGCTTGCCGCCGCCGCGCGCGCCACCGTGCTCTCGCTCGCCTTCCTGCTGAGCGTCGGCGCCCTCACCTACGCCCTCTGGTACCGTCGAGACCTGGCCCGCACCCAGATGGAGCTCGCCCTGATTGCCGAGCGCGAACGCAGCGTGCGCGAGGTCGAGGCCAGCGAACAGCGGTACGCCCGCGCCATGCGCGGTACCACCGATGGTCTCTGGGACATGAACATGATCACCGGGGAGGCGTACGTCTCGCCGCGGTGGCGCGAGATCGCCCAGATCCCGGCTGACGCACCGGTCCGCAACGAAGAGGAGTTCCTCAGCTTCATCCACCCCGACGATGTACCGCGGCAGCGTGCCGCGATGCAGGCGCACGTCGAGCGGGGCGAGCCCTACGACCTCGAGTTGCGCCTGCACCCGCGTCTCGGGCTTGGCACGCGGTGGATCCGCACCCGCGCCGAGGTGGAGCGCGATGCCTCCGGACGCCCAGTGTGGATGGCCGGCGCCATCACGGACATCACGCGACAGCAGCTCGCCGAGGCGAAGGTCCGGCAGACGGAACGCGTGCTGCGCGTGCGCAGTGCGGTGAACCGAGCCATCGTCCGCTCGGAGAGCGAGGCCGCCTTGTTGCAGACCATCTGCGACATCGGCGTCCGCGTCGGCGGATACCGCATGGCATGGATCGGCTGCAAGATGGATGACGCCGAGAAGAGCGTGCATCCTGTCGCCGTCGCTGGCGACGAACGCGGCTACCTCAAGGAGAACCCGATCACCTGGGGCGATGGACCGCGTGGCCAAGGCCCCACCGGCCGCTGCATCCGCACGCAGCAGGTCCAAGTCGCGCAGGATCTGCTCGCCGAGCGCAACTACGCTCCGTGGCGCGAAGCCGCACGCGAGCGCGGCTTCCAATCCTCCGCCTCCATCCCCCTCGTCATCGCCGGCCAGGTCTTCGGCGGCCTCATGCTCTACTCGGCCGAGCCACATGCCTTCGACGCCGAGGAGGTGGACCTGCTCACGGTGCTCGGCGAGGACATCTCGTTCGGCATCGGAGCGCTCCGCAACTTCCTGAACTTGCAGCAGCAGCAAGAACAGCTCACGCTGTTCCGGCAGGCCATCGATCGCTCCGCCGACGCCATCTTCGTGGCCGACGTCGCGACGGGGACGTTCGTAGATTTCAACGTCGCCTGCCTGCACCAATTGGGCTATAGCGCCGAAGAGCTCTCGCGGCTCGGTCCAGCCGACATCGTCTCGGACCTCGGCGCGCGCGGCGGTCTTGGCGCGGTCGTCAACGCGGTGCGCGAGGCCGGCGGTATCGTGCGCGCCTCCCTGCACCGTCGGAAGGACGGCAGTGAAGTGCCGGTCGAAGTCGCGCTCTCCGTGCTCGACCTCGGCGGGCGCACGCTCATCCTCGGCATCGCCCGTGACATCTCCGACCGCCTGAAGGCCGACAGCGACCGCGAAGAACTGCAGCAGATGCTGAATCGCGCGCAGAAGATGGAATCCGTCGGCCGCCTGGCCGGTGGCGTCGCGCACGACTTCAATAACCTGCTCACCGTCATCAACACCACCGCCGAGCTCGCGTTGGGCGAGGCGCCCGAGGATTCCGCGCTCCGCCGCGACCTGCTGGAAATCCGTGCCGCCGGCAACCGCGCCGCCGCGCTCACGCGCCAGCTCCTCGCCTTCAGTCGCCAGCAGGTGCTCAAGCGCGAGGTGCTCGCGCTCAACGATGTCGTCTCGGGCTTCCTTAAGCTGGTCAGCCGCGTGATCGGCGAGGACATCCACCTCGAGGTCCGACTCGGCCACGATGTCCCGAACATCGAGGGCGATGCGAACCAGCTTGAGCAAGTGCTCATGAACCTCTGCGTCAACGCCCGCGATGCGATGCCCCGCGGCGGCACGCTCACGATCGGCACCGGCACCGCCATCGTGGACGACGAGCACGCCGCGCGGCGAGAGGGCATGAGTGCCGGCCGCTACGCCACGCTCAGCATCACCGATACGGGCATCGGCATTGACAAGGCCACGCAGGCGAAGATTTTCGAGCCCTTCTTCACGACCAAGGAAGTGGGGCGCGGCACCGGCCTCGGACTCTCGACCGTCTACGGCATCGTGAAGCAGAGCGGTGGAAGCATCTGGGTCTACTCCGAGGTCGGCAAGGGGACCACCTTCAAGATCTACCTGCCGATCACCGAGGCCCAGCGCGAGGCCGCCTCCGTGACGCCCAGCAGGGCTGCGCTCAGCGGACGCGAGACGATCCTCGTCGTCGAGGACGAAGCCTCCATCCGTATGGTGGCCCGTCGCGTGCTCGAACGCGCCGGCTACACCGTGCTCGAGGCGGACTCCGGACTCGCGGCCCTCGGCGTGATCGACGCAGCGGCACCGAAGCTCGACCTCGTGATGACGGACCTGGTCATGCCGGGCATGACCGGTATCGAGCTCGCCGCCGAACTGCGCCAGCGCCGCCCGAACCTGAAGGTGCTCTTCACCTCAGGCTACTCGGCCGACGCCGTGGCCGACCGACTCCCGCATGACGGCGACTGGAACTTCATCGCCAAGCCCTACGGCATGCAGGAGCTCGTTGTGGAGATTCGCCGCATCCTCGACAGCTGATCGCGGCGCTACGCCCGCTTGGCGGCGTGGATCTTCATGTTGATGAAGAGCTCGACCAGCGTCTTGAGCGTCCCGAACAGCAGGACCGCGAACCAGCCGCCCAGCAGCGCGCCGAAGATGATGGTCAGGTGCATCGGGATGATGCGGAAGTAGGGCGCGAACATCAGCTGCCCGATGTTCGGCGGCGTGGCAATGTCCTGCGCACGGTCGCGGGCGTACTCCTGCCCCTCGCTCACGAGGAATCCCACGGCCGCCGCGAGGATCCAGAGCGAGGAGAACGTGCTGACGTCGCCCCAGCCGCCGCCGAAGCTCCCGCCGCGCCCCATCGCCGCGAAGGCCCCCATGAACATGAAGTAGACGAGGTGGAAGAACCCGTAGTGCACCATGAAGAACACCCAGGTCTGCCGCCGCGTGGACGGGGTCGGATCCACCGCCCGACCGTTGATCTTCAGCCCGTCCGTCGTGAACACCTCGAGCGCCGCGATGCGCCGCACGTTGTACCCACCGATGATCACGCTCTGCATCCAGTAGGGCAGCATGAGCATCAACGGACCGTCGCCGCTGATGATGGCGCCGAGCATCACGGCGGCGTTGACACCGATGATGCCCGCCGCGCCCGGTTCTGACGCCAGCGCCCGAAGATTGAGTTTCATCGCTGGCGAATCTACGCAAAACGGGGGTGGAGCGCCTCGCGCCCCACCCCCGCTCTCACTTCTCAAGTCTCACGTCTCAAGTCTCAGTCTTCATCAGGCAGCTGCGCCAGCAAGCTCGCATCCGCCTCTGCCGGGCTCGCCAGGAAGCTCTCCGGCAGCGCCCCGAAGCCACCGAACTCCGCGGCAGGCGCCGGCGGCGGCTCGATGTCCATATCCACGTCCGAGTAGCGGTACATGCCCGTACCGGCCGGGATGAGGTGACCGATGATGATGTTCTCCTTGAGGCCGAGGAGGTTGTCCTTGGCGCCACGGATCGCGGCATCGGTGAGCACGCGCGTCGTCTCCTGGAAGCTCGCCGCCGAGATGAACGACTGCGTGGTGAGCGAGGCCTTGGTGATGCCGAGGAGCAGCGGCTCCGACGAGGCCGGCTTCTGCTTCTTCTTCTTGGCCTTGTCGTTGGCGTCGCGGAACGCCGCCTTGTCCACATGCTCGCCCTCGAGGAACTCGGTGTCACCCGACTCCACGATGCGCACCTTCTGCAGCATCTGGCGCACGATCACGCCGATGTGCTTGTCGTTGATCTTCACGCCCTGCAGGCGGTACACCTCCTGCACTTCGTTCAGGAGGTACTCCTGCACCGCGCGCGGGCCCTTGATCCGCAGGATGTCGTGCGGATTCACCGGCCCTTCGCTCAAGCGGTCGCCGGCACGCACGCGGTCACCCTCGTGCACGCGGAGGTGCTTGCCCGACGCCACTTCGTACAGCTGCGGCTGCTGCGTCTCGTCCAGCGAGCCGCTGCCGTCGATCGGGTGCACGAAGATCTCGCGCTTGCCGCGCTTGATGTCGCCGAAGCGCACGACGCCGTCGATCTCGCTGATCGTCGCCGGGTCCTTCGGCTTGCGGGCTTCGAAGAGCTCGGCCACGCGCGGCAGGCCGCCCGTGATGTCGCGCGTCTTGTACGCCTCGCGGCTGATCTTGGCGATCGTCTGGCCGGCCGCCACCTCGGCGCCGTCCTCGATGATCAGCTGCGCGCCCACCGGGATCACGAAGTCGCGGACCTTCTTCTCCTTGCCGCCCTTCGACTGCCAGATCTCGATGTGCGGGTGCAGCTTCTTCTCGCGGTCCTCGATGACGACCGTCTGACGCAGGCCGGTGAGCTCGTCGAGCTCCTCGGAAATCGTCTCGTCCTCCACGAGGTCCACGAACTTCAGCGTACCCGACACGTCCGCGATGATCGGGTTCGTGTACGGGTCCCAGGTGAAGATCGGATCGTCCTTCTTCACTTCCTGGCCGTCCTCGACGGTCAGGATCGCGCCCAGCGGCACCTGCAGGCGCGCCATCACCGGCGCGTGCTTGTCCCGCGTCGCGCGGATGAACAGCTCGCCCTCGTACGAGGTCACGATCTCCTGGCCTTCCGGATTCGTCACCTTCACGAGGCGGTCGCCGAACTCGACGACACCCGCCACCTTCGACTTGCGCGCCGTCTGCTCCGCGATGCGGGCCGCCGTGCCGCCGATGTGGAAGGT
>CAZCIM010000033.1:0-23166 GCA_964498895.1 uncultured Gemmatimonas sp. | reverse complement strand
GGCGAAGCAACAGGGAATCCTTGCGCGCGAGCACCGGCAGGTCCACGTCCATCGTGGTCGGATCCACCGGCAACGAGTCCCCGTCGGCATCGGCGACCACCAACCCGCGCGGCGTGTTGATCAGCGCCACCGGCGGATTCTCCGTCACCACGACGACGAGGGTCCCCGGGAGCTTGCGTCGAATGCGCACTGCGCGCACTTGGGCATGCTCCGCGACCCGCGCTTCGAGGGGGGAGACGTCGTCCCAGACGGACGCGAGCGTATCCACCCTCAACCGCGAAACGATTTCGTCGGGGGCGGCGTAACGCAGGCCTTCGATCTCGACGCGACGCACGCGGAAGAAATCCATCGAGCGCAGCAACGCGCGGCCCCAGAATGGGGAAGACACAACCGCTAGAAGAATTGTGATGCGGGTGAGCCGTCGCAGGACCCGCCGCCACTTGGGCAGCTCGGGAGCGACCGGCGCCCCCACGGGTCCGCGGGCGTCGTCCACGCTCAGCTCCGCAGCAAGGCCAGCAGCTCGGGGCCCGTCTTGGTGATGTCCCCCGCCCCGATCGTGAGCACGAGGTCACCGTCGCGCACGGCGGCGCGCAGGGCCGCGGCCAACTGCGCCCGCGGGCCCATCCACTGCGGCGGCAGGCCGCGCCGCGTCATCGCGTCGGCGATCAGCTGGCTCGTCACGCCGGCCATCGGCTGCTCGCGCGCCGGGTAGATATCGGCGAGGAAGGTCACGTCCGCTGCCGCGAGCGCGTCCCCGAACTCGGCGGCGAAGTCGCGCGTGCGCGAGTACAGATGCGGCTGGAACGCCGCCACGATACGCCGCGTCGGGAACGCCTCGCGCGCGGCGATCAGCGTGGCGCGCAGTTCCGTGGGGTGATGTGCGTAGTCATCCACCACTTCCACGCCCTGCGCGGTGCCGAGGCGCTCGAAGCGCCGCTCCGCGCCTACGAAGCCTGCGAGCCCCGGGGCCATCTGCTCCACGGTCAGCGCCCAGGGCCCGATGCCACAGGCCAGCGCCGCGAGCGCGTTCCGCACGTTGTGCTGCCCCGGCACCTTGAGGCGTACCTCGCCCATCGGCTTGCCGTCGTACTTCACCTGGAACACCGAGCCGCCGTGCTCCACGCGGATGTCGTGCGCCACGAGCCGCGCATCCGGGCTGGTGATGCCGTAGCGGATGACCTCAGCCGTAGCCGGGCTCGGCAGCGCGTTGGCGCCCGGGTCGTCCGCGCAGAGTACCACGTAGCGTGCGCGGCGCACGTACTCGCTGAACGTCGCCGTGATGTCCGCGAGGTCGGCGTAGATGTCGAGGTGATCGGCCTCGACATTCGTGACGACCGCAACGCTGGGCCACAGCGCGAGGAACGAGCGGTCGTACTCGTCGGCCTCGACCACGAACACGTCGTGCGCGCCGCGCGAGAGATTGCCGCCCCAGCTGCGCACGCGCGCGCCCACGACGCCGGTCGGCGCCTTGCCCGCGGCGGCGAGCGCCTCGGTGGTCATCACCGTCGTGGTGCTCTTGCCGTGCGTGCCGGCGATGCCGATGAGCATGCCGCCGGCTGTGGCCTCGGCCAGCGCCTCGGCGCGGCGAATCACCGGCAGGCCGCGCTCCTTGGCGGCGAGCAACTCAGGATGATCCTTCGGCACCGCAGATGTCACCACGAGCGCGCGGCAGCCGTCGAGGTGCGCCGGGTCGTGCCCCTGCACCACGGGAATGCCGAGCGCCGCGATGTCGGCGGCACCGGCGGGGTTCTGGTCGCAGCCCGTGACCGCGGCGCCGCGACGATGCGCGAGTTCCGCCAGCGCGGACATGCCCGCGCCGGCGATTCCCATGAAGTGGACGGGCCGCGGATCAGCGGCGTCGAGCAGTGGCATCGCTCAAAGATATGCGGCGACGTGCCGCGCGATCTCGGCCGCCGCCTGCGGCCGACCGCGCGCCCTGGCGGCCGCGGCCATGCGCGCGAGCCGCGGCGCGTCGCCGAGCAACGCGGCGATCTCGCGGTCCAGGCGCGCCACTGACAACTCGGATTGCGGCACACACAGCGCCGCGCCCGCCACCTCCAAGACTTTCGCGTTGGCGGTTTGGTGATCGTTGGCGGCGCTGGGCAGCGGCACGATCACGCTCGGGATCCCCCAGGCGCTGAGTTCGCTGGTCCCCATCATGCCGCCACGCACCAGCGCGACGTCGGCGGTGGCGTAGGCCTCGGCGATCGGATTCAGATATGGCAGCACGCGGACGTCCGCACGGTCCAAGTGCTTGAAACCATCGTACTGCGCCTTGCCCGTGGCCCAGAGCACGCAGAGTCCAGCTGGGATGCCCTGCTCCACCCAGGCGGCGACGGCCTGGTTGATGGCGCGCGCCCCCTGCGAACCGCCGAAGACCAGCAGCACCTTGGCGCTGGCCGGGAATCCCCAGCGCGCGCGGGCTTCGGCCGGCGCTGGCGCGATGTCGGGCGGCGGTTCGATCGGATTGCCCGTGTCGCGGTACGTACCGCGGGCCGTCGGCAGATAGCGCGCGGCCTCGGGGAATCCGAGATAGCTCTCGCGCGTGAACTTCGCGCCCCAGCGCGCCGTGATGCCGGGGATGGCGTCACCGATGTGCTGCACGGCGGGAACTCCGCGACGCCAGGCCCAGAGCAGCGCGAGCCCCGCGGCGTACCCGCCCGTGCCGACGACCAACTTGGGCGGCCGCTCGCGTGCGGCCGCGTCGAGCTTGGACCAACTCGCAAGAGCCCCGCGCAGCGTGCGCCAGTTCTTCCACACCTGCGGCCGGTACAGCGGATGCAGGTCCAGCAGCAGGTGCGGAAACTCGGTCGTCGGCAACACGTCGCGCTCGATGCCGCGCAGCGCGCCGACGAAGAACGGCTGCACGTCCGCACGTTGGCGCACGAGGGCGCGCGCAATGGCGAGCCCCGGGTAGAGATGCCCGCCGGTGCCACCGCCGGAGAACCACACGTGAGTGCCCATCGCGTCAAATCTCGCTGGCCGCGGTGCGACGCACCACGTCAGCGACGCGTCAGCGGATCGGTGGCCGCATCCCCGTGCACGCGCTCCGCCTGGCTCCCGATGTTGAGCAGGATGCCGGTGGTCAACAGCGAGAGCAGGATGTTCGAGCGCCCGTAGGAAATGAACGGCAAGGTGAGGCCCGTAGTCGGCAGCAGCCCGATCACGACGCCGATATGCAGATACGCAGTGATCACGGTCGTGACCGTGATGCCGAGCGCCACCAACTGCGTGAACGGCGAGCGCGCCTGCTTGGCGATCCGGAAGCCCAGCCAGCCCCAGAGCGCGAACAGGAGCACCACGCCGGCCATGCCGATGAAGCCCCACTCCTCGCCGATGTTGCTGCCGATGAAGTCGTTGTACGGCAGCGGCAGGAACCCGTACTGTTGGCGGCCCTGTCCGAAGCCCACGCCGAAGAGGCCGCCCGAGCCCACCGCGATCAGCGACTGCGTGAGCTGGTAGTTCACTTCCGCTTCGGCGCCGGCCGCCCCCGCAAACCCCAGCAGGCGACGCATGATGTACTCGAGGCGATTGATCTCGCTCCAGACGATCGGCATCGCAAGCGCGCCGAGGAACACGAAGTGCCCGATGCGCGCGCCCGCGGCGAACAGCATGGTCCCCATCACGAGCGCGTAGAACAGGATCACGGAAAAGTCCGGCTGCAGCGCCGCGATGATGCTGAGCACGCCGAGGATCAGCCCGAAAGGCATGAGGCCCTTGGTAAGGCGCTTCAGGCCCTCCGCCCCGCCTTTCTTCACGATCAGCATCGCGGTCCAGATCACGATGGCGAGCTTGGCGAACTCCGACGGCTGGACGGACCCGCCGAGAAGGAAGCGCCGCGAGCCGTTGATGCGCGGGGCGATGCGCTCGAGTCCCGGGATGATCGTGAGCAGCATCGTGAAGATCGCGAGGCCGATGATCGGCCAGGCGTAGTCCCGCCAGCGGTCGGCATCCACCTTGGCGACGACGGCCAGCGCCACGACACCCACCGCCACGCCCGTGAGCTGGCGATACAGGAAGAACCAGCTCGGACGGCCGTCCTGCACCGCGACGATCGAACTCGCCGAGTACAGCGTGGCCAAGCCGAAGACGAGAATCGTCGCGGTGAGCACGACGAGCAACCGCGCTTCGAGCGTCATCCGCCAGCGCAGGCGCTCGCGCGACACGCTGCGGCTCCCGCGCGACGGCGTGCCCGCGGAGGCCGGCGTCCCCGCCGGCGCGAACACGTCGCCGAGCGCCGTCACGCGCCGCGGGCCTTGGCGCGGAACGTGGCGCCGCGCTCTTCGTAGTTCTTGAACATGTCGTAGCTCGAGCAGGCGGGAGACAGCAGGATCGCATCGCCGGGGGCGGCGAGGGCGCGAGCCTTGGCGAGGACTTCGTCAAATGACGACCCGCCCCGCTCCACGGGCACGTGGCCGCGGAGGTCGGCCACGACCAAGTCTTCCGCTTCGCCGTAGGCGACCACGGCCTTCACGCGTCCGGCCATCACGTCGAGCAGGTTGCTGTACGGCTCGCCCTTGTGGCGGCCGCCGAGCAGCAGCACGGTCGGCCGCTCCATGCCGGCGATGGCGACGCGCGCCGCCCCCACGTTTGTGGCCTTCGAGTCGTTGATGTACAGCACGCCGCCAAACTCCCCCACGCGTTCGAGCCGGTGCGGCGGCGCCACGAAGCTACGCAGGCCGGCGGCCAGTGCCGCCCGACCCGCGGCGCTACGCGCCTCCGGCAGCGCGGCGTGCACGGCCAGCGCCGCCGTGAGCGCATTGGCGACGTTGTGCGGGCCGAGCAGCGGGAGTTCTTCGCGGGCGAGCAACGGCTCGCCGGCCAGCACCAGCGTGCGCGACGTGGCATCGAAGCAGGCATCGGCATCGCGCCGCGCCACGCTGAACGTGCGCTGCGCGCCACGCACCGTCGCGGTGCGGCGCATGACCTCTGCATCGTCGAGGTTCACCACGCGCACGCTCAACCCGTCGAGGTTCCGGAAGAGTCGGTCCTTGTCGGCGTAGTAGCTCTCGAGATCGGGATAGCGATCGAGATGGTCCGGCGCGAGGTTCGTCAGCACCGCGACCGCGGGCTTCACGCTGGGCGTGTCGTGCAGCTGGAACGAACTCAGCTCCAAGGAAATCCACGCCGGCGGCGCCGCGCGCAGCGCGAGCTCGCTCAGCGGCGTGCCGATGTTCCCCGCCTCCTCGGCGTCCGCCCCCACGGCCTTCAGCAGGTGCGCGACCATCGCCGTGACGGTCGTCTTGCCGTTGGTGCCCGTGATGCCGATGTACTGCGTGTGCGCCGGCAGGTGATGCAGCGCGACTTCCACTTCGCTCACGATCGCCACGCCGGCCTCGCGCGCAGCCCGGAGGGGCGGCACGTCCGGCGGGACGCCGGGGCTCACGACGACGAGTCCGCTCGCCGCGATGCGCGCAAGATCATGGCCGCCGAGCTGCACATCCGCACCATCGCCGCGCAGGGCCTCGGCGATCTGCGTCACGGCTGCGCCGCTCCCGGCGTCAGAGGCGTACACGCGCACCCCAACCGCGCGCAGGAGCCGCGCCGCGGCGGCACCGCTGCGCCCCACGCCGATCACGGCCGCCTCGCGACCGTCCGCGGCCAGTGCCGCCGCCGGACCCTTGGCCTCTCGCAGGCCAGCCATCAGCGAATCTTCAGCGTGGACAGCGCGACGAACGCGCAGAGCACGCCGAGAATCCAGAAGCGCACCACCACCTGCGTCTCCGGCCAGCCCTTCAGCTCGAAGTGGTGATGGATGGGCGCCCGCAGGAACACGCGATGCTTCTGCGCATACTCGAGACCGAACCGCCGCTTCCGCCACTTGAACGCCGAGCGCTGCAGCACCACCGACACCGTCTCGGCCACGAACACGCCGCCGACGATGACGAGCAGGAACTCACTCTTGAGCAGGATCGCCACGGCGCCCAGCGATCCGCCGAGGGCCAGCGAGCCCGTGTCGCCCATGAAGACTTCCGCCGGATGCGCGTTGTACCAGAGGAAGCCCACCGCCGCACCGAACACCGCCGAGCAAAACACCGTGAGCTCGCCCGCCCCGCGCAGGTAGATCAGGCCGAGGTACTCCGACGCGTCGAAGCGGCCCATCACGTAGGCGAACATCGCCATCGTGAGCATGGCGATGGCCATCAACCCGGCGGCCAGCCCGTCGAGACCGTCGGTGAGGTTCACGGCGTTGCTGAAGCCCGTCATCACGAAGGTGACGAACGGCACGTAGAGCCACGCGATCGTCGGGACAATCAGCACGTACTTGTAGAACGGCAGCGTGGTGCTGGCGCCCGGCAGGTTGTTGATCGGGAACTGCCAGAGGTACACGCCCAGCGCGAGCCCGATAGTGACCTGCCCCGCAAGCTTGTAGCGCTCCACGAGCCCGCGATTCTCCTTGCCCTCACGCTTCTGCTTGAGCTTGAGGTAATCGTCCAGGAAGCCGATCGCGCCCATGAGCACCGTCACGCCGAGGGCCAGCCACACATACTTCGACCGCAGCTGCATCCAGAGGAGCGTGGACGTGCACACGGCCGCCAGGATGATCAGCCCGCCCATCGTCGGCGTCTTGCCCTTGCCCGCGTGCGTGTCCGGCGTGCCGGCGCGCACCACCTGGTGCACCTGCATGCGCCGCAGGCGCTCGAGGATCCACGGGCCCACCACGAAACACACGAGCAGCGCGGTGATGGCCGCACCGGCCGCGCGGAACGAGATGTAGCGGAAGATGTTGAAGCCGCTCTCGAAGCGCGTGAGCGGCAGCAGGAACTCGTACAGCATTTACGAAGTCGCCCAAGTAGTGAGATGAGGCAGCAACCGCTCGAGCTTCACGCCACGCGAGGCCTTGAGCAGGATGGCCGCGTTCGGCGCCAAACGCGGCGCCAGCTGCGGCCACAGGTCCTCCACGTCGCGGGCCGTCACGACGCGCGCACCGGCATCCAGCGCCGTGAGGGCCGCCGCAAACTCGCCGATGCCCGCCACGAGCTCCGCCCCGCTGGCCAGCGCCGCCTCCGCCACCTCGCGATGCGCACGCTCGCTGGCCGCCCCGAGCTCCCGCATCGTGCCGAGGACGGCCACTCGTTGACGCCCCGCGCCCACGTCCCGCAACAGCGCGATCGCCGCGCGCGCCGAGCCGGGATTGCTGTTGTAGCAGTCCACCACCAGCAGCGCCGAGCCCAGCGGTTGCACGGCCGAGCGCATCGGCGGCTGCGGCATGGCGGCGATGCCTGCGGCCGCACGCTCCACCGGCACGCCGAACTCTCCGGCAACCGTGAGCGCCAGGGTCGCGTTGCGGAGGTTGTGCACGCCGGGCAATGGCACGCGCACCCGCGCGCCCGCCCACTCGCACCAGCCGCTGCCATCGGCCTCGAGCCCGTGGGCCGTCGCCGCGACGTCGCCGGCCGTGAGGCCAGCGCCGATCGTGCGCCCCGCCCTCGAGCGCGCCTCGCGCAGCACCTCCGGCTCCTCGGCCGGCACCACCGCCAGCGGCACGCCGTCGCAGAGCGACAGCTCCTCCGCCATCACGCCGGCGAGATCCCCGAAGCCCTCGAGATGCTCCTCCTGCACGGTCGTCACCACCGCGACATCTGGCCGGACGATCTCGCGCAGGAGCGCAATCTCGCCGGGCATGTTGGTGCCGACTTCGATCACCGCCACATCGGCCGCGTCGTCCAGGGCCAACAGCGTGAGCGGCACGCCGATCTGGTTGTTCAGGTTGCCGCTCGTCGCATGCACGGTGTACACGCTGCCCAAGGCCGCCTTGAGCAGCTCCTTACTGCTCGTCTTGCCGTTGCTGCCGCCGACGGCGATCACGGGCTTGGCCCAGGAGTCGCGCCGGTAACGCCCGAGCTGCCCGAGCGCGACCAGCGTGTCCGGCACCTCGAACACCGGCACGCCGCGACGCGGCGCCCGCTGCACATCCGCGACGACGAGGGCCGAGGCGCCGGCGTCGATCGCGGCGTCGAGATGATCGTGGCCGTCGAAGCGCTCCCCGCGCAGGGCGACGAAGCAGGCGCCGGCCTTGAGCGTGCGCGTGTCGGTGGAGATGTCGGCGATCGGACGGTCATCGTACTGACCGGGAACACCGAGCGCGCGCGCGACGCGCGCGAGGGTCCAGAATGGCATCAGGTCGGTGGGCGGCGGAGCGTGGGCAACAACTCCCGCACGATAGCCGCTTCGTCGAACGGATACGAGGTGTGTCCACGGATCTGGTACGTCTCGTGGCCCTTGCCAGCCAGCAGCACCACATCGCGCGTGGGCTCCGCCAGCTGCATGGCGTGGGCGATCGCCGTGCGGCGGTCCTCGATGCGGTCGTACGTGCCGGGCGCCAACGGCGCGCAGACGTCATCGAGAATCCGCTCGGGATCCTCCGTCCGCGGATTGTCGCTGGTGACCACCACGTGATCCGCACCCTCGCGGGCGGCGATGGCCATGAGCGGGCGCTTGCCACGGTCGCGATCGCCGCCGCAGCCAAACACGCAGATCAGCCGCCCCGGGGTGAACGGCCGCAGCGCCGCGAGCGCGCGCTCGAGGGCGTCCGGCGTGTGGGCGTAATCGCGCAGCACCGTGGGGCCCTCGCTGAGCAACTCAAGCCGGCCCGGCACCTGCGGCGCCGTCGCGAGCTTGGCGGCTACGGTGTCGAACGGGATCCCCACCGCCACGGCCGCCGCGGCGGCGGCCAATGCATTGGCCACATTGAAGTCGCCGATCAACGGCAGCACCACCGGCCGCGACTTGTCGCCCTGCCGGAGCAACCACGCCGAGCCGCGCGGGGTGTAGCGCAACTCCTCGGCGCGCATATCGGCCTCCGCCGTCAGGCCGAAGCGCAGGACGCGTCGGCTCCTCGGCAGCTGCGTCCACCAGGGGTCGTCGGCGTTGCTGACAATCGTGCCGTCGGCCACGATCAGCTCCACGAGCATCGCCTTGGCGGCGAAGTACCGCTCCATGGTGCCATGATAGTCGAGATGGTCGCGCGTGAGGTTGGTGAACACCCCGGCCGCGAAGCGCAGCCCGCCCACCCGCTGTTGGTCGAGCGCATGCGAACTCACTTCCATCGCGACGCGCCGGACGCCGCCGTCCACCAACCCGCGCAGCACGCGCTGCAGTTCGATCGGCCCCGGCGTCGTGAGCCCAGAGCCGCCCGGGAACGGTGAACCGTCCGCGCGCAGCACGCCCAGCGTGCCGATGCTCGCGGACGGTGCATCGGGCGCGTCCAGCAAATGCCGGAGCAGGCCGACGGTCGTTGTCTTGCCGTTCGTCCCGGTCACGCCGACGAGCGTCAGCGACTGCGCAGGCTCGCCGTAGAAGGCCGCGGCCGCCACGGCCGCGGCCGCACGCGTCTCGCGGACCACCACGGCCGGCAGCGCCGTCGTCGCATCCGTCGCGATGATGGCCATCGCCGCGCCCGATGCCTCGACCTGCGGCAGGAACGCGTGGCCGTCGCGCTGCGAGCCGCGCACGGCCACGAAGCAGCTACCCGGCTGGACGGCGCGGCTGTCGTCGCTGATGTGGGCGATGCGCGCCGGCAGCGTCCCCCGCGTCTCGATCAGCAACCCCGCTGCGTCCAACGCCTCCACGAGTGCACGCACGGCGACGTCTGCGCTCATCGCTCGCTGCCCAAGCGCACCACCGTACCGGCGCGCAACAGCGTACCCGCCGCGGGTTGCAGGCCACTGCCCTGCACCAGCTGCACGCGGAACCCCGCGCGATGCAACTCGCGCACGGCCAGACGCGTGGGCAGCCCGCTCACGTTGGGCACGGGACGCGTGCTGCGCACGGGTTTCGCGGCCTCAGGCGCCTTTCCGAGTTCCACCACGTACGCCGGCGCCGCCTGTGCGCTCGCCACCTCCGCTTCAGCCGCGGCCCGCACGCTGTCGGTCGCGCGGGCGCTGTCCGGCGTGCGCCGCTTCGGCGCGTCGGCCAGCTGCGTGCGGTTCAATGCCGCGTCGCGCGCCGCAATCGCCGCCTCGAGCACGACCTTGCTCACCGGCGCCGCCACGCGGCCCCCGTAGTACGACGCACCCTTGGGATTGTCGAGCTTCACGAGGATCACGTACTGCGGATCGTCCGCGGGGAACAGGCCCACGAAGCTGGCCGTGTACGCCCCGGCCGCATAGCCACGCCCGTCGCTGGACGTGCGCCGCGCGGTGCCCGACTTGCCCGCCACCTCGAACGTCGCGAGGTCCGCGCTCGTCGCCGTGCCGCCGGCGACCACGTCGCGCAGCAGGTCGCGCATCGTGCCCGCCGTCGCCTCCGACATCATGCGGCGCACCACGCGCCGCTCCGCCCGCCACACCACGCGGCCGTCCGGATCGCGCAGCTCGCGCACGAGCTGCGGTTCGAGCAAGACCCCGCCGTTGGCGAACGCCGCGTACGCGGCCGCCAGCTGCACGGGCGTGACGGACAGCTCGTAGCCCATGGCCAGCGACGCCCGCGAAGTCCCCGACCACTGCGCCACCCCGTAGAGCCGGCCCGGCGATTCACTCGGATACGGCAGGCCCGTCGTCGTGCCGAATCCGGCGTCGCGCAGGGTCTCGAATTGCTCGCGCGCGCTCAGCCGTTCATTGAACTGCACAATGCCGATGTTCGACGACTGCCGGATGACCTCGGCGAAGCTCATCACCCGCGCCTTGTGCACGTCACGGATGGTGCGGCCATTCACGCGCCATTCGCCGTTGTACGTGGGCACGGAGTCCTGCAACCGCACGCGACCGCGTTCGAGGAGTGCCGCTGCGATGAACGGCTTGACTGTCGAGCCGGGCTCATACGGTTCCGTCAGCGCCGTCGCGCCCGTCGTCGCCGCCCCGGCACGCCGGCTCGCCAGCGCACGGATCTCGCCGGTGTGCGGATCCAGCACGACGATGTCGCCGCCGCTGGCCTCCATCTGCGAGACCGCCTGCGCCAGCGCACGCTCGGCGATATCCTGCAGGCCCTGGTTCAACGTCAGTACCACGCTGTGGCCGGGCACCGGCGCGTTGCTTGCCTCGTCGGGGGATTCGAGCCGACGCCCCTGACCATCGCGCAGGAGCGCGCGGCGCCCCGGCCGCCCGCGCAGCAGCGAGTCCAGGGCCGCTTCCACACCGCCCACGGCGTTGCCGCGCGCATCGATGCTGCCGAGCAGGCGGCGGAGGCCGTCGGTCGGCGGCGCGACGCGCTGGATGAGTTCGGTGGGGTGCACGCCCCGCATCGCCATCGCGTCCGCGACGTCGGTGCTCAAGTACGTGCCCGGCAGCTCCACCCACTTGCGGGAGCGATCCACCGCGCGGCGCACGAACTCCTCCGGCACGCGCTCGCGGCGCAGAATCTTCTCGAGCTCCTGCGGCTTGCGCAGTTCGTTGGGTGCAACGGCGAGCCGGACCATCGCGCGGCTCTCGACGAGCACCTGGCCCGAGGCGTCGAGGATCGCCCCGCGCACGGCGGGCACCTCAGCGCTGGCGACCTGCTGTCCACGCGCGCGGTCGCGCCAGCGGTCGGTCTGCGCGAGCTGCACCCACGCGGCGCGCCCCACGAGGGCCGCCGCGAAGCACACGAAGGCGCCATGCACGACGCCGACGCGGCTGACCTTGATCACGGCCGCGGCGTCGCCCGCTCTGGGCGCGGGATGATGATGACCAAGCTTTCCGGAGGAATGCGCATGCCTAGGCGTTGTTCGGCGATCGGGGCGAGCCGCGCGCGGCTCGACGCGTCGCGGATGGCGCCCTCGAGGGCCGCCTCCTGCGCTTCGAGGGCCTGACGCCGCTCATTGAGCTCGCGGAGTTGGTTGGCCTGGGCGATGCCCACGCTCCGCCTCCATATGACGCCCGTGGCCAGCACAAAGAAACCGAGCAACGCCAAGAAGATCACCGTGCGCCCACGCATCTCAGCCCCTCCCACCGCGGCCGGCTGCCGCACTCGGTCCGGCGGCGCGGCGCCACACGCGCAGGTGCGCGCTGCGCGCCCGCGGATTGGCCGCAATCTCCGCCTCACCCGCGACGATTGACTTGCGTGTCACCAGCGAGCCGAGGGCGACCCCGCCGCAGGTGCAGATCGGCTGCTTGGGCGGGCAGGTGCAGGCGGTGCTCCAATCGCGGAAGAGGTGCTTCACCACGCGGTCTTCCCCCGAGTGATACGTGATCACGGCGAGCACGCCTCCCGGCACGAGCCGGTCACGCAACGTCGCGAGTCCGCGCGCGAGACCGCCGAGCTCGTCGTTCACCGCAATGCGCACCGCCTGGAAGAGCCGCGCAAAGTCACTGGGGCCGGAGCGCGGGCCCAGTACGGCGCGAATCGCGCCGACCAAGTCGTCGCTGGTCGCGAACGGCTGCCGCGCTCGCCGATGCAGGATCTCCTTGGCGAGGCGCCGCGCCTTGGGCTCGTCGCCGGCCTGCTTGAACACGGCCGTCAGTTCGGGCTCATCGCTCTCGTTGAGCCAGTCGGCGGCGGTCATGTGCTGCGCCACGTCCATGCGCATGTCGAGCGCCACGCCCGGACGGAACGAGAACCCGCGCGCGTCGTCGTCGAGCTGCCGCGAGCTCACGCCGAGGTCGAGCAGGATGCCGTCGAAGCTCACGCCGTCGAGCGCGGGCACCTCGTCCACGGCATCATGGTTCCCCTGCACCGCCACGAACTGTCCGGCGGCGGCGTACGACCCCAAACGCGCGGACGCGATGGCGAGCGCACTGGCGTCGCGATCGAGGCCCGTCACGTGATGCCCGCGCTGCAGCAGCGCTTCGCTGTGCCCACCGCCCCCCAACGTGCCGTCGAGGATGCGCGGGCAGTCCGCCAGCGCTGCGCAGACGTCCGCCACGAGGACGGGGGCGTGCCACGCGCTGTCGTGCGCACCGAGGGTGGAGATCTGCGGAGTCGTCACGCTTGAAAGATGTCACGGAGAGCGCAGTCCCCCAAACGGACAGCGCCCGCCGTCGCAGCTGCGACGGCGGGCGCCGATCCACTATCGGAACTTCGCTTAGCGGCAGACCTGCGGCATCACCTGCGTGATGTAGGCCTGGAGCTCCGGCACGCCCTGGAGCAACTGCACCGTGTTCTCGCGGTTGAACGCCGCGCCGCCCGGCAGGGCGATCTGCGCCACGATCAGCGCCGCATCCGCCTTGCGCGCCGCCTCGCAGCTCCGCTGCTGCTGGATCGCCGGCAGCAACTCGCGCACGAGCGTCATCGCCGTGGCGCCGAGGATGAACTTCACGCGGGCCTTGGTCTCCGGCGTGGCCTGCTGGCGCTGACGGCGCGCGTCCGGCGGGCCCACTTCGTCGGCCAGCTGGGCGACCGTATCCGCGTACTGCAGCACCGCGACGGCCTGCTCGAGCAATGGCACGTTCTTCTCGTTGCCGCCTTGCACGCGCATCTGGTTACCGATCGTCGAGATCACGCCGGCCACGAGGTCGGCGTTGTCGCCGGCCGCGACCGAGTTGCGCAGTGCCGCGAGCGCGCTGTCGGGCTGGTTGAGCCCGATGTATGCCTGCGCCACCTGCAACCAGCCCGCGGGCTGGAAGGGGTTGATCTCCAGCGCCTTCTTGGCCGCGGCGATCGAGCCGGGCACGTCGCCCGCCGTCCGCATCGCCTGCGCCTGCAGCTGCCAGAGCGAGGCCTCCTGCGGGAACTTCGCGGTGCCGCGCTGCGCCGCGCCCACCGCCGCCGTCGCGTTCGAGTCGGCCAAGTACAGCGCCGTCAGGCGCGACCAGAACTGCACGTCGCCCGCGGCCGTGTCGAGCTGCACGAGCTCTTCGCCCGCGGCGATCGCCGGCTTGTAGTCACCCGACGCCGCGAGGATCAGGAAGCGCAGGCGCATCAGCCCGAGGTCACCCGGGTTGTCGGCCACGGCCTGGTCCACGACGCGGCGCGCCATGTCGTACTGACGGCTCGCCGCGAGGGCGTCCACCACGCGCTGCGCGAGCGACGCGTTGTTCGGCTCCGCCGCCAGCAGGCGCACCAGGTACTCGTTGCTCTTGTCGACCTGGCCCTCGGCCTTGTAGGCGTCGGCCGCGATGGCCAGCGCCCCGCGCGAGTTTGGATCGATCGCGAGGATCTCCTCCGCCACCTTGATCTTGTCCGCGTTCGCCGCGTTCTGCGCGACGAGCACGTTCATCTTGCAGTAGCGGACCAGCGTCGCCTCGGGGAACTGGGCGACGGCCTTGTCCGCCTCGGCGATGGCCTGCGCGTAGCGCTGGTTGCGCGCGTGGTCCACGCAGCGCTTCTCGAACGGCAGCTGGTCGCGGGCCGCGTTGAGGCCGCGGATCACCGCGCGCGCGGCACGGTCCGGCCGGTTGCCACGGGCCGCCGGCAGCGGCTGCACCAGCGTGAGATCGCGGGTCAGCACCAGCTGCGCATCCACGCGCCACTGGCCGTCCGCCTCCTGCGTCACCGCACCGCGGATGTACTCGTCGGCGCGCTGGAACTTGGCGAGCGCGTTCTCGTCGGCACGCGCGAGCTGCTCATTGGACGGGTAGCCCGACTGCTCGAGGAGCTCGATCAGGCGCTCCTTCTCGATCACCCAGAGCACCGGCCCCGGGTAGGTGCGGATGAGCTCGTCGCGCAGCGCGTCCGAGGCCGCCGGGCCGGCGATCTTGTCCGCCGAGCGGAAGACCTGCACGGTCAGGTACGGCGTGTCGGGACGCGGCGGGCGCCGCGTCGGCTGGGCATCGGCCGGGGCGAGCGCCACGGCCAGCAGCGCCGCCGCAGCGGCCAAGGGACGGAGTTGGAGCCGAACCGTCACAGTCGAATCCTCACAAGGCGTTGGACTTCCTATCCCACCGGCCGGACCACGGTTCCGTGGGTTCCCGACCATGCTCAAAATCAGATGGGCGAAGAGGGACTCGAACCCCCGACACCCTGCGTGTAAGGCAGGTGCTCTAACCAACTGAGCTATTCGCCCGGCGTTTCGGTTCCCACCCTGCCCTACTGGCCTACTTCAGGATGGCGATGGGGATGAAGACGCAGTAGCCGAGCACCAATAGGATCGGTGCCACGGTATCGCCGCCCCGCCACAGGTCGGCGTACCCCACCGCCAGGCTGGCGGCGGAGAGACCCCACCATACGACCGGTCGGGACAGGGCCCCGCCGGCGCTTTGTACACGCTCTGACATAGGGGGGGGAGTCTAGAGCCGCCTAGAATGAGTGTCAACCAAGATTCGGACTTGTTCATTAACCCTTAATCCGGCCGTCATTTCCGGCCCTCCGGTCCGGACTCGCCCAAGAGGGCGGCCAAGGCGCTGGCCCGCTCGGCCTCCTCCTGCCGACGATCCGCCTCGCGCATGGCCTCGAGCCGGCGCCGGAGCTTCTGCCGCCGCTGCCACCACATGGGGCCAAGCAGCACGGTGAGCACGAGGGTCAGGACGGTGAGGTCGGCGGCGAGGGCGAGAACGCCGAACTGACGCCGCACCCGCCGCTTCCAGTGCGCCTCGAAGTCCGCGGACGACATGCCGTGCGCACGGCGGAGCGCCCGTTCGAAGGTGCCCTCGCGCTGCCAATGGCCGAACAACAGGGCCAAGCCGCGCTGGGGGTCCAATGCATCGAGCTCCGCCACCGCGCGGTACGCCAGCGCGTAACTGCGTTGGGCCCGCTCCGCCCCGGCGTAGAAGCCCGAATCGAGGCCAGCCAATGTCGGCAGGCCGCGCCACACGAGCCCCACGCTGGTGACCAGCACTTCATCCCGCCCCCACTCGCCCGCGGCGAACGACGCGTAGCCCTCGTCGAACCAGCGCGGCGGCGAGGGCCCGAGGGCCTCGTGCAGCGCGAGGTGGGCGAGCTCGTGATGCAGCGTGACTTGGGGATCACCACCAGCGGCGGCATTGTAGCGGCCCTGCATCACGATGCGCTGCTGCGCCGGAAACGCGATGGCCGCCCCCCACTCAGGCGCGCTGCCACCGGTCCAGGCGCGGAACGTCGCGGCATCTGGCGCCACGAGGATCAGCACCGGCCGAGTCGGCCGCGGAAGTCCCGGAAAGCTGTCGCGTTGCCGCGCCGTGGCGAGATAGCTCTGCGCCAGCCGCTCGTCGGCGGCAAAGTGCACCACCGTGAAGCGACCCTCCACGAGGACCGCCGCACCGCGGGGTGGCGCCTGCATCTCCGTCGCCGGCACGAGATCCGTCACCACGCTCGAGTCAGGCGCCGTGCCGCCGTCTACGGCCGGCGCTTGCACGGCCGCGGGTGAGTACAGGCCGGCGAGCAGAAATCCGACGAGCGGCGCGCCGATCGCGCCGAGGAGCGCGAGCCCGCGCCTCACGGCCGACTCACGCCCGCGTCAGCTCGCCGCCGCCATCCACGAGGGCCAGCGTCTCCGCGCACTTCTTGCCCCAGGGATTGAACTTGTTCGTGCTATGGCCCTTCTGCCACGCGGCCCGCGCCTCGTCGCGCTCGTCGTTGAACCAGTAGGCCCGCCCGAGCTCGTAGTACGCCTCGATGAGGTTCGGGCCCAGGTTCAGCGTCTTCTGGAAGAACGTCTGCGCGTCCTCGTACATCTCGCGCTCGAGGTAGACCAAGCCGAGGTAGAAGTGTGCGTAGAGGGTGGCCTTGCGGTCGTTGTCCAGGCGGATCGCCTTCGAGAGGTGCTCGATCGCCTCGCCGAAGATCTTCTTCTTGAGGCAGATGTAGCCCACGTTGATACGCGCCAGCGCATTGGCCGGCTCGCGCATCAGCACCTTCTGGAAGTTCATGAGGGCGTCGTCGTACTTCTCCTGCAGCATCTGCGCCCATCCGAGCAACGCCTCGCTCTGCGGATCGCCGGGCGAGAGCTCGATCGCGCGCGTCAGCGCCTTCTCCGCGCCCTCGTAGTCGCCGAGCGACAGCCGGCTCCAGCCCTTTTCGATGAACGTGCTCGCCCCGATGTGGTCGGCGTGCACCACGGGCTTCTCGCCCTGGAACTCCGGGGCCTGCACGCCGCTCACCGCCTGCTGGGCCTTCCACTTGTCCACCAACTGCTTGATGTCGTCCTTGAGCTGCGTGAGGTCGGCGATCTGCGCCTCGACGGCCTTGAACAGCGCGACGATGTCCGTCTTCACCTGCGGACGGTCGGCGGCCGCGAGTCCGGCGTCGAGTTTGGCATCAATCGCCGCGTACTGTGCCTTGTACGCGGCAAGGGTTTCATCGGCCATGCGAGTATTCCTCCACGGCGGCGGACATCGCCAGCCGCTCCTGAGACGTCACCAGATGCTCGGCGTCGAGCACGACCCACACCTGCTCACCGCGCCGCAGCAGGCCGCGCACGAACGCCTTGGTGAGCCCGCGATACACCTCGGGGGCCTCTTCCACGGCATTCGCGTCCACCGCCATCACCTCGTGCACGGCGTCCACGATGAATCCCACGCGCCCGCGCTCGAGCGCGAGCACGAGGATGCGACTCGCGTCGTCCGGCGCGGCGGCCGGCAGGCCCAGCCGCTCACGCAGATCGAGGACGGGGACCAAGGTCTCGCCCACCGCCACCACCCCACGCAACCACGACGCTGAGTTGGGCAAGGCACGCGGTGCGCCGTAGCGCAACACGCGCTCGACCTGCGCGACGTCCAGCGCGAAGCGCTCGTGCGCGGCGCTACAGGTGACGAGGGAGCGGCGGATGGTGGTGGACGTCATGCGTGCGGGGTTGTCCGTAAAGTAGCGACCGCCGCCTGTTGCAGGGCAGACATATCCACTAACCCCGCGACCTCCGAGCCGCGCTGCACCACGCCACGCAGCTGGCCGCGGGCATCGCCGCCGGCCGGCATCGCGCGGAGCTGCACCTGCTCGGCCTCCCAGAAGTCGAGCACATCGTCGACCAACGCGGCGTACTCGCCGTCGCCCATCACCAGGGCCACGCCTGGCGCCGCGTCCCCAGCCGCGGCCGCTGACGCGGCCGCGGCGCGAGGCACACCAAGCAGGTCGGCCAACGCGAGCACCGGGAGGTACGTCCCGCGCAGCGCCAACTGCCCCACCACGGCGCGCGGCGCGAGTGCCACCGGCGTCAGCACGGGCGCGTCCAGCAGTTCGCGCACGTGCTCGATCGGCAGCGCGATGCGCTCCGCCGCCACGCGCACGAGCAGCAGCCGTCCACTGCTCACGGGCGCCGCCCCGGCAAGGCGCGCAGCTCTCGCGCGATCGCCGCCGCCATCTGCGGGAGCGCCACTTCCTGCGTGGCGTCCACGAGGGGCCGCGCCTGCGCGGGCATGCCGTACACGGCGCTGGTCGCGCGATCCTGCACGAGCCCGCGCCCGCCCGCCTGCAGGATCGCGCGCAAGCCGTCCACGCCATCGCGCCCCATGCCCGTCAACACCACCGCGACGCAGCGCCCGGGGAATATCTGCGCCGCGGAGCGGAAGAGCGGATCCGCCGCCGGTCGCACGCCGTGCTCGGTCGGCCCTTCGTCGCAGCGCAGCCGCGCCGCATCACCGTCGCGCTCGAGCGTGAGATGCTGCCCGCCGGGGGCGACGTACACGGTGCCCGCGAGCAGCGGTTCGCCGGACTGTGCCTCGCGCACGGGCAGCAGGGCGAGTTGGTCCAATCGCCGCGCGAGCCCCGCGGTGAAGCCTTGTGGCATGTGTTGCACCACGACGACCGCGGCCTCGAGGGTCGCCTCGAGCGCGGGTACGAGCTCAGCCAATGCGCGCGGCCCGCCAGTGGACGCGGCAATCACGACGACGGACTCCGCCGCATGCAGGCGGCGCGCCTGCTTCGTCCCCGGCAAGCGGGGCCGCACCAGCATCGGCAGTCGCACCGTATTCTCGGCGGCGGCGCGCAGCGCCTCGCGCAGGCGCGGCGCGACGCCCGCCCAACCGTCCCGGGTGCGGGCGTCCGGCTTGCGCACGAACTCCACCGCGCCGAGCTCAAACGCGCGGATCGTGAGGTCCACGTCGCCGTGCCGCGTGGCGCCACTGAGCATCACGACGGGCCGCGGGCACTCGCTCATGATGTAGCCGAGGGCCTGCAACCCGTCCACGCCGGGCATCTCGATGTCCAGGGTGACGAGATCGGGCTCGAGCTCATGCACCAGGCGCAGCGCCTCTTCGCCATCGCGCGCGACGCCAACCACGCGGAACCCGCCGAAGCCATCGATCAGGTCGCGCACCACGCTGCCCAGCAGCGCGCTGTCGTCCACCACAAGCACCCGACGTTCAAAGGACACGCAGGCCTCCGCGCACGCCGCGCACCTCGAGCGTACCGGTGGCCACGTCGAACTCCGCCGTGCGCCCGCTGCTGCCGCCTGTCTCGCTCGCAACGATCGCGATTCCGAGGCCGGCGATCGCGCGCCGCACCGCCGCGACGTTGCGATCCCCCATGTGGCCCGCGCTGCCGCCGAGCATGTTGCCGAACAGCGCCGCACCCCCGACGAGCTTTGCTTCGAACGGACCCTTGGCGCCCGCCGCCTCGAGGGCGGCACGCAGGAGCGGGACGGCGGTGGTCGCGAAGCGCGCCGGATTGCTCTCGTCGCGCGCGGCGCTGGGGTCCGGCAACAGCACGTGCGCCATGCCGCCGATGCGGCGCAGGCGATCGTACAGCGTGACCGCCACGCAGGAGCCCAGCCCAACGGCCACGAGCCGGCCCTGCCCCGTCGCCATGGCCATGCGCCCGATCCGCACGTGCTGCACGCTCACGCGACCTTCCGGAAGATGCGCTGGCGGGGATGCACCGGTTCGAAGAGCTTGCGCGCGGGCCCCAGCATCGTCTCCACCTTCCCGAGCAACAGCCGGCCGTGCGCGGGCAACGCGGCGTGGAATCGCTGGAAGATCTGTTCCTGTCCGTCGCGATCCAGATAGATCAACAAGTTGCGGCACACGATGAGATCGAGCCGCATGGGGGGCACGGGATCGAGCAGCAGGTCGCGGCGCTCCACGCGGACGAGCGCGCGCAGCTCCGGAACGGCCGAACGTTGCCCGGGTCCCGACGCCGGGAAGTAGCGATCGCGCAGTGCCGGCGGCACCTCCTTGAACGCCGCCTCCGCGTACCGCCCTTCGCGCGCCGCACGCAATACGGTCGCATCGATATCCGTGCCGAGGACATGCGTGTCGCGCAGGCGCGGCAACGTCTCCGTGCGCTCGGCGTGACGATGCAGCAGCGCCGCAATCGTGTAGAGTTCCTCACCCGACGAGCAGCCCGCGCTCCACACGTTCAGGCCGTCGGCCGCCGCAATCCAGAGGCCCGGCAACACGGCGTCGGCGAGCGCGTCCCACACGTCGGCGTCGCGGTACAGACGCGTGACGTTGATCGTGAGCACGTCCATCAGGCGGTCGTACTCGGCGGCATCGGTGCGCAGAAGCGCCGCGTACTCGGCGTACCCCGCGCAGGACCGCGCGCGCATGCGCACCGCGACGCGACGCCGCAGACAGCCGTCTTTATAGTTGGCGCAGGCAAAGCCGCGCTCGCGCGCCACTTGCTCCAACAGCGCCCGGAATGCGGCCTCGTCGCCCGCGGCCGCCACGCTCATCCCGCGCGCAAGGCGGCGAGCTGCGCCCGTGCGCCTTCGTGCGCCGGATCCAGCAACAGGGCCTGCTCGCAGGCTTGGCGCGCGGCGTCCGCATCGCCGGCCTCGGCGCGCAGGATGCAAAGCCGCGCCCACACTTCCGGCCCCAGTGTCTCGTGATGGCGCACGGCCAAGGCGTAGGCATCCGCCGCGCCGGCGCGGTCGCCGAAGGCCAGGCGCAGGTCGCCGAGATTGCGATGCAGCGGCGCGAGGCCCGGATCCTCCTGCAGGCCGCGCTGCACGGCCGCTTGGGCGTCCTCGTAGCGCCCCAGTGCCATCAGCGCCACCGCGAGGTTGTTGTGCAACGCAGCGGCATGCGGATGCGCCTCGGTGCCTTCCTGCAGCAGCGCGACCGTCTTCTCCAACTGGCCGGCGAGGGCCGCCGCAAGCGCGGCACTGTGGAACCATACGGCCGTCGGCGGGCGATTGCCGTAGAGCGGACGCGCCCGCATGAAATACGTGTCGGCGGCCGCGAAGTCACCGCGGCGCAGGGCGAGCACGCCCAGCGAGAGGTGCACGCGCGGCTCTTCCTCGCCACCGCGCTCGAGCGCGACTTCCAGCGCCGCGACCGCCTCGTCCTCACGGCCCAGGCGCTCGAGCGCCAGCGCGAGGTTGTGATGCACCGACGGCTTCGCGCCGCGCTGCCGCGCGGCGGCCTCGAGATGCGTCAGCGCTTCCGCCCACTTGCCCAGCCGCAGATGCGCGACGCCGAGCTGGAAGCGTGCGCCGAGATCTTCCGGACGCAGTTCGGTGACGCGGCGGAACTCGCGCACGGCTTCGTCGAGCATGCCAGCCCGGAAGAACGCAACGCCGAGATTGCGGTGCTCTTCGACCTTCACGTCCACCGCGACGTCGTCCGGCGCCTTCGAGCGACCCACGCGATGCAGGAATCCGGCCGTGGCGAGACCGAACAACGCCTTGCCGACCTCGAACTCCACGAGCCCGCTGGCATCCACGAGGCCCGCCACATCGGTGCGGCCGTCAATCAGGGGCACCAGTACCTGTTGCTCGTGCGTCAGCTGCGGTTGGCTCTCCGCGAGGCGCCGGCGATCGAGCTCGAACACCACGTCGAACGAGGGAATCTTCTTCTCGATCAGCGACCACTCGTCCACGCGCCGCGCGCCTTCCAGCAGCAAGGACTCGGGGTTGATGGCCACGAGGAAATCCTGCTCGTCCGGCCGGATGTCCGACTCGAAGTTGAACGAGCCTTCGGCCCAGGTGAACAGGAAGTACACGGCCTCTTCGATCTGCACGCGGATCTGCGCATGCAGCTGCTCGCGCGTGATCATGCCCTGCGCCACGAGCAGGTCGCCGAGGCGCTGGCCGCGGGCCTTGGCCTGCAGGCCGATCGCCTCGTCGAGCTGCGCCTGCGTGAGCACGCCGCCCTTCACGAGGATGTCTCCCAGGCGATCGCGACGGTTCACGATGCTGGCGTAGCTGATCTTGCCCTTGTCGAAGTAGATCGAGCCGAAGTTGTTGCGGTGCGTCACCGACAGGCAGCCGGACTTCTTGCCCATCGAGAGCAGCTGCAGCACGTCGGGCAGCGACGCTTCCTTGAGGGAACCCTTGATCGCCATTTAGCGGAGCTCCTCGATCACACGGCCTGAGAGATCGGCCCACTCCCACACCACGCGCTCGCGGTCGAGGAACGTGCGGTCGCCCGCGCTGGCCGCCGCGGCAGGCGGCGCGACGGTCGCGCTGGCCGCTGCCCCGAGCCCCAGCTCCTGCCGCGCCAGCGCCGCGTCGAGCGGCTGGCCCAGCGCATCGGCGGCGGCAGCGAGCCGGTTCACCACGCCAATCAGCTCACGCACGCTGCGCACGGTCGGATCGCAGATCACGTCCAACAGTTCCGGCGGCGCCGCGCGGCCCAAGCCCGCGAGGAATCGTGCCGCGAGCTTCTCCCGCAGCGGCCGGTCCGGCGGCTGGATCTCCGCGATCAACCCACCCTCGAAGCGCGAGCGCAACCGTGCCGCGAGATCGGGGATCTCGCTGGGCGCGCGGTCGCTCGAGAGCACGATCTGCTTGCCGTCCTCGATGAGCGCGTTGAAGACGAAGAAGAACTCGTCCTGCGTGCGCTCCTTTCCGGCCAAGAACTGGATGTCGTCAATCACCAAGGCGTCGGCGGCGCGATACCGCGCGCGCCAGCGTTCCACCTTGCCTTGCTGGATGGCGGCGATGAGCTCGTCCACCAAGGCCTGCGCATGCACACAGGCCACCGCGACGGCGCCCTCGCTGCGGGCCGCGATCGCGTTGCCGATCGCGTGCACCAAGTGCGTCTTGCCCACACCGCTCGGGCCGGTGATGAGCAGCGGATTGTAGCGCGTGCCCGGCGTTGCGATCACGGCATCGGCCGCGTGCACGGCCAACTGGTTGGCCGCGCCAACGTCGAAGCCCTCGCGCGTGAAGGCGGGGTTCGGGCCGCCCGGTGGCATCTCGCCGGCCAGCGCCTTCTCCACCAGCTCCTCGGCCTCGGCCAGCCGCTCAGGGTCGCGGAACAACTCATGCCCGCCAAGCGCCGCGTCCACAGCCGTGGCTTCGCGCTCGAGGCTGCGCAGGTGCTCGACCGCCTGCACGTACACGCCGATCAAGCCCTGCACGTCCGGCTCCTGCGGCAGCGCCAGCGCACGTTCAAGCACCGCGGTGCGGTAGCCCTCGCCCTTCCAGTACGCGATCACCTCGCGCAGCCGCACCTGCCAGGTCTCCACCTGCTCCTGCACCACGGCCGCCACGTCGGAGAGGAACGACAGGAACTC
>CAZCIM010000032.1:0-23293 GCA_964498895.1 uncultured Gemmatimonas sp. | reverse complement strand
CGTAGTGGCCGTAGTCGGCCGGCCACCAGTCCTGCGAATCGGTCATCAGCGCCTTCAAGTCGGCGACGACCGCGTCGAGATCGAGGGTCTGGAACTCCTTCGCGTAGTCGAAGGCCTCACCCATCGGGTCACCGGCGGGCGGGTTCTGATGGAGGATCCCGATGTTGAGCTGGTTCGGCCACCAGTCACGGTTGGAGCGACCACCGGCCTTCACGGCGCTGGGGCTGCCATGCATCACGGGGCACTTGCCCCCGGACTTTGCGTGCTCGGACATCACGTTCTCCAATGCGGATTTCTGTGGTGGGGACTTCGGCGTCTACAACCAGCGATTAACCCGCGAGACGCCGTTCAGGTTTCCGCAGAACGTGGCCGATTCCCGAGTGAATTACTGGGAAGTCGCACAGGGAAAATCGGCATTTCACCCACAACAGTTCCGGCCTTCGCCTGAATGCGGCCCGCGGCGCCGCCCGCCACCCTTCGGCAGTCCCCGACTGAAGGAGGATGATATGCGGCGGATGCTCGGGCTGGCCCTCGGCATGGCCCTCGGTGGGAGCGCGCTCGATGCCCAGGCCCCAGCGGCACCGGACAGCAGCAAGTCGCGGTTTGCGTTGGGCTGGAACCTCTACGCGAGCCCACAGATCTGGCCCAACGTTGGCGACGACGAGGATCACAAGTTCGGCATCGACGCCGGCGGCATGATCGGCATCGCCTGGCTCTGGTACGACATGGCGATCGTCGTCGGACCACACCTCAGCTACCAGTTCTGGACGGCCGACTACTCGCAGAAGCCCATGAGCGCCACGCGCAGCGTGACCTTCGGGTTGGCGGATGCCGGCGTCGAGACCGTGCTCCACTTCGACAAGTCGACGGGCTTCTGGTTCGGCGCCGGCAGCTCGACGATGGACGCATCGTGGGTGGCCGACAACGGCGAGACGTTCTACTACACCGAGTTGAACGGCAAGCAGTACAGCTACCTCACGGCGGGCATGACGTTCCGCGTCGGACAGAAGTGGCGACTGGGGTTCGGCGTCACGCAGTACGAGAAGGCCATCCGCGACGCGAACCGCGTCGAGCTGCGCTTCGGGCTCGGCTACTGACGCTGCAGGGCCGGCGGTGTGCTACGCGGGGCGGCGTCCACGAACCCACCGGCGTAATCGATGGTGCACATCACCCGATACGTCCGGTGGGGCCCGCAGGCAGCGCCCATCACGCGCAGCCCGGGATGGAAGATGTTTGCGCGATGCCCGCGGGAGGGGACGCCGTCGTCCACGATGAGATCCACCACGACCTTCATCGGATTCGCCGTGCCGTACGCGATGTTCTCTGCGGCGGTGGACTGCCATTGGCCGTAACGCGCCATGCGGTCGCTCATCGAAGATCCATCGGCGCCGGTGTGGCCGGTCTGGCCCGTCGGGCCTTGGTCGCGCACATGGTCGAACGCGGCAGCCCAGAGCCCAGGCGACCACTCGAGCGCCGGCACCGGCGACTGCGCCCGCAGGAACGTGATGGCCTCGCGCACCGCTGCCGGCCCCTCCTGCGTCCGGATCCCGACCTCCATGCCTGGGCAGCGCACCACGTACCCTTCGAAGCAACTCAGGAGCTCGACGAGACGGTCAGCATACGCCGCGGGATTCGTGCGTGCGAGATTCGTTTCGGTGAGCAGGGCGCGGTCGAAGGCCGTAGGCTGCTGCGCGGACATCGGAGCCGCACACGCGACGAGGGCCACAGTGGTTGCCGTGCGCCACGCACGAGCCGCCATGCGCCCAGCTCCCAGGACGCGGGGCATCAGCGCGGCTGCTCCGTCGCCGCGCTGTCCAACCAGGCAACGAGCTCGGGGTACGTGCGCAGCCTGCCCTGCAGCAGCTGCGACGCCAACTCATGCACGAGGATGCCCTTCATCGGGCGATCGTAAGTCACGCCGCCGGCCGGGCCCGGCAACTTCACGATCAGCGGCACGCGGGTGTCGTCGGGCTCGTCGATCCAGCGCGGGCGATACTGCGCCACGTGATCTGACGTCACGATGACGGCCGTCGAATCCCACTGGCCGGCCGCCTCCATGGCGGCGCGGATCTCGCCGAGCATGCGATCCGCCAACTCTTGGTTGGCGAACATGCCATCGGGGTGGAATTCGGTGAACGTGTAGTCCTCGGCGTCGGCGTCCCAGATCCAGGGCGTGTGCGGCGCGATCACGTTCAAGAACACGAAGCCGCGTCCACCCTGCACGGCCGCCTGGGCGAGGTCGTCTCGCTGGGTCTCGATGATCTCCACCTGCCGCAGCCGCAGACTGAGGTACGGGATCAGCGCGCGCTGCTGTTCCACCACGGCGCGCCAGAACCCGGTCGCGCGGGCCCGCGAGCCGACGGTGCGAGCCGGATACGTCTCGCAGGCGTCGGCGTGGTCGAAGAGCCGGCAGTACGGATGGTACCAGCCACTCACGATGCCCACGCCGCCGAGCGCCTGCGCTTCATCGAGTAACGTCTCCGTCTCGCTCCACTCGACGGCACGTCCATCGGCCAACGTGAGCGCGAGCTCATCGGGCCCCGTGGGCTCCGACGCCGTGACCTCGAGCCCACTCAGCATGCCCGGCACGCTGATCTTCGTCTGCTTGCCGATCTGCGTCACCTGCGTGGCATCGAGGCCCTCGGTGCGCAGACGGTCGAGCTGAGGCAGCTGAATGGAGTCGGGGCGCGCGTCCACCGCGTGCCAGCGCCCCATGGCATCGAGCACGATCAGCACCACGCGCGGCCCCGGGGCCTTGGCGACGGGCGCCCCGACCGGCGGCGCCTTGGCGGCCAGCGCTTCCGAGGGATTCACCTGAAGGAGAATGAGTGCCGCACGGCCGAAGGTCACCGCGACGAACGGCGAGAGAATCAACACGAAGCCCACCGCCAGCCGCAGCGCAGGCGTGGGCCAACGCCAGCAGGCGGCCGCGATGAGCATGAGGATCACGACCGGGGCGATCACGTCGAGGTACTTGCCGCTCTTCCACGGATCCACGAGCGAGAGCACCCCGGGGTTCAACTCCGGCCCGAGCTGATTCAGCTGCGCGACGAGGACGAGGACGAACCCGCCGACGAGCACCCGCCGCCCCGCCGCGCCAAAGCGCCGCAGCACCGTCGCCGCGCAGGTGAAGAACGCCCCCAACAGGAGCACGTTCAGCATCAGCGCGTAGATGTCGGCGTTGCTGATGCTGCTGAAGTACGCATCCGGCCCCGCGACGGCGAGCACCTCGCCCCACATCCGGATGAACCAGAGGTTCGCCAGCGACAGCCCGACGAGGGCGTCCTTGCCGCGGATGCCGGGCGTCGGCGCGTCGCTCACGCGCTGAACCGGAACAGCGTCCGGCCGCTCTCGCCCACCGGCGCACGCTGCGCCACGTGGAATCCGCGCGCGGCGAAGGCCTCCACCAGTCCTTGCTCCGTGTAGCCGTCGAAGATGTCTTCGCGCGCACTCAGTAGGCGCTGCACCTGCGGATCGGGCTTCGGCACCCACTCGATGATCACCTGCCGCCCCAGCCCGATGAGCATCTGGGCCACGCCCGCCAGCGGGACGTTGTTGCCGATCGCCAAGTGATGCACGAGCGCCAGGGCGAGCACCGCATCGAAGGGCCCGCGCTGCGCCAAGGCCGGCCATTCCGCGTGTGCCCAGCCCTGCGCGGGCGCCGGATTGGTGAGATCCACGAGCAGCGGATGCACCCCCACTTCGGCGGCGTCACGCAACCGGTGAAAGCCGCGCTCGACCGCCATCGCATCGCCGTCGGCGGCCACGACCAGCGTGGCGCCGGCATCGCGCGCCACGCGCGAGTACTCACCGGCGTTGGCGCCGAGGTCGATCACGCTGCGCGCCGCGGCCGCACGCACGAACTCCGCCACCAAGCCCTGCTTGGAGGCACGGCCCGCCGCGTCATAGTTGTGGGTCTCCTCGTATGCGCCCCACTCGGTGCCGGCTTGCCAGCGCAGCCCCTCGATTGCGCCGCGCAATGACGCGAGCACGCCCTCCAGCCCGCGCTTCGAGACGACGGCCGCGCGCGCAGGCGCGACGCCACGCTGCGCGTCCGTGGGCGCATGCCGCGCGATGCTCTGCGCGTGCAGATGGATGTGCATGAGCAGCGCCGGATTCAACCAGCTCCGCCGCGAGAGCAACGTCGACGCGAGATCCAACGGGATGCCATCGAGGTACTGCCGCAGCAACGCGCCCAAGCGCACGTCGAGGCGTGCCTGCAGTACGAGCGGCGCAAGGAAGTGCTGGCAGAACTGCCGGTACGCCACCCAGGGCTTGCCCTCCTCGTACCGCTCGAACGACAGCGTGTCGATCAGCACCGGCCGCACGCCGCGGAACTGGACGTTGTAGGCCGAGGCGTCCTTGAGCGTCATCCCATGGGCCAGCGCGAGTTCCTGCACGCGCAACGTGAGCAGCGCCGCCGCCTGTCGCTGCGCAAAGCACCACTCGTAGGGCAACGAGATGAACGGAAGACGCTCGGGCTTGAGCACGAAGGCCGCGCCGGGGGCCGCCGCGTGGTCCAGCGGCTGCTCCTCGTGCGGCACGAGCAGCCCCTCCGCCGTCAACGCGGCGTAGAGGCCACTCTGCATCAGTTGTTCGTAATGGGGGCGATACCGCTCCTGGACCTGCCGCAGGAGCACGCCGTCGCGGCTGAAGAGGAAGCCGCTCGGATCTCGGAACGAACTGCCGATCCGCGAGGGATCGCGACTCATCCCTTGATGCGCTTCCAGGCCCGGGAGACGGCGTCGCGGACCGTGAGTCCGGCGCGCTTCATCGTCACGATGCCGCCGAGCACGCCGGCGATCACCGCTTGAAGGACCAACGACCCCGACATCGGGTCGAGGTAGGCATAGAGCAAGTCGGGATGTTGCATCAACGATCCTCTGTGGGGTGAGGCTGGGCGAATATGCGACTGATACCCAAGTGTCGCAATAGCGTGCCTGGAGATTGACCACACGCTCACTCTTTCGTCACAACCGGAACCCGTCCGGTTTTCCGAGCGCCCCACCCGAAGGGATGGGCCGTCGCGTCGCCAGTCGGCCTAGGGTTGGCCCTCGCGCATCGGCGCGCGGCCGTTAGTTTCTTGCGCAGACCGTCCCTTCACCCACGCCAGGAGACTCGCATGCGCATCGCCTCGCTCCGCCGCACCGCCACGCTCGCCGTCGCTGCCGCCGGCCTCGTCGTCACGTCCGGCTGCTTCGGCTCGTTCCAACTCACCCGCAAGGTGTACAGCTGGAACAAGAGCGTCTCGCCCGACAAGTGGGTGCAGGAACTGGTGTTCCTCGGCCTCTACATCGTGCCCGTGTACGGGCTCGCCGGCCTCGCCGACGTGGTCTTCGCCAATACCGTCGAGTTCTGGACGGGCACGAACCCCGTGGCCTCGGCCCGCACGCAGCGCCCCGACGGCGCCACGCTGATCCAGCACGGCACGACCACCTCCGAGGGCAAGACGCTCACCATCGAGGAAGTGAAGGACGGCGTGACGCTCTCCACCACGACGATCGAAATGCCGAACTCGCAGGAGTCGGTGACGGTCACGACGCGCTTCAAGGACGGCCACAGCGTCACCAAGACGCTGGTGCGCAGCGAAGCCGGCGCGATCACTCTCCAGTAATCGGCACCCGGAGGCCGCCGAGGCCTCCCGCGATCCCGCCCTCGGGAAACCGCGCATCGCCGAACACGACCGCCACGGGCTCGCCCGTGGCGGTCGTGTCCATTCGGACCCACGCGAAGCGCGCCCACACGAGGTAGTCGCGCACGTCCGAATCCTGCATGGCCCGCTGGACGACCGGATGCGTCCACGGCCCCCGCGCGATGACCGTATCACCAAACTGCGCGCGGAGGGGTCCGAACCAACTGAAACGGCCGATGTGGTAGCCGTCGGGCGCTGCGGCAATCAACTCCGCCGCCAGCGGGCGCAGCGGCTGCGGCTGGTACACGACGTCGGAGACGTTGCGAATGCCCGCACGCTCCGCCTCGAGGAATGCGATCCGGTGCGCGACGCCGCTAATCACGACGAGCAACGCGGGGTAGGCGAACGCGACCGCCGCCGCAAGACGTACGCTCGGCAGTGGGCGCCCGCGCTTGGCGAGCAACAGCGCGGTCCCGAGGAGCAGCCACCAATAGGGATCGATGATATAGACGGCATCCGCGGCGAACCACGTGCCGTTGAACGGCATCAGTACGCGCACGCCATACGTGTTGAGCCAGTCCAGCAACGGATGACTCAAGGTCCCGAGGAGCGCGAGCGCGAACAAGGCCGCTGGCCGCGCCGGTGGCAGCGACGGATCGCGCCGGCGGCGTAGCGCGCGATCCCACAGCAGGATGATGCCGGTGATGATCACCGGCAGGAGGGCGAGGAAGATCGGCCCGTGCGTCCAGCCGCGCCGGAACGCGATGCTGCCGAAGCTCGACGCCGTCCACACGGTGTAGATGTCGATGTCGGGCGCGTTGGCCCCGAGGATGAGCGTCGCGGTCGCGAGCGGGGTGAGCCGGTCGCCGCCGGCGCGCGAGAGCACCGCGCCGGTCATCGTGTGCGTGATGGGATCCATGGCCGGAAGATGGCACCTGGGCGCGTGGCGGGGTATGCTCAGGGTATGCGCCCCGCGCTCATGCCGGCCCTGCTCTGCCTCCTGCTCGCCCACCCCGCGGCCGCGCAGAGCGGGGCCATGCAGGTCATCCCCGTGTCGCCGCGCATGCTCGAGCAGGCCGAGGGTGAACGCATCGCCTGCCGCCGGTTGCGCGCCGAGGAACAACTGACGCCACGGTTCGCCGGGCGTGGGCCCTACGACTGGGCGATGGACGGCGCGCTGCCCCTGCGCTGGCGCATCACGTTGCTCGACTCACGCCGCATGGTCACGCTCGGCCTCGTCCGCAACTACGTGCCCCGCGAGCTGATCATCGACGCTGGACTGGAAGCGGGGACCATCAGCTTCCACGAAGCGCTGCGCGTGCGGTTCCTTCCGGACGGGAGCACGCAGGACGGCCGTCGGGTGGTCACTGCCGCACGCCGCGCCCGTCCGGCGGAATCGCCGCTCGACAGTCTCGACGGCGAGAAGCTCTACGCGCTGGCTCGCGAACTCGCGTTTCGCTGCGACCGCAACATCGTCGAGCCGGTGCCGATCGGCTCGATCCTCGGGCAGATCCCGCCGGCTTAAGGACGCCGCCGCGCGCCGGCGAGCACGGCGCGCGTGGCCTCGACGTCGTCGTCGAGCCGATCGCACATCAGACTGCACAGTTGCAGGACGCCCTCGTCCGCCAAAGCGTAGTGCACGAACAGGCCCTCGCGCCGGCGCGTGAGGAAGCCAGCCGCGTAGAGCTGCTGCAGATGCTTGCTGAGATTGCCCTGCGCGAGCCCCGTGCGCTCGACGAGCGTGGTCACGGTCTGCTCGCCGTCCTCCAAGGCGTGCAGGATCGCGAGCCGCGCCGGTTCCGCGAGCGCGCGGAACCGGTTGGCCACGCGCTCCAGCAGCTCGGGCGTCGCCTGGCGCACCACGGCCGCCGCCGGCGCCCGCGGAGCTGCGCGCTCTGCCGCGCGTCGCGCCGTCACGCGCGGGTCACCTGCGTGGGCAGCAGCTTCACCACCACGAGGAACAGCGTGCCGATGACCAGCGCGGGTACGATCGCCGGCACATGCAGCAGGTCCTGGACGGTGATCTTGCCGAAGTCCATGATCTTCACGAGCGGCGCGATCGCCGCTTCGTACACCAGCGTGAAGACCAACGCGCCGACGATGCCGCCGAGCAAGGCGAACCAGGCGTCGCGCCGGCCTTCGCCGATCCCCACCACGCAGGTGCCGGGGCAGTAGCCGCCGAGCCCGAAGCCGACGCCGAAGATCAAGCCGCCGAGCAGCACGCCGACGAGGTACGTCGGCTTGATGTCGAAGTGCAGCGCCTGCGGGATGAACAGGTTGAGCGTGTACACGGTGATCATGCCCACGGCGATGGTCGTCGCCATGAACTTGATGATGCCGAGGTTCTCGAGGCGTAGGTTCTGCAGGATCACGACGGGGCTCGAGGCGCGCACGCGCTGGATGAGCAGGCCCATCGCGATGCCGACGAGGAGGCCGAACAGGTTTTCCATGGTTAGCGCGCTCCCACGCGGATGGCCTGCATGAACTTCGCCGTGCCGATGCCGGTGGCGAACACGCCGGCGGCGAAGACGAAGCCGGCGATGCTCAGCTGCGTCATGCCGGAGATGATCAGCCCGCTCGTGCAACCGCCGGCGAGGCGTGCCCCGAAGAGGATGAGGAATCCCGCGAGGAAGGCCTCCGTGTACCGGCGCGCGTTGGTTTCCGCGCCCGGATGCGGCAGCTCCACCTTGGGTGCCTTCACGCGGTCGCGCGTGGAGCCGAGGAAGCCGCCGATCAGCAGCCCGATCACGAGGAAGGTCTCGGGGCGCAGCAACGCGCCCATCTTCACCAGGTAGGGGTTCGACGCGGCGTACGCGGGATCCACCACCCGCGCGACCTCGCCAATGAGGCGAGGATACGTGCCGGAGACGCCGATGGGGCCGAAGAGCAGGATGCTCGCGGCACCCACGAGCCCGAAGATGATGCCGAGCGATGCCCAGTTGGGCAGGCCGCCGCGGCTCGCAGGAGCGGGGGATGTCATATCAAGGCCTCGAGGGAGAACGGGTATCGGGGACGAACTTGTCGCGCGCCGGCATGCGCACGGCGCGCAGGGCCGCGGCGTCGAGCGTCGCGGTATCGGGAATCACGTCGTTGGCGGCGAGCAGGTACGCCACCACCGCATAGGTCTCATCGGCGCTGAGCGAGCCCGGCGTGTAGAGCGGCATCGCACGGCGGATGTAGTCGTACAGCGTGGTCGCGTGCGACCAGTAGTTGCCGATGCTGCGCGGGATGCTCGGATCCGACGCAAAGGCAAAGCTCTCACCGCGCGGGTCGCGACTGATGAGCAAGGGATACAGCGGCTCCAGCCCCTGCCCCTCCGCGCCGTGGCAGGCCGCGCACTGCTGGGCAAAGACGCGCGCGCCGTCAGCCGCCGTGCCGCGGCCCGGCGGCAGGTCTGCGCCATCCGGTCCGATGTCGGTGTTCCACGCCGCGACCTGCGCCGGCGTCGCCGTGCTGCCGATCGCGAAATGGCCGGCCTCGTACTCGCGCACGGAGGGGTACAGCGAATCGGTTGCCGCCTGCGCGAGATTCACCGCGGGGCTCGCGCTTCGGTCACAGGAGGCGAGGACCAAGACGATCACCGCGAGCGCGGCGCCGCGCGCGACCGCGTGCAGCACGGGCATTCCGTCGCGGCCGCTCATGTCTCCCCATGGAAGGTCACGGCGCCGTCGCGCGCGACCTTCCACCCCACGATCTGGTTGAAGTGATAGTCCGTGCCTAGTCCGCGCGCGGCCAGCAACGCCGCGCGCGTCGGCTGCACGAAGCCCTGCTCGTCCGTCGCACGCGAGAGCAGGACGGCCTCACGGCCCGTGAAGTCGAACATGTACTGGAAGCGCACGGCGGCCTTCGGGAGTGCGAGTCCCATCAACTCGGCGTCAGCCCAGGTGCGACCGCCATCCGTGCTGACCTCCACCCGCGTCACGCGGCCGCGGCCGCTCCAGGCGAGGCCCTGCACCGGATGCCAACCGCGCACCGTGAGCCGCCCGGGGTGCGACGGCGTCGTGATGATGCTCTTCACGTCATTCTCGAACGTGAACTCGCGCGCCACGTTGCCCGGCATGGGGTCCGTGTACTTCGACGTTTCCCAGCGCGTGCGCCACGGCTGCGTGCCCAGTTCGAGACGGCGCAGCCACTTCACGTTGATGTTCCCTTCCCAGCCCGGCAGCACCAAGCGCAGCGGATACCCCTGGGCCGGACGCAGCGGTTCGCCGTTCTGCGCCCAGGCGACGAGCGCGTCGTCCCACGCCTTCGCCATCGGCACGGAGCGCGTCATGAGGCAGGCATCACCGCCCTCGGCGAGGAACCACGTGGCCTCGGGCTTCGCGCCGACTTCGCGGAACAGCGTGGCCAGCGGCACGCCCGTCCACTCGGAGGTCGAAATCATCCCGGCCACCTTCTGCGCCGTCATGTCCGGCTTGGGGTCGCGGAACGCGCCGCGCCCGTTGCCCGAACATTCGATGAAATACGTGCGCGTCACTTGCGGAAAGCGCTTGAGTTCATCGAGCGTGAGCACGAGTTCGCGAGCCACGAGGCCATGGATCATCAGCCGGTGCTTGGCCGGATCGATCACCGGGATGCCCGCGTGATGGCGCTCGAAGTGCAAGTCGGCGGGAGTGATGGGCCCCGTGAGGTCCTGCAGCGGCGTAAGCGACGAGCCGACCGTCATGCCCGTCTGCGGCCCGCGCACGGGCTTCACGAACGGCGAGCGCGCGCCAAGCGGCGAGGTCGGCAGTCCCTGCAGCTTGGTGGGATCGGCGGGCACCGTGACGGCGTCCTGTGCGCCGAGGGCGGCATTCGTGTCCTCCACGCTCGGCGCGCTTGCATCGAGCACGCGCGCGCCGACGACACTCGCACCAAGCGCGGCCGCCGAGCCGCCGATCATCTCGCGGCGCGTGAGCTTGCGCGGCATCAGCGGCTGCCGATGCTCGCCGCGCGCGGCGGCACTGGGACCACGGCGCGTTGCGGCGTGGCCCGCGGCAAGAGCGGCGGCGGGTTGAACGCCTTGTGGCCGGAGCGCGTGTCGTAAGGCACGTCGCGCGGCACGCCGCCCAGTGGCCAATCGAGCTCCTTCGCTGGCGAGTCCGGGCGCGGCTTGCTGTTGATGTACGCCGAGAGGTCGAAGGCCTCCTGCGGCGTGAGCGAGCGCGGCGCCGTCTGCGGCATGTTGTGGTAGATGAAGCTGGCCGCGCGCTCGAGCCGCGCCATGGACGCGCCGATCGAGTACGACTTCGGGCCCCAGAGCGGCGGAATCACGCCCATGCCGCCGCCGTCGGCACCATGGCAGGCCACGCAGGTCTTCTCCGCGTAGAGCCGTTCACCCCGTGCGGCATCGCCCACCAAGGTGTCCTTCATCGAAATGAGTCCGTCGTGCCCGGCGAGCTTGTAGCCCACCGGCACATCCTGCGAGATGAACGCCATGTAGGCGAGCAGGTCCGTCATCTCGCGGCTGTCCACCGGCAGCACGTTGCCCGCCAGCGAGCGCGTGAAGCAGTAGTTCACGCGATCGGCGAGCGTGATCGTGGTGCCGGTGCGCGGCATGTACTTGGGGAAGCGCGCGTGCGAGCCGGTGAGCGGCGCTGCGTCCACCTTGAGCCCATCATCCTGGTGGCAGGACGTACAGCGGAGGCCAGAGGTCGCGTACGCGGGCAGCGACTCGGGCGTGAAGCGCAGCAGGTAGAGCCCGCGGCGGATCGACGCGCCCATCGAATCGTTGGGGATGTCGGCTTCGCGCTTCGGCGTCCAGTTCGCTTCGGTGAACTGGACGGCGGGCCGATCGGCCGGCGTTGCGGCAGGCTCTGGGGCGTCCGCGCAGGCCGCGCCGAGCGTCGCGAGCGAGAGGACCAGGGCGACCCCGAGACGCGATGCGCGACGTGGGGGACGGACGGCGGGGAGGGACCGCGGCATTCCGGCAACCTCAGGCAGGGGGGGCGTGCGAAGTAGCGTACTCCGATACGGTAATATATCTGCCGCCCACCCCGCAAGCTGGGCCCAGCGATTCCCCTACGCGGCCTGCGGCCGGTCCCTGATAGTTGTGCCGCGGCGCAACCCGCAGGTTTGCGGTGAACCCCACGCCCTCGCGGGAGGCCGTATGCTCAAGGTGAAAGACCTCATGACGCGCGAGTTGCTCACGCTCGAGCCCAACACCAGCATTCGCGAAGCCGCCGAGATTCTCGCGACCGAGCACGTCAGCGGTGCTCCGGTGGTGCATGCGGGCCGTCCGGTCGGCATGGTCAGCGCCACGGACCTGCTGGAGTTCATCGCGGCGCTGCCCGCGGATCCGGAAGCCGTCAGCGGCGGCATGGACCACGGCATCCTCGACGATCACACGGTCGAGGAAGCCATGACCCGTGGCCCGCTCACCACGATTGACCTCGAGGCACCGGCGAGCCGCGCGGCCGAGCTCATGCAGGCCGAGCACATCCGTCGGCTCCCGGTGCTGGATGGCGCTCGCCTCGTGGGCATCATCACCACGACCGACCTGGTGAAGGCGGTGGCGGACCGGAAGCTGAGCTATCGGACGTTCGTGTTTCCGTAAGCAAGGGGGAAGACAGAAGACGGAAGGACGTCTGGCCTCGCGAGCCCTCCGTCTTCTGTCTTCCGTCCGTGATGCCTATCCCAGCATCGACCGCAGCACGAACCCGACATTCGCCGGCCGCTCCGCGAGCCGACGCATGTACCAGCGGTACCAGGCCTCGCCGTAGGAGATCAGCGTCGCCACGGTCTCGCCCTCCGCCTTGAGCGCGAGCTGCTCGCGGTCGCGGATGCCGTAGAGCATGTGAATCTCGTACTGGCCGGGACGCACGCCGAGGGCCCGCGCCCGTGCGATGATGCGGCGCAGCATGGGGACATCATGCGTGCCGAGAATCGGCGTGCAGCTGCCGCGCGCAGCGGCTTCGAGCATCTGGCTGGCGATCGCCTCGTACGCGCGATCGGTGTCCGCCTTCTTCGGATACGCCACGCTCGCCGGCTCCGCGTACGCCCCCTTCACGAGGCGAAGCGTCGGATTCAGCGGCAGCAACGCATCCACGTCCTTCGGCGTGCGGAACAGGTACGCCTGCACCGCGAGCCCGGCCCGCGCGTGCACGCCGCGAATCGCACGGTACAACTCGAGCGTGCGGTCCACGGTGGTGGAGTCTTCCATGTCGAGCCACAGCGCCGAGCCGACTTCCTCGGCCTTGCGCGCCAGCACGAGGCAGTGCTCGCGGCACTTCTCCAACGATTGATCGAAGCCGAGCTGGGTGGGCTTCACGCTCACCTCGGCGTCGAGCCCGCGCGCCTTGATGGCATCGAAGAGCCCGAGATAGTGGTCGCGCACGCCGTCGGCATCGCGGATGTCCGTGAGCGCCTCGCCGAGCCGCGTGTACAGCAGGCGGCGGCCCGTGGACGCGATGCGCGCACCGGCTTCCAGGCCATCGGCCATGGTCTCGCCGGGCATGAAGGCCTTCGTGGCGCGCTTCACGACCGCGCTGCGCGTGGCGAAGCGGTTGAGCGCGTCGCTCTTGGCGGCGGCCAGCAGGAGAGATCGTCCGAAGGCCATCGTTACCGCGTCTCCGTCAGCTGCACTGGTAGTATTCCTTGTTGTTCGTCGTGATGATCGGGTAGCCATTGCTGTTGCGCGAGACCGTGAGCGGCACCGGCTCGTAGTTGCGCCCGTCTTGCGAGAGCTGCAGCCGCCCACCCTGCACGCGCCAGTAGCCCTGCACGGCATCGGTGCCGAGTCCGTAGTACGAACCCTGCGAATTGTTCACCGCGCTCTCGCGCTGCGTACGGCTCGCGATGCGACCGTCACGGCCGAACACCACGCGCTCCACTGTCGTCGCGCCCATCTGCTGCGAGTACTGCAGGTTGCACCACATGCTCGACACTAGAAGATCCGCGAGCTGGCGGTCGGCCGGAGTGGCGGCGAGTGCGTTCGCCGGCGGCGCGGCGGAGGCGCCGCCACGCGGGGCCGCTGTGCCCGACGCGCCGGGCGCTGCCGATGCCGCCGTGCCCGGACCCGTGGTGCTCGGCGTCGCGCCGCCTGCCGAAACTCGCTGCATGCGGAGCTCTTGCGCGCTCCGCATGTCCGGCACGCCGGCTGCGGTGAGCTCCGCCAACGCGAGGCCGAGGGCTGCCCCATCCAGTTCACCACCGATGACCAGCGACCCGTCGCGACCGCGCGCCGTGCCGTAGAAGCCGCCGTCGGCGCCGAACTCGGCCTCGACCGCGAACTGCGCGCCATTCCCGCTCAACGTGCCCGTCACGCGAGAGCCGGACTGCTGCAACACGAGCGTGATCTTGCCGCCGCTGGGCGTCGCGGCCTCCCACGTCCCCTCGACCCTCGGCGCCTGCGCCCCGATCGTCGCGGCCGTCGAAGACCACAGCAGCCCAACCACCGCCAACCATCGCACCGCCCGTTGCACCCGCATCGCCGCCTCCGCGTGTGAGAACCCCACCGCCCGCTAGCTGATCCCCGGTATGCGCGTGAGTTCACGCAGGCGAGTCTCGAGCGCCGTCTTCTGCGCCTCGAGTCGCGTGCGTTCGGCATCGAGCCGGGCCGTCACCTGGGCCCGCGCCTGATCCGCCTTGGCACGCGCCTCGGCCACCTGCTTGTCCACGAGTTCATCGACGCGTGCGCGTACCTGCTGCTCGGCCTTGCGCACTTCGTCGTTCAGCTGCGCCTTCAGCGCGCCAGACACCGCCTCCGCGATGTTCGTACGTACGCGCAACCGCGGCGCGCGCAGCGTGCCGTCGATCTCAGCATCGATCTCCACGGAATCAATGCGCGCCATCGCGCGCCAGAGCGCGTCTTCGACGAACGCCGTCCGCGCATCCGTCGGCCGCGCACGCGTCGAATCGCGCTGCCAGGTGACCTTCGGCGCGCGCCAGAGCCAGCGTCCGCGGAGTTCCTCGCCGTTACGTTCGAGCGCGAGCTGCGACAGCCCCGTGCCAAGCACCACCTGACCGCCGAGCCCGCCGAGCGGGAAATTCGGCAGGGTGATTCCACTGAAGCGCGCGCCGATGGTGTCGCGCACCGGCGCGCGCCGGTGGTCGAAGAAACCCTGCACGCGAATGTCGCTCGGCCCCACCTGCCCCGCCGTCCGCGCCAACGCGAAGGTGGTCGGTGCGCCGAACACCGCGGGCTGCGTGGTGAGCCCGACGACCTCGGCTGAGTAGTTGCCGGCCGCGGCGCCCTCGCCACCGAGCGTCAGTGACAGATCCGCGAGCCGCATGAGGAACTGCGGATACACTTCTTCCTTGGGGAACAGCACATCCGTGCCGCTCGCGCGCACCCGCGGCCGGCCCGGCTGCGTGCGGCGCTGCAGGCCAGGCGGCACATACTTCTCCGCGCGGTCCACCCAGTACAACACGCCGCCCATCTGCTCGGCGATCAAGTCGCTGAACAGCTGCGGCCCGATGCTCGGCACCTCGAAGCTGGGCAGCTTCAGCAGCGAGCGTGCGTAGGCATAGTCCTGCGTCTTCGCCGCCGGGATCGCGGCGAGACGCGCCTGCAGGCCCTTCGCGTTCCCCCGCGTCTCGGCGTCCAGAGCCTTGAGCCGATCGTCAATCGCCGCGAGATCGCGCAGCGTGCGCCTCACGTCGGTGACCGCCTGGCGCGCACCCGCGAGGCCGAGCGTGCGCAGGTTGGCGTTCTGCAGGCGGCGCGCGAGCGCCTCCGCCGAGTCGAGCGTGGGGCGCGGGTCGGCCGCCTGCAGATCCGCGAGCAAGGCATCACGCGCCGTATCCGCGTAGGCCAACGCGTGCCGCGCCTCACGCAGCGTCGCCAGCGAGTCAGGGCTGATGGCGCCCACGTTCACGGACTGCGTGAGGGTGGACAGCTCCAACGGTGGCACCTTGATCTGCTGCTTGAAGTTCGCGATGACCTGCGACGAGGACTCCTCGGCGTCCGGATCTACCGGCTTCGGCGGCAGCGCGCCCGACGTCTGACGCGGCGTGTTGAAGCGGATTCCTCGCGCCGCCATGGTGTCGATCACGACCTTCTTCTCCAGCGCCGGCAAGATGCCCACGTCGAACACCAGGGCCTCGGCCTCGACCAAGTTCGTCATCGGCGCGTTGGGGTTCGTCACCTGCAGCCCCTCGAGCGTGACGTGCCCGTCGAGGATGCCGAGCTCGGCATCCGCGAGTTCCACTTTGGCGCCGACGGCTGCGGTACCGCCCGCCTCTACGGCGTACTTCAGCGTGGCGTCAGCGAAGAATGCCCCCCAGATGACGAGCAACAGGAGGAACACGCTCAGCGGCAATAGGGCCTTCCAGCGGATGTACTTCATGCGGACGGCCACAGCGTCTGGTACAGGTTCCAGAGCTTCGAGCCCTGCAGCATCTGCACCACCTTGAGCTTCCGCACATACGCCAGCACGTGGGCCCGGTACTTGTCCACGAGCACCTTGAACACGAAGTAGCTGGGGACGAGCAGCAGCATCCAGCTCACGAGGCTCCCAAGCACCACCGAGTTATTCAGTCGCGACAGCGCGACCACCGGCGTGTTGACAATCCAGGTGAAGAGGGGCGCGAGACTATCCTGCGTGAGCAGCGCCATCCCGATGCGGTCGAACAGCGGATCGAGGAGGAAGCCCAGCGGCGTCGCGATGGCCCAGCCGAGGAACACCCCGGGAAACGACACCGTGGTGAGCATCGCGACGGCAAGCACCAAGAGGTTGTGCAGCGACACGAGCGGCGTGAGCCCAAAGCAGAGGCCGATGGCCATCCCCATGCCCACCTGCCCCGGCGTGCCATCCGAGTTCAGGGCCTTGAACATGGTCTGCAGGAACTTGATGATCAGCATGGGAGCAATTTACCCGTCGGGGGTTTCGGCGGCCACGCGACGGCGGTAGCATCGGGCATGCGCCTTCGCCATGTGTTCCCCCTTGCGGTCGCGGTGGGCGTCGCGACCGCGTCCCCGCTGCACGCCGGCCCCCTGCCTCTTGCCGCTCCGGCCGACACCATGGTCGTGTCACGGGCGGATTCCCTTCTGCTCTACGCCGTGCTCGTGGCTGAGGACCGTCGCGATGCCTCGGACCCCGCGCTCGCGCAGGCTGCTGCGCACCCGAACCCGCGCATCGCGCGCATCGCGCAGCGTGCGCAGGCGCGGCTGGCGGACTCCACCTTCGCGGCCCGCGCATCGTTGGGACAGCCCGACGCGTCGCGGCCGTTCCCCAGCTGGGCCGAACCCGCGTGGGCCGCGCGATACCGCGCGCTCGGCGGGCGCGACGGCGAGTGTGCCCCGCTGCTCGCCGCGCTGGACGACACAGCCGCGCAGGTGCGGCAGCGGGCAATCGTGCTCAGCGGGCAGCGCCGCGCCTGCGCCGGCGATGCGGCGATCGCGGTGCGGCTGCGCGACGTGCTACGCGAGGGAGCATCGCGCACGAGGAATCGGCGTCCACCGGCACCCTCGTGGCAGTTGGCGGCGGATGCCATGGTGGCGCTCGCGCGCGTCGCGCCAGACTCTGCGCGTCCACTCAGCCGAGGGCTCGCACGCAGCGAACAGCCGCAGCTTCGTCGCGCGGCGGCCCGCGCGGCCGTCATTCTGCGAGACAGCGCGCTACTGGAGGGACTCGCGAGCGACACCGATCCGAATGTGCTCGAAGCCGTGCTGCAGGGTCTCGCCACGCTGCGCGGGCATGCCTACGACAGCCTCTACCGAGCGCGGGTCGGGTCCAGCGCGCCGCAGGTTGCGTTGGCAGCGGCGGAAGCCCTGAAGGGCAACCAAGACTCGCTCACGTTGACGGTGGTCGCCGCGGCGCTGGCCCGTGCGGAACGGCGGAACTGGGCCTCGGAGCGCGACGTGCGCAACGCGCTGCGGGCCGCGCTTGGCCGACCTGCAGCAGAGGCCTGGGCACCAGGCCAGCCCGACTCCCTCCCGTTCGATGTCGTCGGCCTCGCGCTCGGCGCGCGCCGGTACGTGCAGGTGCAGTTCTCGCGGTTGCACGGCGGGCGAGACTTCACGGTCGAGCTCCGCGGAGACGTGGCCCCCATCCAAGCGGCGCGGGTGCTCGATGCCGTGCGCCGCGGATACTACAACGGCCAGCGCTGGCATCGCGTCGAGCCGAACTTCGTGATCCAGGGGGGCAGTCCGCTGGACAACGAATACTCCGGCAGCGGGCGCTTCGTGGTGGATGAACTGGGCACAGTGCCACATCCACGCGGCAGCGTCGGCATGAGCACGCGGGGCCACTCGACGGGCGACCTGCAGTGGTTCGTGAACCTCCGCGACAACGCGCGACTCACCGGTGCCTACACCGTGTTCGCCGTCGTCGTGGACCAGATGTCCGTGGTGGACGACGTGATGGAGGGCGACGAGATCTACCTGATGCGTGAGGTCAACGCGCCTCGTCGAGCCCGGCCCTGACATCCGCGAGCAGCGCGATCAGCTTCCGCTGCTCGTCCTCGTCCGGCAGTCCGGCACGCACGAGGTTGGCCGTTTCATGCACGAGACGGTCCATGGCGGCCAGCAGGCGCAGGCCCTGTTCGGTGATGACGCAGTGGACCACGCGCCGATCACCGTCCGCCCGACGACGGGCCACATGGCCCGCGTCCTCGAGTTTGTCCATCAGCCGAGTGATGCCCGGCGCTTCCTCGATCAGGCGGTCCCGCACGGCGAGCGTGGGGAGGCCGGCCGGCCCTGCCCCACGCAGAATGCGCAGCACGTTGTACTGCGCGATGCTGATCCCGTACGCTTCCACGCGCTTGGCGATGGCGCGGCGGACGAGTGCCGCGGTGCGCATCAGCGCCACTACGGCTTCGTCCGCCGGAGTCTCGAAGGGCTTCGATTGCTTGAGTTCGTCCTGGAGCGTGCGCCTCGGCATGCCTGCAAGTTAGAAGCGCAGGGAGAGCGTCGCCAACACGCTGCGCGTCGCGACGGGGAATAAGTACCGCGCCGTTCCATCCGTGTAGCCGCTAGCGTATGCGACGGCGTCGGTGAGGTTCTGCACCTGGACGCGGAGCGTCGCCGCGCGGAAGGTGTACGCGCCGCCGAGGTCGGCCAGCGTGAACGCCGGGGTGACCAGCGCGGCGTTCCCGTCATTGGCCAGCTGCGACTCGCCCACATGACGCGCCGACAACGAGAGCTCAAGCGCCGGCAGCGGCGTCCACGCGACCTGCGCATTCGCCAGCACCGCCGGCGTCAGCAGCGGCGGGACGTCGCGGTAGGTCACGGCAGTCGCCTCGTCCGTGTACTCCACGATCCGCGCGCGCATGAACATCGCGTTGCCACTCAGCAGCAGCACGTCGCTCGCCTGCCACGCCAGCTCCGCCTCCAGGCCGAGCCGCGAGGAGCGATCCACGTTGCGGCGAATCTGACTCCCCGTCACCGCGATCTGCCCGATCGGGGCGATCTCGTTGCGGAACTGCATGGCGAACGCGTTGACGCTCGCCTGCACCGCGCCGTGCTTTACTCGTGCCCCAACCTCGAGATCCGTCAGCCGCTCCGGCTTGACGCGAGTCAGCGGCAGCAGCTCGGCGGCGGCCGCGTCGTCGAGATCGTCGGCGCCCGCGAACATGTCCGAGCGCGTCGGCTCACGGCTCGCCTGACCCAGCGACGCGAAAACCTCGACGCCCGGCCGCGCGCGCCAGGTCACGCCCAGCTTCGGATTCAAGAACAGCCAATCCACGCGCGGCGCCGCGAAGCTCGTGCCGGCGCTCGGCGCGTAGCGGAAGGCGGCGCGGCGCAGCTGCAGGTCCGCGTGCCAATCCACCGACCCGCGCGTCACGCTGCCCTTCACGAACGCGCTCTGCTCCTGCTTATGGCCCGTGTTGTCGTACACCCGCGCGCTGAAATCGGGGGCGACGTAGAGAAAGTGATCACGGGCATAATCGCTGACGTGCGCACCGGTCGTGACCGACGCGCGCTCGCCCTGCCAGTGCAGGGTGCTCAGCGCGCCATACCACACGTGATCGAGGTTGAAGCGCCACAGCGTGGGCTCCCCGACATTCACGTCGTACCAACCGCCGGCGCTGTTCCGATAGCCCGTCGTGGTGAGCGTCACACCCGGGCGGAGCACGCGCGTGTACTGCAGGCTCAGCATCTCCTGGCGGAAGTTGTCGCGCTCGTCCTCACCCATGGGGTTCGCGCGCGGATTCGCCGCCAGCTCTGCCTCGCTGGGCGCGTAGTACGCCAGCTGCATCCGCGAGCGCCCGGCGAGGCCGGTCAGCTTGAGCGCGTCGCGATCGCCGAACCAACCCAGGGACAGGAAGCCGGAAGCGGCGCGATTGCCGGAATGCTCGCGATAGCCGTCCGTGTCCTGCGCCGACAGCCGCGCGTACGCCGCCACGCGCCCGTCGCGGCCCACGGGTCCCGTGGCCGCCTCCACGCTGCTGCGCCGCGTGCCCCAGGACCCACCGGTCACCTGGAGCTCGCGGAACGCCGGCGTGCTCAGCAGCGGCAGCGACTCGAAGTCGAGCGAACCCGCGAAGGCCGCGGTGCCGAAGGCGCTCGACCCCACGCCGCGCTGCACGCGCACGGAGTGCATCGAGTTCATGAAATCCGGCACGTTGGAGAAGTAGAGCACCTGATCTTCGGGATCGTTCAGCGGCACGCCGTCCACGCTGATGCTCAGCCGCGTCTGATCCACGCCGCGCAGGCGGATCGAGCTGTAGCCGGAGAAGCTGCCCGCGTCGCTGGCGGCGGTGATGCCCGGCGCCCCCAGCAGGGCGAGCGGTGCGTCCTGTCCGACGTAGCTGCGCTCGATCGTCCGGCGGTCGAGCAGCGTCTGCGCCGTGGGCGCCGCTCCACCCGCGCGCACGGCACGGACCACGAACGTTTCGAGTGTGTCGCGGGCCGCGCTGTCGCGCGGGCTGCCGGGTGAGGCGGGCGGCGGCGGCGCAGGCCGCTGCTGCGTGCGCGCAATGCTGGGGTGGACGGCGAGCGCGAGACTGCCAACGACGATGCCAACGGTGAAGCGAACCATCTGCGGTGTCCTCGTGGGAAAAGAGGGCGCCGTAGTGCTGGACCTCACCGGAGCGGAGCCGCCGAAACGACGACGGCCACGCACCCGGCGAGCGGGTGGCGTGGCCGAAGGACGGCAATCACGTCACTCGCCGCACTCCCTACGCCGGTGTAAACCGGGTCAGGTTCCAAGGGACTGTCTCAATCCCGCGAACTGCGGGATACCCCTGGCGGCAGAGAAAAAACTAATGACGGAAGACGGAAGACGGAAGCGGTTGCGCGGTATGGGCCACCATCCAGCATCCGTCATCCGTCATCCGTCATCCGTCATCCGTCCTTCACGACAGGCCGCTCGACCGTGTGGCCTTCGTCGCCTTCCGGCAATCGCCCCGCGAGGAGCTCGCTCATCGGCCGTGTCGTCTCGAACTGCGCGAGCACGATGCGCAGGATCGCCGTGAGCGGCGCGGCGAGCAGCATGCCGACCACGCCCCAGAGCAGGCCCCAGAACACCAGGGCGGCCAACACCGTCACCGGGCTGAGGTTCAGGTTCTGGCCCATCAGCAACGGGTCAATGCCGTTGCCGATGATCATCTGCACCACCGTGAGCAGCACGACGAGCAACAGCACGGGGCCGAGGGTCTCGAATTGCACGAGCGCGATCGGGATCGGCAGGAGGGTCGCGAAGATGCTCCCGATGCTCGGAATGAAATTGAGCACGAAGGTCACCACGCCGAACACCAGCGCCAGTTCAATGCCGAACGCGCCGAGGATTGCCCAGAACAGCACGCCCGTCGCCAGCGAAATGAGCGTCTTGAGCATGAGGTAGCGGCGCACATCGCGGTCAATCTGCCGGAACACGGGATGCTTGATCAGCTGACGCGTGCGACCCAGCAGCAGGAAGATCACGAACAGCATCACGAGCACGCCATTCTGCACGAGCTTCACGGCCAAGCCGGCCCCCGCCTGCACCACGCGCTGCGTCGGCAACTCGCTCACGGCGGCGACGAGCGCATCACGGCTCAGCGAGAGCCCGCGGCGATCCAACCACTCGGTCACGGTGGTTGCCACATCCAGCAGCTTCACCTGGTACACGTCCGCGGAGCCCAGCAGTCCGCGCGCAGACGTCAGGAACAGCAAGCCGAGGCTCGCGAGCAGCGCAGCCACCAGGATCATCACCACGAACGTCGAGAGCCAGCGGGTGAACCGCAGGCGCAGCTCGAGGAAATCCGCGACCGGCGACACGAGATAGTAGACGATCGTCGCGACCACCAGCGGCACCAGCACCGGCCGCGTGAAGGCGAGCCCGAAGGCGATCGCCACGGCCGCCAGCGTCACCAATGAGACGGTGACGAGACTGGCCTGTTCGTCGTGGAGCGGATTGCGGAGGAGAGCCATGCTGAAAAGTGGACGCCGGACCGCGTCAGCGATAGAAGGCGTTGTTGATCAGCGACATCGTGTAGTGCTGTACGTAGGCCGAGAGCCGCTGGGACCGCTCCGCCTGCTCCGCTGGCGTGAGCGTGACGGCCTCCGTGCCCGTACGCTCGCGGCGGTACGCGAGCACCCGCTCGCTGCCGTCCGGCTTCCGCTCGAGCACCGCGTCGCGCCGCACGAGCCAGTAGGTCTCGTCCGTCGTCAATACGGCCTCGCCCGGCACGTCGGCGAACAGCGAGCGCCCGAAGCGCGGGATCCGCTCCGGGCGGAGCCCCGCGTAGTCCAGCATGGTCGGGAACAGATCCACGTGCTGCACCACCCGCGTGGTGTCGAGCGCCGGGAGCAGCCCGCCGGGATGGTACAGCAGCGTCGGCACCATGTAGCGCCCCACGGGGGTGTCGTAGCGCGCTGACCGCGATGGCGGCGTGTGGTCGCCGGTGATGATAAAGAGCGTGTTGCGGAACCACGGCTGCTGTCGCGCCGTCTCGAAGAATCGCCGCACGGCAAGATCCGTGTACGCGACGCTCGCATGGATCTCGCGGCTGCCCTTCGGCATGACATCGACGTACTTCGGCGGCAGGCGGTACGGATGGTGCGTGCTGATGGTGAACATCGTCGCGAACCAGGGCTCGCGGAACGTCCCGACCTGGCGCACGGCGAACTGCAGCGCTTCTTCGTCGAACAATCCCCAGTGCCCGTCAAAGGCCTCGCGCTGCACGTCCGCCGGGAAGCGCTCGAGCGGATAGAAATCCTCGATGCCCGCCAGCGAAGCGATCGCATCGAAGTACATCGTGCCCTTCACCGCCCCGTGGAAGAAGCTCGTGTGATAGCCCGCCTCGCCCAAGAAGTGCCCGATGCCGCGCCATTCGTTGCTCTGGTAGCGGCTCACGGCGATACTCTGGCCACGGTACAGCGGCATGCCCAGCAGGATGCTCGGCAGCGCGTCCATGGACCGACGCCCGTTGGCATAGCTCTCGGTGTAGAACGTCCCGACGCCGCGCAGCGAGTCGAGGAAGGGCGTCAGCTGCGGCTGCTCGCGATCCGTGCCGCCCCAGAACTCCGTCGCGTAGCTCTCGAGCACCAGCAGCACGATGTTCTGCGGTCGCGCCGGCGCTGCGCCGCCCATGCGCTCGGCGTAGCCCCATGCGAGCGGGAGCAGCGAATCGACCTGCGCCGCGTCGCGGAAGTAGGCGACGGGTTCCAACGCGCGGTCCCGCGGCGACTGCAGCAACGTGAACGCGGAGTTGAGCGTGAGGATGCCCGCCTCGTGACTGCCGCTCGAGAACGCGTGGATCGGATTCAGCGGCTTCTTCTGGAATCCGCCACGCGCGGCGACCACCGTGGCGAGC
>CAZCIM010000031.1:0-23531 GCA_964498895.1 uncultured Gemmatimonas sp. | reverse complement strand
TGGAAAGCGTGTATACGTTAATAGCGTATCGCGGGTTCGAATCCCGCCCTGTCCGCTGTGACCGACCCGTTGCGCGGCCGTCCTCGAATCGAGGCCGGCCGCGCAAACCTTTTGGGGGTACGCAGTGTCTGACTCGGTGACCGCAGGAGGACCCCAATGACCGCCATCGTGAAACGCATCTCCGACACCCGCATCGAGCTCCTCGACGCCAACGGCCAGCTGATCGGGACGATTTCCCGTCCGCTGGACGCCGAGGCCCTCGGGCCCGGCCGCGAGAAGGTCTATCTCGCGCGCCGCCCGATGCCGCACGGCGAGCGACCGAGCGGCAGCCGCGCCGCGTAGGCGCGGCTCCCGCCACCACGCGCGACCGCGCATATTTCGGGGCGATGCCCTCCGCCCCTGTCGTCCTCCTGAATGCGCGCGCTGTCTCGCGCACCATTTCGCGGATGGCCGACGAGATTCTCGAGCGCAACGACGGCACCGACCGCCTCGTCCTCGTCGGCATCCAGCGCCGCGGCGTCCAGATCGCCCAGCGCATCGGCAATGTCATCAAGGAGCGTGAGGGCGCCGACATCCCCCTCGGCGCGCTCGACATCACGCTCTATCGCGATGATCTCCAGACCGTCGGCCCGCGGCCGGTGGTCGGGCAGACGCATCTGCCCAAGGCGGTCGACGGCCAGGTCGTCGTGATCGTGGACGACGTGCTCTTCACCGGTCGCACGATTCGCGCCGCGCTCGACGAGCTTGCCGACTTCGGCCGCCCCTCGCGCATCATGCTCGCGGTGCTCGTGGACCGCGGCGGCCGCGAGCTGCCCATCCACGCCGACGTCGTCGGCCAGACGGTGACCGTGCCGCCCGGCGGCCGCGTGGACGTGTTCGTCCCCGAGCTCGATGGCGCCGATGAAGTCACGATGGTCGGAGGCGGCACATGACCCTGCTCGGCAAGGACCTGGTCGGGCTCGCCGGCCTCACCCGCGAGCAGATCACCACCATCCTCGACGTCGCGGAGCCCCTGCGGGAAGTCTCCGAGCGCGCCATCAAGAAGGTTCCGACCCTCCGCGGCATGACGGTCGTGAACCTTTTCTTCGAGGCGTCCACCCGCACGCGCATCTCGTTCGAGTTCGCCGAGAAGCGCATGAGCGCAGACACCGTGAACGTCGCGGCGTCCGGTTCCAGTGTGTCCAAGGGCGAGACGTTGGTGGACACCGCGCGCAACCTCGAGGCCATGCGCATTGACATGGTCGTCATCCGCCATGCGTCGTCCGGTGCCGCGCGATTCCTCGCGGAGCGCATCGAGAGCAACGTCATCAACGCTGGCGACGGCACGCACGAGCATCCCACGCAGGGCCTGCTCGACCTGCTCACGCTGCGCCAACGCTTCGGCACGCTCGAGGGCAAGCGCATCTGCATCTGCGGCGACGTGCTGCACTCGCGCGTGGCCCGCAGCAACATCTGGGGCCTCAAGGCCCTCGGCGCCGAGGTCGCGGTCTGCGGCCCGCGCTCCCTGCTGCCCAACGCCATCGGCGAGATGGGCGTGCAGGTGTTCAGCCGCATCGAGCAGGCCATCGAGTGGGCCGACGCGCTCAACGTGCTGCGGCTGCAGCTCGAGCGCATGCAGGCCGGCTACATCCCCTCGCTGCGCGAGTACAACCGCGTCTTCGGCGTCACTCGTGCGCGGCTCGAGAAGGCCCCGCGCGACATCCTCATCCTCCACCCTGGGCCGATGAATCGCGGCGTCGAGATTGACTCGGACGTCGCCGATGGCCCGCACTCCGTGATCCTCGACCAAGTCACCAACGGCGTCGCCGTGCGCATGGCCGTGCTATATCTCCTCGCGGGCCAGAAGACCTCGCTCGCCGACGTCGCCAAGGGCGGTGCCGCATGAGCGCGCTCCTCGTGAAGGGCGGCCGCATCATCGATCCCTCGCAGAACCTTGACGCGGTGGGCGACGTGCTGCTCGTGGACGGCAAGGTCGCGCAATGCGGCGGCAGCATCGTCGCGCCGGCGGGCGCGAAGGTCGTGGACGCCACGGGGCTCGTCGTCGCGCCGGGCATGATCGACGTGCATGTGCACCTGCGCGAGCCCGGTCGCGAGGACGTCGAGACCGTGGCGACCGGTGCGCACGCGGCCGTCGCCGGAGGCTTCACGGCCGTCTGCGCGATGCCCAACACCAAGCCCGTCACCGACAACCAGGCGACGGTCGGCTTCGTGAAGCGCCAGGGCGAGGCTGCCGGCTTCGCACGGGTGTATCCGATCGGGGCGATCTCCGTCGGCCAGAAGGGCGAGACGCTGGCCGAGTTCGGCGAGATGGTCGCCGCCGGCGCGGTCGCGTTCTCCGACGACGGCAAGCCGGTGGAGAACACGCAGCTCATGCGCACCGCGCTGGAGTACGCGCTCACGTTCAACGTGCCGATCGTCGAGCACTGCGAGGTCATGTCCCTCGCGCATGGCGGCTCGATGAACGAGGGCGTCGTCTCGGCGCGCCTCGGCCTCAAGGGTATTCCCGCCGAGGCGGAGGAGATCGATGTCGCGCGCTGCATCCTGCTCGCCAAGCGCACGGGCGGCCACGTGCACCTCTGCCACCTGAGCACGAAGGGCTCGGTGGACTTGGTGCGCTGGGGCAAGGCGCAGGGCATCAACGTCACGGCGGAGGTCTGCTCGCACCACATCTCGCTCACCGAGGATGCGGTCGAGGGCTACAACACCAACGCGAAGATGAATCCGCCGCTGCGCACGCAGGCGGACGTCGAGGCGCTGCAACAGGGCCTCAAGGACGGCACGATCGACCTGCTCGTGACCGACCACGCGCCGCATCACTACGATGAGAAGGAACGCGAGTTCGCCGATGCGCCCAATGGCATCGTGGGCCTCGAGACGGCCCTCGGCGTGAACATCACGTATCTCGTGGAGCCGGGCATCCTCTCGCTCAGCGAGCTGGTGCTGCGGATGAGCTGCCTGCCGGCCAAGATCTGGCACCTCCCGGGCGGCACGCTTGCCGCCGGCAACATCGCGGACGTCACGATCTTCGATCCCAAGAAGCAGTGGGTGGTGGACCCGAAGGCGTTCAAGTCGAAGGGCCGCAACACGCCCTACGGCGGGCACCGGCTCACGGGGCAGGCGATCTGTACCATCGTGGGCGGGAAGATCGTCCATCAGGTGTCGTGACCCCGAACCCTGATCCGATGAAGAAGGCCGATTCCTCACGGTTGGAGACGCTCGAGGCGCTGATCGCCGAGAAGCGCCGCCAGGAGACGTTCCTCGCGAAGCTCGAAGAGCGGCGCGCGGGGACGCCCGAGCACGTCTTCAAGCGCCTCTACGACGAGTACCTCACCAAGCTGACGGACGCGCAGGTGAAGGCGGCGGCCGAGGCCGAGTCGCTCTCGGGTGGCCTCGAGGACGACGATGCGGCCCTCGCGGAGACGGAGACGCGGCTCGCGGCGCTCGAGGAGGAGCGGCTCGAGGTGCAGCTCCGGGCTGAGGTCGAGGAGTGGGACGCGAAGGAGACGCAGAAGAAGCTCACCGCGATGACGGCCGCGATCTCCATGGCCGAGAAGGAGCGCGATGCGCGGAAGGCGGTGGCTGAGCGCACGCGCGCCCTGCTCGCCGAAGCGCGCGGCGGGACGCCAGCCACCGCGCAGCCCGCGGTGCCGGCCGCCCCCACGGGCGCGCCGCCCATGCGCCCCACCATCGCCGGCGCGCCGAACTTCGATGAGCTCGCCTTCCTGAACTCCGTCGTCGGCCGCACGAGCAGCCCCGCGGTCCCCGCGCCGCTTGCGCGTGAGTCCAAGCCGGTGGTGCAGCCGCCCGAGGCGAAGGACATCAAGGAGGGGCCGAGTGCGGCGCCTGCCGCGACGCGCGCGGCCACACCCGCGCCGCCCGCCGCTGCTCCCGTCGTGCCCGCCGCGGACGCATCGTCCGCGGCGCCCGCCGTGCCGCCCTCGCCAGCGCCTCCGCCGCCGCCCGCCGTTGTCCCGGCGGCGCAGAGTGCGCAGCCGCTGCTCGATCTCGAGACACCGAAGCCGCCCGCCGTGAGCCCGGAGCCTGCCAAGCCGGCGCCCGCAAGCGTCGAGCCGCCGAAGGCCGAGCCAGCGAAGGCCGAAGCCGCCGATGAAGACGACGATGACGGATCCTCCGCGCCCAGCCCGCTCGGCCGGCCGACACCGCGCACGTCGCAGCAGGTGAAGACGCTCAAGTGCGCCGAGTGCGGCTCGATGAACTATCCGACCGAGTGGTACTGTGAACGCTGCGGGGGAGAGCTCGCCGCCCTCTAGCGCGGCAGAGGCGATAAGGAGTCACGGGCGGGAATCGCGAGACGGGAATGTGCGAGACGGGGGGCAGACGTGACACGTCTTCCCCCCGTCGCTCTTGTTCGCCTCTCCCCATCCCCGCGCGTGCCCCCGTCTCCAGTCTCCCGCCATTCCATCGGCTAGCACTCGCTGATCGGCAACGAAAAACGCCGCGCCCCTCGGGGGCGCGGCGTTCCTTGCGTCGGCGGCTTACTTCGCCTTCGCGAGCTTCGACTTCTGACGCGCGGCAGCGTTCTTGTGGATCAACCCCTTGCGGGCGGCACGGTCCAGCAGCTGCGTGGCCTTCAGCTTCTCATCCGCACTCGACGTGGCGGACTTGGCCGTCTTGAGCGCAGTCCGGAGCGCAGACCGCTGGGCACGGTTGCGCGCCGTCGCCGCCTTGGCCTTGCGCATATTCTTCTTCGCGGACGCGATTCTCGGCACTGATCAGAACTCTCTGCAGGTGTGAAAACGGGAAGGGCACTCGCGCCTTCCACAGCCCCAGAAGTGTAGTCGCCACCGCAGGTTACGTCAAGCGACCAACCGCTTGGAGAGTGGCGCGCGCGGGTGTAGCTTTCCGCCCGACTGCCCGTGACGGGCCTCACTCCCACGCCGCGCCGATCTTGCTCACCTCTCCCGCCAACGACGCCCAGGGGCAGAACCCGTTCGTCGTTGACCTCACCGGCTTCAACGGGCCGCTCGACCTGCTCCTCTCGCTCATCCGCGACGAGCAGCTCGACATCTACGACATCCCGGTCGCGCGCATCTGTGAGCAGTTCCTCACGAAGATGCACGAGCTGCAGCTGAACGAGGCCGCCGAGTACCTCGAGATGGCGGCGCGCCTGATTCGCATCAAGGCGCAGATGCTGCTGCCGCGCAAGGAAGGCGTGGACGACTGGGAAGACCCGCGCGCCGAGCTCGTGCGCCGCCTCCTCGAGTACCAGCAGATGCGCGAGGTGGTGGACCTGCTCGAGCATCTGGGCGACGACCGCCGCTCGCGCTTCGCCCGTACGTACACCGGGCAGGCCGCCGCGCCGCCGCCGGCGCCGCTGGCGCTCTCGCTGGGCGACCTGCTCGTCGCCGTGGACCGCGTGCTGCGCGCCGCCAAGCGCCCGACCATCCACGAAGTCATCCCGCGCGCCCTCGATGTCGACGGCGCGATCCATACCGTGCGCGCCATCCTGCAGCTCCGTGCGCGCATGCGCTTCCGCGAGCTGATCCGCGACGACGCCGAGCCCTGGGAAGTCCTGAGCGCCCTGCTCGGGCTCCTCGAACTGGGCAAGCGCAACGAAGTGCATCTGACCCAACCCCGACCGTTTGCAGACGTGGAGATCCGCCGTGAATCCGCTGGCGAAGCTGCTTGAGGCCGCGCTCTTCGCGAGCCCGCGCCCCATTGCCACCGACGAGCTCGCCGCCCTGGACCCCGACGCCTCGCCGGCCGCGCTGCAGAGCGCGCTGGACGAGCTGCGGGAGCACTACGACGTAGACGGCCACGGCGTCGCGCTGGTGGAGGTCGGCGGGGGCTGGCAGGTGCTCACGCGCCCTGAGTACACCGAGGCGATCGAGCGCGCGCAGATGGCCGTGCGCCCGCAGAAGCTTTCGCCGGCGGCGCTGGAAACGTTGGCGATCATCGCGTACCGGCAGCCGATCGGCCGCGCCGATGTCGCGGAGATCCGCGGCGTGGACGTGGGCGCGGTGATCAAGTCGCTGCATGAGCGCGGGCTGATTGACGTCGTCGGCCGGGCCGAGGGGCTGGGGCGCCCGTTGCTGTACGGCACGACGCCGATGTTCCTGGAGCAGTTCGGCCTGCGGCATCTGGCAGAGTTGCCACGCGTGGACGAGCTCGCGATCGCGCTGCGCAAGGATGGCCTGCCGCCGGTCCTCGCGGCCGACGTGCTCGAGGCGGCCGATGCGGCGGCCGATGCGGCGGGCGATGCGGCCGCCACGGTGCCGGTGCCGGCGGAGGCCGCCGTCTCCGAGGGCGCGCCGGCCGCGTGAGCGATACCGCGATGCGCATCCAACGCGCCCTCGCGCGTGCCGGGGTCGCGTCGCGCCGCAAGGCCGAAGAGCTGGTGGCCGCGGGTCGCGTGCGCATCAACGGCGAGGTCGCGCGCACGGGCCAGAGCGTGGAGCCGGGCGTGGACGCGATCACGGTGGACGGCAAGCCGATCGCGCTGCCTGCGGCCGCCAAATGGTACGTGCTGCACAAGCCGGCGGGTGTGCTCACTACCGCCAGTGATCCGCAGGGCCGTAAGACGGTCTTCGATCTCGTGCCCAAGGAGCCCGGGCTTACCTACGTGGGCCGGCTCGATTACATGACGGAGGGTGTGCTGCTCCTCACCACGGACGGCGATGCCGCCCACCTGCTCACGCACCCGAGCTCGCAGGTGCCCCGCACCTACGTGGCGACCGTGCGCGGGTCCGTGAAGGCGGCCGCCGCCGAGATCCGCGCGGGCGTGGAGCTCGAAGACGGCCTCGTCACGCCGGAGTCCGTGAGCGTCGAGCCCGGCGAGCGCCCCCGCACCTGGGACCTCACGTTGACGATCCGCGAGGGCCGCACCCGCGAGGTGCGCCGGCTCTGCGAGCAGGTTGGGCTCGAAGTCCTGCGGTTGGTGCGCACGTCGTTCGGACCCGTGCAACTCGGAAACCTCGCCGCGGGTACCACGCGTACACTCACGACGAAAGAGCGCAGTCTGCTCGACGCGCTCGTCCACTCCTGATCGGATCTCGATGGCCGCGTCCACTCAGCTTCCCCAGGCAATCCTTGGCCAGGTCTCGCAGCGCGTGGTCGGCCAGCAGCACATGGTCGAGCGCCTGCTCATCGCGCTGCTCACCGGTGGCCACGTGCTGCTGGAGGGCGTGCCGGGGCTCGCCAAGACGCTGACCGTACGCACGCTCGCCGAGACGGTGCGGACGACGTTCAGCCGCATCCAGTTCACGCCCGACCTCCTGCCAGCCGACGTGATCGGCACCCAGGTGTTCGACCAGACCACCGGGCAGTTCAGCGTGAAGGCGGGGCCGATCTTCGCGAACATCGTACTCGCCGACGAGATCAACCGCGCCCCGGCCAAGGTGCAGGCCGCGCTGCTCGAGGCGATGCAGGAGAAGCAGGTGACGATCGGCGGCACGAGCTTCCAGCTCGATGAGCCGTTCCTCGTCCTCGCGACGCAGAATCCCATCGAGCAAGAGGGCACCTATCCGCTGCCCGAAGCGCAGGTGGACCGCTTCATGCTCAAGCTGCGCGTGGGCTACCCGACGCGCGAGGAAGAGCGTGAGATCATGCGGCGCATGTCGAGCGGCGTGGACATCCCGGTGACGCCGGTGGCGGAGCCGGAGCAGTTGCTCGCCGCGCGCGCCGAGATCGCCGCGCTGCATCTCGACGAACGGCTCGTGGACTACATCGTGAACCTCGTACACGCGACGCGCGCGCCCGCGGAGTCTGGGCTCGCGGACATCGCAGCGCTCGTCGAGTACGGGGCCAGCCCGCGCGCCACCATCGCGCTCGCGCAGGCGGCGCGCGCCCATGCCTGGCTGCGCGGCCGCAGCTTCGTCTCGCCCGACGACGTGAAGGCCATCGCGCCCGACGTTCTGCGGCACCGCGTCCTGATGACCTTCGAGGCCGAGGCCGAGAACGTCACCAGTGATGCCGTGATCACGCGCATCCTCGAGCGCATCGCCGCCCCGTGACGCGCGCAGCGGCCGACCACGGCCGCGGGGGCGCGGCCGTCCCGCCGGGAATCCTCCGGCAGGTGCGGCGCATCGACCTGCGCACGCGCGGCCTCGTGAACTCGCGCTTCACCGGCGAGTACCACTCGGTCTTCAAGGGCATGGGCATGGAGTTCGCCGAGGTGCGCGAGTACCAGCCCGGCGACGAAGTGCGCACCATCGACTGGAACGTCAGTGCGCGCATGCGGAAGCTCTTCGTGAAGCGTTTCGTCGAGGAGCGCGAGCTCACGGTACTGCTGCTGGTGGATACCTCAGGTTCGAGCCGCGGCGGTGCGCTGGACCAAGACAAGCGCACGGTGGCCGCCGAGCTCGCCGCGGTGCTCGCGCTCACGGCCACGCGCAACAACGACCGCGTGGGCCTCCTGCTGCACTCCGACCGCGTGGAGCACGTCGTGCCGCCCAAGAAGGGGCGCCGCCACGCGCTGCGGCTGGTGCGCGACGTGCTCGCCGCGGACGCCGAGCAGCGGGGTACCGATCTCGCCGCGGCCTGCGACTACGCAGCGCGCCTGCTGCCGCACCGCAGCATCGTGTTCGTCGTGTCCGACTTCGTCGCGCCGGACTACGAGGCCGCGCTGACGCGGCTCGCGCGCCGGCATGACGTGGTCGCCGTGGTGCTCGACGATCCCGGGGAGCGCGAGCTGCCGAACGTCGGGGTGGCGCGTCTCGTGGACGCCGAGTCAGGGGCGCTCGCCGAGGTGGACACGGGCGACCCTGCGGTGCGGGCGCGCTACGCCGCTCTGCTGCGCAGCGAGCGCGAGGCACGCCAGGCGCTGCTCCGGCGCGTCGGCGTCGATGAAGTCCTCGTGCCGCTCGAGCTCGGCTACGTGGAGCCGATGCTGCGCTTCTTCCGCACGCGCGAGACGCGTGCCCGCCGCCGGTGATCGTCGCGCTCGTCCTCGCGGTACTGCTGCAGCAGCCGAGTGCACCGGCGGCCACTCAGGCGGGCGCACTTGGCGCACCCACGCTGGAGCGCGGGACCAGCGTGAGCATGCGGGTGAGCCCCGAGGCACCGGCGATCGGCGAACCGATCAACATCGAGATCCGCGTGCGCGCGCCATCCGGCACGCTGCTGCGGTTTCCCACTCTCCCGGACACCGGCACGCGCATCGAGCCGCTGGATCCACGCAGCATCCAAGACGCCTCCACGGCGTCAGGCGTGGACCAGACGGCCACGTATCGCGTGATCGCCTGGGACACCGGCAGCGTGACACTGGCCTTCGGGGACGTGACGCTCGAGCGCGAGGGTCGCGTGACGCGCTACCCTGTGCGCGCCGCGGCGCTGCGCATTCGAAGCGTGCTGCCGCCGGATACGGCGAGTCGCCGCCCCCGTGACGCGCGCGCCCCGCTCGACGAGCCCACGATGCCGTGGCGCTGGCTGGTCGCGGCTGTGGTGGTTGCGGCGCTCGCGCTGGTGGGGATGCGTCGTGCGCGCCGTGCGCTCGCGGCGCGTGGGCCTATGGACCCGGGCCCGCTGATCCGTGCGCGGGCGGCGTTCGCGCACCTCCAGCAACTGGATCTCGCCGAGGCGGGAGAGCCCGGGCGGCATCTCCTCGCGCACATCGCGGTCCTGCGGCGTTACTTGGGCGAACGCTGGCCGGCGCTGCCACCGTCGCTCACGAGCCAGGAGGTCGCCTCGCAGCTCGCTGGCGTGGAGTTCCCGCTGCTTCCGGAGCGTTTGTTGGGCGTGCTCGTGGCCGCGGAGTCGGTGGCGTATGCGGCGGCGCCGATCAGCCGTGACGCAGCGGCGGCGCAGTCCGCGCTGGCCGTGGAGATCGTCGAGGATCTCGAGCGGGCCTGGCTCGCGCGACAGCTGCGCGAGCGTGAGGCGGGGCGCGTGAAGCGGAAGGCGCTGCGATGAGCGTCGCCGGCTACTCGTTGGCCTTCCCCTGGGCCTTGCTCGCGCTCCTGCCCGTCGTGACGTGGCTGTGGTGGCGCCGCCGTCGGCAACCGCCGGCGCTGCTGCACGCGCGCGCCGCGTTGCTTGCAGGGGGACCACGGCGCGGACGCTGGACCGCGCGGGCCTTGGTCGCGCTCCGAATGCTGGCGTTGGGAAGCATCATCGTCGCGATGGCGCGGCCGCGCAGCGGCGCGCGTACCGAAACCCTCCGCGGCGATGGCATCAGCATCGTCATCGCGATGGACATCTCGAGCTCCATGCTCGCCGAGGACTTCCAGCCCGATAACCGTTTGGAAGTCGCGAAGCAGACGGCGAAAGAGTTCATCGCGGGCCGCGACGCCGACCAAGTGGGCATCGTCGCGTTCGCCGGCGAGGCGCTCACGCAGGTGCCGCTCACGCTCGATTATCCCGTGCTGCTGGCGGCCATCGACAACCTGCAGCCGGGCCAGCTCGAGGACGGCACGGCGATCGGCACGGCGCTGATCACGGCGACGAACCGCCTGCGTGACGCCGAGGGGCGCTCGCGCGTGGTCATCCTGCTCACCGACGGTGAGAACAACCGCGGCGCCATCGATCCGCGCACGGCGGCACAGGCCGCGGCCGCCACCGGCGTCCGCGTGCACACGGTGGGCATCGGGAGCGAGGGCGTTGCGCCGGTGCCAGTGGGACGCGGCGTCTTCGGCCTGCGCTACGAGAACCGTCCCGTGCGCATTGACGAGCCGCTGCTCGAGGATATCGCCAAGTCCACGGGCGGGCGCTATCAACGCGCTCGCGACGCGGAGGCGTTGCGGCAGACCTACCGGCAGATCGACGCGCTGGAGCGTGCGCCGATGCGGGAAGCGCGGCTCGTGCGCTTCCGCGACTGGTACCTGTGGCCGCTGAGCCTCGCGCTCGCGGCGTTGATGCTCGAGCTGCTCTTGCTCTGGCGCCGAGGCCCCCTGCCGTGACGCGTGTCTTCGATCTCCCGTGGATGCTGCCGATCGCGATCGCCTTGGGCGTTGCGGCGGCGCTGCTCGTGTGGGCGGGCGCGGCGCGACGTCGCGCGCGCCTCGCCCGCTATGGCTCCGCGGCGGCGATCGCGCGTCTGGCGCCCGCCGATGCGGCCGCGCCGCCACGCGCCCGCGCCTGGCGTCTGGGCATCGCCGCGCTCGCGCTCGGTGTGGCCGTCGCGGGCCCGCGCTGGGGGCGCAGCGAGCAGACGTTGCAGGTGGACGGCGTGGACGTGGCCATCGCCATGGACCTGTCGCTGTCGATGCTCGCGCCCGATGAACGGCCGTCGCGCCTCGAGCGCATGAAGCAGGAAGTGCGGCGCCTGCGCGCGAGTTCGCCGGGCGACCGCTTTGCGCTCATCGGTTTCGCGGGGCGGAGCTATATCTTGTCGCCGCTCACGTCAGATGACGGCGCCATCGATCTGTTTCTCGACAACCTGAGCCCGAGCATCGTGGGGCAGGCGGGCTCGGCCGTGGCGCCGCCGCTGCAGCAAGGGATGGACCTACTGTTGGCCAGCCGTGGCGATGCGGACCGTGCGCTTGTGCTCATGACCGATGGCGAAGCCTTCGATGACCACGAGGAGGCCCTGCGCCTTGCGGGCGAACTGAAGGCGGCCGGTCTGCATCTCGTCGTCGTCGGCTTCGGCAGCGCCGCCGGCAGCACGATCCCCGTGCCCGGTCCACCGGGGCTGCAGGAGAAGCGGACGGAGACAGGCGAGACGGTCATCACGCGGTACGACCCGACGCTGCTCGAGGCGCTCGCGACCGCGGCTGGTGGCACCTTCGTACCGGCGGATGCGACGGACAAGGGCAATCGCGTCCGTCGCGTGCTCTCGGGCCTCGAGGCATCGACGCGCGAAGAAGCACTGCGGCAGAGCCGCCCGGTGCGCTATCACTGGTTTGCCGCGCTGGCTTTCCTCCTGCTGTTGCTCGATGCCTGGTTCGCCGACGGCGGCCGCTGGCCCGCCGCGCTGCACCTGCGCGTCGGGCGGCGCGGTCGCACGACTGCCGCTCTGCTCGCGATCCTCGGGATCTCGGCGGCGACCCCATCGCTGGTCTCCGCGCAGACGCCCACACTGCGTGATGCACTCGAGGCACAGCGCGCCGGCCGCAACGCGGAGGCCATCGGCGCATACCGACGCATCGTGAGTGCGGGGGACCGGCGTCCGGTCGTGCTCTACAACCTCGGCACGGCGTTGCTGGCGGCCGATTCGCTCGACGGCGCGGTGGACGCGCTGGAGCGCGCGATGTTCACCACCGACGCCGAGCTCCGCACGCGCGCCCGCTACAACCTGGGGCTCGCGTATCTGCGGCGCGGGCTGCGCGCGGACGGCGACGCGCGCTCGGCGGCCCTCTCCAATGCCCGGCGCGCGTTCCGCAACGTGTTGCTCGAGCGCCCCGGCGACGCCGACGCGCAGTGGAACTACGAGCTGGCCCTGCGCGTGCCGCAGGGTGGCGGCGGTGGCGGAGGCGGCGGGTCTCCGCAGACGCCGCAGCAACAAGCCGCACAGCCGCAGCCACAGGCCGGCCCGATGTCGCGTCAACAGGCCGAGGCGCTGCTCGATGCGGCGGCGCGAGAAGAACGCGAGACGCAGGCGCGGCGGCAGCGCGGCAATACGCCGCTGCGCTCCGCGGGGCAGAAGGATTGGTGATGCGACGCATGCGTGAGCGGCTGTCGCTGCGTGTCCTGGCGTTGCTCGCGGCGCTCGTTGGCTTCGCACCGATGCTCGGCGCGCAGGCCACCAGCGCGGAGGGCGTGACGCTGCGCGCGACGCTCTCGGCCGACACGGTCTTCGTGGGCGAGCAAGTCACCTACACGCTGTCGGTGCGCATCCCCACGGCCGTGCGGCAGCGACTGCGGCGTAATCCGGAGTTCGTGCCGCCCGAGCCGCGCGCCATGCTGGCCTACGACCTGCCGCTCTCGCGCGTGGGCGAGCCCGACGATGCCTTCGAGGTGCATACGTTCCGGCGGGCGTTGTTCGTCCTGACCCCGGGCCGCTACGCGCTGGGGCAAGCGAGGTTGACGTACTCGATTCCCCAGAGCACGAGCTTCTTCAGCCGCGAAGACGAGCGCACGTTGCGCGCCGAGGGCTTGGGCTTCGTGGCCATCGAGCCGCCCGTCGCCGGACGCCCCGCCGATTGGGTGGGCGCGGTGGGGCAGTGGCGCAGCTCCGTGCGGGCTGAGCCGGCCAACACGCGCGTCGGCGATCCGATCGTGCTCACCCTGCGCGTGGAAGGCACGGGCAACGCGACGCTGCTGCCGCGACCACCGCTGGCGATCGCGTGGGCGGATGTGGTCCCGCAGGATGAACGCGTGACGCTGGACTCGACGCCGGCACTGTTCCGCGGGGCCAAGGAGTTCACCTGGCTCGTGACGCCGCGGACGGCGGGGGCGCAGGCCATCCCCGCGATCTCCTACGCCACGTTCGACCCGGCGCAGCGTCGCTACCTGCGCGTCACGACCTCGCCCGTGAGCATCACCGTCCGGCCCGGCGCGATGGCGGAGTTGCCAAGCGAGATGAAGCGTGGCCCGGAGCCCGAGCCGCCGCTGGCGCTGCGGGAGTCGCTCGCGGGCGCGACGCGCGTGCAGCTCCCATGGCAGGTGCCGCTCACCTGGCTGGCGCTCGCCGCACCGCTGCCCTGGGTACTGCTGCGCCTGCAGCGTGGACAGCGCAAACGCCGTCGTCGCGAGGCCGAACCGGAGCTGCAGACTGCACGCCGCATCCTCGATGCGGGGCTCCGTGCGCGTACGGGCATCGACGCTGCGGCGCAGACCGCGCCGGGGGCGCTTGCGGCCGCGCTTCGCACGGAGGGCGTCACGTCCGAAACGGCGCAGGCTGCCGAAGCGCTGCGGGACGACTGTGATCGGGAAGGATACGCCGCGGGTCGCGGACCAGGCGGGGATGCGCTTCGCAAGCGCGCGATCGCGCTGCTCGCCAAGGTGGACGCTGAAGCGCGTCGCCGAGTGCTGCTGCTCCTGTTGCTGATTGGCGTCGCGGGCTGTGTGGGTGGCGGCAGCGTCGAGGCACTCCAGGCCTTCACCGAGGGTCGCACTGCCTACGCCGGTGCCGATTATCGACGCGCACAAGACGCGTTCTTCCGCGCCGCGAGCGCCGCGCCGCGCGACGCAGCGGCCTGGGCCAACGCGGGCACGGCGGCCTGGCAAGCGGGTGATACCGCGTCGGCGGTGCGTGGTTGGCAGCGCGCCTTGCGTCTCTCGCCCACGGACAACGATCTACGCGACCGTCTAGCGCGCGTCACCGCACCGCAGCACCGCGACGCGCGCGTGTGGCCGCTGCCGCCGCTGCCGCTGGTCGTCGCAGGGCTGGCGCTGTGGTTCGTCGGCTGGGCCCTCGCCGCACGACGGCAGCAGCGCGATGGCGTCACCACGCGCTGGCCGCTGCTGCCGCTGGTGCTGGCCCTGGCGCTCATCGGCGTCGGGGTGGCGCAGGACCGGCGCCTCGCGGCGCGCGACCTCGTGGTGATTCACGAGGCGGGCGCGCTGCGTGCGTTGCCCGCGCTCGGTGCAGATCCGGGTGCCTCGCCGATGCGCGGTGAAGTCGCGCGTGTGCGCGAGCGTCGCGGGGCATGGCTGCACCTCGAGCTCGATGGCGAGCGCAGCGGCTGGTATCCCGCCGAGCGCAGCTGGCCGCTGGCCCGCGATTGATTCCCTCGGCGCCGCACGGGAGATTTCGGGCATGACGCCCCCGCGCATCGCGGTGCTCCCGCCAGATGTCGCCGACCGCATCGCGGCCGGTGAGGTCGTCGAGCGGCCGGCGTCGGTGGTGAAGGAACTCATCGAGAACGCACTCGACGCCGGTGCCACGCGCATTGACCTCGAAGTCCGCGAGGGTGGTCGTGCGCTCATCCGCGTCAGCGACGACGGCTCCGGCATGACGCGCGAGGAGGCCCAGCTGGCGATCGCGCGGCACGCCACGAGCAAGATCCGCGACGCCGAGGATCTCGTCGGCGTGCGCAGCTTCGGCTTCCGCGGCGAGGCGCTGCCGGCGATCGGTTCGGTCTCGCTCCTGAGCATCGAGACGGCCACCGAAGACGGGGCCGGCACGCGGGTCGAGGTGCGCGGTGGCACGCTCGACGCCGTGCGCGCCGCAGCCCGGCGTCGCGGGACCACGGTCAGCGTCGAGCAGCTGTTCTTCAACACGCCGGCTCGCCAGAAGTTTCTGCGCGGCGTCCGCTCGGAGTGGCGCGCGATCCTCGAACTGCTGCACGTGATTGCGCTCGTGCGCCGCGATGTGCGCCTCGCCGTCACGCACGACGGCAAGGATGTGCTCAGCGTCGCGCCCACGCCCGTGCTGGCGGATCGCGTCGCAGCCCTGTGGGGCAGCGACGCCGCAGATCGGCTCGTCGCCGTGAACGACGTGCAGGGCAGCATCCGCGTGAGCGGTCTCGCGGAGCGCCCGAGCGACGTCGGCCTCGGCACGCGCCGCACGCTGATCACCGTCAACGGCCGCGCGGTGCGCGACGCCGGCATCATCCGCGCGGCGGAAGCCGCGTATCGCTCCACGATTCCCGCCGGCGTGCGGCCGTCGCTGCTGCTGCAGCTCGACCTGCCGGGCGAGGAGGTGGACGTCAACGTGCACCCGGCCAAGGCCGAGGTGCGATTCCGCGACCGCTGGACGGTGGAACGCGCCGTCGAACGCGCCGTGCGCCGCGCGCTCGGCACCGAGGACGCCATCGCCGCGGTCGGCATCGTCCGCGGCGTCCCGGATGCGCCGGCGCTGGGGCGCAGCCTCGGCGTCGAGGCCTTGCGCGCGCCTCTGGCGAGCACGCCCGCGCCGCTCTTCGAGCACGCGGCGTCGCCGACGAGCGCCGATGCGCCGGCCGTGGCCACCGCTGACGAGGCGGACGACGAAATCCTCGTGCCCGCGCTGTTCCAGTTTCATCGGACCTACATCGCCTTCGAGCGCCCCGACGCGCTGGTCTTGATCGACCAGCATTCGGCTCATGAACGCGTGTTGTATGAGCGTTTCCTGCGGGCCTTCGAAGGCGGGCAGTTGTCGAGCCAGCGCCTGCTGTTCCCGCTCACGCTGCATCTCTCGCCCGCTGAGGTCGAGGTGTTCGAGCAGGAGCGTGAGGCGCTGCATCGGTTGGGCTTCGAAGGCGAGCTGTTCGGCGGCAGCAGCATCGCCGTGCATGCCGTGCCCGCGCCGCATCCGCGATTCGACGCCGAACGCTGCCTGCGCGAGACGCTCGCGGCGCTCACGGGCGATCGGGAGCCCAGTGCGCACGCGCGACACACGCGGCTGATCGCCACCGTGGCCTGCAAGGCGGCCGTGAAGTCCGGCGACGTGCTCGCGCCCGACGAGATGCGCGCCCTGTACGTGGCGCTAGCGCGCACGACGCTCCCTGCGCACGACGTCCACGGCCGCGCGACCATTCTCCAGCTCGGGTGGGCCGAGATCGACCGGCGCTTCGGCCGTGCCTGAGCTGCGTATCATCGCGGGGCCGACCGGCGCGGGAAAGTCGGCGCTGGCGATGCACCTCGCGCAGCGACACGGCGCGCGGATCATCAGCGCGGACTCGCGGCAGGTCTACCGCGGCTTCGACATCGGCACCGCGAAGCCGAGCGCGGCGGAACGCCAGGCCGTACCGCACGCGGGGCTCGACGTCGCGGAGCCGACCGACCGCTGGAACGCGGCGCGCTGGGCAGACGCAGCGCGGCGTTGGATCGCGGAGGACGCGGCGGCCGGGCGGCCGAGTGTGATCGTCGGCGGCACGGGGCTCTGGCTGCAGGCCTTGGTGAGGCCCCTCGCCGAGGAACCGCCGATGGACGCCGACGCGCGCGAGGCGGTGCGCCGCGAACTCGCGGAATGGCCGACGGACTCCCTGCGAGCCTACGTCGCGGAGCACGACCCGCCGCGGGCCGCGCTGGGCCGCGCCCAATTGTTGCGCGCGGCCGAAGTGCATCGGGTCACGGGCCAGCGGCTCAGCGACTGGCACGCGCGTGGCACGACGAAGCCGACGCTTCCCGCCCGCTGGTTGCTCGTGGATCCGGGGTCAGCGTTGGCCGCGCGTCTGGATGCCCGTCGCACACAGATGTTGGCCGACGGATGGCTGGAGGAGACGCGCCGCCTCGCGGCCGCCGTCCCCGCGGACGCCCCGGCGTGGAACGCCTGCGGGTATCGCGAGCTTCGTGAGGTAGTGCAGGGAACGCGGACGCTCAACGAGGCCGTCGAGGCGCTGCGTATCTCCACGCGACAGTACGCCAAGCGGCAACGCACCTGGTTCCGCCATCAACTCGAGGGACTCGGCCCCGTGACGCGCGTGGATCCCACGCGCCCGGACGCCGAGGCGCTCGCCGAACGCTGGTTCACCGAGGACGACGCGTGAAGGTCGGCATCACCTGCTATCCCACGTACGGCGGCTCCGGCGCCGTCGCCACCGAGCTCGGCATCGCGCTCGCGGGGCGCGGGCACGAGGTGCACTTCATCACCTACGAGCATCCGTTCCGGCTGCCGCACTTCCTGCCGCGGGTGCACTTCCACGAAGTGAACATCGGCAACTATCCGCTCTTCGAGTATCCGCCCTACGACCTCGCGCTGGCCGTGCGCATGCACGATGTCGTGCTGTCGCAGGGGCTGGACCTCCTGCACGTGCACTACGCCATCCCGCACGCCACCTCTGCGTGGATCGCCAAGGAGATGCTGGCCACCCAAGGCCGTCGGCTGCCGGTCGTGACCACGTTGCACGGCACCGACATCACTATCGTCGGGCAGGATCATTCGTACCAAGCCATCACGCGCTTCAGCATCGAGCGCTCGGACCGCATCACCAGCGTGTCGCAGTGGCTGAAGGACGAGACCATCAAGGCCTTCGGCTGCGAGAACTGCCGCGTGGACGTGATCCCGAACTTCGTGGATCCCGCCGAGTTCGACCGTGCCAAGCACGGCGACGAGCTCCGTCGGGAGCTGGGGCGCGGCAATCCGGTGTTGATGCACATCTCGAACTTCCGGCCCGTGAAGCGGGTGCGCGACGTCGTGCGTGTCTTCGCCAAGGTCCGCGCCCAGCGGCCGGCCACGCTAGTTATGGTCGGCGACGGCCCAGACCGCGGCGCCGCTGAGGACGAGGCCCGCACGTTGGGTGTCGCCGCGGACGTGCGGTTCCTCGGACGCATCGATGACGTTGCGCCGCTGCTCGCGGCGGCCGATCTCTACCTGTTCCCCTCGGAAACAGAATCGTTCGGCTTGAGTGCGCTCGAGGCCTTGGCGTCGGGCGTGCCGGTCGTCGCTTCCAACGTTGGCGGCGTGCCCGAGGTACTGCGCGACGGCGTCACCGGCAAGCTCTGCGCGCTCGGCGACGTGGACGCGATGGCCACGGCCGCGCTCGAGTTCCTCGAGCCCGCGCGCTGGGCCACCGCGTCGGCGGCGGCGGTCGCCGATGCGCGCGCACGCTTCAGCACGGACCAGATCGTCGCGCGGTACGAGCAGCTCTACGCCGAGGCGCTGGCCACCGTCGGCCGTCCGGTGGGCACCGGGCGGTGATGTCGCGGCGTGCCGCCCGCGTGGCCGTGTAACTTTCCGCGATGCACGAACCCACGCTGTGGCAGGCCTTCATCCTCGGCACCCTGCAGGGACTCACGGAGTTCCTGCCCGTGTCGAGTTCCGCGCACCTCTCGCTCACGCCGTGGGTGATGGGATGGCCGCCGAGTGGCCTCGCCTTCGACGTCGCCTTGCACATCGGCACGTTGCTCGCGCTGATCTGGTACTTCCGCGCCGAATGGGTCAAGGTGCTGCGCGGCAGCGTCACGCTGCTCGCCAACCGGCGCCCCGTGGATGAGGGCTCGCGGCTCGCGTGGTTCATCGGCATCGCGACGGTGCCGGCGGCAATCGCCGGCCTGTTGCTCGAGGATCTCGCGGAGACGATTTTCCGCGCCCCAATCGTCACGGCCATCGCGTTGATCGTGATGGGCGCGGCGCTGTGGCTGGTGGACGCCAAGTTGCCGCAGGCGCGCACACGCGAGCAGATGACCTGGCGCGACGCACTGCTCGTGGGCCTCGCGCAGTGCCTCGCGCTCGTTCCCGGTGTCTCGCGCTCGGGCAGCACGATCACCGCCGGACGCGCGCTGGGCTTCGACCGCAGCTCGGCCGCCGTGTTCTCGTTCATGATGTCGCTGCCGATCATCCTCGCGGCCGCGATCCTCAAGGTCCCCGATGCCATCCGCGAGCGCGGGCTCAGCGCGCCGCTGCTGGTGGGTATCGGCGCGGCCGCGCTCTCAAGCTGGTTGGCGATCGCCGTTCTCCTGCGCTTCGTGCGCAGCCGGAGCTTCGCGGTGTTCGCGCTGTATCGCTTCGCGCTTGGTGCGCTGATCCTCGGGCTGATTGCGACACGGGGCGGGTGGTAGCGGTGGCGTGGTTCGGGAGCTCCGGTGATGCGCTGGCCCGCGCGCTCTCGTTGCCGCAGGTGGTCGCGGTCGAGTCGCTGGGCTCCACGATGGACGAGGCGCATCGCCTCGCCGCAGCCGGCGCCCCCGCGGGGACGCTCGTGCTCGCCGAGCAGCAGGAGAGCGGCCGCGGCCGCGGCGGCAAGCGCTGGGCTTCCGCCCCGCGCGCCGGCATCTGGGCCACGCTCGTCGAGCGGCCGCGCGATGCGAGCGCGATTGACGTGCTCTCCCTCCGCATTGGCCTGCGCCTCGCGCAGGTGCTCGAGCGGTGGACCGATGGGCCGATTCGCCTCAAGTGGCCGAACGATTTGTTCGTCGCGGAGCGCAAACTCGCCGGCGTGCTCATCGAGGCGCGGTGGCGCGAGCAGCGGCCCGATTGGGTGGCGATCGGCGTCGGGGTCAATCTCCTCGTGCCGGACGACGTGGCGGACGCGACGGCGCTGCAGACCAGCGATGCCCCACTCGTGCTCGCGGAGATGATGCCCGCGATGCGGGCCGGGGCATTCGCCACGGGTCCGCTCAGCGAGGCGGAGCGCAGCGCGTTTGCGGCGCGCGACCTCGCCGCCGGACGCGCACTCCGTGCGCCGGCTGAAGGCGTGGCCCGTGGCATCGCCGCCGATGGGGCACTCCTGATAGAATCCAACGGGACCGTCGCGCCGCACCGCGCGGGCTCCCTCGTCTTTTCCGCCTGAGGATCCGTCATGCTGCTCGTCGCCGACGTCGGCAACACCGAGACCACGCTGGGCCTGGCCGAGGGCGACCGCATCGTCGCGCATTGGCGCGTGACCACCGAGGCCAACCGCACGCCCGACGAAGTGTTCCTGCTCCTGCACAACCTGCTGCAGGCCTCGGGGCGGGGCAGCGCCACGCGCCTGCGCGGCGCCGCAATCGGCTCCGTGGTGCCCGGCGTCACCCAGGCCTTGGCGGAAGCTGCGTCACGCTTGAGCGAGACACCGGCAGTCATCGTGGATGCGCGCTCGCCGCTCGGCATCACGCTCGCGGTGGACGAGCCCATGACCGTCGGCGCGGACCGCATCATCAACACGCTCGCCGCGAGCCGCATGTATCGCAGCGACTGCATCGTGGTCGACCTCGGCACCGCCACCACCTACGATTGCATCACGAAGGACGGCGTGTTCCTCGGCGGCGTCATCCAGCCCGGGGTGAAGACCTCAGCGGAAACGCTGTTCCGCCGCACCGCCAAGCTGGCGGCGACCGAGTTGCAGGCGCCCGCCAAGGTGATCGGCACCCGCACCGAGGAGTGCATTCGCGCCGGCGTCGTGTTCGGCGCCGCCGACAGCGTGACGGGCATCGTGAACCGCATCATCGCGAGCTGGCCAAACGCGGGGCGCCCGAAGGTGGTGGCGACGGGCGGGCTCGCGCCGGTAATCCAGCCGCATTGCCCCGTGATCGAGCTGGTAGACCCCGATCTCACGCTGCAGGGGCTGCGCATGGCGCACGAGCTGCTCACGCGCTGAGCGCCTAGTCGTCGCCTGCGCGGCGCCGGTAGAGCATCCCCCAACTGCGTAGCGCTTCGATCGCCGGCAGGGCCGTGCGCCCGAGTTCGGTGATGGCGTAGTCCACGTGCGGCGGCACGACCGGATGCACGGTGCGCGTGAGCAGTCCCGCCTCCTCCAGCTCGCGCAACTGCTGCGTCAGCATCTTGTGCGAGACCGCCTTCAGGTCGCGGTGCAGTTCGTTGTAGCGCCAACTGCGCTGATGCAGCCGCCACAGGATCGGCATCTTCCACTTCCCGCCGATGGCGTGCAGGGCGAGCTCCACGGGGCTCTGGAACCGTGACCCACGGAATGTGAACTCCGGCATGACACTCTCTTTCGGGTAAGTATCTGACCGAAAGGTACATACTTACGGCAAGGGGAGCGAGCTCCTATCCTCCGCGCATTCCTCTCCTGCGGAGCCTGCCGTGAGCCAGAACGTCAATGTCGTGAACCCCGCGCGTCGCAAGCGCATCCTGCTGGTCGCCGCCAATGCGGCGACGTCATCCACCACCGGTTGGCCCATCGGATTCTGGTGGGCCGAGCTGACCCATCCGTACTGGGCGTTCTCCGAGGCGGGGTACGAAGTCGAGATCCGCAGTCCCGAGGGCGGCGCGCTCGTGGCCGACGGATATTCGGACCCCGAGGATGCGAGCGGCTACTCGGCGCACGACATTCTCTCGCTGGGATTCAAGAAGTCGCCCACGCACGCGGCGCTGCTGGCCGACACCCGAAGCATCGCCGGCGTGTCGGTGGCGGACTACGATGCCATCTTCGTGGCCGGTGGTCAGTCGCCGATGGTGACCTTCCGCGGCCATGCGGCGCTGCAGCGGCTGGTGGCCGCGTTCCACGATGCCGGCAAGGTGACCGCACTCGTGTGCCACGCCACCTGCCTGTTGCTCGAGACGCGGCGTGGCGATGGGGAACTGCTCGTGGCCGGCAAGACGTGGACCGGCTTCGCGGACAGCGAAGAGCGCTTCGCCGACGCGTTCGTGGGGAAGCGCATCCAGCCCTTCTGGATCGAGGAGGAGGCGCGGAAGATTGCGGGCACGAACTTCGTCGTGGACCAGCAGTTCCGCCCATTCGCCGTCCGCGACGGCCTGCTCGTGACCGGCCAGCAACAGTACTCGGGCGCGGCGGCGGCGGAGTTGGTCATCCAGGCGCTGGGGCGCTAGTCCGTGGACGGCCCCGAGACTGCCGGCGGCCCCGTCACGGTGGTGGTGACGCGCCGCGTCCGCGCCGGGCGCGAGGCTGAGTACGAAGCATGGCTCGCGCGCCTGCTCCGCGACGCCAGCGCGCTGCCCGGATATCTCGGCGCCACCGTCCAGCGACCAGCAGCCGCGGGTGCGCGGGACTACACGAGCGTGTTTCGCTTCTCGACGGTCGAGCAGCTTCGCGCGTTCGAGGCCAGTGAACTGCGGCAGCGTGCGCTCCTCGAGGTGCTCCCGCTCGTCGAGGCCGACGCGGCATGGCAGCGCTACACGGGACTGGAGTTCTGGTTCGCGCCGCCAGCTGGCACGGTGGTGCCGCAACCGTCACGGCTGCGCATGGCCCTGTTGATGATCGGCGTCGTGTATGGCCTCGTGCTGTCCATCGGCGCGTTGGTGGCGGCAGTGGCTGGCGGATTGCCGGCTCCGCTGCGACTCTTGCTGACCATCGTCATCGAAGTGTGCCTGATGACATGGGTGCTCATGCCGTGGCTCACGCGCCGGTTGGCGCGCTGGATCTATCCCGCGGTGCGCGTCACGGCCTGATCGCGTCGCTCACATCTCTCCTCCGGACACTCCCATGCACATTGCGATTCTTGGCGCTGGCAAAGTCGGTGGCACGCTCGGTCGCCGCTTCCTCGAGGCGGGGCACAACGTGGTTGCCGCGCTGCGCCGCCCCGACGATCCCAAGTACGCCGAGCTCGGGCTCCCCGGAAAACCCGTGGCGGAGGCCGTGCAGGAGGCAGATGTGGTAATCCTCTCCACGCCGTGGGCTGCGGCTGAAGCCGCCCTGGCCTCCGCGGGCTCGTTCGCGGGCAAGGTCCTGGTGGACGCGACGAACCCGATCGGGCCCGGCGGCGTGCTCACGCATGGGCGCGACGACTCGGGCGCGGAACAGGTGGCGCGATGGGCCGCGGGGGCGCGGGTCGTGAAGGCATTCAATACGATCGGCCGCGAGGTCATGGCCAATCCGGTGTTCGGCGATCGGCACGCGGCGCTGTGGATCTGCGGCGACGACGGCGATGCCTGCCGCACCGTGTCGCAACTGGCGCGCGAGATCGGCTTTGAACCGATCGTGGTGGGCGGATTGTCGCGGGCCCGCGCCACCGAGCCCGCGGCCGCCATGTGGATTGCGTCGTCGTCCGCCCTCGGCACGCGGGAGTTCGCCTGGGGCGTGCTGCGGCGCTAGCAGTCGCTAGGCGCCGGAGATCCGCGCTGTCGGAGCGACATCGCCGGCTTGCCAGAGATGCCGGCTGACTTGGTCAAATTGACAGCCTGACGGCTGTGTAACCCGTTGGGCTGTATTGTTTTTGGTGGCATCTGGCGCCGCTACCTACTGGTTTGACTGGCACGGTGTTTGCTACTATCATTCAGCGTTGTTAGCACTCACGTGAGGTGAGTGCCAAGTGTGCCAAACCCAACCATTCACACCTCGCAGGAGGACGGATACCCATGGCAGCGAAGACTGCGGCCGCCCAGAAGGTCGCGCCCCTCGCCGACCGCGTGGTCGTCAAGGCGCTCGAGGAGA
>CAZCIM010000030.1:0-24486 GCA_964498895.1 uncultured Gemmatimonas sp. | reverse complement strand
AAGGTCTGCTGGGGCCCCACAACCGCATTTTATGGGAGCGCTCGCAGCAGAAGCATACGTTAGGTGCGCCAGAAGAATCGGCGCCGTCCGCGGCTCCAAAGGACCACCTATCTCGTTGTCCGGCAATCCCTTACGAGACCGAGATCACGCTCGCGCAACAATTCGCCACTTGCTGGAACGCCCGAGCAGTTTACTTTTAAGTAAACCCACCGAGAATGAGGGATGGTAGACGTCTCAATCATCGTGATGGGCGACAGCCTGGTGATCCGATGGATGCGCTACAACAAGTCATTTCCAGCTCAGGATTACCTGCAATCGCTCGGATCCGAGATAGATCGGATTCAGGCGCGCTTGCTCGCTTTGACCACCATGATGGCAGAGAGCGGCAGGCTGCCGAGTACTCAGCACGGCCACTACTTGAAATCGCCGTATAGCGAAATCTTCGAGTTCAAGCCGTTTGGTCATCGCTTCTTTGCATTTGTGGATGGAACAACGATGTACCTAACGAACGGCGCTCCCAAGCGAGCGCCGAAGGCACAGCAGGGCGACTACAAGCAAGCCGCACACCTGCGCGCCGACTACTTCGCCAAGAAGAAACCAAAGAAGGGAGAGAAGAAATGAGTCCAGCTGCTGCGTCATTTCAGTCAAGCACCGTAGCCAAGGCTCTTAAGCAGTCGCCAGCCGCGCAGCGTTACTATGCTCAAGACATGGCAATGCTCAGCGTGACTGCAGCAATCGTCGAGGAAATGGAGAGTCAAGGTGTAAGTCGAAGCGAACTGGCCCAGAAGATCGGCTGCACGAAGGCATTCGTCTCGCAAGTCTTGAACGGCTCTCGCAACATGACCGTGCGCACCATCGCGGACCTGGCATGGGCTCTCGGCAAGGAGGTGCACGGAGTCTCTCTCCGCGACCTCGGCACGACCACGGTGTCGCGAGACGCAATGAACAACCATCTCGACAGATGGTCGCTCGACCAGTATGAGGTTGTGACCTCAATCGACAGCACTTTCGACGCCGGACCCTCGGCAATCGACGCGGAGGTGACAATTGGCTAAGGACACTCAGCCCGTCCCGAGCCTGCGAATTGAGGAGCTCCTGCTTGTCTCTTCTTCATTCGCGCATTCTCAGGATTTTCTCGCTCGTGATCGACGCGAGCCACTGGGAGATATGGCAATCGACGCGCAGTTCCAGCTTGCCAAGGGACTAGCGCCCTCAGTTGTCGGAGTGTCTGTTCGCGTGGGAAGTAAGCCTGGCACCGACAGTGCCTACTCGTTTCACGCGGAAATGCTCGCCGTGATTCGCCTCGAAGAGGGCGCTGCTGCACCTCCTGCTGACAAGCAGCTCCTGCACGCTGGAGTGACGATTCTCTTTCCATTCGTGCGAGAGACTATCGCGAACATGACCATGCGTGGGCGCTTCGGACCGATGTGGATTAAGCCCATAAATGTTCAGGCGATGATTGAGAGCAGTCCGAACACCGTCGAGGCAAAGGCGCGCGCGACCGGCAAGAAATCGGCCAAGAAAAAGAGCTTAGTCCAACGCTCTAAGAAGTGATGCAGCCGATATCGTCCGCCGGCACCTAACGAAGCTTGCTGCCGATGAAGGATCTTGCTCCAGTTCGGTTGACACTTCCACCTAACGAGACGCGAGGAGGTGTCCGATGCCGCGGATCGGTCCGCGCCAGATCTAGGCTCGCGCGACGTCCGTCACGCTCCCCACGCAGCGCCCGAAGCGCACCCCGAGGCCGCGGCAGCCGCATCGCCGCAAAGCGCACTACCGCTCGTGCCGCACCCCGCGCCGCAGCACCATCACCACGTCCCGCGTCTTTCGGATGTCGCTCGTCGGATCCGCGCGGAGCACGACGAGATCCGCCCACTTTCCCACCTCGACCGTCCCAGTTGAATCGGCGATTCCGAGCGCCATCGCGCCGTGTTGCGTGGCGGCTTGGATGGCCTCGAGCGGCGTGAGCCCCACCTGCTCCACGAGCAGGCGCATCTCGAGGTGGATGTTCGGCGTGCGCTGGCCGATTGCGTCGGTGCCGGCGACGAGGCGTACGCCGCTGCGGTGCGCCGCGCGGGTCGCGGCCACGGACCAGGCCTGGATCTCGCCGAGCGGTCCCATCTCGCCGTCGCGCATGTCGCCGAGCTGCATGACGAGCAGCGTCGGCTCGAGCATGGTGCCGGCGGCGCGCATCGCGCGGAAGGCATCGCGGAGCTCGGGCCCGTCGGGGGATACGCTGCGGAAAAGCTGGGCGCGCACCTCACGGTTGCCCATGCGCGGATCCGCGGCGGGCAGCGTGGCCCACACCAGTTGGTCGGCGTGCGAGACCGCGACGGCGCCGCCGGCGGCGATCTCCTGCACGCGGGACGGCTCCGACACGGCGTGGCTCCACACCTGCAGGCCGGCGGCGCGCGCTTCTCGCCCGATCGCTATGATGCGATCCGGCGCGAGGTCGGCGTAGAGCTTGATGCCGCGCACGCCGAGGGCCGCTGCGTCGCGCACGGCGGCGGCGATGTCCGTGGCCGCGTCGATGCGTCGCGCCCCGGGTGCCGAGCCGACCGCGGCGCCTGCCGACCAGTAGTGAAGGCGCGTGGAGTCGTAGTTGGCGAACCAGCGCGGGCCGGCGAACACCGCCGACGCATAGATGCGCGGCGCGCTGGCCGTGTCACGCGCGGCACGGCGGGCGAGCTCGAGCACACGCGGGGCATTGCCGCCCATATCGCGCACCGTGGTGACCCCACCCAACAGCGTGTAGCGCAGGATGGCCGCGGTGATATTGTCGGGGCGGTCCACCGTCGCGAGATGCACGTGGGCATCAATCAGCCCCGGCATCACGAAGTGGCCGGGCAGGTCGCGAAGCTCGAACTCGCTGCCCACGGCCCGCGAGCCGGTGGGGTACAGGGCGGTGATGCGGCCGTCGCGCAGCTCAATCGTCATGCCCGGCCGCGGCGGCGCGCCGCTGCCGGGAATCACGGTGACATTGGTAAGCGCCAGCGGCGCGGCGGCGGACTGTGAGTCCACGCGGCCTGCGCAGGCCGGGAGCAGGGCGATGAGGAGGAGGCATGAGGGTCGCATGCCACATGGACGGTGGGGGGCTCAGGTTTCTTCCGTCAGCCCCCCGCGCGGAGCGTTCCGCGCTCAGCGCAACCATTCGTAGATGTGCCGTTCGAAGAACTCCCCGCCCTCGTACCGCACCAGCTTCTGCAGCGACGCAGCCCGCTCGCCGATCACGTACACCGTGCGAATCCGCGCCGGCCGTTCGTTGTCGCGGCCGTCCTGCTCGGTCACCACGCGCACGCGTCCGTCCGCCAACACTTGGCGCTCCACGACCACCGCGGAGCGCAGCTGGCGGCCATCGCGCGAGAGCGTGAGCGTATCGCCGCTGTTCGCGTGCGGCTCGTCGGCATAGGCCATGCGGAAGTCCCAGCGCGCGCTTCCGTCGGCGGCATCGGCGAGGCGCTGCAGCAGTGGCGCGGCCTTGATGACGGTGCGGGCTTCTGACGTATAGTCACGGTACGTGAGCGTGCCGGTCCAGCTAGGCCCCACGAGCCGATCAAAATCCGCGGGCTGGGCCGCAGCCTGCGCGCTGGCCGCGCGCGCCAATAGAGACAGGACGAACACAACGGGCAGGACGACGCGACCGCGCATGGGGCTGACCAGAGGAAGGTGAGGGCGACGACTCGGACGGTCCGAGGCGTCTGCCTTCCGACAGGGCGCCTGACCAAAGGGTTGGAATACCTGAACGCGGTCGCCTTACTGGCGAAACGATTCTGGGACTGCTACTGATAGTATGTGCGGTGACGCCCCGCCCATCCCGATGTGCTCGGAGGAACTCCAATGACCTCGCCCGTCCCGCCCGCCGCCCCGCGCCCCTCGACCCTCCAGCGGGCGGCCCTCGCCCAGCACAGCCGCCTCGCGATCGGCGTCGGCGGAATCTCCGGCGGGCTCGTGCTGCTCGGCGCGAACATCACCTATCTCGTCGTGAGCGCGGCGACGACAATCCCGTGGACGCCGCTGCTCGCCAACGCCGCGCTGATCTTCGGCGGCGTCATGTTCCTGCGCGAGCGACGGCGGCACGCGACAGCCCTCCTGCTGCTCGTGATGCTGGCCTCGGCCTGCGCGCGCGAATCTCGGGAGCCGCAGCGCCCCACCGCGACACCTGCGTCCGTCGCGCCTGAGCAGTTCGCCACACTCGCCTGGCTCTCGGGCCGTTGGCGCGGATCGGACTCGTCGGGCATGGCCTTCTATGAAGCGTATGCGGTGATCGGCCCCAGCGAGATCCGCAGCTACACGTACGCCGATTCGACCTTCGCCCAGGTGACTGACAGCGGCAGCATCATCCTCTCCGGCGATACGGTGTTCACCGGCTCGCCCAGCCAGCGCTGGGTGGCGACGGAGCTCGACTCAACCGGCGTCCGATTCGCACCATGGCGCGGCGCGTCGAACAGCTTCGCCTGGCGCCGCGGCGCCGAGGGATCGTGGACGGCCACGCTACAGTGGGACTCCGCGGGCGTCGCGATGTCGCGGACGTACAGCATGCGGGCGGTGCCCGCTCCCGCTCCCTAACTCAAGGACTTCGCAGCAGGAACGACCGCCCGTCCATCTCACGAGCAACGGCGGTGGGCGCGGCGACGCCCAAAAACTCCAAGATGCTCGGCGAGATGTCCACGATCGCGGCGTCTCCACGCGTAAATCTTGCATCGAGCGTCGGAATGTTGGTCACGATCCACGTGCGCCGCTCGCGCTCGCTCTGGCCGCCATGCCCGCGCCCCGTGGCTGCGTCTCGGCCGTGGTCGGTCGTGACGACGACCATCCACCGTTCGCCTGCGGCCTCGCGCTGCTGTACGGCAGCCCAGATGCGACCGACCAGCGAGTCCGCGCGCTGCACGGCGGCGTGAAACGCGTCCGCGTCGCCGTGCGCGTGCCCCGCATCGTCCGTGAACTGGAGATACACCCACGACAGATCGGGGCCCACCGCCGCGATGTGCGCGGCCGCCTCGCTGGCCACGCGGGCATCGATCGCCGCGACGTACCGTGATGCACGGTCGTGCGGATAGGCGATCGTGTCGCGCTCGAAGCCATCCACCACATGGTCCACGGTGTACGCGCCGGCCTCCGGCTTGCCCAGCCCGAGCAGTACGGTACGGTTGTCCGTCCACGTGGAGAAGAGCGCCGTGCGCTTCGACGCATTGGCCGACTCGACGATCCGGAAGACGTGCCAGTAGTCGTAATTCGGACGCTGGTTGTAGTTGTTCCACACGTTGTGCTTATACGCCCACGTGCCCGTCAGCAGACTCATGTAACCGGGCGCGGAAATCGTCGGCGTCTGCGTGGGCGCGCCCAGCGTCCCGCCCACCCAAGCGCGGGCATAGCCGCCAGCGCGCGCGATGTCATCGAGCGCTGGCGTGGCTACGCGCTCGATCACGTCCGCGGGGATGCCGTCGAGCAGGATGAACAGCGCCTTGCGAGGCGCGGCGTCTTGTGCGGCGGCCGGCGCTGCCGACACGCAATGCAACCAGATCGCGAAGACCGCGCCCCGCAACAGCGAATGCATCTGCACGTTATCGCGTGCGCGGCGTAGGCTGGCTGTCCGCGGCGACCGTGCTGCGTTCAGCATCGATCAACCCGCGGACCTGCGCGTAGAAGCGCTCACGCGCCTCCGGCTGCGGCCCCAACGACGCCCGCGGCCAGTTCGCATTGCTCGCGATGACCAACTTCCGCGCGGGATCAATGAAGATGCCCTGCCCGAAGATGCCCTGCGCCGCGACGGCGCCGTCATCGTAGGTCCACCACTGGAAGCCGTACCCACGGCCCGCCTCGCCGATGTCCTTCTGCTTCACGATCGCCTCGGCGAACCACGTCTCCGGCACAATCTGCTTGCCGCCCGCATTGCCGTTCGACAGCACGAAGAGCCCCATGCGCGCGTAGTCGCGCGTGGCGGCCTGCAGGCAGCAGCCGGCGATCTCGTGCCCCGTACGGCCGAGCAGCCAGGTGGCCTCGGCTTCCATGCCGGCCGGATGCCAGATCTTCTCCTCGAGGTACTGCGCCAGCGGCTTGCCCGTGGCCGACGAGACCAGCACGCCGATCAGGTTGGTCTCGCCGGTGTTGTAGTTCCACACCGTGCCGGCCGGATGCGCGCGCGGCAGACGGCGCAGGTAGCTCACCGTCGCATCCATGCCCGCATCGGGCCTGTGCTTGTTGAACAACGCGACGTCGCTGTTGGGATCTTCATAGTCTTCGTTCCAGCGCACGCCGGAGCTCATCGTGAGCAGTTGGCGGATCGTCACGGAATCGTAGGCCGAACCCCGCAGATCCGCGATGTAGCGACTCACGGTGTCGTCGAGACTCTTGATGAAGCCGTCCTGGATGGCCGCGCCGACCAACGTGGAGGTGAACGACTTGGCCACCGAGAAGCTGGTCCAGCGACCGGCGGCGTCGAAGTCGAGACCGTACCGTTCGAAGCGCACTTTGCCGTCGTGGATGACAATCAGCCCCGCGCTGCGCTGGTCGGCCATGTAGGCCTCGACGCCAGGGATCGCGAGGGGCTCGCCCGCCGGCAACGGCAGCGGCGTGGGTGACGCCGAGATGCGCGACGCCTTGGCGAGGATCGGCAGGCGGTCGAGGGCCCGGAACGCGGCATCGCGCTGGTCGAGCTTCCAGAGCAGGACGTCGCGGTCGGTGGGAAACGTGGCGAGCAGGCCGCGGGTCTCCTTGTCGAGACTCGCAAAGAGGAGGCCGCCCCCAAGGGTGAGGGTGCCGACGGCCGCGAGGGCGAGGGTACGAGTGCGCATGCCGGAATATACGGGAGTCGGCCGCTTGATTTCCGCTTCACACCGCCGAGTGAGACTTCGCACGTCCCTTCTCCCTCTCACCCGGAGTCCCTGATGTTGCGACACACGCGTTCCCGCCGTTTCCTGCTCGCTGGACTGGTTGCCATGGCGAGCGCAGCCACCACAAGTGGCGCCGCCGCACAGTCCGCGGCTGCCGTGCGGCGCGCGCCCACGAACCACGTGCTGCTGGTCGTCAGCAGCGCCGGCCGCGACGAGGGCCGGACGCATCCTGGCTTTGAGCAGGACGAACTCTCGCAGGCATGGCTGCACTTCACCCGCAACGGCTATCGCGTGACGATTGCCAGCCCGGCGGGCGGAACGGTCGTCGCGGACCGCTTCGACCCGGAGGTCAGCTACAACGCCGAGTTCTTGGCGGACACAACGGCGGTGCGTCAGCTGCGCGCGACGCGGCGCACGGCGGGCCTCCCGGCGCAGGAGTTCGACGCGGTCATGGTCATCGGCGGCAAGGGCGCGATGTTCGACCTGCCCCTCGATACGGCCCTCGCGCGTGTGGCAGGCGCGATCTACGATCATGGCGGGATCGTCTCGGCCGTCTGCCACGGGCCAGCGGGCCTGCTCCGCGCCCGCCGGCGCGACGGGACCTTGCTGCTCGCGGGGCGACGGGTCACCGGCTTCAGCAACGAGGAAGAACGGGTGTTCGGGAAGGAGTGGGCGGCGCGCATGCCGTACTTCCTCGAGGACGAGGCGCGGCGCATCGGGGCTCGCTGGGAGGAGTCGCCCATGATGATGCCCAAGATCGTCGTGGATAACCGCGTCGTGACCGGTCAGAACCCGTTCAGCACCGCCGAGACAACGGATGCGGTGATTCGCGCCCTGGGCCGCACCCCTCAGGCGCGCGCGCGCTGGCGCGACGAAGCTGCCATCTTTGCTGCTGTGGATCTGCTCGCCATGGAACCCGTCGTCGCGCGCCGGCGCATCGCCGCGACGAAAGACAGCATGCAGACGGAGCTGATCGGCCTGCTCGGCTACTACCACCTCCAGGTGGCGACGACGCAGGACGACGTCATGCGCGCCGTCACGCTGATGGAGTTGGCCGGCCCGTACATGCCCGTGCCGAACCTCACGCTCGCGTTGGCCCGTGGCTATCAGCGCCTCGGCCGTGTGGCGGAGGCCCGCGCGCTCGCGCGTGACGTGGAAGCGCGTCACGAGGAGTTCGCCGCTGAGGCCCGCGCCTTGCTGGCAAGTCTCGCGCAGTGACCCTGCGTCGCGGCCTCCACGTCCTCGTGGTCGAGGATGATCGCGCGTTGGGCGAGAGCCTGCGCGAGGTCTTCGCGGCCCACGGGCACCGCGTGGAGGTCGCCGCCGACGGACGGCTCGGCTTGCAGATGGCGCTGGCCGAGCCGCCCGACGTGCTGGTGCTGGACCTCGGACTCCCGGGCTTGGGTGGGGTGCGCGTCTGCGCCCGACTGCGCGCCGAAGCCGACCGCCACATCCCCGTGCTGATGCTCACGGCGCGCGACACCTTGGCGGACAAGCTCACGGGCTTCGACGCCGGTGCCGACGACTATCTCGTGAAGCCATTCGCCAACGAGGAGCTGCTGGCCCGTTGCCTCGCGCTCGCCCAACGCCCGCGCGCAGGCCAGTCGCATATCCTGCGCGTCGGGACGCTCGAGATCGATCGGCGTGCGGGCAGCATCGTCCGCGCCGGCCAGCCGCTGCAGATCCGGCACACGGCACGCGACATCCTCGTGATCCTCGCCGAGGCCTGGCCGCGCGCGGTCACCCGCAGCGAGTTGGTGCGACGGCTCTGGGGCGACGATCCTCCCGACTCCGATCCGTTGCGGAGCCACGTCTATACGCTCCGGCAGGCGCTCGACAAGCCGTTCGCCCGCCCGATGCTGGTGACGATCCACGACGTCGGGTACCGCCTGGAGGCAGACGTCTGATGCAGACGCTGCGACGGCGTATCATGGTCTCGTTCGCCGCGTTCGCGCTGGCGGTGGCTGCGGTCTTCGGATTTGCGGCCGCCGTGTTGCTCTATGGCACCGAGGACGAGTTCTTCGACGTGCTGTTGCGCGAAGAGGCGACGACACTCGAGGCCGCGCGACGCGCGTCTGGCGCGTGGCCGACGCCCCACTACACGTGGATGAGTCTCCACGATGGCCCCGCCTCGCTCCCAGACGACCTGCGCGCGGCCCTGCTCGCGGAACCGAGGCGCCGAGAGTTCCGCGGCACGGAAGGTCGGCATTATCACGTCCGCCCCTTGCAGGCCATGCCCTTACCCGCGGGCAGCGCAGCGCGTGCGACGCCCGATGCGTGGCTCGTCGCGGAAGTGGAGCGACAGTTGGTCCTGCGCCCGAACCGCGACGAGATGCTGCGCCTCTGGGCGACGGTGGGGTTGGGCATCTTCGCGCTCGCGTTGCTGCTCGCCGCCTGGCTCGCGCGGCGCATCGCACGCCCGCTGTCGCAGTTCGCGCACTCGCTGCGGGCAGCCGATCCCGCCCACGCCACCGCCGCGCTCGCCGTAGACGCCCGCGACGCGGAGATCGCGACCGTCGTGGCCGCCTTCGACGATCTGCAGCGCCGTGTGGCGGGATTCGTCGCCCGCGAACGGGCGTTCACGCGCGACGTCAGCCACGAACTGCGTAACCCGCTCTCCGTCGTGCGCTCCACGGCCGCACGGCTCGCCGCCGACACCGCGCTGCCCGATGAGGCCCGCCGCGGGCTGCAACGCATCTGCGGCGCCTGCGATCGCCTCGAGTGGACCATGCGCAGTCTGCTCGAGCTCGCGCGCGAGCGCCGGACCGGGGGACCGCGCGAGGAGCGTCCGGCGCCCATCCTCGTACGCCCAGTCCTCGAGGAGGCGATCGTCGAGTTGGAGGAGCCGCTCCGCGAGCGCGCACTCGTGCCGACCTTGGAGCTTGCCGCCGACTTCACGCTTCCGATCGATCGCCCCGCGCTGTTCATCGTGCTCGGCAACCTCCTCGGCAATGCCTGCCACTACGCGGCGCCTGGCGCGCTGCGCGTATGGAGCGAGGGCCGTGTGCTGTGGGTGGCCAACCCCACGGACCCGGACGAGGCGGTCGCATCGCCGACTGCCGCCGCGGAGCTCGCGAGCGCCCGCGCATCCGTCCGACGCGCGGATCGTCCGGGACACGGACTTGGATTGAGTATCAGCGCGCGCCTCTGCGAGCGCAGCGCGCTGACGCTGACGTGGGAGAAGCAGGCCACGGCGTTCGTTGTGCGGCTGGCACCCGCAGAGGCGGGCACCTGATGCTAGCGCCTCGCCCGCTGCGAGTGCTGGCGCGCGGCCCGCTGCGAGTGCTGCTGCCGTGCTCGTTGCTGGCGTGTAGCGCCGCTGCGGGACTCGCGGCGCAGGCGCCCGATGCGCTGCCCACCCGCGTCGAGCGCGCCCTCGCCGCGGAGGGACTCGTCGGCGTCTCGTGGGCCTTGGTCACGCCCGACAGCGTGACGCTCGGCGCCGCGGGCCTGCGCGACGCGTCCCGCGGCACGCGCCTCTCGCCCACGGACCGCGTGCACGTGGGCTCGGTCACCAAGTCGCTGCTCGCCACCGGCGTGCTCGTGCTCGTGACCGATGGACGCATCGCGCTCGACGCGCGCGTGGACTCGCTGCTGCCCGCGCTGCGCATCGAGAATCCATGGGCCGCAGATGCGCCGCTGCGCGTCCGACATCTCCTCGACCACAGCGGCGGCCTCGACGACGCGCGCATGCGACAGGTATTCACCGCCCGCGGCGACCCCGACGCGCCGCTGGTCGCCGCGCTGGGCCGCGATCCAGTGTTGCGCGTCCGCGCGCGGCCCGGCGCACGCTTCTCGTACTCGAACACGAGCTACTTGCTGCTCGGCATGCTCATCGAGCAGGTCACCGGCGTGCGCTACGAAGCGTGGCTCGACGCCGAGCTGCTCGCCCCACTGGGCATGACGCAGAGCACGTTCACATTCGTGTCGCAGGGCGGCCGCAACGCCGACGCCACGCTGGCGATGGGCCACTTCGACGACGCCGTCCCGCAGGACGCCTATGCGATCCCGGTGCGCCCCGCGACGCAGTTCACCACCACCCCGGCCGACATGGCGCGCTTCGCGCGCTTCCTCATGGGTGACGGCATGGTCCACGGTCGTCCGCTCGTGGACTCGACGCTGCTCCGCGCGATGGGCGTGCCCGCCCACACCGAAGCCGCAGAGGCGGGGCTCGGCAACGGCTACGCCTTGGGCCTCATGCGCCGCGAGCGTTGGGGCATCAGCGGCAAGTGCCACCTCGGCAACATCGGCACGTTCCGCGCGATTCTCTGCACGTATCCTGAGCAGCAGCGTGCGTTCTTCGCGTCGTACAACTCGGATCCCGAGACGGCGAACTTCGACCGCGTGGACTCACTGTTTGCCGATGCGCTGCACGTTCCGCCCGTGCCAAGTGTGGGTCCCGCTTCCCCCGCAGTAGACCCGGCCGCTTGGAATGGGTGGTATGTGATCACGCCGAACCGATTCGAACAGTTCGCGTATCTCGACGCGATTGGCGGCGTGACGCGCATCGCGTGGGACGGCCGCGCGCTCACGCTGCATCCGACGCCGGGGACCGCGCGGACACTGGAGCCCGCGGGCGGCCGTCTCTTTCGGCTCGTCGAGCGCCGCGGCCCGACGCATGTGCTCACCCACGACGCAGAGGGCCGGCCGATCGTGAGCGATGGCTTGCGCACGTACGCCCGCGTCGCGCCGATGACTGTGATGTTGCGCTGGCTCGGTGCCGCCTTTGGCCTGCTCGGCCTGCTCTACGTCATGCTGATCGGCGGCCTGCGCAGCGCGCTCGCGCTCCAGCGCGGCACGCTGGGTGCCGAGCCACTGCGATGGGTGGCGGCGCTGCTCTGGCTGCTGCCGCTGTGCGGCCTCCTGTATCTCCGGCAGCCGGCGCTCTCGATCGGCGACCCCACCGTGGCGAACGTGACGATGGCCCTGCTCACGGGCCTGCTCCCGTTCAGCGCGCTGCTCGCGCTGCGGAGTCGGTTCCAGCACGGGGCCCGACGCGGACGCGTCGTTGCCGACACGCTCGCGCTCACGGGGCTGCTGCAGTGGTGTGTGACACTGGCGGCCGCAGGATTGCTGCCGCTGATGTTATGGCGCTGACGGCTGCGGCAGCCGCGCAGGGCGAAACATTCGCCACTGGAGCGCGTACTCCTGGCATGCGTCTGCTCCTCGCAGCCCTCTCGGCGCTGACCCTGATTGCGTGCGAGCGCGTCTCGGCAGGACCAGAGACTGCGCTGACGACGCCCGCAGCCCGTACGCTCGACAGCACCCTAGCCGCGGCCGTCGCCGACGCCGGCATCGTCGGTCTCTCGACGGCGGTGATCGTGGACGGCCGCGTCGTCTGGACGCGCAGCTACGGGATGGCCGACCGCGAAACGGCCCGACCGCTCACGCCGCAGACGGTGATGAACGTCGCGTCGGTGTCCAAGACGGCCATCGGTCTGACCATGATGCGCCTCGTGCGCGCGGGGATACTTGACCTCGACGCAGACATCAACGTCTACCTGCCGTTCCACGTGAGGAATCCGCATCAGCCCAGCGCGCGCATCACGCTGCGGCAGCTGGCGACGCATACCTCGAGCATCACGGATCGGCGCGACTTCTACGCCGGTCTCTACCAGCCGCTCCGTGCACCGCGTCCATCGCTGGAGGAACTGCTGCGATCGTATCTCGTGGAGGGTGGCGCGGCGTACCGCCCCGAGAACTTCCTGCCGGTCGCTCCCGGCACCTCCCGCGACTACTCGAACCTCGGCGCAACGCTCGCGGCGTACATCGTAGAGCGCGCAGCCGGCGAACCGTTCGAGGCGCATACGGCCCGCGTGATCTTCGCGCCCCTCAGACTGCGTTCCGCGAGCTGGCGGTGGTCGGACGATGCTGGTGCGCTCCACTCACAGCTCTACGCGCAGGACAGCAGTGGGACCACACGCGTCGAACCCTACGCGCTCGCGTCCTACCCTGACGGCGGGCTGCAGTTGTCCGTGGAGGACCTCGCCAAGTACTTCGCCATGCTGCTCGGCTTTGGCAGCGTGGATGGCGTCCGAGTCGCGGATAGCGCGGCGGTGGCGGAGATGCGTCGCTTCCAATGGACGGCCGGGAGCAAGCCGGCGGACGTCGAGCTCGCGGACGGGAACTCGGGACTGTTCTGGCGCACCAAGTTCAGCGGGCGACGCATGGGCCACGGCGGCAACGACCTCGGCGTAGCGGCCGAGATGCTGACGGACGCCAATGGGCGGGTCGGTATCGTCGTGATCTCGAATACCTCGCTCTACGGCGAAGCGAACCGCCACATGCCTACGATCATCGAGGCGCTCACGGCGTACGGTCAGGGGCTCGCCGCGACGCGAGGGCCCGCCGCGCCGTAGCCCGTCTGAGCCAAAGCTGAACAAGGTCATAGCCATTGGTTCACGCGGCAACATTCACGCCGCGACCTGCGTTTAGCTCGGCTGTGGGTCCCACCTCGTGGTCTTTCCCTCAGCCGCACCCCCAACAATGACTTCCGACATCCGTAGCGCCTCGCCCCGTGCGCTGCGCCTCGTCGCTCGTGTGTTCGCCTCCGCCATGGCCCTGCTCGCGACGGCCGCCGCTGACGTCGCGGCGCAGCAGCCGACCCGCCCGATGGGTGGCCCACCGGCAGGCGTATCCGGCCAGCCGCCCGCCGGCCCCGACTCCACGACGCTGCAGTCACAGGCCATCCGCGTCTTCCTCGACTGCCAGGGCCGCGCCCGCGGCTGCGACCGCGACTTCCTCGTCACGGAGATCAACTTCGTGAACTGGATGCGCGACCGCTTCGATGCCGACGTGCAGATCCTCGCGCAGGGCCTTACGAATGGCGGCGGCGGCATCGAGTACACCATCACGTTCATCGGCCGCAACAAGTTCGAGGGCATGAGCGACACGCTGACGCTCAACACCCTCCCCAACGACGCCGACGACCGCATCCGCCGCGAGCTCGCGCGCGTCTTCAAGCTGGGCCTCACCCGCTACGTGGCCCGCTCGCCGATTGCGGCGCGCGTGCAGGTGGCCTACGCCGCGCCGTTCGGCCAGCAGCGCCAGCAGCAGGTGGGCGCGCAGAACCTGAAGGACCCCTGGAATCTCTGGACCTACACCACGAACTTCAGCACCTTCGTGCGCGCCGAGGACCGGCAGCAGCAGATCAACGGCTCCGTTTCGCTTTCGGCGAATCGCAGCACGGCGGAGTGGAAGCTCAACTTCTCGGCCAGCGGCAACATCAACGAGGCGAAGTTCAAGATTCCCGCGACGGCCTCGACCCCGGGATTCACGGTCACCAACGAGCAGCGCACCTACAACTTCAACTCGCTCATCGTGCGCTCGCTGTCCGACCACTGGTCGGCGGGCATGAAGATCGGCGCCGGCTACTCGGACTTCCTGAACCAGGACGCTGCGATCCGCTTCCAGCCGGCCGTCGAATACAACTTCTACCCGTGGACGGAGCAGACGCGCCGCCAACTGACGCTGCTCTACAACATCGGGCCCAACTACTACGATTACCAGCGTGAGACAGTGTTCGGCGAGACCTCTGAGCTGCGCTTCTCGCAGCAGCTCACGGCGTCGCTGGTATCGCGCCAGCAGTGGGGCACGCTGAACGTGTCGCTCGACTGGCTCAACTACCTGCACGACTTCGATCGTCACGCGCTCACCTTCACGACGAACGCCGACCTGCGCCTCGGCCGCGGCTTCTCGCTCAACATCAACGGCTCGGCCGCCCGCGTGCGCGACCAGATCTATCTCCCGGTCGCCGGCAACACCGAAGAGGAAATCCTCCTCCAGCGCCAGGCGCTGCAGACGGGCTTCCGCATCACGACGAACATCGGCGTGCGCTACACCTTCGGCTCGATCTACAACACGATCGTGAACCAGCGCTTCAGCTCGCTCGGCTCGAGCGGCGGGCGCTTCGCGTTCTTCTTCTAGCCCACAGGCGAGGCGATGCTGCCGTATTCGTTCTACAAGATCGTCCACATCCTCGGCATCGCCCTCACCCTCGTGGCGCTCGGCGGCATGACCGTGCACGCGCTGAACGGCCTCGCCAAGGCGGAGAACGCCGCGCGCAAGCTGCTCATCGGCATGCACGGATTCGGGGTGTTCCTGATCCTGCTCGGCGGCTTCGGCCTCCTCGCGCGCATCGGGTTCGCGCACGGGAGCGGCTTCCCGCTGTGGTTGTGGATGAAGCTCGGGCTGTGGACGGTGTTTGCCGTCGTCGCGGCCCTGCCGTATCGGAAGCCGGGGAGCGGCAAGGGGTTGTTGCTGCTCCTCCCAGTGCTCGCCGCCGCGGCCGCGGCGATGGCGGTTTACAAGCCGACCTAGCGCCGCGGCGGCAGCACAAACTCCCGCGGTGCCGCACGGAAGCGCTGGTACACGCGGCGCGTGAGCCCGTCCGTCTCCTCGGCCCCGATGCCCCGCGACTTGAGCGCCACGCGCAGCGCGAGGATGAAGCTCACCACAAGGTTGACCAGCCCGATCAACAGGACGCCGGCCGCGCTGGCGGCGATCACCGGCCACGCCACCTGGAAGTCCAGCGCCTGCAGCGCGTAGGCGAGATTCGCCGCGGCAAACGAGACGTGCCGGATGTCCACAGGCAAGCCGAAGAACGCACCCACGGTGCCCGTAGCACCGAGCATGCAACCGAACGTGAAGTTGCCGACCAGCGCGCCAAGGTTGTGCTCCACATACACCGCGACGCGGTCGAGTCGCGCCTGGCCCAGGAACCGGCGCAACCACTTCACGCGCCGGATGCGCTCCGGCACGCGGTTGAAGAGCGACTGATTGTCGTAGTAGCCGCTGATCAAGCCACTCAGGAACAAGTACACGCCGGCGATCGCCGCGTGGAACAGCGCGAGACTGTGCCACGGATGCAGTTCGTGGAGCAGGTGCTCGGCTTTCTCCACCGTGACGGGCTCCCACCCGAGAAACACGGCGGCGACGAGCCCGATGGACAGCGAGGTGAGAAATCCGATGAGCACGTTGCCCGCGATGCTCACCCACTGCGTGCGGCTCACCTGCGCGGCAAGCGTGGCGATGCGGTCGAGGCGGGCGTCCTTGTCCGGCGTGCCATCCAACGCCGCCGCGATCGTCGCGGCGGTCATCGCCGGCTGCTTGGTGGCGATCGTGAGGTGCAGGATGTGCACCACGACGAAGCCGAGCCCGTACACGAGACTGAATCCCACCGCCTGCCAGAAGCCCGGCAGCCCGAGCTTGGCGACGAGGATCTTGCTGAGCGCCATGACGCCGACGATGAGCCCGGCGCCAGCGGCGGCGCGGAACATCGCCAGGTACTGGGCGCGCGTCTCCGTCACGTAGTGCTCACCGCTCTTGCTGGCGTGCTCGGTCACGCGCCGCGCGAGCAACTGCGTGGTGCCGTCGAACACCTCGCCGAAACGATTCCGGCGGTTCTCGGCGCGGATGAGCGTCGCGGTGAACTGAATCGCCCGCGTCCGCGTCGTCTCGGCGGTCGCGCTTGCGTCGGGAATCGCGAGTTGCCGCAGCAACTTCATGCGGGCCACCAGCTGCTCGATGCGCGCCAGCACGAACACCAGCGTCACGCCGACGCCGGTCTCATGCGACTTCTTGCGGATCTGGGCCACGAAGGCGCTGCACTGGTCGAGCAGGATCTCGAGATGCCCGTCGTGTGCAGGCGCGGCCGCGGCACCGGCATGCAATGCGATGAGATCCTTCACCTCATCGCTCTGCGCGAGGAACGGCGACTCATGGCGCGCCAGCGCCGGCGCGTAGCGCACGAGCGCAGGATCCATGCCCAGCGCGGCGAGCCGATGCGCGGCGATGCGAAGCGCCTCGAGTAACTCTTGGCGGATGTGGCGTCGCACGGGGGCGAAGTCCTCGCCGTACACCCCGAGGCGATCATGCAGTCGCTGCCAGGTCTCGTACGGAATCAGCGCGACCCATTCGCCGTCGTGCGGCTCATCGAAGACCTCGGCCACCAGGTCGCGCAGGAAATCAGGATCCACCGCCGGCGGCAGTAAGCGCCCGAGCAGTCGGCTCCAGAAGCCCGCGAAGTATCCGGACGTGGCGAGGATGCCCGACTCCGCGTACAGCGTGCGATGCATGCGGGAGAGCAGGATGCTCTTCAGGTGCGCCGAGAGCGCGGCGCCGAGCGCGGGGCGCTCGTCGAGCACGGCCAGCAGCCCCTCGAACGGTGCGGCGGCCTCGGCGGCCGTCTCGACGCGTCCCGGCCGCAGCAGCCCGACCAGCCGCGCGAGATAGTCGCCGGAGGGCTCGGACGGATTGCGCGCGATCTCCCCGAGCAGCTGCTCGAGGTCGGCGACGTTGGCAGGAAGTGCGCGGGCGGCCATCGCCGCAATCTGGCGCCGGGGCGCGGCCAGCGGCACTAGCTTTCCCCCATGCGCATCGTCGGCGGCAAGTTCGCAAACCGAGACCTCACCTCCCCGGCGGACTTCCGCGTCCGCCCGACGGCGGAACATGTGCGGGCGGGGGTGATGGAGCAGCTCGCGGGCGAACTCGAGGGCAAGTCCTGCCTCGATCTCTTCGCCGGGACGGGCGCGCTCGGGCTCGAGGCGATCTCGCGGGGCGCGCGCCGCTGCGACTTCGTGGAAACGCGACCCACGTCGCTCAGTGCGCTCAAGTCGAACATCATCAAGCTTAAGCTCCGCGAGCGCACGCGCGTGTTCAAGAAGGATGCCCTGCCCTTCGCGGCGATGCTCGACGAAGGCGCCTACGACCTCGTATTCGTGGACCCGCCGTACGGCTCGCGCATGCTCGACCGCGTGATCGAGGCGTGGGCTGCGAAGCGCTTCACGCCGGTGCTCGTCTGCGAACACGAGCGTACGCACTCGCTGCCGCCGGGCGCGAAGCGCTTGGACTTCGGGGACACGGTGGTCTCGATCTACCGTCTCCCCGGCGCCCAGCCGTCGGCGGCCGCCGGCCCCGCGAGCCCGCCCGACCGCTAACGCAGGGCAGCAGTTGACAACCCGCGGCGGTCGCTGCACTTTGTATTACAAAGTGCTTGACGTTCACGTCTTTCGACGCCCATGACCACACGCCCGCCGGCCCTGCACGACAAGGCCCTGCAAGACCTCTCCTTCATCCGTCGCACGATGGAAGGCGCGGCCTCGTTCACCGACGTGCCCGGTTGGGGACTCGTCGGCTCAGGGGCCATCGCCTTCGTGGCGGCGTTCCTCGCCAACCGGCAGCCGACGCCGGAACGCTGGCTCGCGATGTGGCTCGCCGCCGCCGCGCTCGCCGCGACCGTCGGCGGCGTCACGATGTGGCGGAAGATGCGCGCGCGTGCGACGCGTACCGCCGCCGACCAAGCAACCACCGCCGCCGCGGTCCTCAACGCGCCCGCGCGGAAGTTCCTCCTCAGCTTGCTCCCCGCCCTGCTCGTCGGCGCCCTGCTGACCTTCGCGCTGGTGGACTTCAGCGTCCCCGGCATCGACCCCCGACTCACCGCGCGGGTGCTGCCGGGACTCTGGTTGCTGCTCTTCGGCCTCGGCGTCACCACCGCCGGCGCCTTCTCGATCCGCGCCGTGCCCCTCATGGGACTCGGCTTCATGCTCCTTGGCGCCGCCGCGCTCTTCATCCCTGCCCTCGACGGCGACCTGATGATGGCGCTCGGATTCGGGGGCCTGCAGGTCGGCTTCGGCCTGCGCATCGCACGGAGGCACGGTGGCTAAGCGTGATGGCTCCGCAGTTCCTGCGCGGGCCAAGGCCCCGCGCGAGGAGGGTACCTCGTTGACGGCCGTAGACGGCAACAGTTCCATCCCGATCGCACTCGACAAAGTCATCCACGAACGCCTGCGGCTGGCGATCGTGAGTGCGCTGGCTGTGCATGAGTCGCTGACGTTCAACGACCTCAAGGCGATGCTCGACGCATCGGACGGCAATGTGTCGGTGCACGCGCGCAAGCTCGAGGACGCCGGCTACATCGCGTGCAAGAAGGGCTTCGACGGCCGCATCCCGCGCACCGAGTACCGACTCACCGCCGCGGGCCGCAAGGCACTGGAGCGCTACCTGGCCCACATGGAAGCGCTGATCAAGCGCGTGGGTGGCGCATGAGCGAACACGCGGCGGTGCCGGGGCATCTCGCCATCATCATGGACGGCAATGGCCGCTGGGCGGCGCGCCTCGGGCGCCCGCGTTGGATGGGCCATGTGCGCGGCGCACACACGGTGAAGGAAGTCGTGGCGCACTGCGCCCAGCGCGGCGTGCAGCAGCTCACACTCTACGCGTTCTCGAGCGACAACTGGAAGCGCCCGCGCGAGGAGGTCGGCTTCCTGTTCGATCTCTTCGCGTCGCATCTCGACCGCCAGGTGGACGCGCTGCGGCGCCACGGCATCCGGCTCAGCATCTTCGGCCGCCGCGATCGCCTGCCACACGAGCTGGTATCGGCGATGGAGCTGGCCGAGGCGCGCACGGCGCGCGGGACGCGCATGCACCTGCGCGTGGCGGTGGACTACTCCAGTCGCGCCGCACTGCAACGCGCCTTCGCGGCCAACAGCGGCGGCGAGGTGCTCCGCCGTGAGCCCCAGCATGCACCGGTGGCGCGCGACGCGGAGATCCTCCCACCGGTGGACCTGCTGCTGCGCACCGGCGGCGAGCGGCGGCTCAGCGACTTCCTCCTCTGGGAATGTGCCTACGCCGAGCTCGCGTTCCTCGACGTGAACTTCCCCGACCTGACCTCTGACCACCTCGACGCGGCCTTCGCCGACTTCGCGCGGCGCGACCGCCGCTTCGGCGGCCTCACGGAGACACTGACCCGATGAACACACAACTCGCTCGCCGGCTCCTCGCGGCCGCCCTCGGGCTCGGCCTGCTCGCTGACTTCCTGTTCCGGCCGTATCAGTCGCGCTTCGGTCTCGCGCTCTGGGGCTGGACCGGCCTCGCGCTCGCGCTCTGGTTTGGCCGCGAAGCCGTGGATACCGACGCGCGTCGCGACCGGCAGGTGTCGATTGCCGTTGCGGCGGGGCTCCTGCTCCTGGTGTTGCTCCGCGACGCGCCGATGCTCCTCGCCCTGAACGGCTTCGCCTTGGTGGTGACGCTGCTCGTGGTGGCGTGGCGCGCGCACGGGCGCCCGCTCGCGACGCTCGAGCCGCGCGACGCGCTGCTCGGCGGGCTCAGCGCAGCGGCGAGCCTGGCGGGCGGCCTGCCCACACTCGCACTGCGTGATGCCAAGGCGGAGACGCTCGGCGAGTCGCTGCGCCGCAACTACAAGCCCTTCGGCATCGGCGCGCTGGTCGCGTTTCCGGTGTTGCTGCTCGTCGCGTCGCTGCTCGGCGAGGCCGATCCATTGTTCGCCGCATTCGTCGATCGTGCGGGCCTCTTCCTCGACTCACAGATCGGGGAGCACATCGGCATCGTGGTGGCCAGCACCTGGATCGCCGCGGGCGCGCTGCGCGGATCCCTGGTCCCGATGGGCGTGGACGGCCAGCGCTTCCGCCGGGTGTTCGACCTTCCGCTCGCCAGCTTCCTGCCGGCGCTGGGCGGGCTGACACTGCTGCTGACTGTGTGGATCGGCCTGCAAGTCCGCACGATGTTCGGTGGCGCGGAGTACGTGGCGAGCACGGCGGGCGTGACGGTGGCCGACTACGCGCGCCGTGGGTTCTTCGAACTGGTCGTGGTTGCAGGCATCGTGTTGGCCGCGCTGCTCGTCACCGACGATCTCCTCGCGCGGGCCGACGCCGCGGCGCGGCGAAGCTTTGCCGCCGTCGGCGGGCTGCTCGTCGCCCTGACCGGCGCCATGCTCGTCTCGGCGCTGCTGCGGCTGGCGCTCTACCTGCGCTACTTCGGACTCACCACCGACCGCGTGTTTGCCCTCGCCATCCTGACATGGGTTGGCTTGGTGCTGGCGTGGTGCGCGGCGACGATCCTGCGCGGCAATCGCGCGCGCTTCGCCCCCGGCGTGTTGCTGATCTCGGCACTGTGGCTGGGCGGGCTCAACCTGGCGAACCCCGAGCGCTGGGTGGTGGCGGTCAACGTGAATCGCGCAGCGGCGGGGCAGGAGTTCGACGTGGCGTACCACGCGCGGCTCTCGTATGACGCCGTGCCGGCGCTGCGCGCGGCGGCTGCACGCCTCGATCCCGCACAGGGTGCGGCACTGACGGCGGAGCTGAACGCTTCCCTCGCAGCCCGCGCGCCGCGATTCGGCGACTGGCGGCAGTGGACGTTGCCGTACCTACGCAACGGACGCCAGTATTGAGGCATGCGCCTCCTCCGTGTTGCACTGCTGACGGCCGTCGGACTTCCGGCGGCCGTCGTCGCTCAGGGCAGGCCTGATGCCCTGAGCTCCGTCGCGCCGCCGGCGCGATTCACCGATGCCGAACGCCTGGCCAAGCTGCGGTCGGCCTACCCGCGCATCGATTCGCTGGTCCAGCGCTTCGCGGAGCAGCGCCGGGTGCCGGGCTGGGCGTATGGCATCGTCGTGGACGGGCGCCTCGAGCACGTGGTCGCTGGCGGCCTACGGCACATCGAACGCCGCGCGCCCACGGATACGGCGACGGTGTTCCGCATCGCCTCGATGAGCAAGAGCTTCGCGGCGGTGGCGATCCTTCAGCTGCGCGACGCGGGCAAGCTCTCGTTGGACGACCCCGCCGAGCGCTACGTGCCCGAATTGCGCGAACTGCGCTACGCGAGCAGCGACGCGCCGCGCATCACGATCCGCCACCTGCTCACGCACTCGGCGGGCTTCCCCGAGGACAATCCCTGGGGCGACCAGCAATTGGACGCCACCGAGGAGGCCTTCAGCACGATGATGCGCGGCGGCATTCCCTTCTCCACCGCACCGGGCACGGCCTACGAGTACTCAAATTACGGCTTCGCGATCCTCGGGCGCATCGTGCGCAACGTGGCGGGTGTACCGTACGCGCAGTACCTGCGCGAGCGCATCCTGCTGCCGCTCGGCATGCGGCACACGTATCTGGAATCCAGCGACGTGCCCGCCGAGCGGCTCGCGTATGGATACCGCTGGGAGGACGAGCAGTGGAGGCTCGAGCCACCGCTGCCGGACGGCGCCTTCGGCGTGATGGGCGGCATGCTGACGACGCCCGCCGATCTCGCGCGCTGGGTGGCGTTCATGCTCGACGCATGGCCGGCCCGCGATGGTGCTGATGCAGGCCCGCTCTCGCGCGCCTCGCGCCGCGAGATGCAGCAGATCCAGCGCTACAGCGGCCTCTCGACCTTCGTGAACGGCGCGTCGCTGGCCTCGAATGCAGGCGGCTACGGCTACGGACTGCGCGTGAACGAGAACTGCGACTTTCGCACGATCGTCTCGCACACCGGTGGCCTGCCCGGCTACGGCTCGCTGATGCGCTGGCTGCCCGATGAGGGTGTCGGGATCATCGCACTGGGCTCACTCACTTACACGCCGTGGACGCCAATTTCCGATCAAGCTTTCGCGCTGCTCCGTGAGACGGGCGGCCTGCAACGGCGCGCCCTGCAACCGGCGCCGGTGCTTGAGACGCGGCGCGCGCAGGTGACGCGACTCGTGCAGCAATGGTCCCAGCCGCTGGCGGACTCGCTCGCGGCCATGAACCTGTTCCGTGACGAATCCGCGCCGCGGCGGCAGGCGCAGCTGGCGGCGCTGGTGCGCGATGCTGGCGGCGAGTGCCGCAGCGAAGGGCCGTTCGTGGTGGAGAATGCGCTACGTGGGCGCTGGCGGATGCGCTGCGCGCGCGGCGACTTGCTCGTGAGCATCACGCTCGCACCGACGGAGCCGGCGCAGGTGCAATTCCTCTCCGTAACGAACATCGGGCGCGAGGCCGCCATTGGCCCCGCGCCCGCATGCCGCCGAAGCTGACGGCCTACTTCGCGATATCGAAGCGGTCCGCCTCCATCACCTTCGTCCACGCCTGCACGAAGGTCTTGGCGAAGCGCTCCTGCGCATCGGACTCCGCGAACGCCTCGGCCAGCGCGCGCAGCTGCGAGTGCGAGCCGAAGACGAGGTCAGCACGCGTGCCGGTCCACTTCACGGCGCCGGTCTTGCGATCGCGGGCCTCGAACAGCTCCTGCGCCTCGGACACGGACTTCCACTCCACGCCCATGTCGAGGAGGTTCACGAAGAAGTCGTTCGAGAGCGTCTCGGGACGCGTCGTGAACACGCCGTGCTTGCTGCCACCGTGGTTGGCGCCAAGCACGCGCAGGCCGCCGACGAGCGCGGTCATCTCCGGCGCGGTGAGCGTGAGCAGCTGCGCCTTGTCGAGCAGCATCTCCTCGGCGCTGACGCTGTAGCGCGTCTTCTGCCAGTTGCGGAAGCCATCGGCCTGCGGCTCCAGCCAGGCGAAGCTCTCGACGTCCGTCTGCTCCTGCGTGGCGTCGGTGCGGCCCGGCGTGAACGGCACGCTGATGTTCAGGCCGCCCTTGCGCGCGGCCTCCTCGATGGCGGCGACGCCGCCGAGCACGATCAGGTCCGCCAGCGAGATCTTCTTGCCACCCTTCTGCGCGGCGTTGAACTCAGCCTGCACCTTCTCCAGCGTGGCGAGCACACGCGCGAGCTGGCGCGGCTCGTTCACGTCCCAGTCCTTCTGCGGCGCGAGGCGGATGCGCGCACCGTTGGCGCCGCCGCGCTTGTCGCTGCCGCGGAACGTCGAAGCCGAGGCCCAGGCGGTCGTCACGAGCTCGCTGACGCTGAGCCCGCTCCCCAGCAGCGTGGCCTTCAGCGCCGCGATGTCCTTGGCATCCACCAGCGGGTGATCCACCGCCGGCACCGGATCCTGCCACGTCAGCACCTCGCTCGGCACCAGCTTGCCGAGGTAGCGCGCCCGCGGACCCATGTCGCGGTGCGTGAGCTTGAACCAGGCGCGCGCGAACGCGTCGGCGAGTTGCTCCGGGTGCTTGTGGAAGCGCTCGGAGATCTTGCGGTACGCCGGATCCTCGCGCATCGCGATGTCGGCCGTTGACATCGCCGGCAGCACGAACTTGCCCTTCACGTGCGCGTCGGGCACGGTGCGCGCGGCCTGCTTGTCCTTGGGCTCCCAGATCCACGCGCCGGCCGGCGACTTCACGAGCTCCCACTCCCACTTGAAGAGCGTCTCGAAGTACTCGTTGTCCCACTTGGTCGGCGTCGGCGTCCACGCGCCCTCGAGGCCCGAGGTCGTGGTGAACTCACCCTTGCCCGTGCCGAGCTTGTTGTGCCAGCCGAGGCCCTGCTCTTCCATCGTGGCGCCTTCCGGCTCCGCACCCACGAGGGCCGGATCGCCCGCGCCGTGCATCTTGCCGAAGGTGTGGCCACCGGCCACGAGCGCGACGGTCTCTTCGTCGTTCATCGCCATGCGCCGGAAGGTCTCGCGGATGTCGCGAGCCGAGGCCAGCGGATCCGGCTTGCCGTTCGGGCCTTCGGGGTTCACGTAGATGAGGCCCATCTGCACCGCGGCGAGCGGGTTCTCGAGCTCTCGGTCACCGGAGTAGCGCTTGTCGCCGAGCATCTCGGCTTCGGGGCCCCAGTAAATGTCCTGCTCGGGCTCCCAGATGTCGGCGCGGCCGCCGGCGAAGCCAAACGTCTTGAAGCCCATGGACTCCAGTGCGACGTTGCCCGCGAGGATCATCAGGTCGGCCCACGAGAGCTTCTTGCCGTACTTCTGCTTGATCGGCCACAGCAGGCGACGGGCCTTGTCGAGGTTACCGTTGTCCGGCCAGCTGTTGAGCGGCGCGAAGCGCTGCGTGCCGTTGCCGGCGC
>CAZCIM010000029.1:0-25009 GCA_964498895.1 uncultured Gemmatimonas sp. | reverse complement strand
ATGCCCGTCGAGTCCTCGACCGCCTGCAGGCCGTTGGCCGCGAGCACCTTGCTGAGCGCAACGTCCCAAGGCTGGTTCACGATTTCCGTGAAGCGCACGTTGCCCGTGACGCCCGAGCCGGTCACGAAGGTGCGGCCGGAGAAGGCCGCGAAGTGCGCGATGACGTCGTAGATGCTTTCGTTGGCGATCGTGATGGTGATGCGCGGCTGCTCCGGACGCTGCTGCGCCGTGGCCGGGCGCACCGCCTCGATCACCGGGCTGGTCGCGACTTCGCGGACCGGCGCCACGGGCACCGGTGCCACCGGGACCGTCGGCACGGCGCGCGTCGCGGCCGCGCCCACCGACCACGGGGCGAAGTTGTCGGCGCCGCGCACGCTGATGCGGACCTCGCCGGCGGACTGCGTCACCTCGTACTGCCGGGGCGCATCGACGTCGAGCACCAGGCGCACGACGTCGCTATCGAACTGCCCGAGGCGCACGTTCCGGATGCCTGCGCGATCGACGCGATCGTAGCTCGGCGTGCGCGCCTGCAAGGTCGCGCCCTTGAGGTCGACGACGATGCGATGCGGCCCCTCGAGCGTGAAGTGCGTGACCTCGAGCTCACCCGCGAAGGAGAGCACGACGTCGGCACGACCGGCACCGGGCACCACCGCCACCGCCGTGACCGTCGCGGCCTCGACCTCGCGTGCCGCAGCCCGCGCCGCGGGCGCCGCCTGCGCGACCGACGCGCTGAACAGGAGTACGCCGGCGGTGAACATGGCCAGCTGCTGAATGCGCCTCATGGCGTCCTACCTCCCCCAACGGAAACGTTGATCGACAGGGTCTCCTGCCGTGTATTGCCGAATTCATCGATCGCCACCACGACCTCGCGCTGGCGGATCGCCACCACCCGCATCCGCCCGAACACCGAGCCGACGCGCACACGATAGATCTCGTCCGACGACTTGTCCTTCAGCGTCGCGATCGACATGCGCTCGTTGGTGCTGAGCGTGATCGCGACGATCTCGAGGTCGGCGAGCATCGGCCGGATGTCGCCGGTCTCGATGAGCGACGAGAACGGATCGCGCCGCCCGCCGCTGGGATAGCTGAAGACTTCGCGGTTGAAGATCACGTTGCCCGACGAGTCGCGCTTGAGGGCGTCGGTGCTGATCTTGCCCGGCTCCCCGCCGCCGGATCCGCCGGCGCGGCGGCCCTGGGCCGTCGCCATCAGCGGCAACGCCACGACCACGGCCAAGAGCGCCAAGGCGCCCGTGCGTCGCGTCATCATTGCGTGCCTCCTTCCGTCGGGGTCGCCGAGCGCACGACGTAGGTCTGGATATCGAAGGTCGCGTTCAGGATCTGCTCGCCCGCGGCCACACGCAGGCGCGAGCTGCCCGCCGGCGCCGGCGTGAGGTTCACGTTCATCGGCGCCATGATGCGTCGCAGCGACCCGATCGCCGTCAGCATCTCGCCGATCTGGTGGTACGTGCCGTTGAACGAGAGCCGGTACCGGTAGGTATCGAAGAGCTCACCCTGCACCACGTTGCCCGGCACGAAGCTGTCCTGCTCGAGGCCGACGCGGCGCGCGGCCCCGAGGATCTGGTCCAGCAGCGCCGGCACTTCGTTGCCCGCCGGGATCAGCGTGCGGATGAGGTCGAGATTGTCGCGCAGCGTCGCCGCCTCGGCGCGCATCTGCTCCACCGTGCCACGGGCCAGCATGGCCTTGGCGCGCTGATTCGACGCGTCGAGCTTCTCGAGCCGCTCCTCCTGCACCGTGAGCGCCTCGGCCTTGGGCGAGTACACCCAGTTCCAATAGGCACCGGCGCCGATGATCCCCAGGATGCCCACGAAGAGCAACAGCTGGTCGCGCTGGTTGGTTGGCATTCCGGCCATACGATTACCTCACCGCGATCGAAAGGGGCACCGTACGGACCGCGGTCGAATCCGGCGTCTGGTACTGCAGGTCGATCTGGAACTGGTGCACGTCCTTGCCGTTCACCGTCGCGGATTCCGAACTCGTGAGCACGATGTTCTCGAGGAACGGCGACGCTTCGAGGTTCTTCATGTAAATCGTCACGGCCTGCAGGTCCACCGTGTAGGCCATGATGCGGATGGCGATGCGCGGCGGGCCGGCCGCGGCGAGCTCTTCCGGCGCCTGGGCCGCGATCTGGCTCGACTGCTGCACGGTGCGCAGCCAGGTGTACGTCGGCAGCGCCCGCGCGATCTCGTCGAGGATATGCGGCCACACGAAGCGATCGCCGTCGATGGCGGAGATCACCGCGATCTGCCGCAGGATGGAATCGCGCTGGGCCTCGGCCTCGGCGCGCTGCGCCAGCACCGCGGCGTATCGCGTGGAATCCTGCGTGGCCACGCGCTCGCGCTCGGCGAGCGCGGCGGTCGCGTTCGACTGCATCCACCACATCAAGCCTACGACGGCTCCGCCGACCACCACGCCGCTGACGGCGACGAGCAGCCAGGGATCCTTGAACCGGTCGCGCAGCGAATCGACGAGCGCGCGGACGTCCAGCGACGCGCCCTTCGACGCACTCTTCTTCTTCCGCGCGCCTGGGAGGAGGTTGATCTCGATCATCGGCTCGTCCGGTCCGTCACGCGAGCTTCCGCAGGGCCAGGCCCAGCGGTAGCATCAAAAGGGAAGCCACCTCGTCGGTGACGAGCGATCCGAACGCGCCGTCACGCACCACGAGGTTGGCGAGGGGGTTCGCACCCTGCACGGGAAGCCGCAGGCGGTCGCCGAGGGCCTCGACGAGCCCGGGGACGCGGGCACCGCCACCACACACGAACACGCTGCTCACCTGCCCGCCGGCCCGCGATGACGACGCCAGGAAGGCCGCCGCGCGTTCGATGCCCACCGCAATCTCTTCGCCACGTGCCTCGAGCACCGCGTCCAAGTGCTCGGAGCGGTCGAAGCCGCGCAGCAAGGCATCGGATTCGTCCGAGCCCAACCCACGGTCTCGCTGGAGGTCCTCACGCATGCGTCGCGTGCCCGTCGAGATGTCGCGCGTCAGCACCGGGACGCCGTCCTCGACGATGTTCACGTTGGTCACTTCGTGGCCGATGTTCACCAACGCCACCGTGCCCGTCATCGCATCCGGATGATTGAGCTCGAAGGCGTTGTGCAGCGCGAACGCGTCCACGTCCACGGCCACGGCGTTGAGGCCGGTATCGGTGAGCACGCGCACCTTGCTCTCGACCAGCTCGCGCTTGGCCGCAACGAGCAGGACGCTCATCTCCGGGTCACTGCCGTCGGGATCGAGGATCTGGAAGTCCAGTTCCACCGATTCCATATCGAAGGGCACGTGCTGCTCGGCCTCCCAGCGCATCAGCTCGCGGGCCTGGGCCTCCTTCACGCGCTCGATCTGGATCTTCTTGATGATGACGTCGCGGCCACCGACCGCCGTCACGACGTCCTTGGTCGTGACGGCCGCCTCGGCCAGCGCAGCCGTGATCGCGTCGGACACGATGCCGGGGTCCATGATCTCGCCTTCCACGATCGCGTCCTGGAGGAGCGGGGCAACCGCCACCCGCACCAGCTCCGGCTGCGACTTGGAATGGTCGATCACGGCGACCTTGATGAGGCCGGATCCGATATCGAGGCCTACCGTTGTCTTCTTGCGACCGAAAAGCGCCATAGGATTCCCGTCGGCGACCAGCAGGGACGAAATGTCAGGGGTCGCCTAAGTTGCGGGCGCTCCCGTTCAGGGTCAATGCGACACGGCCTTCTGCTTTGCGACAATACACGAGCGGCCGTGCCGCAAGGTAACGCTCCGCCCGGCAACGGGCGGGCGTATCGGGGTCTCTTCACCCCTCCGGATGGGGCCCCAGCCAAGGCTGTCCAAGGGGCAAAAGTCGCGTGGCGGTAGGGCACCCCGGGCCCGTCGGCACCGAGTCGCTGCGCATCCACCCCAGCCGGCGGTGACGCGTGCCCTGCGTCCCGGTCGCCTCCACCTCCACGCGCAGCACGCCGTCCCCGACCGACCACCAGCGCAAGGTGACCTGGAGGCCGTTCGTCGCTGGGAGCCGCCGTTGGACGGGCTGACTCGGGGGTTGCACGCAGAGCCAGGCGAGATCGGGCGGATGGGCGAGCGAATCCACAGCCGCGAGTGCCGCCGCTTGGACGCGGGCCTGCTCCTCCGCGAGACTCGCCGCGCGGGCGGCCTGCAGCGCGTCCGTGAGCGCCAAGGCGCTGAGCAGCTCGAGCGCCACCAGCACGAGCAACACCAACGGGAGCGCGATGCCCCGCGGCGAGCGGCGACAATCACGCCCCGCCGATCCGCAGCGCTGGCGCGCCCTCACCATGGAAGCTCAGTGGCGGCGCCGCGCCCCCCGACCCCGCGCGCGCTGATCTGCCAGCGGGCCGGGGTTCCGACGGCCTGGATCCGAAATCCACCGGCCCCGGGCGTCTGCAGCGGTCCGGCCACGGGTTGAATCGGACCGCAGGCCTCGGTGAACGGATGACAGCGGCGCCACCCGAGGGACCACTCACCCCGGCCTGCGTGGTAGAGCGCGAAGCGACCGCGGCGGTAGAGCCGCACGTCGGAGCCGCGGTCGAGCGCCGCCGGAAGCGTATCGCTGAGCACGAGCCGAATGAGTGCGCCCGGCGCGCCCGCGGCATCGGACTCGCGCCAGCCCTCCGCCTCGGGACAGCGCACGGCGCTCGCGCGCATTTGAACGGAGTCGAGGGTGCCGTACCACCAGTCGGCGGTCTCCGGCGTCCAGCCGCGCACCGCGACGAGGTCATCCGGCGTGGGAAGCTGGGGCATCGCCGTGAGCCCCGCGTCGCGTGGCGCGGCAAGCCACAACTCGCGAGGCCCGACGTCGCAGGCCACGCCCGCCCCGAGCAAGAGATCGAGCTCCACGGCCGTATCGCCACGCGCGAGCACGGCGCCACCGCTGGCGAGTGCCTGCCGTACGATGAACACCGCCTCACGCTCGGCGCGACCGCCACGTGCACGGTCCTCCGCGCCTTCGAGTCCGCGACGCGCCGCAAGCAGGGCGAGCCCCGACGCCGCCGCCAGCAATCCCGCAAGCGCCAGCGCGCACAGCGCCTCGGCCAACGAGTGCCCGGCGCGCGCGCGCAGCGGGTGTGCGCAGCGCCGATCGCGGCGCCGTCGCGGGTCACTCACAGGCGCGGCTCGTGAGGATGCGCGTGCGCGGACCCGACGGCGTTGCGCGGCGCGCCCCATCTAACGTGAGCACCCGCACCGTGCCCACCGCCTGCACTCGCCACTGCAGCCGCGGACCAGCGTTGCTGCTGTCGCTCGATATGCCGTTGCGCAGGCCGTGCGTGACGCCACTGGTGTCACCGCCAGCGCAGGCGAGCGCCTCGAACCACGCGAGGCGATCAAGCAACAGCAGGCTGAGGGCCTCGCGCGCATCGGCCTCCGAGCGCAGGCGCGCGCTGGTGGCGAGCGCGTGCAGGCTACCGCCGATGCCGAGCATGAGCAGCACGGCGGCCACGAGTGTTTCGACGAGTGACACGCCAGGCCGGGTTCGCATGGCCCGAGCCTACGAAGCGCCGCGCTGCGACGCGGCACCCGCGTTATGCGGGTGTCATCACGGCCTGCGCGCGCCTGCGGCGGAGCGGTCGAGCAGCGCAACGTAGGCCTCGGTGCCTCCCGTCAGCGCTGCGACGTCGGCGGCGCTCAGGCGATGCACAAAGACGCTGTGCCCGATGACGGCGTCTGGCGTCCGCAACCGCAGATAGTTCACGAGCCGCGCGAACTGCAGGCGCTCGAGAGTCTGCAGGTTCTCGCCCCAAGCGTCGGCGGGGTCGATCAGCGGCGCGCGACTGCCGTCCTCGAGCTGCGCGCGCATGCGCGCGGCGAGCCATTGGTAGTCGCGCTCGCGTGCCGCGGACCACGGCCCTGCCGCCGGGCTGTAGACGTCTTGCAGTTGCGTCGCAGAGATCACGTACAGCCCGGACGTCCATGCCGCCCACGGCCGCGGTCCCAAACTGTATTCCGGCGCGATCTCCGTCCCGACGATGCCATAACGCGCGGCACGGCGCAGACCGAACAGACTATAGAACACGGGCTCATCGGGCGCGGCGTTGGCGCGCAGCCACGCCGCCGTGCGCGGTGCCTCCTGGCCCCAATCGAGCGAACTATCGATGAGATGCCGCCAGCCATTCGCCGATCCGCCGGCCAAGGCGTTGAACGAGGCCAGGTAGAACGGGCGCGCCTGGAGACTCTCACCGACGGCGAGCAGCGCGAGGCCCGCCGCCGCCAACTGCCGGCGCCGCGTCGCCTGGGAGCCGACCAGCGCGCCCGCGAGCACGAACAGCGCCGGGTAGATCGGCAGCAGATGGCGATGCCCGATGTTGAGGCGACTGGTCACGGACACCGCCACGTACACGGCAATCCACACCAGCAGTGGCAGCAGCGGCCGGAGCCGCGCACGCCATTCGGCCTGTTGTCCGCCCACGCGGAGACGCCACCAGCCCGTTGCCGCGAGGGCCAACGTGCTGCCCCACACCGCCAGCTCCGCCAGCGAGGACTTCACCACGAACGCGTAGGGGAAGAACCACCACCATCCCGTGCTGCGGAACTCGCCGTTGAGGAAGGCGCCGCGATTCTGCGCCGCCGCCTGCACGTACGAGAATCCATGGATGTACGCCTCCGGCAACAGCTGCCACTCGCGCGCGCGATCCAGCACCGCGCGGAGCAGCCCATCCGGCGGCAAGGTGAACGACCAGAGCCGATAGTACTGCGCCATGGCCGGCATGTCGTCGCCGATGGGGCTGTAACGCCACCCGAACGCCATCCACACGGCGAGCCATACCGCGGCGACGTGCACGAGCGTCGCGACGGCGTACAGGCCGAGCGCCTGCGGCGGGCGCCGCGAGCTGCCATCCACGCGCAGCGGCGCGCCGTACCACGCATGCCGCCACGCGAGCGTCGCGACGAAGGCGATCGGCAAGAGCACGGCCGAGAACTTGGCGAGGAACGCCAAGCTGGTCACCGCCGCGCTGAGCAAAAGACCTCGCGGCGACGGACGCTCGAGGAAACTCCACCACGCCGCGATGGCCGCGGTAAATGTCACCGCCGCGCTCATGTCCGAGGTAGCCAGCGCCCCGTGCGCGAGCGTGGTCGTGGACACGGAATACAGCAGGAGCGCGAACAAACCGCCGGCATCGCCCCAGAGGTGGCGCGCCCAGCCGAAAACGAGGACGGCAGCGAGCAGCGTCCATACGAGCGCCGCACGACGCGCGCCCGCGAGGATTGCCTGCGGGTCACGGCCCGCGTCGTAGAAGTACGCGTCCACGAGCCGCGGCGCGTCGGAGGTCCGCCACGCATCCTCGAGCCCCGCGACGCGCGGCGCGCTATCCCCGCGCGCGAGCACACCGAGCGCGGCGATGCGCTGCGGCAGGTTCCCATTCTCCGGCTGGAGGCGGTAGTCGTCGTAGCGCCAGTAGCTCACGCCGGCCGTGACGTGCAGCGGCTCGTCATAGGTGGCGCTCATCTCGCGCGTGGCGCTGTACGCCCACCAGCCGTGCAGCAGGACGAGCAGCGCAGCGAGCATGCCTACCACGAGCGGCGAACGAAGTCGGGCCACGGATGCAGGAGGTGAGGGGCGCGGCGCTACCTTTCACGCGGACACGGCGGAGCGCGCAGCGGATGAATAGCGACGAGTACGCAAATCTCGAAAGGGTGGAAGGCCGCCATTGGTATTATGTCGGCAAGCGCCTCGCCGTGCGCGATTGGATCCTGCGCACGCAGCCGCCGCGGCGCGACGACGCCTTGCTCGACTGCGGTGCGGGCACCGGGCGCTTTGCGGCCGAGATGGCCGCGTACTGCGAGACGCACGTGCTGGATGACCACGCCGAAGCGCTGGCCCTGCTGCGGGCGCGATTCCCGGCCTCACGGGTACACGTGCTCGATGACGGCCGCATCCCCATGCCGGATGCCGCCGTGCAGTACCTCACCGCGCTCGACGTCCTCGAGCACATCCGCGACGACGCCGGCGCGCTGCGCGAGATGGCCCGCGTCCTCGCGCCCGGTGGTCTCTGCGTGGTGACGGTGCCGGCCGACATGCGCCTCTGGTCCGACTGGGACGAAGTCCTGCATCACGAACGGCGCTACGATCGCGCACAGCTGCGCCGCCTGTTCGGCGATGCGTCCACATGGGAGATCCTGCACGTGAACTACACCAACGTGCTTGCCTATCCCGCGGTGTGGCTGCTGCGGCGCCTGCGGCGCTGGTTCCCGCCGGCCGCCGGCGCGGCGCGCGCGGAGGACCGCGTGCCGGCCGCGCCACTCAATGCGATCCTGCAGGCGACCTTCCACCGCATGGCGCTCTGGCGCCTGCCGATGCCCTTCGGCGTGAGCTTGTTGCTCGTCGCGCGGCGACGCGCTACGAATCCAACCGGCGCCTGACGATGTACGGCGGGCGCCGCTTCACCTCGTCGTACACGCGGCCGAGGTATTCGCCGATGACGCCGATGCCGATCAGCTGGATGCCGCCGAGGAAAAGCACCAACGTAACCAGCGTCGTGAAGCCCGTGGGCGCAATCTCGACGCCCAAGATGCGGCGCAGCGCGAAGAACGCCCCGATCGTGAATCCGCCGAGCGCGATCACGATGCCGCTATAGGTCAGCAGGCGGAGCGGCAAGCGCGAGAACGAGAAGATGCCGTCGAGCGCGTAGCGCACGAGACGGCGCATGGTCTGCGCGGGCTCGCCCGCGGCGCGCGCCTGGCGGTCGTAGACGACCGTGTCGCGCGTGAAGCCCACCCACGCGCGCAGACCCGGGAAGAAGCGATGCCGCTCGGGCAGCTGCTCGAAGGCCTCGAGCGCCGGCCGCGCCAGCAACCCGAAGGTGCCGGTGTTTGCCTCCACCGGCTGATCCGTCATCTGCTGGAACACGCGGTGGAACAGCTCGAAGCCCACACGTCGCAACCCGCGATCCTGCCGTGAGCGCCGCACCGCCACCACGACCTCCGCGCCGGCGCGCCACCGCTCCAGCAGCGCGGGGATCACCTCCGGCGGGTCCTGCAGGTCGGCGTCGAGGGTGACGACGGCGTCCGCGTCGCGGGCCTCCGCCAAGCCCGCGCTGAGCGCGGCTTGGTGCCCGAAGTTGCGCGAGAGCTGCAGCCCGCGGAACCGGCGGTCCCGCTGGGCCTGCGCGGCAATCAGCGCAGCCGAACCATCGTGGCTACCATCATCCACGAGGCACACCATCCACTCCACCTCCGGCTCGGCGTCGAGCACGGCCGCCACCCGTCGAAACAGCTCGGGAAGCACCGCGACTTCATTGAAGACCGGGATGACCAGCGCGACGCGAGGCATAGGCAGGAAAAGCTAGTCGAGACGAGGGAGCGCCGAGGGCCCGAACGCGAGACGCGGGTCGGAGCCCAAGGCTCCGACCCGCGTCCGACGCTCAGGACTGAGCGATTAGTTGCAGACCGGCTCGCCGTCGCGGTTGCCAGCGCCCACCGTGATCGTGCAGGTGCGCGTCGTGCCGCCCGGGTACGAGGCCGTCGCCGTGAACGTGCCGGCGCCCGTGCCGCCCACCACAACCGTCACGCCCGACGACGGCTGGTACTGCGTGGTCGTCAGCGAGGTCGTGTAGGCCGAGTTGTCGGCGAAGTAGGCTTCCTGCGCCGTCACCAGGTTGCGGAGGTCCGCCTTCATGGTGGCGATGTAGGCCTTCTCCTTCGTGTTCGCGAACTTCGGGATCGCGATCGCGGCCAGGATGCCGATGATCACGACGACGATCAGGAGCTCGATCAGGGTAAAGCCCTTCTTGTTGGACAGCATTCGATGCTTCTCCGGAGAGGGTGAGGGTCCAGCACTGCGGCCGTGTGCACACGACTCGGCCTAACATCATCGCAAATCTCGGGCCACGCAAGTGGCGCGGAGTCAAGCTATTGCTACAAAACGACTTAACGAAGTGAGTCCGGGCTGGCACCCCTGGAATCGCTTGCAGAACGCGTGAGCCGTTGCATGCGCTCCCGGCGGGCCTGCTCGTCCCGGTAGACCTCGATCCGGAGCGGAAGCCCCGTCCGGGCGAACGGCCGGCCGGACCTGGCAAAGCGATTCCGGGCATCCACCGTGTCCATCGCCACCAACACAGACTCCGCAACGATCCGGAGGTCACGCAGGCGGGGCTCCTCCCAGCCGGACGCATTTCCGATGAGCGCGAGCCGCCGGGCGTCCTCGAAGCGCTGTAGGTCCAAGTAGCAGATGACGGTCCCGATCACGGCGGTGCGATTGTCGGGGTCGTCGCGCATGGCGGACTCGAACAGTGGCAACGCCTCCGTGCAGCGACGCTGGATCTGCAGGACCTGACCGTAGGACAAGCGCGCCGGCACATGCTCGGGATACAGCGCCAAGGCCCGCCGGAACAGCGTGTCCGCCACCTGCGGCCGACCGCCGAGGGCGTTGAATTCGGCCAAGGCGAAGGGTGCGCGGAAGTTGTTCGGCGCTTCGATCGCGAGCACGCTGAACAACGTGGGATTGTCGGCCCAGGTGGGGCTGCGTGTGGCGCTGCGGCCCACGGCCAGCAGCAGCGCGCCAATCGCCACCGCCGCGCCGGCGCTACGCAGTTCGCGGCGCCATGTCGGCGCCGTCGCCGCGAGGCGGGCCGCAGCGAACACCACCGCGAGGCTTGGCAGGAAGAGCGTGCGCTCGGCAATCAACACGCCGGTCGGATACAGCAGATTGGCGATCGGCAGGTACGTGATGCCGAACCATGCGAGGGCGAGCAGCACCAGTCCCTCGCGCCGGCGCCATGCCCACCACGCCGCAGCGGCGACCAACGCCAACAGCGCGAGGCCGGGGAGATGCGCCAGCGACCACTCCGCATGCAGCGGCGTCATCTGCGGTGAGTAGTCGGCGTACAGTCGCGCCGGCCAGAACAACAACCGCGCGAGTTCCGGCACGAGCCCCAGCATCACCAAGGCGCGCGCACCCGCGCCCAGGTATCGGAGGCCCCAGAACGGCTCGTCGCCGGTGAGGGCCCCAAGCACCGTGCCGCGCCACAGCAAATACAGCGCGGCGATGAGTCCGAGCGTGAGCACGAGCAGGCGCGTGCGTCGCCACGTGTCGGTGCTGCGGCTTACGCCAGTCCACGGCAACGCTGCCTCGGTGGCGAGCAGCAGCGCCGGCAGCACGATGCCGTTCTCCTTGATGAACAGCGACGTCACATAGCAGGCAGCGATAGCCGCGCCGGTGCCGATGCCGATGTCGCCGCGCCGGCGCGCGTGCAGGTACAGGGCCACGGACGCGAGCAGCAACAGAGCCACGCCGAGCTCCGCCTGGCCGACCACGTTCGCCACGGCCTCCACGTGCACCGGATGCGCGGCGAACAGCGCAGCGCCGAGCAACGCGGCGCCGGCCGGCACGAGTGCGCGCAGCAGCGCGAGCACGAGCAGGCTCGTGCCCACGTACAGCGTCACGTTGAGCGCGTGGAAGATGAACGGCGCGCCACCGCCGGCCGCCCACTGCAGTGCATAACTCCAGACCGTCAGCGGGCGGTACAGTGCCACGTGTCCGCGCGCGGGCCCCCAGTACGATTCCTGGAAGTACGCGAGCGGCCCGCGCAGCGTGTTCACCGCCGGATTGTCGCGCACGATGAAGATGTCGTCGTACGCGAAGCCGTTGCCGAGGCCGGTCGCGGAGCTCGCGAGGGCGACGAGCGCGACGAGCAGCGCCGCCGCCCATGCGGGATGCCGGTCCCACCAGCGTGGAGTGGCGTCGGTCACGCGAGGAGATTGAAGCGGATGATGTGCCAGATGGCGGCGACGCCGTCCTTCCAGCCGATCTTCTTGCCTTCGGCGTAGGTGCGGCCGCTGTAGGAGATCGGCACCTCGAAGATCCGCACGTCCTTGCGCTGCGCGAGCCGTGCGGTGACCTCGGGTTCGAAGCCGAAGCGGTCCGACGTCAGCGTGAGCGAGCGCGCGACGTCCCCACGGATCGCCTTGTAGCAGGTCTCCATGTCCGTGAGGTTCAGGTTCGTAAGCATGTTGCTGAACGTCGTGAGCACCCAGTTGCCGACGGAGTGCCAGAAGTAGAGCACGCGATGCGGGCCACCGAGGAAGCGCGAGCCGAACACGGCATCGGCGCGGCCATCGATGATCGGCTCGAGCATCGTGGGCCAGTCGGCAGGGTCGTACTCGAGGTCCGCGTCCTGGACGATCACCACGTTGCCCGTGCTCGCCGCGAGTGCCGTGCGGATCGCCGCGCCCTTGCCCTTGTTGTGCTCGTGCAGCTTGAGGACGTCGATGCGACCGGCCGCATGCAGGCGTTGCAGTTCCTCGCGCGTCCCGTCGGTGGACCAGTCATCCACGCAGATCACCTGCTTGCGCACCGGCACGGCGTGCACCGCGTCGAGGATGGTGTGGATGGTGTTGCGCTCGTTGTAGACGGGGATGAGGACCGAGAGCACGAGCTCGTCGGCCGCGAGCGGCGTACGGCCGCGGATGCGCGTGGTGCCGCTGGGGGTGGGAGTGCTCATGGACGGACGAGGATGAAGGAACGGACGTTCACGCCGGGGGGCGTGATCTCGGTGAAGTTGCGGGAGGGGTCGAAGCGGGCGCGGAACATGCCCTCGAGGTACGGGCTCTCGGGCATCACCACGTAGGCGGACGGCGCGAATCGGCGGTCGATGGCTTCGAGGATGCGCGCACGCTCGTCGGGCGCCTTCTTCCGCAGGTGGTCCGTGACCGCGAGGATCTCCACCGGCACCGTCTGCACGCCAGTGTAGAGCGCGACCACGGGATCCGCCTCCGTGGCGAGCACGCCGCCGCGCACGCGCGGATCACCGTTCACGTAGCGCACGATGCCCTCGAGGCGCTCGGACATCGCGTGCGCGGCGCCACCGGCCCAGCCGCGCGCCTGCCCGCGAATGTTGTAGAAGCTGTGCCCAACGGCGAGGAGCAGCGCCAGCGCAGACGCGGCCTGTGCCGCACGCAGGCGCCCGTCGCGGCGCAGTGCGTGCACGAGCGCGCGGGCGCCGACGAACGCGAGCAGCAGCAACAGCGGCCAGACGGCCCAGAGGAAGCGCTCGACCTGATAGGGCCACACAATGACAATCGCGAGATACCCAGCGGTGCCCAGCGCGAGGATGCGCGTGGGCCCGCGCCACAGGGCCACGGCGCCGCCCCCGAGCGTCGCGGCCAACGCGAGCACTGTGGCCGCCGGACGGATCACCGTCCCTGGCAGGCTCGGCGTGACCACCGCACCCACGAAGCGCCAGGTGTCCGCCGCGTTCTTGGCCACCACGCCTCGCAGGAACGGCAGCCCGCCGCCGCGATAACCCTCCACGAGCCATTCGAGGTACGGCCCATACGACCCGCGCAGTTCATCGGGGAATCCTGCCGCGTACTTCCACACGAAGTACTGCCACGGGGCAATGCAGAGCGCGACGACCGCGCCGTACACCAGCGTTTCGCGCCAGCGCCGGTCCCAGAGCAGCGCCAGCCCCGTGGCGACGACGTATGCGCCGGCAATCGTGCGCGTGAGCACCAGCGCGCCGCCGAGCAACCCAGCGGCGAGCGCCAGCCGCCAGCCGCCCTCGGCCCGCGTCCGCTCGGCCAGCCACAGCGCGGGAAACAACAGCGCGATGAAAGCCGGCTCCGAGAGCAGCACGTTGGTGAGCACGTGCATCGGCACGCTGCTGGTGGCGGCGAGGACGATGCCCATCGCCACCCACGCCGGCAGCTGCAGCATTCGCCGCGTGACGATGGTACCGCCCACGGCCGCGAGGGCGAGCAGGACGGGATTCAGCAGCTTGAGCAGGGGGACGTTGGCCGGGAACTCGGGCCCCAGCTTCCAGACGACGGCAATCAGCGCCGGCCACAGCGGCGGATAGTGGATCGCCGGCGGCGTGCCGGGCAGCTGCGGATACACGTAGCCCTGCCCCTCCGCCATCGCCTTCGCGACGAGCACGTAGATCGCGTCGTCGAAGAACACGCCGATGAGATCGGAGGTCATCGTGAGCAGGCCGATCGCCAGCGTGACGAGCCCGGCGATCGCCGCCGCGCGGCGTTCGCTGAGCCCGTCCAGCGCGGCCCGCAGGCCGGCGAGGCCAGCGCTCACGACTCCACTCCGTAGCGCGCAAGCTTGCGGTGCAGCGTGGAGGGGTCGATCCCCAGCACTTCCGCGGCGCGGGTCTTGTTGCCCTGCTCGCTCTGCAGCACCCAATTGATGTACGCCCGCTCGATCGTCTCGAGCGTCGGGTTGGTCGCCACGCGTTCGGCGACCAACGGTTCGCTGCGCCGTTCCGTGATGCGCTCCGGCAGCGCGGCCACGTGGATGGTCGGGCCCGGCGTGAGGATCACCGCGCGCTCGAGCGCGTTCTCCAGCTCGCGCACGTTGCCGGGCCACGCATACTGCCGCAGCACCTCGGCGGCCTCGGGACTGAGCGTCTTGGCCGGCGCAGCGTCCCCGCGCACTGCGGCGGCGCGCTGGAGGAAGGCATCCGCGAGCAGCGGGATGTCCTCGCGGCGCTCGCGCAGCGGCGGGAGGTGGATGGCGATGACGTTGAGCCGGTAGAAGAGATCGCGGCGGAAGGCGCCGCGGCGGATCTCCTCCTCGAGGTCGCGATTGGTCGCCGCGATGATGCGAGTGTCGATCGGCTGCGGCTCCGTGGCGCCGACGGGAATCACTTCACGGTGCTGCAGCACGCGCAGCAACTTCACCTGCGTGGCCGGCGTGGTCTCGCCGATCTCGTCGAGGAAGAAGGTGCCGCCGGCCGCCGCCGTGAACAGGCCTTCCTTGTCCTTCACCGCGCCGGTGAACGCACCCTTCACGTGCCCGAAGAGCTCGCTCTCCAGCAGGCCTTCGGGCAACGCGCCGCAGTTGATGGAGGCGAAGGATGCCTCGACCCGCGGCGACAGCTCGTGGATGTAGCGCGCGACCACTTCCTTGCCCGTGCCCGATTCGCCGGTGATGAGCACCGTGGACTCCGTGTGCGCCACCGCCTCGGCCAGCGAGAGCGCTTCGATCCACGCCGGATGCGCGCCCACGGGCGCCGACTCGCTGCGCCGCTCGCGGCGCTTGATCTCGCGCTTGAGCGACTTGTTCTCCAACCGCAGTGCGCGGTGCTCGGCGGCGCGCCGCAGGATCGCCAGGAGCTCGTCGTTGCGGAACGGCTTCTGGATGTAGTAGAACGCGCCGGCGTTGACCGCCTGCATCGCCGTCTGCAGCGTGGCCTGCGCCGTCATGAGGATCACCGGCACCTCCGCGTCGTGCTCGCGGGCGGCGTTGAGGACCTCGACGCCACCGACGCCCGGCATGCGCACGTCGGAGATGACGATATCCGGCCGCAGGGTCGGGATGCGCTCCAGCGCTGCCTTGCCGCCCTGCGCCGTATGGACGTCGAAGCCCTCGGCGCGCAGGAGGATCTCGAGGGTCTGAAGGATGCCTGACTCGTCGTCAACGACGAGCACAGTGGGGCGGCGGATGCTGTCCGTCATGAGGAGACTCCCGAGGCCTCGGCCTCGGTCGGGAGGTACACGGTGAATCGCGTGCCCGACGCGTCGCTGTCCACGAGCACGACGCCGCGGTGCGCCTCGATGGCGCGATGCACGACCGCGAGCCCGAGGCCGCTGCCCCCTGGCTTCGTGGTCGCGAAGGGCTCGAAGAGCCGGTCTTGGATGTCCGGCGCGATGCCGGGACCGTCGTCGCGGACCTCGATGGCGAAGGCCGCGCCGCGGAACGGAAGTCCGCTGGGTTGGTCGCCCGCCGCGATGTGTCGCAGGCCGACGCGCACGTGCCCGTCGTCACCGACGGCTTGGCAGGCATTGAGCACCAGGTTGAACAGCGCGCGGTGCAGCAGGTCCTCGTCGCCGTCCACGGCGGCGGCCGTCTCCGGGAGGTCGAGCTGCATCGTCACGCCGCCGCGCCGGTCGGGATGGGTCCCCGCCAGCGTGACGGCGGAACGCAGCACGTCGCGGAGATCGATGCGATCGCGCCGCGCCGCCTGCACGCGCGCGAAATCGAGGAACTCCGAGAGGAGCCGCGACAGGCGGTCCGACTCGCGCGTGATCAACGCGCCGAGCGTGCGTTCGTCGTCGCTGGCCGTGGCGCGGCGCGCGAGCTGTTCGACCGAGGAGCGAATGCTCGCCAGCGGGTTCTTGATCTCATGCGCGAGCGAGGCGCTGAGTTCGGCGACGGCTTCGAGACGCTGCGCACGGAGCCGCAGCGCTTCCAGCCGCTTCTCGTCGGAGATGTCCTGTACGATCACCGTGGTCGCGCCGCCGACGGGGCGCAGGTCGCCGGCGACGGACGTGGTGGTGATGCCGATCGGGATCAGGCGGCCTTCACGCAGCAGGCTGCCCTCCGTGCGCGCGTTACTGCGCCGCTCGCGGAGACTCAGGTCGATCGCCTCCGCGACCGGCGGTGCCGCCTCGCGGAGCCGCGGGAGCACGGCGGCACCCGCCGCCGATTCGAAGGGCACGCCGAGCAGTCGGGAGGCGGCGGGATTCGCGTACAGCAGGCGACCCAGATCGTCCACCGTGATGATGGCCGCCCGGATATTGGCGAGGATATCCGCCGCGCGGAGCTGGGCGCTCGCGAGTTCTGCCTGCAACTGTTCGCGACCCTGCCCGGCTTCCTGCAAGCGCCCTGCGATGTACCCCGTGCCGACCACGACCAGCACGAACACCACCAGTTGCAGCAGCAGTGACACCGAGAGGTCGCCGCCACTCACGAGGAACGCATCGCCGACGTACAGCACGCTGCCCAGCATGGCGAGCAAGAGCGAGCTGCCGATCGGCAGCAACAGCGCCGCGGTGGCGTTCACCAAGATGTAGAGGGCCGCGAACTGCGAGTCGCCGCCGCCGGTGAGGTGCACGACGACCGTGATGAGCAGCAGGTCGTGCACGAACTGCGCGTACAGGAACGCGGGCCCGGGGCGCTTCCGGTTGATCTCGGTGTGGATGTAGCTGACCGCCGTGAGCGCCATGGCCAGCACGAAGGCCGAGGCCGCGATGCCCGTGTTGACCGGGCTGGCAAAGAGCGCGAACAGCACCGCCCAGGCGAAGTTGGCACTCGCCACGAGCAGTCGCCCGACGTATATCCCATTGAGCAGCCGGCGGGGGTCGAGCACCGCGAGCATTCGCTCAGTTGTCCTCCCGCGCTCGGTCCTCAGGCACCCCTCCCGGTGTTGCATTTCACAACGACTTTAAGCTGTCGTAAAGTCTGGCAATCTGCAATAGTGTATACATCTCATGGCCAACCCTGACCTCTGGGACGACGAAGGCCGCCTCCAGGTCAGCGCCCGCGTCCGCATCCCGGCGCAGGAGCTGACGGTCCGGGCGACCAAGTCCGGCGGACCCGGCGGTCAGCACGTGAACACCAGTTCGACCCGCGTCGAGGTGGTGTGGAACGCGCGTAGCTCCGCCGCGCTGACCGACGACGAACGGGCGCGGCTCGAGACCCGGCTCGCGACCAAGCTCGACGCGCGCGGCAACCTCCGCGTCGTCGCCGCAGACACGCGCAGTCAATCGCAGAACCGCGCCTTGGCGATCAGCCGGCTGGCCGCGCTGGTGCGCAGCGGCCTCGTCGTGCCGAAGGTTCGACGCGCCACCAAGCCCAGCCGCGGGGAGAAGGAACGGCGGCTCGAGGAAAAGAAGCGGCGGTCGCACGTGAAGCGCGACCGCCGGTGGAACAGCGACGACTAGCTGCGAGACCGGCGGCAACGCCGGCGGCCGATGGCGCAGCCCTAGCGATTGCCGCCGAAGCGAATCGTGACGCCGAGCACGATGGTGAGCAGGTCAGCGCGACTCTCGACCGGCGAGAGCACGACGTTGCCACCCACTTCGGTGATGCCGTCCTTCGTCAGGTAGCGGACCGACTCGCCGTTCCAGGTGTACCGCGCCCCGAGGTCCACCATGGCCGCGCCGTTCGCCACGGGGAAATACATGCCGCCGAACGCGTGCTTCGAGAGCGCGTTGTCGGAGAGATTCGTATTCGATGCGAACGGCTCGGTCGTTTCGTCGCTCGTCGCGCGCGAGCTCGTGTTGAAGTTCGAGAAGCCGATCATCCCGCCGATGTAGGGCTTGGGCCGGCTGCCGCTCGGAAGCCCGAGCTGTGCGCCCACGCTGCCACCGACGATCGCGTTGGTCGTCGTGATGTCCACGGCGATCGGCCCGAGCAGCCCGCCATCGATGCGCCGGCGGCGCGTGTCGCTCCCGTAGATCTGCACGTCGAGCCCGACGCGCAGGCCGAACTCCGAGGCCAACGGGAAGATGCCGGCGAAGCCGAATCCGCCAGCCACCGCGACGTTCTCGGCGAACTCACCCTGCGGCAGCCCGAGCTGGAGGGTCAATGGAATGCCACCTTGGGCCGCGACGCGGCTCAGCGGCAGGACGGCAAGGGCGGCGACGACGAGCAGGCGAAGCGGGCGCATAGACGAGTGGCGGGGAGTGACGAGGCGCCCTAGCGGCTGCCCCGTTGGGCTGTTTGACCCGCTTCAAGCTGGGGGGTTCCGAGTGCCACCGCGAGGGTGCCGAGGGCACGCGCGCGCCGCGCAACCATCGCGGCCAGCCGCAGCCGCTCGTCCAGCAGCGTACGTTCGCGCAGGTTCACGATCAGCAAGGTGCTCTCGCCCGCCTGGAAGCGCTGTTGCTCGGCGTCGAGCAGTCGCTCCTGCAGGGCCACTAGCTGTTCCTGCCGCACGAGCTGCGAGTCCACGGTGACGAGTTCGATCAACGCTCGCTGGGCCTCGACTTCGACATCGCGCCGCACCCGCTCGCGCTCTTGCTGCAGCGCACGGGTGCGCTCCTCCGCCGACCGCAGCCGACCGACTTCGCGGCGCGGGAACAGCGGGAGCCGCACATTACCGCTGAACTTCGTCTCCTCGCCGCTGAGCTGCGGGAGTTGCACGTCACCGAGCGAACCGCCAGCGGCGAGCCCGCTGAGCTCCACGCTGGCGGTGGGCAGGATGTTCACGGCCGCAAGCCGCCGCGCGGCCTCGGCTTGACGCCAGCGCGCCGTGGCGGCCTGCACGAACGGATGCCGCGCCACGAGATAGCGTAGGCCATCGCCACCCAAGCGTTCGCGCAGCAGCGCCTCCGCCCCGAGCTCGGCGCGCGTCGCGGCGACGGCGCCGGTCGGCAGGCGATCCGGCGTGCCGTCGGCACGCCACAGCCACGCCTCCGCCACCACGCGGGCCGCATCGGCCGACGCCCGCGCGTCGAGGCGCTGCACTTCGCGCGCGCGTAGCTCCGCGGTGGCCTCGATCGAATCGATCGCCGCCGCATCGCCGGTGGTGATGCGCTGCCGCAGTGCCGCCAAGCGGAACTCCGCCAGTCGCACGCCGTCGGCAGTGATCTGCGCACGGCGCTCCGTCTCGGCCCACAGCCCCCAGTCACGCGCGGCGCCCTGCAGCACCCGCGCGAGCGCGGCGTCCCGGTCGGCGTCCGCCGCCTCCTGCGCAATCTCCGCCTGCCGCAGCGCCGTGCGCCGCTCGTCAGTGATCACCCGCGGACCAATCGGCAGCATGATGCCGAACGACAGCAAACCCTCGCTGGGGGTCGCACGCTCGGGGTTGATGATCTGACCCGCCGCGCGCTCCCAGCCGAGATTGAAGTCCACGCCCCAGGGCGTCGGCAGCACGATGCGTGCGTCGAGTTCGTCGTAATAGCCGATGCCCTTGAAGCGCTTGGTGTCCCAGATGGCGCTGACGTAGGGATCGAAGCCGCCGCGCGCCACCAAGAGCTCCGCATCGGTCTGGCGACGCGCCGCCTCGGCTTGCCGCACCAAGGGATGGTTCGTGATGACGCGCGCGAGGAAGGCCTCGAGGCCAATCTCCACACGGTCGGCAGCGGCGTTCGACACGACGGCCGTCTGTGCCCCGAGCGCGCGCGGGCGACACGCGATGACCGCCGCGCACGCTGCGAGCAGCGCCGCGGCGGTCCGAACGCGACGCGTCACTGGCCGCCTGCCTTCGTGGCCGACGGCGCGGCCGCCTTGCTGGCGCCCGTGTAGCCGCTGCCACCGCTCGTCGGCGTGGTGCCCGACTGCGGCAAGGCCGGCGGGAAGCCGTTCACCGTGCGCCACACTTCGAACCACACGCGCACCTCGCGCAGCATCGCCCAACCACGCACGCCCGAGCCCATCAGCAGCTCGCGCGGCCACGCCGGCTGCGCCGGATCCGGCGCCACGAGCACGCGGTAGTAGCCATTTGGCAGCGCCACTTGGTCCACGACGGCCACGCGGCCGCCGAAGGTGCCCAGCGAGGCATTGGGCCAGCCGCTGAACTGCAAGGCGGGCCAGCCGGCGAACTCGAGGCGGACTTCGTCACCGACGCGGATCAGCGGCACGTCGCGCGCGTTGACCTGCAGCGCCACGGCAAGCTCCGGATTGGCCGCCTGCACGGTCGCGACGGCCTCGCCGTCCTTTACCACTTCGCCGATGCCGGCGCGCAGCGCCCGCACCACGATGCCGTCGCGCGGCGCGCGGACGATCAACAGATCCTGGCGCTCGGAGATGTTCGCCTCGCTCGTCGAGAGCTTGGCGATCTCCGCGATGCCGTCCGCCACTTCGGAGAGCGTCGCGCGACGGTCGCTCTCCACCTTCGCGATCTTCTCCGCGAAGTCGGCCTCCACGGCCGCGCGGTCCGCGCGCGCGGTGAGCAGCGCCGCGCGCTGCTCGATGGCGAGCGCCGACGCGCGTTGTTGCCGCTGCCGCGCCGTCTCGAGCTCCGCGCGCGACCGGAGGCCGCTGCGTTCGAGCTCCTGCATGCGCTCCGCCTGCACCGTCGCGATCGAATCCTCGAGCTGCGCCGCGGCCAGCGACGCGGTGATCTGCTGGATGCGATTGTCGGCGCGGATGCGCGCCAGTGTGCGCAACGAGTCCAGCGCGATGGCCTGGTCGGCCAGCGCCTGCGCCTTGGCGCGCTTCTCCTCGACGGAGCGGCGCTTGGCTTCCACCTGTTGGCTGAGACGGTCGCGCGTGAGCGGATCGAGGTACTCCTGCTTCACCTCGGCCAAGGCGACGATCGGGTCGCCCACCTTCACGGAGTCGCCTTCCTGCACGTACCACTCCGAGATGCGGCCGCCGATCGCCGCGACGGCTTCCTGCGGACGATCCGCTGGCTGCAAGGCCGTGACCTCGCCGGCCCCGGCGACGTTCTGCTGCCAAGGCAGGAACGCGACGATCATCACGGCCAGCACCACGCCACCCACCCAGAGCAGGAGCGTGCGCAGGGACGTGGGCCGCGTCAGCAGGCGCACGCTCTCCAGCGACGGGTTGCCGCGGTCCAAGAGATCAGCACCCGACGCCATCAGGCCGCGCTCCGGCTGGAGGGGACGAGTTCACGCACGAAGATGTCATTCGCCAGCTCCTTCCACGGCTTGGCGGCGTGCGTCGTGCCATCGCGGAGCACGAGCACCGTATCCACGGCCGCGAACACTTCCGGATCATGCGACACGATGAACAGCGTCCATGGCGCCTTCGGACCCGTAAGCACCTGGATGAGATCGTGGCGCGCCGCCGGCTCCACGGTGGCCAGCACTTCGTCGAGCACGAGCAGGCGCGGCCGCGCGACGATCGCCCGCGCGATCAGGATGCGCGTGCGCAACGTGGACGGCAGGCCGCGACCACCACTCGGCAACGGCGTGCGCAGCCCCAGCGGCAGCGCCTGTACGTCGTCGCCCGCACCGACGATGTCCAGCGCGCGCATCACGTCCGCCGCGCCGATGCCCGCGCGACCGAGCGAGACGTTGTCCTCCACCGAGCCCTCGAACAGCTCGTTGGAGCCAAGCACCAGCCCGAGACGATCGCGCATGGTCGTCGGGTCCACATCGCGGAGCGTGAGCCCCGCGACCTGGACCACGCCACCGTAGTGCGGCAACAGACCGGCGACGATGCCGAGGATCGTCGAACTGCCCGCGCCATCGGAGCCGGTGACCGCCACCTTGCCGCCGGCGGGCACGTCGAGCGTGATGCCCGAAAGCGCCGGCTTGTTGGCGGCGGGATACGTGTACGACACATCGGTGAACTTCACGGCGATGCCCGTGCCCTCGTCCGAGAGCGTGAGCCCACCCACGGGCTCGAGCGGCAAGTCGGTCACGCCGCCCAGCTTGTAGACGGCCGTGAGCAGGTCGTAGAAGTCATCGAGCGAGTCCACCAGCTTCTCCACGCCCGCGAGGACGGTGACCACGACGAGTTCCGCCGCGACGAACTGGCCCAGCGTGATCTGACCATTGATCACGAGCGCGCTGCCGAGGATGAGCAGCGAGCCGGTGATGAACGCCTTGAGCCCCACCGCGGACAGTGCCTGCGCCACCAGCACCTTGAAGTGCTTCTGCCGGTACTTCAGGTAGCCCGTGACATGCTCGTCCATGCGCGCGAGCGCCGGCGTCGCGCGGCCCGCGGCCTTGAACGACGCCACCGTGCGCGCCAGCTCCTCGAGCCAGTGCACGGCGCGGTACTTGTACTTGCTCTCCATGAGGCTCGTCTCGAGCCCCTTCGGATACGTCCAGCGCAACACGGCCCAGAACACCAGCGCCATGCCCAGCCAGAAGAACGTGAAGTAGTAGTGGTAGAACGTGAGCAGGGCGAGACCGAAGAGCACCTGCAGCAGCGCGGTGGTCGCGCCGGTGAGCAGCTTGCCCAGCGCCTTCTGGATGGACACGACCTCGAAGAAGCGGTTCATGCGCTCCGGCAGGTCGTCCTTGAGCCACTGCTCCACGCTCACGCGCGGCACGCGCAGGGAGAACTCCAGCGCGATGCGCGCGAAGATGCGCTGTTGGATGCGCTCCACCGCCGCCAGCTGCAGCACCTGCAGCACACCCGTGGCCGCGGTGCCGATGATCACGAAGGTGATGAGGATGACGATCGGCTGCAGGAACAGCCCGCCCGACACGAGGCCGATGATGGCCTGCACGCCGAGCGGCAGCGTGAGCGAGAACAGGCCGACCAAGGTGGCGTACGCGTACACCAACCCGATGTTGCCCTTCTCGAGCACGAGCAGCTCCCAGAGCCGTTGCATCGGCGTGCGGTCCGCCGCGTCGGCGCTGGGGCCGAGCACCGCCTCGGGCAGCACCTTGGCGGGAAACAGCGCACCGACCACGCCGCTCTGCCCCGCCAGCTGCGCGAAGGCCTCGTCCACGGAGATGCGCTGCGGCTCGCCCAGCATCGTCGGGCCCGCGACACGCCACGTGAGCTGCGCACCGTCAATGTCGTCCACCACCGCGGCCTGCACACCCTGCGACGGATGCTCGGCGACCAGCACCATCGGTGCCGTCGCGCCGCGCATGGCCGCCACGAACTCACCGGCCGCGTACGACTGGCGCAGGAAGGCGACGCCGCAGCGGCGACCGCTTTCCAGGATGCTCTCGGCGAGGTCGGCTGCCGTCTCCTCGGGGAGGTGCAGGCGACGCAGGTCTTCACGCCACGCCGCGCCCGGATCGTCGATGCCGAGGCGGGACGCAACGTGCTGCGTGAGACAGATGGCGCGTGGGATCGCAGTCATCACAGACAGAGGGATGGCAGGGTATCTCGACTAATAATGTCGGCCTTGAGAATTGTTCCAAAACTCTGGACGATTTCCAAGGGGGCGGTCGTGACGCCGGCCGCCGGGCTCAGGGGATGACCGGGAGCCCTGCTTGCACAGCCAAGGCGATGCGGTCGTGGTTCGTAATCCGCCCGCCGGTAATGACGACTGCGAGGTTGTTGTTGGTCACGAAGCGCATCGGGGGCGGAAACGGCGAGCTGCGGCCGGCCGGGGCGGCACTCAGGGTATCGAGTCCGTCGGTGACGGCGCGCCGTGCGCTGCTGTCGGGGAAGATCCAGGCATAGACCTGCCCGCCGCCCGCGAGGATGCGAATCGCCGGCATGGGGAACCACGGGGCGTCGGGCGCGGGATCCGGATTCGCCCGGGGTGCCACCCCCGCGCGCAGCAGGCGGTCCATCAGGTGTGCCTCGGTCCACTTGCCATCACTGGGCTGTGCGGCGGCCTGGCGCGCCGTGGTCTCCGCCGCGGCCATTTCCTGCCGCGCCACCTGCACCTCGGCGGCTCGCTCCGCCTCGGGGTCGCCACAGGCGGCCACCACAGCGAGCGTCGCCCCGACGGCGATTAACTTGCGAGCATGCATGCGGACGACGCTCCCCTGCGGACCGAGCCGGTCCGGATCGACAAGTGGTTGTGGGCGGCGCGTTTCTTCAAGACGCGGTCGCTCGCGGCTGACGCCGTGGACGGTGGCAAGGTGCACGTGAACGGCGACCGTGCCAAGCCCGCCAAGGCCGTGAAGCCCGGCGACGAGGTGCGGCTGCGCTTGGGCCCGTATGAGCACGTCGTAATCGTGCGCGGCACGTCGGAGCGACGCGGGCCCGCGCCTGAGGCCCAACGCCTGTACGAGGAGACCGCGGCGTCACGCGAGGCCCGCGAGAAGCTGCACTGGCAACTCACGAAGGCCGCGCCCGCCATGGAAGCCGCGCCGGGGCGTCCCACGAAGCAGGATCGTCGCGCGCTGGAGCGATTCCGTCGGCGCTGAGCGGCTCCGGACGTCGCGGGTCGCCGCGACTCGCGCTCGCCGCTGGCGGGAACGCCCCGCCCCCCGTTAGCATTCGGCTTCCTGAACCTCCTCACGTGGAGTTGCGCATGTCGAACAGCGGGACCGAGTACGATCCGAACAAGCTCGGGTGGGGCTTCGCGGCCTTCATCATCGTGCTGGCGATCGTCACCAACGTGGCTGTGTTCTCGATCCACAAGGCCACGTACCAGAAGCCCGATAAGCCGAAGGCCGAGGCCGCGGCGCACTAAGCCGCTGGACTCGCCGTCGGTCGCGATACGGTGAACGAAACGGGGCGCGGATCCACTGGATCCGCGCCCCGTTTGCGTTGTGTGGCCTGCGCTCAGTTCTTGTGACGGAACGTGATGCGGCCGCGGCTCAGGTCGTACGGCGAGACTTCCACCGTCACGCGATCGCCCTGGAGGACTCGGATGCGGAAGCGCCGCATCTTGCCGGCCATCGTGGCGAGCACATCGTGCCCGTTCGACAGCAGTACGCGGAACGTCGCGCTCGGCAGCACTTCGCTCACGGTCCCTTCGAGTTCGATC